>NZ_REHL01000004.1:0-838629 GCF_003692845.1 Lactobacillus sp. ESL0263 | reverse complement strand
AAAAAAGTACGGTGGCAATAGCAAGAAGGAAACACCTGTAACCATGCCGAACACAGCAGTTAAGCTTCTTCACGCCGAGAGTAGTTGGTGGGAGACTGCCTGCGAGGGTAGGACGCTGCCGTGCTTTTTTAATATTCCGGCTTAGCTCAGTTGGTAGAGCGCTTGACTGTTAATCAAGATGTCGTCAGTTCGAGTCTGACAGCCGGAGTATTCTGGAGTGTTGTCCGAGTGGCTTAAGGAGCATGATTGGAAATCATGTATATGGGTTAATCCTGTATCGAGAGTTCAAATCTCTCACACTCCGTAGTTTAAATAGTAAAAACTGTCAGATTATTGTCTGACAGTTTTTTTATGTGAGAAGCTAAAATAGGCCTTAAATTAAAAGTAAAGTAAAAGTAAAGTAGCGGACTTTTTAATATGTGTCGCTGAACATGTTTAATTTCGCTTATAAGGCTCTGAAGCTGCTTTGTTATCCTATTTCTATCATGTTGAGTTGCTTCCTTCAAAAACAAGAAAAGAGCCTTCAAACAAAATGTCATGAAAGCTCTTTTTATGATTAACTAAAATAATACCGTGAGGTATTTTTATTTAGTTAATGTTATATATATTAATATATTAACATGAAGTAATAAAGTATAAAGTAAAGTATATATGTAAGCTGACTAGTAATGCTACGCCAACTCAATAAGAATTATAGCATTTGATAACTAAATGAGCAAACCAAATAACCGAATTTGTTTATTTTTTTTGGCTATAAATGGCCTTTTTATAATTAGCAATTTCACTTTTTGTTCTGTAATTAAAATGTGTACGTTATTTATTATATTTATTAACACATTTCTGAAAATAGTTTTTTTACTATTTTACTTTTCTTTCCAAGTGTTATTTAAAATATTTTATTTAGTTCTTTTTTACCTAAAGCGATTTTAAATAAAATTAGAGCAAAAAAATGCAGGTGGGAAAAAAGCGCTAGACATGTTCTGGATATTATGTTAAAGTTTTAAACGTAGTCAAGTGACTGGAGGATTAGCTCAGTTGGGAGAGCATCTGCCTTACAAGCAGGAGGTCACAGGTTCGAGCCCTGTATCCTCCATAAAAGAAACAGACTTATAAGAGAGAACGTCGTTAAGACGTTCTTTTTTTGTTTTAAAAATTTACATTTTAACTTTTGGAATTTATTTTCAAAAACGGTCTCAAATTTGCTCCAATTTGGTACTTTACTCCAAAAGTATTGATATCATTGAATTAGAAAGCGATTACAAGATATAATGGCGGTGTCGATTGAGTAATTGATCTTAGCGGCCGAAAGGAAAATTATGATATTAGACGAAATGCTTAAAAGTAGTAAATTAACCGGACAAGAGCGTGAAGTTCTAGATTTCATTAGTAATAATCCTCAAAGAGTACTTGGAATGACAGTTCATGAAGTTGCAAAAGCGAGCTTTTCGAGTTCGTCAACAGTAATTAGGCTTTGCCAAAAAGCAGGCGTTAGCGGTTTTACTGAGTTTAAATATAAATTAGCAACTGAACTGCCCACGATTATTGAATTAGATGATGATCTAAAGAGCAATGGCTTTAATGGCAGTGAGGCTTCAAGAGAAGTTTTAGATAGAATTGAAACCGTTCATCGAAACTCTCTGAAATATACCAAAAATATTTTTAACACAGAGTTACTTAATAGAGTAGCTAGTTTACTTAAAACTGCAGATAGAATTGAAATTTATGGTGATGGACTTAATTATCCGTTAGCTCAATTATTTTGTTTAAATTTTCAAGAAGTCGGTGTTGAGGCGGAAGCATATGATTCTTTGAATTTGATGCATGCGAAAGTATACCGAAATAGAAAAGTCAGACCCTTAGCCTTTATTTTGACCCATACTGGGAATAATGAGCATATGTATGGCATTGCTAAAAAACTGAAGGCTGAAGACTATAAAATTGTTGTTGTTTGCGATTCCGTTAAGCGCTCTATTTGTCGATTATGCGATGAAACAATGGTTATTAAGACTACTAAAAACACGTTAGAACTTAGTAATATTGTGTATATTTCATCGATTCAATACCTATTTGACGTGTTGATGTCATTGAAAATGCTCAATAATTACTCTGAAGTAAGTGAGACTTCAGATGAGGTTGAGAAGATTAAGGAAAGACAAAATTGATTAATAAAGACTTTTTATGGGGTGGTGCAGTAGCCGCTAACCAATATGAAGGAGCTTGGGACGCAGGAGGTAAAGGAATTAGTGTAACTGATGTTATGACTAAAGGTGATGTAAATACACCTAGGAAAATAACAGCAGGGGTTTTACCAAATGAAGAGTATCCCAATCATTTTGGAATTGATTTTTATCATCATTACAAAGAAGAAATAAAACTTTTTGCAGAAATGGGATTTAAATGTTTCAGACTAAGTATCGCTTGGTCAAGAATTTTCCCACATGGTGACGAGGAAAAGCCAAATGAAGAAGGATTAGCATTTTACGACAATGTTTTTGATGAATGCTTGAAATACGGCATTCAACCTGTTGTTACGCTATCGCATTTTGAAATGCCATATTATTTGGCTGACCACTATGGTGGATGGCGTGATCGTAGAATAATTGATTTCTTTTTACGATACGCAAAGGTTTGCTTTGAGCGCTATCACGAAAAAGTAAAATACTGGATGACTTTCAATGAAATTAATAATCTGATTGATACAGATAATCCATTCAATGCATGGACTGGTGCTGGTGTTTTATATAAGGAAGATGAGAACCCAGAGCAGACAATGTATCAAATTAGTCATTATCAGTTTGTAGCAAGTTCTCTGGCCGTTCAAGAAGCTAAGAAAGTTGATTCAAGACTTCAGATAGGCTGTATGCTTCATTTAGGCCCCCTATATCCTGCAAGTTGTAAACCACTTGATCAAATTGCAAGTCTTAAAGCAATGGACAGGCGCTTCTTCTTTAGTGACGTTCAGATTAGGGGTACTTATCCTTCATATACAAAAAAACTGTGGGAACGCAAAAATATTAAATTAGACATCACACAAGAAGATTTGGCTAATTTAAAAAAAGGAACTGTCGATTTTCTAGGCTTCAGTTACTATAAGTCGACTATTGCAGAATATAATGCTCAGGCTGACTTTTTGGAAAAGCCTAATCCTTATGTTTCTAAAAGTGACTGGGGTTGGGCCATTGATCCGGTCGGACTGCGATATATTTTAAACGTTGCTTATGAGCGATATCAGAAACCATTGTTTATCGTCGAAAATGGTTTTGGTGCTTATGACAAGTTAGAAAATGGCTCTGTTAATGATGATTATCGAATAAATTATCTTCAAAGCCATGTTGTTCAAATGTTGAAAGCTATCGAACTTGATGGCGTTGATGTAATTGGCTATACCCCGTGGGCAGCAATCGATATTATCAGTGCTTCAACTGGTGAGATAGAAAAGCGCTACGGCTTTATTTATGTCAATTTAGATGAAGTAAAGCAAGGTGCTGCAGGTGTCTACCGTAAACAATCATTTGAATGGTACAAAAATATTATAAAAACTAATGGTGAGTGTCTAAAAGATCAAGTGAGGGTAGAGAAATGAAAAAGTTCATTAACGATAAATTAGTACCAATGGTTATGAAATTTACCAATACTAAGATTATTAGCGCACTAAAAGATGGAATGATGTTTGTATTACCATTTCTAATTGTTGGTTCGCTGTTCATGCTCTTAGCAAACATACCAATACCAGCAGTCGCAAATGCGATTACTAAGAGTGGCTGGGCTGATGTTTTTAACCAAATATACCAATCTTCATTTTCATTGATGGCAATTTTTGCCGTAGTAGGTATTGCATATACTTATATTAAAAATGAAAAAGTTGATTCACCTTTTTCAGGTAGTTTAGCTGCACTCGGTGCGTTCATTATGCTATTGCCATCTGAAATTAAGCCTAAAGGTGGAGAGCTTATTACAAATGTTATTTCAAAAAATTGGACTGCGGGTCAAGGGATGATCTGTGCGATCATCGTTGGTTTACTAAGTGGTTTTATTTATAGTTACTGTGTTAAAAAAGATTGGCGAATCAAACTACCTGCTGGAGTTCCACCAGCTGTAGCAAATTCTTTTATGGCACTAATTCCAACTGCAGCAGTTTTAGTTGTTGCCGGAGCAATTTGTGCAATCTTCAAATTTGTAGCTCAAACTAGTTTTGCGGAAATAATTTACTCAGCAATTCAAACGCCACTTCAAGGAATCACTGATTCTCTTGGCGGAGTGGTAATTATGACGATCGTAATGTCATTACTATGGTGGTGTGGTGTTCACGGTGGAGCAATTTGTGGCGCTATTCTGACACCAATTTTGCAGTCTAACATGTCTGATAACCAATCAATTTTGGATGCAGGGAAAAAACTAACAGTTGCTAATGGTGGACACATTTTTACTCAACAGTTTTGGGATAATTATCTGTGTATGACAGGTGCGGGAATTGTAATGGGCCTTGTCATCTACATGACATTTTTCTCAAAGTCATCTGCTCTAAAAGAACTTGGAAAACTGTCGCTAGTTCCAAACATTTTTAATATTAATGAGCCAGTTATTTTCGGCGTTCCGATTGTAATGAACTTATACTTATTAGTTCCATTTGTAGTTTTTCCAACTTGTGTTGGAATCATTAGTTACTTACTGATGCAATGGGGAATTTTGCCACTGTTTTCTGGCGTGATGGTTCCGTGGACAACGCCACCAATTATTTCAGGATTTTTAATTGGAGGATGGCGAACAGCTTTATGGCAATTTGTTATTATCATTCTTTCAATGATTGTATATTGGCCATTCATTAAAAAGTATGATCAATTTTTGCTAAAGCAGCAAAACGCAACGAAATAACTAAAGAGGATTAGTATCTTGAAGTACTAATCCTTTTTTGGTAAAATAACAAACGTTGCTGGTCAAAGCAGCTAGTATTACCTGTAATTAAAGTGTTTATTGAGTAAAAGCTATTCTTGTTGTTGCTCTAATAGGCTTTAGCAGGAGTTTTCAAGCAAATTTACTTTTTTTGATTTTTTTACTTGCAAATCATTTTTTATCTAGTATACTATTGAATGTACTTTGATTCAGAACCTGACCCGTTGGTCAAGTGGTTAAGACATCGCCCTTTCACGGCGGTAACATGGGTTCAAATCCCGTACGGGTCACTTTGGAGGATTAGCTCAGCTGGGAGAGCATCTGCCTTACAAGCAGGAGGTCACAGGTTCGAGCCCTGTATCCTCCATCGTTCGATGACTACCGAATACACGGTAGTCTTTTTTTTACAAAAAAAAGAACGAATATAATTATATTTATCGGTTCAAGTCCTGAGAGGATCCAATATTTGGAGATGCCTTGTAACCGAATAGCTGACGTCTATAGGGGGACTAATATGGAAAAACGTTTATTTACTTCAGAATCTGTTTCTGAAGGGCACCCAGATAAAGTGGCTGATCAAATATCAGACGCAATTCTGGATGCAATTATTGCCAAGGATCCACAAGCTCACGTAGCTTGTGAGACGGTGGTAAATACGGGAATTGTTTATGTCTTTGGTGAAATATCAACTAGTGCATATGTTGATATTCAGAGCATTGTTAGAAAAACAGTTCTACGAATTGGTTATGACCGTCCGGAACTTGGGTTCGATGGAAATAACTGTGCTGTTTTAGTAGGGATTGATGAGCAATCACCTGACATTGCACAGGGAGTTGATCACTCGCTTGAGACGCGTGAAAACCAGTCTGATGATGACGACCTTGATCAAATTGGGGCTGGTGACCAAGGCTTGATGTTTGGCTTTGCAGTTAATGAAACACCAGAACTTATGCCATTGCCAATTTCTTTAGCTCATCGCTTAATGCGCCAAGTTGCAAAATTGCGTAAAGACGGCGAATTAACGTGGCTCAGACCTGATGCTAAAGCACAGGTAACAGTTGAATATGATGAAAATCAAAAGCCTAAACGTGTTGATACAGTCGTAATTTCAACTCAAACAGATGATCAAGTATCCAACGAAGAAATTCGCCAGGCGATGATTGAGCTAGTAATTAAAAAAGTAATTCCAGCTGAATTTCTTGATGAAGACACTAAATTTTTAATTAATCCATCTGGCCGTTTTGTAATAGGTGGACCAAAAGGTGATTCAGGTTTAACTGGACGTAAGATTATTGTTGATACTTATGGTGGTTACGCTCGTCATGGAGGCGGTGCCTTTTCGGGAAAGGATCCGACAAAGGTTGATCGTAGTGCCAGCTACGCTGCTCGTTATGTTGCTAAAAATATTGTTGCAGCAGGTTTGGCAGAGCGTTGTGAAGTCCAACTTGCATATGCGATTGGGGTTGCACATCCTGTTTCAGTAATGATTGATACCGCAAATACCGGTAAGGTAAGTGATGAATTGTTGACAAGTGCTGTACGACAAATCTTTGACCTTCGTCCTGCAGGAATCATTCAAATGCTTGATTTAAGACGACCAATCTATGAGCAAACGGCTGCCTATGGTCATTTTGGCCGAACTGACGTTGATTTACCATGGGAGAGAACCGATAAAGTTCAAGAATTACTTGACTTTGTTAATAAAAATAAATAGATTTTAGAAAATTTGAAGGAGTTGTAATTGTGAAAAAGACAAATGTACCTGTAGTTACACTTGCGATTTTTATGACAACGTTTATGACAGCGATTGAAGGCACAATCGTTTCCACAGCGATGCCAACCATTGTCTCTGATCTAAATGGGTTAGAAATCATGAATTGGGTTGTTTCAATCTTTCTGTTTATGACGGCTGTTTCAACTCCTTTGTATGGAAAATTAGCTGACAGCATTGGTCGAAAGCCAATTTTTTTATTCGGGATAGCCTTATTTGTAATCGGTTCGGCACTCTGTGGCCAAGCTCATAACATGATTGAGTTGATTCTTTTCCGTGTGATTCAGGGACTTGGCTCTGGAGCTGTTCAACCGGTAGCAATGACCATTATTGCCGATATGTATACTCTAGAAAAAAGAACTAAAATGCTTGGGCTTAACTCTGGTTTTTGGGGTGTAGCTTCTGTTATTGCACCGCTTTTAGGTGGGTTCATTGTTCAGAATCTTTCTTGGCACTGGGTTTTCTACATCAATGTTCCAATAGGTTTGATAGCCTTTTTACTGGTTGTGTTCTTCTTAAGTGAACCCAAAGCTAAACAAAAAGCTAAACTTGATGTTAAAGGCACATTTTGGCTGGTCGTTCTGCTATTGACAGTAATGTTTACTTTGCAAGAACTGAGCTCGCTCAGCGGCTTGATATTAGCTGCTTTGGCAGTTTTAATTATTGTTAGTGCAATTATGTTCTACCGTGAAGAAAAACGCGCAGAGGACCCAATAATGCCATTGACGATGCTTAAAGGTAGAGAGTTCCTTGCAGTCAATATGATTACCTTGTTTGTATCAGGAGTTGTTATTGGCTTTGAATTCTATATTCCGACTTGGATGCAGGGAATTAAGGGAACTACAGCAACCATTGCAGGATTTGCAGTAACGCCAAGTTCAGTTATGTGGGTAATTGGTTCATTTCTAATTGGCGGAATGCTAAGCAAATGGGGGGTCCGTAAAACATTCTTTGGAATGTTAACTCTATTGTTGATAGCTGACGCTATGCTTTTGATTGTTCCAATGCAGACACCATTTTGGCTGTTTTGCATCATTGCAGCTATGAACGGCTTTGGCTTTGGTTCCATTATGACCGCTGCACAAGTTCGCTCACAAGTTCTAGTCGATCAAGACCATGTTGGTGTTGCAACATCGTTTAACACCTTAATGCGCTACTTAGGACAAACTATGATGGTTTCGATTTACGGTATTACTTTCAATACGATTGTAGCAAGTGAACTTGCCAAGCATCCAAATCTAACTCAGGCAATGATGAACAAGATTGTTTCTTCTATCAAAGCTAAAGAGTTGGCAGCTAACTTGGTTCCACAATTGCGTCAAGTATTGTTTAGCGCATTAAAGGGCGTTTATGTGGTTTCCTTGATAGCAATTATTCTTTCAATTGTGTTCAACTGTATTTATAAAAAGCAACAAGAAATAGCTGATTAAAAAAAATATCGACTAAAAAACCTGCTGATTAGTTATCAACAGGTTTTTTATTTATAAACTTTTCTGTATAGTAGAAAAATTGGTTTCTAAAAGCATAATAGATGATATCAATAAAATTACAGATAGGAAGTATAGAATAAAAGACAAATTACTAATTAACGTTCTTTAGATGGTAGAGAGAAAAAGGCTAGAAATAACCTGCTTTTTCGGCGTGGTCAATTATATAATTTAACTCCATTAAAAAAAGAGTCTGGGAAAATAATTCTCCCAGACTCTTTTGCTTCCAAATTATTCAATTACCTTTTAGTCAACTTTGCCATTTGCTTTAAAAACCAAGGCCATAAAAAATTAAGGATTGTGAGAATGATAATTGAAACCATGAGAACTTTACAGCCGAAAGTAAAATTAAGCTGCGGGTTGTTAAATTTTGTTGCTAGATTTCCATTTGCTACCTGAGTCGAAAGTAGGTAAGTCATTGGTATATATTGCACTATAGTAGTTTGGGCCATTCCACTTCCACCAGAGGTTGATTGCAAAATGAATGGCAAAATTGCTCCACCTAAAAGTATAAATAGTGCCAAGAAAAGGCAGCTTAATTGATTACGCGTAATTTGAGCTAAAAGAAGTAACAGAATCACAATGAAAATACACGTCAAGACGGATAAAATAAACGTAGGTTTTAACCAAACAGAAAGTGGTTGATAAGTACTTTTGAAACTACCTGGTAAAATTATTCCTTGAATTGGATAGGAAAGTGGGCCACTACCAAAGAGCAGACTGCTAAGTCCCCAGATTAAAAGGTTGGTAAAAAGAGTTAGTGAAAAAGCAATCAGTAATCCTAAAATGATATCTAGTAATACACTGTGCTTGCTTGGTAACAATATGGCACGATTTAGATGATCGACATACTTTGATGCGAAAATATTACTTAAAATAAAACAAAGCATGGCGACAATCATTGCAGGCAGAAAACCTTCTGAAAGTTTAAACAGGAATAACCAACCTTGTTTAGGATGTTGTTCATTTTGTTCTGGTAAATTTGCTTTTTTTAGAGCATTCAAACGGGCATTTTTCTGTTTGATTTCTTGTCTAAGATCAGCTCCGCCAATTTTGACTTGTGCTGCTTGCTTGTCATTTTGGCGAATCATCAATTCATAAGCATGCCCCCAATTTTTATTATCTAAGGCTTTTAATATTTGCCGCTCGTTTCTATTTTGATTTTTAACTGTGGGCAAATTAGCTTGAGACTGTTTCTGTTGGCTTAAATCTTGGTTTATTTGGTAACGAATTGTAGTTTGATCGCCTTTAAGGGCATTATAGCCTAGAATAAGTCCTGCGCACATTAACACTATACTTAAAATCAGCCAGGTCAAAGTATTTTTAAATACTTTTTTAAATTGTAATTCAAAATAGGCCATAAGCTTTATCCCCGAACTAATTGGTGGTGCTTTAAAGTCAGAGTATCATCAACAATTCCTGCTACTTCATCTTGATAATGAGAAGCCATAATAATAAGTTTGTTTTGTTTTGCTAAATTGGTCAATTCCTGATAAAGAATCTGACGGCTGTCAGAGTCAAGGCCATTGTTAATTTCATCCATTAGTAAGTATTTAGCATCGCTTAACTCATAAAGGGCAACTACCAATTTTTGTTTCATACCTAATGAATATTTTCTAATTGGGGTTTTGATATAATTACTCATCTCCCAACGGTTTATTATTTCTTGCAAATCCTGGTGTGAATGCCATTCGTTTTTAACAAATTGCATATAATCAAGGCCTGAAAGATTTTTGTCAAACCAGTCAGAAGTTTCCAAGTAAAAAACTTGGCTTTTGACGTTAGCAAAAGGCTTACCGTCAAACAGGACTTGGCCTGAACTTGGAGCAAGTAAGCTAACTATAGTTCTGAGAACGCTTGTTTTACCAGTACCGTTAAGTGCATGAAGCATATATATTTTGCCATTTTGAAAGTTGAAATTGGCATTTTTTAGTATAGGTTCACGTAATGTAAGGGTTAAATCTTTAATTTCAATCATTTTGTTCTCCTCCCTTTCTGGGCTTTTTGTGCGATGAGGTAGTTTAAAAGTAAAAGAATAATAATTCCTACTGTTAAAACAAGGATGCCATTGACAAAATTAACCTGTGGGTAAGTGACTAATTTTGTTTCATCTGCAAAGACATATGCATTACTAATACCAAACATACCATCTACCGGTTGTAAGGAGAAAAAGTAACTCATAGGAATAAATTGAGCAAAATTCCGTGCTGCTACTACGTATTGAGGTAGTACCATCCCACCAATTAATATAAAAACTGAAACGAATAATGCCAACAAGCGGTTTTTAAATATTTGTACGGATAGTAAAACCACATTTGCAATGAACATAAAACTAAATAATTCTAAAATCAAAGTAGGGCAAAACAGCTGGTACATTGGAATGAAAATGTTCTGTTTAGCTACTGCGTCTACGCCCATCATCGGATATTTAAAGTTGCCAGTACCAAAAAATATACTTGGAATAATAAAAATCAATAGAAATGCTGATAAAAAATAGCCAAATCCAATT
This sequence comes from Lactobacillus sp. ESL0263, assembly GCF_003692845.1. Taxonomy (NCBI): domain Bacteria; kingdom Bacillati; phylum Bacillota; class Bacilli; order Lactobacillales; family Lactobacillaceae; genus Lactobacillus; species Lactobacillus sp. ESL0263. The sequence continues at coordinate 827,972 of NZ_REHL01000004.1, read as the reverse complement.
AATGAACCAGCACCAACTTCAATCAATAAATGGTTTCTTTGTGGTAAGAGATTTCCTAGACGCATTCGATCATAAAAACCTGAGGAGTATAATTTGATTAGAATAAAAATTACCGCTAAAACCGCTAAAGGAGGTAAGACTTCTTGCATCATTTCTAATATAAAAAAGCCTCCTTTAACAGAATAATGTTCATTTTCTTCTGATAAGTTATTTCGAGCCAGATACTGTAATTTTTTAATATTACTTTCAAGTGGTAGCAAATCATCTTTATTGGCATTATTACGTTTTGCATCAGCAAGATTATATTTCTCTTGCTTTATTATGATTTGATAAGCTTTTTGCCACTTATTTGTTTGAATTGATTTAATTAATGTCTTAAATTCTTTGATAGATGACTTGTTTTCTGCCAGATCCAGTTCAATTTTATGTTTATCTTTTTTTGTCAAATTAGTTTTTTTTAATTGCTTTTGATAATATTTGACATTTTTCTTTTCTACCGCGATATTCTCTCTAGCTTCCGTTATGCGTGGATTAATATAACGAGAATTGTAGTTTTTTGTCCAAAAATAAAAACATCCGAGTAAAATTGCTAAAAGGCTAATCCAGGTAAATTTACTTTTTATTAGCTTCTTAATTTGTAATTTAAAATATGGCATTTTTCGTCACCTCTTTATATAAAAATTAAAAGCATGTTTAAACATTTAAGATAGTATTATAAAGTTAACTTTCTTTTATTCCTTTTTGTGCTTTTTCGGCGACAAAGTAATTTAGAAGTAAAAGAATTAATATCCCTATTAGTAAAACTATTACACCATTAGTAAAGTTAACTTGCGGATAAGTTACTAATTCCGTTTCATCTGCGAAGGCATAGGCATTACTGATACCAAACAAGCCATTCACAGGTTGTAAAGCAAAGAAGTAGCTCATCGGAATGAACTGAGCAAAACTCCGTTCGGCTACTACAAATTGTGGAAGTACCATGCCTCCAACCAATATCAGAACAGAAAAAAGTAATGCTATAATAGGCTTCTTAAAAAATTGAACGAAAAATAATACCGTACCTGAGATAAAGATAAAACTTAGCAATTCTAAAATTAAAATTGGAAGTAAGAGTTGATGCATCGGAATAAAGGTATATTCTCTAGTCACTGGATTCATTCCCACAATTGGATAGTTAAAATTGCCAGTACCAGCAAAAAGGCTAGGTATGAGGAAAATCAATAGGAAAGTGACAAGAAAATAACTGAAGCTAATTAGCGAGCCTGTAGAAAATTCGCTTAAGATCAATCTATTGTTAGGTAATAAATTGCCTAATTTCATATGGTCAAAGTAATCATTTGCAAATATTTTTACCAGGATAAAGGTAGTTGCTAGGACTACAAGAATAGGTAAGAACTGTTCCATTACAAAAATAAGAAAGAAACTACCTTTTACTGGATTAATAGTCTGTTCTTTTGGTAAATGTTGTTTGGCTAATGTTTGAAGCTCCAATAAATCACGTTTACTTATAGCGACGGCTTCACTATTCGAGCCATTTTTATCAGCATCAGCAAGCCAAAATCTAGCTTCTTTAATCATAATCGGATAAGCTTTTTGCCAATCTTTAGATTTTAATGCCTTAATGAGCCTTTGCTTTTCAGCTATATCTGCTTGAGAACTCTTTAGAGTTTTTCTTATTTGTTTTTTACTGTCCACATCTAGATTTTTTTGTTTGAGTTCTTTTTGAAAATATTTTACGTTTTTCTTTTGTATCGCTAAGTTGCTTTTTGCAGTAGTAAGTTCCATACTATCAGACTTGCTAGTATAATAATTCCTTACCCAAAAAGAAAGGCAGCATATTAAAATCGCGATCAGACTAATCCAAGTAAATTTGCTTTTTAGTACCTGCTTAATTTTTAACCTCAAATATGGCATTTTTCGTCACCTCTTAGTCTTGGTTTAATAAAAACTGCTAGATTCAATTTATTAATCTAGCAGTTCTTATAACTTCAATATTAAAAAATTATGTCACGACTTCTAGCACAATTGCTTTTGAGTGTGAATATTTTGTTACTTGATAATATAGCATTTTTCCTTTTTTTGCAATAAAAAGTTCATATAATATTTATTATTGGAAATCAATTTTATCAATTAAGCTTAAATTATTTAGGTTCGCAACGTCTACCTAGAAAATTATTAGCTAACTTTTAAGCAAAAATGCAACGCGATGAACATATCAAAAATATAAATCTTAAACCTTATCAAGAGTAAGATGGGAAGGCGATTGCCACAATCTTGAGCTGTTGCAAAAAGCAGATTTGTTAAAGAAGTATTCAGAATATAAAGTTGTCATTGGTCGTCCAGCTCAGGATTAATTTTGCCTACAAAAAAAGCTCAAACTATTAAAAGTTTGAACTTTTTGATTTTAAACTAAATTTTTTCTTGTACTCGCGTTTCCAAATAATAGTGATATAAGAAGGAGTAACCAATTAATAAAAAGGCAATTCCTTCTAAGAAACCACCAACTACATCTGATGGATAATGAACATGATTGAAAATTCTAGTATAACCAATTAGAAGTGGGAAGCACAGCCAAACGATGCATAGGACAGTTTTAGCGGCTTTATTTTTAATTAGTAAGATAGTTAAGACAATTAGAATGCCAAATAATGTTGCACTACCAACGGAGTGACCTGATGGAAAACTATATCCATGTGCATCAACAAGATGATGCACTGAAGGACGCTGTCTAGCAATTGCATGCTTAATGATCCAATTATATCCGTTGGCCGCAATCATAGTTCCAGCAGTAAAAAATGCATAAGCATATTTTTTGAAAATTCCGAGAATCACTACCAAAATGATTGTTTCAATCATGATAACACTCGTATTACCGAGATTAGTAAAAGTAGTGGCAAATTTGATAATTGCAGGATTGTTATTACAAATTATCCCAATTAAAGCAGTATCAAACTGATGGATGAATTGACTGTCAGCTGAAACTAATATTGCCCACACCGCGTACAACATTAAAAAAATCGTCGCGGGTATGATGGTATCTCTTTTTGAATGAATTGTCGTATCCAAATGACTTTCTCCCCTTGTTTTTTTTAGCATTTGTGGTAAATTATAATCATTATTGAACAAAAAATAAAGGTTAGGAAATAGTAGCGATTTTATTTTTCTATAGAGAAAAGTCGGTTGGTGCAAGACTCGAAAAATATATTGTGAACTGAGCCTAGATGAAATCTTTCGTTGGCTAGCCGCGTTAAGGAGCGTTTGAGTGTCATGCAAAAATGTATGAAACTTAGGTGGTACCGCGATTATTCGTCCTATGAAATTAATTTCATAGGACTTTTTTTATGAGGTAAAATTTATGTACAATCACAAAGTTGTAGAGAAAAAATGGCAAGAATATTGGGCAAAAAACCACACATTTAAAACGGGTAATGATCCTAAAAAGAAAAATTACTACGTTTTAGATATGTTTCCTTTCCCATCTGGTAAGGGACTCCATGTAGGTCACCCAGAAGGATATACTGCTACTGATATTGTGGCGCGGATGAAGCGTAGTGAGGGCTATAATGTTCTTCACCCAATGGGCTGGGATGCATTTGGACTGCCAACTGAGCAATATGCACTTCAAACGGGTCAAGACCCTGCAGTAGTAACCAAAGAAAATATTGCTAATTTTAAGCGGCAACTTAACACATTGGGCTTTTCTTATGATTGGGATCGTGAAGTTTCTACCAGTGATCCTAAGTACTACAAGTGGACTCAATGGACTTTTGAGCAAATGTATAAAAATGGTCTTGCTTATGAAGCCGAAGTTCCAGTCAATTGGTCACCAGATTTAGGTACAGTTGTAGCCAATGAGGACATTGTTGATGGTAAAACAGAACGTGGTGGTTACCCAATTTACCGTCGCAATATGAAGCAATGGATGCTTAGAATTACCAAATACGCAGATCGTCTGCTTGCTGGACTTGATAATCTTGACTGGCCAGAAAACGTTAAAGAAATGCAACGCAACTGGATTGGTCGTTCAGTGGGTGCTCAGATTACCTTTATGATAAAGGACTCGGATGAAACCTTTGATGTCTTTAGTACGCGTCCTGATACTTTATTTGGTGCTACCTATGCCGTATTGGCTCCTGAAAACAAGTTAGTTCAAAAGATTACGACTGACGGGCATAAAGAAGAAGTTGACGCATACATTAAGCAAATTGAATCCAAGTCAGACTTAGAAAGAACAGATTTAAATAAAACTAAATCAGGTGTCTTTACTGGAGCTTATGCAATTAACCCAGTTAATAATCAAGAAATTCCAATTTGGATTGCTGATTATGTTCTTGGTAGTTACGGAACTGGTGCTGTTATGGCTGTGCCAGCTCACGACACGCGTGATTACGAATTTGCGCAAAAATTTGATTTGCCAATCAAGGCTGTTATCAAGGGTGGCGACATCAGTAAAGAAGCCTTTACAGAAGATGGTCCACATATTGATTCTGACTTTTTGAACGGCTTGAATGTTGAAGAAGCCAAGAAGAAAATTGTTGATTGGCTTGAAGAACATAACGCTGGTAAGAAAAAGGTTAATTACAAACTTCGTGATTGGGAATTTAGTCGTCAACGATACTGGGGTGAACCAATTCCAGTTATTCATTGGGAAGATGGCGAAACTACTTTAGTTCCTGAAGATGAGTTGCCACTAGTTTTACCTCACGCTACTGACATTAAGCCATCAGGTACCCCAGAAAGTCCACTGGTTAACCTTAAAGATTGGGTTAATGTGGTAGATAAAAATGGTCGTAAAGGAAAACGTGAGACCAACACAATGCCTAACTGGGCAGGTTCATCGTGGTACTTCTTACGCTACATTGATCCACATAATGACAATAAGCTTGCAGACTACGAATTGCTCAAGCAATGGATGCCAGTAGACTTGTACATCGGTGGTGCTGAACATGCAGTTCGTCACTTATTGTATGCAAGATTTTGGAATATGGTTCTTTATGACCTAGGCGTTGTACCAAATGAGGAGCCATTCCAAAGATTATACAATCAAGGTTTAATTCTTAAAGACCATGATAAGATGTCAAAATCCAAGGGTAATGTTGTTAACCCTGACGATGTTATCGAGGAATATGGTGCCGATAGTCTGAGAATGTATGAAATGTTCATGGGTCCTCTAGATGCTTCAATTGACTGGGATGACAATGGTCCTGCTTCTACTAAGAAGTTCTTAGATAGAATTTGGCGTCTTTTTGTAAATGACTTAGACCTGAAAGCAATTCCGCAAGAAAACGTTGTTGAAGAAAATGACGGTACATTGGATAAGGTTTATAACGAAACGGTTAAGAAGGTAACTGAGGACTTTGATGCCCTACACTTTAACACTGCAATTTCTCAATTAATGGTCTTCATTAATGCAGCCCAAAAGGCAAAAACAATTCCAAGAGAATATGCAGAAGGTTTTATGACCTTAATCGCACCAATTGCACCACACATGATGGAGGAAATTTGGCAAATTTACGGTCATGATGAGTCAATCACTTTTGCTAAATGGCCAACTTATGATCCAAGTAAACTAGTTGAATCAACAGTAGAAATTATGGTTCAAGTCAACGGTAAATTACGCGGTAACTTTGATGCGCCAAAGGATGCTGACAAGGACGACTTAGAGAAACAAGCTCTAGCTTTACCACATGTACAGAAATTTTTAGACGGTAAGGAAGTCAAAAAAGTTATTATTGTTCCGAATAAAATTGTCAATATTGTTGCTAAATAAACTTAATTTTTCCTAAAGTGCAAAGTAGATTTGTTGTTAATTGCCTTTTTTCAGTCAAAATAGGATAGTTAGTAAAATAAATTTAGGGAAAATTAATGAGAGAAAATAATTTGAAAGAACAAAATACGCAAGATACCTTTGTTAAAGGCAGTGCGTGGATGACTTTTGGTTCGATTACCTCACGTTTATTGGGCGCCCTCTACATTATTCCATGGTTTATTTGGATGTCACCGTATGGCAACATTGCCAACGCTTTAACAGCTCGAAGTTACAATATTTACAGTATCTTTATTTTGATTTCGACTGCCGGCATTCCAGGTGCAGTGGCCAAACAAGTGGCAAAATATAATGCATTGAATGAGTATGGGGTAGGACGAAAATTATTCCGTAGAGGATTAGTTTTGATGGTTGTTTTGGGTGTAATCTCAGCTGCAATCATGTACTTTGCTTCACCACTACTTGCCTCAAATGGATCTCGCAGTGATCCACGACAGGTTGCTGTAATGCGTAGCTTATCGTACGCCATTTTGATTATTCCTGTACTAAGTATTATGCGAGGATACTTTCAAGGCTATTCTGATATGATGCCTTCAGCTATGTCACAGTTTGTTGAACAATTGGCACGAGTAATCTGGATGTTACTCACCGCATACATCATTATGCAAGTACAACATGGTAATTTTGTTGATGCGGTTGTTCAGTCAAACTTGGCTGCTGCAATTGGAGCAGCTTTTGGGATTTTAGTACTAGCTTGGTTCTTGTTTTCTAGACGTAAGGAATTGAATTATTTAGTTGATAATTCAAATAATGAAATTCAGGTTTCCACTGCTTCACTTTTTCGCGAGATAATTGAACAAGCAATCCCATTTATTATTATCGATGCTGGGATTCAGTTGTTCTACTTGGTCGATCAATACACTTTCCATCCGATGATAGCAAGTGTAGTTAAAGCAAGTTATAATACAATTGAAACTTGGTATGCACTTTTTGCTCTTAATGCCAATAAGTTGATTATGATTATTGTGTCATTGGCAAGTGCGATGGCTGTAACGGCGATTCCATTATTGTCTGCGGCACATGCAAAACGTGACTTTAAAGGGATTTCTGACCAAATCAGTAATACATTAGACTTATTTTTGTTTGTGATGATTCCTGCCGCTTTTGGAATGGCAGCTATTGCAACACCAATTTATACAGTTTTTTATGGTTTTGATCAATTAGGATCGAATATCTTATATTTGTCGGCCTTTACTTCGATTACATTGGGACTTTTTACGGTATTAATGGCCATTTTACAAGGACTGTCTGAAAATGGACTAGCAATTAAATATTTAGTTTTAGGCCTAGTCATTAAGATGATAGTTCAGTATCCGATGGTTTACTTGTTTAAAGTATATGGGCCATTAATCGCTACTAATTTAGGGATGCTAGTAATTATCTTTATGTCATTTAAGCATCTCGAGGTGGAGTTTGACTTCAATAAGAGTAGGACAAGTCGCCGCTTTATTGGAATTACATTTTTCTCGATAATCATGTTCTTATTGGTATTAGCAGTTGAACATGGCTTAGAAATCTTCCTAAGTCCGGCTAAACGTGCTTCAGCATTAATAATTGTTTTTGTTGCTGTAATTGTTGGTGGTATCTTCTATGCACTGGTTGCGATCAAATCGCATTTAGCGCAGAAAATACTTGGAGATAAAATTGTTCCAATTTTAGAAAAATTACACGTTAAGATGTAAAAAACGATATTGCTATATTAGCAATATCGTTTTTTTGACTTATTCAAGCTAAAAATAATATATTAGCTTGCTGCCCCTGCCAAGGAACTTTATTTTAGCAATTGCTTGTTAAAGTTGCAATGCTGTCTCGTTTAACTAGTAGTAAGTAGGTTAATTGTAAAACTTAGCAAGATTTTATTGCTTAAAGTTTAAAGTATAATCAACACAGTCAATGATTTTCTGGACACCTTTATGTAAGTCGTCATTAGTTGCAGACAAAGAAATTCTAAAGTACCTATTCGAATAGTCAAATTCATTTCCAGGTGCTACTAAAACGTGGAAGTGCTCTTCCAAGAGTGTATAAAATAAAGCTGGATTCTTGATTTCATCTGTAACTTTGACGAATAGATATAGACCGCCATTATAAGTGCAAGAGCCAAAGTAGTTACTTGAGCGGAATAATTGAGCAGCAGATTTACCTTTTTGTTCAATATCCTTTAAATGTTGTTGATACTGGGAAGTATTATCTAATACGATTTCACCAATATATTGGCTAATGGTAGGCGGGCTGAAGGTAATCCCTTCATTATAAAAAGCATTTTGGTCAATGATTTTCTTAGGAGCGATTACGTAACCTAATCTGATACCAGGCATCGCAAAATTTTTCGAAAAACTGCTTACTAGAACCTGATGAGAAATATCTGTAGATATTGGTTTGTAGGGATGTGTGCTTGGATAATCACTGTAAACATGGTCATCGATGATAAAAATATTCTTTTCTAGAGCAAGTTCATTTAAAAAATTACGTTCTTGATCTGACAGTCCGACACCAGTTGGATTATTTGGATAGTTAATAATAATTGCTTTAGTTTTTTCACTTACACAGTCCTGAATTTGCTCAATTGGCAATGCAAAATCTGGAGCGACTGATTTGACTACAACTGGTGTTCCGTTAGCTCCCTTAATTAAGTTTATATAAGAAGGGAAATACGGTGCAATAATAATTACTTCATCGTCTTTCGATGTGATAATTGACTTTAAGGCTAAAAATGCGCCGTGCAAACAAGATACAGTAATTTGAATGTTTTCCATACTAATATTTTTAATACCGTAAGTATCTTGATAGTGAGAAATAATTTTTTCTCTAAGAAGGGGTAGACCAAGACCGGGTGTATAACCGTTACCGTCTATTTGAACTTTTTTCGTAAGTTCTTCGATAACTGTCGGTTCTACACCAGAGCGAAAATCACCTATGGTGAAATCAATGTAGTCTGGAGGCAAAATGTTAACGTCTAAACTCATGTTTTTAACCTTTCATTGCATTAAGAATTTATTAAATAATATTCCATAATTGCAAAAGCGTCAAACTGGTTAAGTAATTAGACTCGTATAGTGCGTTTGGTAAACAATAAAAAAGCTTCAAGTAAGAGATAAGCTCAGTCTACTTGAAGCACTTTTAAATTGAATTGTAATTGAAATATTATAGTTTATGGAAATCTCCTTCTGGAGCTTCAGAATGCTTTGGCTTGTCAGGCATCACGATTGCAGCAGCAATATATGCAATCAAACCAAAGCCAGTGCAACAAATTAGAATTGTCCCACCGATTCTAGTCCAAGCTTTGTCCCAACCAAAATATTCAGCAATTCCACCAAAAACTCCTGCTAAAATTTTATCTCTTGATTTAGTTAAATGTTTCTGCATGACAAACCCTCCTCACTTAACTAAATTTTAATACAAAAAAAGCTAATCAACAATGATTAGCTTCTCAAATTAGTGCCCCGAAAAAGATTCGAACTTTCACTTAGTTACCTAAACAGCGACCTGAACGCTGCGCGTCTGCCAATTCCGCCATCGGGGCCTTATTCAATCCAGTAATAATGATACCAAAAATTTGATAGAATGTAATCATAAAACTAAAAATATCCAAAAAAGATATTGGAAGGTGATCTCCATTTTGAAACGAAAAATTTCCCAGCTTTTAGTGGTACTTGTTACCATAGTTACATTATTATTACCGACACAGACCATATCGGCTCAGGCAATACCGGACAATTACAGACAAGAACAATTGAACTTAGATGTAAAATCTGCTCTTGCTATTGATAGTAGTACCGGTCAGCTTTTATACGGTAAAAATATTAACGAGCCACTTCCAATTGCTTCAATGACGAAGCTTATAACAGCCTATCTAACATTGAAGGCAATTGATGATAAAAAAATCACTTGGAATACTGAAGTTCAACCAACTGAGCAAATTGTCAAGGTGGCGAATAATAGACTTTTTTCCAATGTGCCATTAAAAATGAATCATTCATATACAATTAAGCAGTTGTATCAAGCCACTTTAATTGAATCGGCAAACGGTGCAGCGATGTTATTAGCTCAAGCTATTAGTGGCTCACAAAAAGCCTTTGTAAAGCAAATGCGTTTACAAGTAGAGCAATGGGGCATAAAAGATGCCAAGCTATATACTGCTTGTGGCTTGCCCAACAAAAGTGTAGGGAGTGACGCTTATCCTGGAGCTGAAAAAAATGCAGAAAATCTAATGTCGGCTAAAGATATGGCCCTAGTTGGTCAGCATTTACTAAATGAGTATCCAGAAATAATTGAGACAACTAGAATTGCCCATTTGGATTTCGTAGATCAAGCTACCAAAACACCAATGACAAATTTTAATTGGATGCTTAAGGGGTTATCGCAACATAGTTCCAATTTCAACATTGATGGTCTGAAGACAGGTACAACTGATGCAGCGGGTGCGTGTTTTATTGGCACTGCGAAGCATCAGGGAGCGAGGGTTATCACTGTTGTTATGGGGGCTAAACACCTAAATAGTGCTGATCCAGCTCGATTTGAACAAACCAAGAAATTATTATCGTTTGTTTATCAAAAGTATCAACCAATTAAATTGAATAGGGACCAAGCAATTATTGGTTCAACTAATGTTAATGTGCATAATGGAAAAAGTAAGCAAGTTAATATTAGTTTAAAGAAGCAAGAAATTATTTGGCGACCTGTTGATGAAACATTTTCGGTTGGTCTAACTAAAAAAACAGTAGAAGCTCCAATCACTAAGGGTCAAACAGTCAGTTCATATTATTTCAAGTCAGGTAATTCAAAACTGTTTTCGCTAAAGCAACCAAACGGCATCATGCTTTCAGCTCAAGCGCAAACGTCAACTGATAGAGTAAATATCTTTATTCGCTTCTGGCACTGGCTATTTGGAGGATAAAATGACAAAAGTAACAGAAAAGATTTTAACAAAAGTAATTTCGAAGAGAAAAAGTGCTAGTCATAAAGGCGATTATGGCAGGGTTTTGCTAATTGGTGGTAGTGAAAACTATGGTGGAGCGATTATCATGGCTACTGAAGGAGCATTAAAAAGTGGTGCAGGCCTGGTAGCTGTGGCTTGTCACTCGATTAACTTAAATGCACTTCATGCTCGTGATCCAGAAGCAATGTACATCGATTGGCGTAGCAGCGATTTGGCAGAACTAGTTCCAAAAGTAGATGTAATTATTTGTGGACCAGGGATGGGCACTAATGAGTTTGGTAAAAAAATACTGATGATGTTATGCCAAAAAATTACAAGTAAGCAAACATTGATTTTAGATGCCAGTGCGCTTGATTTAATTGCAACTAATCATGAATTAATTCCGCAAGCTGCTGGCTTAGTGATCCTCACCCCGCATCAAATGGAGTGGCAACGCGTCAGCCAGCTCAGAATACCTTATCAAACTGATAGTGCCAATCTTTCTACTCTTGTTAATCTTTTTCCTAATAAAAATGGTATTTTGGTTTTGAAATCAAATCACACTCACATTTATGATTCAAACGGAAATATTTATGAAAATACTACTGGTAATCCAGGAATGGCAGTAGGAGGCATGGGAGATACCTTAGCTGGAATAATAGGTGGATTTGTAGCTCAGTTTGGTAGCAACATTGATTCAGTTTTAGCAGCAGTTTACTTGCATTCACTGGCTGGAGATATCATTGCAAAAAGAGATTATGTTGTTCAACCAACTAAAATCAGTGCGCTTTTGCCTAAATTAATGAAAGAATTTGAAGATCAATAAGTTTATTTTGTAAAAGATTGTAAAATAGACCTGAGAGCTTCTTAAGGAGGTCGGTTAACATGAAAGACAACTTATTAAAACCGCTCGCTACTTTTTTTATACTTTTGATTTGTGCGATTAGTTTGGCGCGCGTTTCAATGCCTCCAACACAAGAAAAGGCAAATTTGCCGCAAAAACAAAGTACGGCAACTAAGACTGCAGCTTCTTATCGTCCTTATAAAGACCCTAAAACTTTAAATGTGCCAATCAATTGGCGTAAACCCAGTCAAAGCATACCGTATCCCAAAGTTAAACGTCTTGAAAATGATTTAACGATTCGTGTCTCCTTAAAAGGGAATCGCGTTTATATTTTACGTGACAATCATGTTGTATACACAATGGTTTCAAGTGCAGGAAAGTATCACAATGGTAAGTCATATACGCCGACTGGTACTTTTAAGATTCAGAATAATCGTGGGTCATCGTTTTACAATCCTAAATTAAATGAAGGCGCGAATTATTGGACAAGCTTTGACACTGACAATGTCTATTTATTTCATTCTGTTCCCGTCAAAACCAATGGCAAGTACAATAAAAAAGAAGCCAAAAAGTTGGGTGTTAAGCCCTCATCACACGGTTGTATTAGATTAAGTGTGCCTGATGCATATTGGATAATGAAGCATGTACCGGCAAACACTGAAGTTATAATCAAAAACAATTAAAACGGTTGGCTTTAACAGTTTTTCCTGTTATAATCTGTTTTTGTAAAGTGTTAGGAGTAGTAAGTATCTTTTCCATTTTTAGCGAGTTCACGTTGGTGTAAGGTGAACTGGAGAAATAGCTGAAGGCGTGCCTAATAATATAAAAAGATAACAAATTAAATAAGCGGATACTTAGTGTCAATTAGAGTGGTACCGCGGGTAAAAACTCGTCTCTTCCTTTTAAGTAAGGAGGAGACTTTTTGTTTGATTTTGGAGGTAACGATGGACTTTAAAAATAAAGTAGTTGATTTGGTTTCAAGCCAAGTTGATCTACCAAAAGATAAGATTAGTCAGTTAATCGAACGGCCTAAAAATGAAAAAATGGGTGATTATGCTTTTCCGGCTTTCGTCTTAGCAAAAACAATGCATAAAAATCCAGCAGAAATTGCAAAAGAAATCGCAGCTAATTTGACTAGTGTTGACTTTGCAAATATTCAGGCAGTTGGCCCTTATGTCAATTTTGCAATTGACCATGAAAAGCTAATCAGTCAAACTCTTGACGAGGTACTAAGTGAAAAAGCACACTATGGTGACCAGAAGTTAGGTGAAGGTAATGTTCCTATTGACATGTCAAGTCCTAATATTGCAAAACCAATGTCAATGGGCCATCTGCGTTCAACTGTGATTGGTAATTCAATTGCAGAAACAATGAAAAAGGTTGGTTACACACCAATCAAAATCAATTATCTTGGTGATTATGGTACCCAATTTGGTAAATTGATATATGCATACAAGCGCTGGGGCAATGAAGAAGACGTCAAAAAAGACCCTATCATGAACTTGTTTAAGTACTATGTTAAATTCCATGAAGAAGCTGAAAAAGATCCTAAATTGGATGATGAAGGACGTGCTTGGTTTAAGAAGCTGGAAGACGGTGATCCTGAAGCAGTCGAATTATGGCAATGGTTCCGTGAAGTTTCTTTAGCTGACTTTAAGCGGATCTATAAAGAATTAGGCGTAGACTTTGATTCTTATAAAGGTGAAGCATTTTTCAATGACAAAATGCAGCCTGTTATTGATGAATTGAAGGAAAAGGGCTTGTTGCACGAATCTCGCGGAGCCCAAGTTGTTGATATGGGTGAAGATGAAAACCCAGCTTTAATTGTTAAATCTGATGGTAGTAGTATTTATTTAACAAGAGATTTGGCAGCTGCAATTTATCGAATGAACACTTACCATTTTGTAAAAATGCTATATGTTGTTGGGAATGAGCAAGCACAACATTTCGTAGAATTAAAAGCAGTTCTTAAGAAAATGGGTTATGACTGGGCAGATCGAATTCATCATGTTCCATTTGGCCTAATCACCCAAAACGGCAAAAAGCTTTCTACAAGAAAGGGTAATGTTGTTTTCCTTGATCAAGTTTTAGGGGATGCAGTTGACCTTGCGCGGAAGCAAATTGATCAAAAGAATCCTAACTTGGCTAATAAGGAACAAGTTGCGCATGATGTAGGTGTTGGTGCAGTTATTTTCCACGATTTGAAAAATGATCGAATTGAAAACTTTGATTTTGACTTGGATGAAGTTGTTCGTTTTGAAGGTGACACTGGTCCATACGTTCAATACACCAATGCGCGTGCTCAAAGTGTTTTACGCAAAGCTGCGAAGATGGGTCAGGAACCTAACCTTTCAAATAATAGTCTCAATGATGATTGGTCATTTAGCGTTGCTAAGGCTCTAGCCGATTTTCCTAGAATCATTGCACGTAGTAGTGACAAGTTTGAACCTTCTGTAATTGCTAAATATGCTTTAGATGTTGCGAAAAAGTTTAATAAATACTACGCTAATGTTAAAATTTTGACTGAAGATGAGCAGATTAATAGTCGCTTGGCCTTAGTTGAAGCCACTTCAATTGTTTTAACTGAAGCATTAAGATTATTAGGTGTAAATGCACCAAAAGAAATGTAATTTTTTTTGCAAAAATAGCGTTTACATTGATTAAAAGATTGCTCATCACTTCATTATTACGGTACAATGTGACTGTAAGATTAATAGGAGGTAATTATTAATGGCATATTTAGATAATGGTAACCAAATCTTTAAAGATGCGCGTGAAAACCATTATGCAGTAGGTGCTTATAACACTAACAATTTGGAATGGACTCGTGCAATTTTGCAAGCTGCTGAGGAAACTAGAACCCCAGTTTTAATCCAAGTTTCAATGGGTGCTGCTAAGTACATGGGTGGTTACAAGGTTGCTAAGGATATTGTTGAAGACTCAATGGATTCAATGAATATCTCAGTTCCAGTTGTTTTGAACTTGGACCACGGTGATTTTGAAGCTGCTAAGGAATGTATTGCACTTGGCTACTCATCAGTTATGTTTGATGGTCATGCTTTGTCAACTGAAGAAAACTTAGCTAAGACTAAGGAAATCGTTAAGTTGGCTCACGAACGTGGCATTTCAGTTGAAGCTGAAATCGGTAAGATTGGTGAAAACCAAGGTTCCGAAGGTGGAGAACTTGCTTCTGTTGAAGATGCAAAGGCATTTGCTGCTGCCGGTGTTGACAAGCTTGCTTGTGGTATTGGTAACATTCACGGTGTTTACCCAGCTGACTGGAAGGGTCTTAACTTTGACCGTCTAAAGGAAATTGCTGATGCTGTTTCAGTTCCACTTGTATTACACGGTGGTTCAGGAATTCCTGAAGAACAAGTTAAGAAGGCTATTTCACTTGGTATTTCAAAGGTTAACATTAACACTGAATTCCAATTAGCATTCCAAGAAGCTACTCGTAAGTACTTCGAAGCTCACAAGGATGAAGACAAGGACAACAAGGGTTACGATCCTCGTAAGCTTCTTCTTCCTGGTACTGAAGCAATCACTGACTCAATGAAGGAAATGATTACTTGGTTAGGTACTCCATCAATCGACGACAAGATTAAGTCAGTTGCATTTGATAAGAGCTCATTAAACTTAGAATAATTAAGTTAGCTTAATATCTAAAAAACAAAAAGTCAGTTTAAAACTGGCTTTTTTTTTGCACTTCAAAAAAGCTAGTTCTCTAATTTTTAATTGAGTGGAAAAAAATCTTGACTTAAAGTGGGCTTTAAGAACTATACTCAAGAAAAAAATATGGGAGGACAATTATGATTTTTGATGAAACATTTACACTTACTAATGGAGTAAAAATCCCTAAATTAGCTTTGGGAACTTGGGAAATTCCAGAAGATGAAGTAGCTTCACCTGTAGCAACCGCTTTAAAGATGGGATACCGTCATATCGATACCGCACAAGCTTATCATAATGAAAAAGGGGTTGGTCAAGGAATAAGAGAATCTGGCATTCAACGTGACCAAATTTTTGTTAATTCAAAAGTTGAAGCTGAAATCAAAAACTATCAAGAGGCGAAAAAGTCAGTTGATGAAACTCTCACAAGGATGGAACTTGATTACTTAGATATGATGATCATTCATAATCCGCAACCTTGGCGAGAAGTAAATCAATCTTCTGATCGTCATTTTGAAGGCAACTTAGAAACCTGGCGTGCTTTAGAGGATGCAATGAAAGAGGGTAAATTAAGAGCTATTGGTGTTTCAAGCTTTGAACCAGAGGATTTGCAAAATTTGATTGATAACAGTGATACTAAACCAATGGTAAATCAGATTTTGTGTCATATTGGAGCAACTCCTAAGAAGTTAATCGATTTTTGTCAAAAAAATGATATTGTAGTGGAATCATTTTCTCCAGTTGCACATGGAGAAGCTCTGAATAACTCAACAATTAAAGAAATTGCAGATAAATATGATGTTTCTGTTGCTCAGTTGTGTATTCGTTATGATTGGCAACTAAACACTGTAGTTCTACCTAAAGCAAAAAATCCAGATCATATGAAACAGGATGCAGAGCTGAATTTTGAAATAAGCGCTGAAGATATGTCCACTTTAGAGAATATCACTAGCTTTGATTACGGTTCTGCTGGGCATTTTCCAGTATTTGGTGGAAAAATGTAAAGCAAGAACGTAAATTTGCTAAGAAGTAAAAAACTTCCTACATTTAATCATCTTAAATGTAGGAAGTTTTTTGTGTTAGATTATAAAAAGTGCATGTAATTAGCAGCTTGGGTTAAAAAGCTCTTGTAAATAAAAAATATCGTTTTCAAATGTATATTTCAGCACTGAACAGTTTTTGATTCGATCTTTACGTGTAAAGGTGTTGTACTTTTTCCATTGCCGATAGAAGTTTGCAATAGCAGCTCCATGCGAAACGATTAAAATTTGTTTATTGTTAGACTCTGCAACTATTTTAGTAATAGCTTCATTGATTCTTCTAGTCAGCTGAACTTGGGATTCACCACCAAATTGAACAAAGAAGTCATTATAAGGAAGAGGGGGATTTAAATGTTCACCCTCGCCCTCGTAAGTACCAAAGTTCCATTCACGTAAATCTTTATGAGTTGAAAAAGGCAAATCAGTGATTAACTTTAGAGTATCAACTGCTCGTTCTGAAGTAGAACAATGCGCTTCCTCTAAAGTAATCTGCTTGTGTTCAAAATATTCTTTTTTGGTAGTCAAAGCTTGCTTAATACCTAATTCGGTCAATGGTGAATCACAAAAGCCCTGAATTTTATGTTGAACATTAAACAAAGTTTGCCCATGACGTACCAAGTAAATTGTTTTCATAAATAAGTTACCTTTCTATTTTTCATTAATGCGTAACATTCAGAGTTTATTATAATACTTTTGCTTTTAAAGATTATTGTAGCTTTTATACTGTACTCTAAATTAGTATGAAAACTAGTAAGTCAAGATTTTACTTGTAAAAGTTTTTTTCAGTATTTTGCTAACTTCGTTAATTTCTTCTGCCAGCTGAATATTTGATGTATCAGTAGAAACCGCAAAATTGACATTAATCTCATTAACCGGCAACACAATATAATTGATATTGCTAAATCTATCATTTTTAACCATTTCAATACTAGTTGTCATGTTTCCCAATCCCTTGCTCGCTAGCTTAAGGGCAGTGAGCGAATCTCGAACGTGAATTTGTGGGTAAAAATGAAGGCCAATTTTATTAAAGTAGTTATTAATAATTTCTTGATAATGACGTTCACCATCAACAATAATAAAGTTTTCCTGGATGAGTTCATGAAGTTTGTTAAGAGAAAAAGGGATTTCTTTTTGACGAGGCTGGTATAACTTTGAATTTTTACCTAAAACTAAAACTTGAGTATCTTTGTGTAGGCTTTGACTTTTAATACCAGGAAGTTGAATAACATTACCAACAAACAAGTCTAGTTGTTCATCTTTAAACGCTTTTTCTGCATCAGCTGTACTAAGTTCTAGCGTAGAAGTTCTTAAGTTAGGAAACTTCTCCAATAGAATAGGTAATATGGTTAGGTTAAAATTCTCTCCAAGTGGGGGAGTGATTCCCATTCGTAATGTGGGAAAAAAACTTTGCTCATATTTTCTCATTTTATTAGTTAATTCGTTTTGTAATTGTAAATCTTTGCGCAAATAAGTGATTAAAAGATGCCCTGCAGGGGTTAATTGTACTGGGTGAGAATTACGATTAATTAGAATAACATTGTACTGCTTTTCATATTTCTTGATGACACGACTGACGTAAGGCTGCGATAAATAAAGCTTTTGTGCGGCTTCGGAAAAAGACGTACTGCTTTCAAGTGCTTCCAAAAAAGTTAACAACCGACTATCCATTTTATTCACCTATTCCTATTTTGTAATAGTGATTTCAATAATTAAGTATTTCACATACTTTAAATTATAGTGTTAAATAAAAGAGTAAACAACAGTTTATATAGGAGAATAAAAATGGTTAATAACGAAAAATTTCAATGGGATGCAGTATATGATGTAGCCGTTTTGGGCTTTGGTGGAGCTGGTGCAACTGCTGCTAGATTTGCCGCTGATAACGGTGCAAAAGTTCTTTTAGTAGATAGTGCCCCTGAGGGCCATGAAGGTGGTAATACAAGATATTCAGGTCAAATGGTTGGTGCTGGTACTGACTATGAAGCATTAAAGAACTACCATGAACATATGGCGGCACCGCTTAAGCCAGACAATGAAGCTTTTGAAAACTTGATTGAAGGTATGGCTAACATGGGAAACTATTTTAGAAAGTACTTAGATGTTGAGCCAGTAAGTATGAAAAAAATGCTCGCAGGAACGCCTTCAACAGCATACGTAACTGAATACCCTGAATTACCTGATGCAGATTCATATGACGATTATTTAGTTCACGAAGGCGTTGATGACGCAGCTTTGTGGAAGATTTTGAGACAAAAGGTCATTGATCGCTCAGATAAAATTGATATTTGGTATTCTTCTCCAGCTAAACATTTAATTCAAGACGGTGTCTCAAAAACAGTTATTGGTGTTCAAATTGAACGTGATCATGTTTTAAGAAATATCAAAGTCAAGAATGGTGTGATTTTGGCTGTAGGTGGTTTCGAGAATAATAAAGAAATGATTCAAACTTTTTTGCAATCGCCTTATTTGTCACCAATTGGTTCCCTATATAATAAAGGTGACGGCATTAAAATGCTGCAAGAAGTAAATGCTCAATTGTGGAATATGCGATCATTTGAATCATTGGGACAATTCCACGGTTTATCATTGCGTCAAAAAGAGGGTGTTCGCTCGACTTACGCTTTGAATGTCTTTTGGCAAGAGAGTTCAACTGGTAGTGTCGTTGTAGTTGGTGATGATGGTACACGTTACTTTAACGAAGCTGAAATGAACCGTCATGGTCATATTTATAACCACGGCGACTGGGTTGTTCCACTAAATCAAGAGCGCCCATATATGATCTTTGATCAACAAAAATATGATGAACTAAAGAATGAACCTGATGATGGTCTAAAAGTTCCTGGTTACCTTGAAAAAGCTATTAAAGCAGAAACAATCGAAGAATTAGCAGAGAAAATTAATAAGAGTGCTACTAATTTGACTGAAACAATTGAAGAATTTAACTTTATGGCTGAACAAGGCAAGGATTATGCCTTTCATCGAGATCCAAAAACTTTGCGTAAATTTAGCGAAAATGGACCTTATTATGCAATTGCTTTAAGACAAAATATGCTTAATACGCAAGGTGGAGGAAGAAGAGACGGACACTGCCAAGTTCTTGATCCTAATAACCAACCAATTCCACACTTGTATGAAGCTGGAGAATTAGGTTCACCATTTGTTAATAAATATACTACTGGCGGTAATGTAGCGGATTGCTTGATTTCTGGTAAAATTGCTGGAGAAAACGCAGCAATGATTAAGCAGGATTTACCAATTTCTGGTGGTATTGACCTTAACGAAGCAGTTGTAAATAGTAATTTTGATGCAACCAGTGATGAGGACAAAGGACAATATCCTGTTGGTAAGAACCAATATTTAGGTTATAGCAACCAAGGAATGGGTGACGGTGTCGTTGTCCGGACTACAGTTGGTGATAATGGCAAGATTAAAAATGTTGAGATATTGAAACAAACTGAGAGTGACGACTATGGTCTAAAGGCAGTGAAAGAATTGCCACAAAAAATGGTCGAAGAAAACACGTATAATGTTGATACAGTTTCTGGTGCTTCACAAACTAGCCGCGCAATTAAGGAAGCAGTTAAGGACTCATTAGATAAAGTCAAATAAACTAGATGATTTTCTACATATAAAAAGGCACTGCAATTTGCAGTGCCTTTTTAGTTTTTTATTTTACTTTTGTAAATTCAGTTGGTTCTTTAAGTGCAGGATCAGATTGAAGTGCAATTTTATCTTTACCTAATGTAATTGGAATTAGGCCATGTTGATATAATCTTTCTTCAATGAACATTTTACCGTCTGCATTTTCAATTACTGGGTAATTCCATTTGCCAATAGTAGCTTTTAGTTCACCGTTTTCATCGCAGAGGGTAACCAAACCGTAACCTGGATTTTGATAATCACCAAGTAATTCAGCTGTTGCTTTTACCGCTTTTGGAGATGGTCCTTTAAGCTTAGCAATGTTATCTTCACGAGCACGATTTTTATCTGCCATGATTTTACTTACTTTGTCTGCCCAATCTGTATCATGAATTCCTAAAGTTTCGTCAATTGTTTGATAGCCAAGAGCAAAAATTGAATCTGTTGAATCCATATTGGTAGTAAAGACAAAGGCAAGGTCAAGGTCAGGAACAAAACCAAGGAATGAGCAATAACCAATGTATGAGCCACTGTGATAGAAGTATTTGTGACCACGATAGTCTTCCATCATCATACCCAAACCATAAGCACCAAAGTTTGCCCCACCGTAAGGACGATTAGGTAACATAATTGATTGTGGTAAATAACGTTGTGCTGTCACTTCATCTTTGGTTGATTTTTGGGTTTTCAGTTGAAATTCTGCCCAAGTTAGCAAGTCAGAAATTGTAGCTAGCATACTGCTGGCACCACCAACTTTACCAGGTGCAATAAATGGTACTTCTTCTGTTACATCATTGTCTCTAATATATGGCTTAGGAATGCGGTCATGAGGAGCCTCATTATGGTTGATGTATGTGTCATTCATGTGTAGTGGCTTTAAGAGGTGTTCACGCTCATATGAACCGTAATCTTGACCGATTGCTTGTTCCATTACGTAGGTAGCCAC
The DNA here is from genome assembly GCF_003692845.1 of Lactobacillus sp. ESL0263. Lineage (NCBI taxonomy): Bacteria > Bacillati > Bacillota > Bacilli > Lactobacillales > Lactobacillaceae > Lactobacillus > Lactobacillus sp. ESL0263. Next base: position 807,092 of record NZ_REHL01000004.1, on the reverse strand, counting down.
AGCATAAACCAAGTTGCTGTATTGCATTTTTACACGCAATTCGTGATTGGGCTGTAAATAACCGACATGCTCTGCTTTTTCTTTTAATGAAAGATCATGTTTATTCATATTGGTAAAACGCATTAAATCATGTGCTGGTAACCCACTTTGATGACTTAATGCATCCCTGAATGTTAAGTGATCTTCAACATATTTATCGACCATTTTAAAGTCAGGCCAATATTTCTTTAATGGATCATCTAAGCTAATTTTGCCTTCATCAGCCAGTTGACAAATTGCTGTAGCTAAGAATGACTTAGAAATAGAAGCCAATGGATACAGACTATCTTCGTTTGCATCACCGTAGACGTGGCTGTAGCTTTCATTTTTATGATATACACCAAAGCCTAGACTAGGTAAATTAAATTTATCCATTACTTTTTCAGCGAAATCAGTTATTTTTTGCTTTTCCATTACTACTCCTTTAAAAATTACCGGTACATTGGTGTAAACGTATCGGTAAAAAACAGACTTTTATCACCATTTTACTCCTTTCTTTACTAAAATTAAATGTTATTTTTATAATTATGATGTAATAATTTTATTTCTATGATATATTTATTAATATTAATAAATTAAATTTATAAAGAAATGAGAAATAAGATGAAAAAAGCTAAACTATTTTCTTCAATTGGTATTTTGAGTTTGTCAGCATTTGCTTTAACTGCATGTGGTAAAGGCAATGACAACAACAGTGCTAATAATGATGACACCAAATCTGTAGCCAAGTTTCCAATGGAAACACCGAAAAAGGCAGTTAAAAAGGGTGGCACTGTCAAAATTGCCGTTGAAACAGATACCCCATTTTCAGGTATCTTTTCTCAAGAATTATCTTCTGAAGATGTAGATTCAACAGTTGCTTCTCCTGGCCAGGAAACCCTGTTTGATAGTGATGATAACTATCGCGTTACGGACAAGGGTGCTGCTACACGTAAATTAGATCCAAAAAACAACACGATCACCATTAACATTAAAAAAGGTGTTAAGTGGTCAGATGGTAAGCAAGTCGTTGCCAAGGACTATGAATATGCATATGAAATCCTGGCTAACAAGGATACGGCTTGCCAAAGATACAGTAGCCAATTTGAACTCTTAAAGGGCCTCAAGGAATACCATGAAGGTAAGGCTAAGACTATTTCTGGAATTGAAATGCCAGACGGAGAAAATGGCCGTAAGTTAATTCTTCACTTCACTGAATTGAGCCCAAGTATGTACAATGCAGGAAGTCGCTCACTTTGGGAAGGGGTTGAACCATATCACTACCTTAAAGACGTTCCATTTGATAAATTAAAGTCATCTGACAAGATCAGAAAGAACCCATTATTCTTTGGTCCTTATAAAATGGAGAAACTTGTTCGTGGTCAATCAGCTACTTGGGTACCTAACGAATACTACTGGCGTGGTAAGCCTAACTTAGATAAGATTGTTGTTTCAGTCATTTCACCAAACTCTGCTTCACAAGCAATCAAGAGTCATAAGTTTGATGTAATCCCTGTAATTAACACGCAATGGCCACAAGTTAAGGAAACTAAGGATGTTAACTTCATTGCTCAAATTCCAATTGCATATCATTACTTAGGTTTTAAGGTTGGTAAATGGGATAGTAAGCTCAGCAAGAACGTTGAAAATCCAAAAGCTAAAATGAACAACAAGTATTTACGTCAGGCAATTGGATATGCAATGAACGTTGATGCAGTTAATAAACGCTACACTTATTCATTAACTTTCAGAGTGAAAACTCTGGTTCCGCAACAATTTGGTGACTTTTACGACAAGAGCGAAAAAGGTTTTGACTATAATTTAAAGAAAGCTAATGAAATTTTAGACAAGGCTGGTTATAAAAAGAAGGGTAAATGGCGTGTACAACCTAACGGCAAGCCTTTAACTATTAACGTTGCTGCTATGAGTGGGGATGCAACTAAGGAACCAATCATCCAAAACTACATCCAACAATGGCATAAAGTAGGCTTGAATGTTCAGTTAGCTACTGGCCGTTTGATTGAACACAACTCGTTCTACGATAAGTTGCAACACGATGACAAGGGTATTGACATGTACATCGGTGGTTGGTCAACCCCTACGGAACCATCGCCAAACCCATATTACAGTGAAACTGCACCGTTTAATATGACTCGTTTTGTAACTGAAAAGAACAACAAGCTCTTGGAAGAAATGAACTCGCAAAAGGCTTTGAACCATAAATATCGTGTTCAAAAATTCCATGAATGGCAAAAATACATGAATGACGAAGCTTATGTAATTCCAATCGATAATTCATACCAAATTTCAGCAATTAACGATAAGATTACTGGTTATTCATTGAAGCCATCTGAGGGTAATAACGGTCACCCATTATGGTACAAAGTTGGTTACGCAAAATAAGATAAAAATAGGCTAGAAAGGGACTAGACTAACTAATGAGAACAGGTTCAAAAATTATCACTTTAGATAACGGCTATCACTTATGGACAAGTACCCAAGGTGAAGGCGATATCCATTTATTGGCATTACATGGAGGCCCGGGCGGCAATCATGAATATTGGGAAGACGCCGCAGATCAATTGGCTAAACAAGGACTTAACGTTCAAGTAACAATGTATGATCAATTAGGCTCACTTTATTCAGATCAACCTGACTATGATGATCCTGAGATTGCAGCTAAATACCTAACCTATGAATACTTCCTCGACGAAGTGGACGAAGTTCGGGACAAGCTTGGTCTTGATAATTGTTACTTGATTGGACAAAGCTGGGGCGGTTTGCTGGCGCAAGAATATGCGGTTAAATATGGTCAACACTTAAAAGGAACAATTATTTCTTCTATGGTTGACGATACTGATGACTATATTGAATCAATCAATCGTCGTAGACAAGAAATTTTCCCACAATCAGAAATTGACTTTATGCGTGAATGTGAAGAAAACAATGACTATGACAATAAACGCTACCAAGAGGACGTTCAAATATTGAACATTAACTTTCTTGATCGTCGTCAGCCATGTAAGCTATATCATATTAAGCGTATTGGCGGTTTACCTGTATACCATGCTTTTCAAGGTGATAATGAATTTGTGGTAACTGGTAAATTGAAAGATTGGCACTTTAGAAAGTATTTAAAAGAAATCAAAATGCCAACATTATTAACCTTTGGTGAAGAGGATACAATGCCTTTAGAAACAGCAAGAATTATGCAAAAAGAAATTCCTAATTCTCGCTTAGTTACTACACCGAATGCAGGACATCACCATATGGTTGATAATCCAGATGTTTACTACAAACATGTAGCTGATTTTATCCGTGAAGTTGAAGCCGGCACGTTTAAGGGAGAATAACCGCTTATATAAGTGCTTGAGCTAAATAAAACAAAAGAAACCGGGAGTCGATTGACTCCCGGTTTCTTTTACTTTTTGCTTAACTTGTATCTATTCTTTTGACTCGACTTTATTTACCAATTATGCCAAATCCACCTAAAATAATTCCGGCAATCAAAACGGTAATAATCAGTTTAGTTGAAGTCATTTTCTTCTTGCCTAGAAGCCAGTAGCAGACTGCAACTAATAGCACTGGAACAAGTGAAGGCATGATTTGGTCTAAAATTGATTGTGCTTTTAGAACAACTTTACCTGTTTTAAAGACTAATGGTACGTTTGCATTAACAACTGTTGGAATCAACGCTCCTACAACTGTTACCCCTAGTAAAATCGCTGCATCAGTTAGTCTGTTTAATTTATTTCCTGCTGCATAGATTAATTTTTCACCTTGCGAGTATCCCATCGGAAGTAGGGCAAAGCGTAAGAACAGAACAACAAAGTTTGCTATTAGCCAAATGATTGCACCAATTGGGTTTCCTTTTAGTCCCATATATGAGGCAATTGACCCAAAAATTGTTGGTAGAATGACACCAAAAATTGTATCACCGACACCAGCAAATGAGCCCATCAGACCAGCTTTCAAACCGGCGATTGCTTCTTCAGCTTTCCGACCTTCTTTTTCTTCAATAGCCATGTCCATCCCGACAATAAAGCCACCGACGTAAGCGTTTGTGTTGAAGAACTGATTATGAAGTTTCATCATTGAAACACGGTCTTCTTTGTCAGGATAGAGTTTTTGAATTGTTGGTAACATCGTGTAAAGATATCCAGTTGACATCATTCGCTCATAGTTCCAACAAATTTGGCTACTCCACAACCAACGCCAGTTTGCGCGGAATAGATCTTTCTTAGTTATTTTTTGGGAATTAGTCTTCGTATTCGCCGAGTTCATTTTCATGTCCTCCTTCAGTTTGAGTAGTTGTTGCTTCCTTAGTTTCACTTTGTTTGTAATAGATAATTGCCATTGCAGCACCAATAATTGCTACACCAAGCATTGGCACTTTAATGTATGCTGCTAAAAAGAAACCAATTAATAGGTAAGCGATAAAACGTTTAGTAGGTAAAAATCTAAGTAAAATTGCAATTCCGACTACTGGTAAAATTCCACCTGCTGCGGATAAGCCATTAGTTAGCCATTGAGGCATAGAGTTAACTACAACCTGAATTGTGTTTTTACCAACTAATAACATCAAAAGTACAGGGAGTGCACGTGATAATCCCCAAGGAAACATCCCGTAAATAATGTTATGGGCAACGCCTTTTTCATTATCTTCTTCAATCATCTTATCTACCCGATGTAAAAAGAAGGTATTAGTGAAACGAGCCAGAACATCTAGTTGAACCATTAAAAGGCCGACAGGAACTGCTAAACCAATTGCAAAGCTAACCCCTTTGTTACTCATAACTGCATAGGCAGTGCCGACGATAGCCCCAGTCATGAAGTCTGGCATGCTGGCGCCGCCATAAGTACCAACACCTAGTACCATTAATTGAAGTGTTGCGCCCACAACTAAACCTGTTTTTATATCACCCATAATAAGTCCAGCTACAAGGCCAATTAAAAGCGGATAATTACACAATATTGCAACTGTCAGCTGGTCAATAATCATCCAAAAAGCAAGTGCTGTTAATAGTAAAATTTGCCACCATGTGATTGCCATTTTAGTTCTCCTTCTTATTTAACATTGAAATAAATGGCTCTTGTTTATCGTTTGGAACCATTTGATGATAAAATTCAATTCCTTTTTCTGCCATCTGATTAAAGGTAGCAGTGTCCTCGTCAGTAACGGCAACACTTTTAGCAACTTGACGTGCCCCCTGAGACATTGACATGTTACCAACATTTACTGCCGGAAGCTTAACACCAGCAGATACTAGCTGTGCCAAGATTTGCGGCTTTTTAACGAGTAAAAGAACTCTTTGACCATTGTATTGTCCACTATTGATTCGTTCTGCAGCTCCCTTAGCTGTAAGAATACTTAAGTGAATCCCAGCTGGAACAGCCGTTTTTAAGGTTGCCTTTTGCACCTTACTGGTAACAATTTGATCGTCAACGACCATGATTCTCGTCGTATTAAGACTTCTAGTCCACATGGTAGCAACTTGACCATGAATTAAGCGCGAATCAATTCTTACGTTGACTAGTGGGTTACCAGTGTTTACAGGAGCAGTTTCTTTATTTGGCGCTGCAGGCTGCTTTTTAGGTTTCTTTTTGATGTTTGACTCCATTAATTCAATTGTTTGACTGATTGCCTCTTCAGCAGGAGTTCCTGTTGCTAGTGATAAGGTCAACATCAGGGAAAGACCGGAATATAGTTTGACGTCAGGATGTTCTGCAATAAAAGTACTTGCTGCGTTTGCTGGTGTACCATTTGGAATATCAGCAATAATTATGACTTCCTCAGCAGAATCTTGCCTGTTCTGATAAATATCTTCATAGCATTTGACGACATCATCAATGCCCATCGGATCTTTAAAAGAAACTGTGGCGAAATTAGTTAATTCGCCTGTAATCATTTCACAGCTCTTAAGCGTTTGTTTTGCATAGTCACCATGACTTGCTAAGATATACATATAAAAATCACTCTCCTTCAACTTAATGTGTTAACTTAGTTACAAGATAAATATTAATTCTAAATGAAAGCAATTGCAATAGCTTAATAACAATATTTTATTGAATGAAGCTATGGACTTTTATATTTCTTAGTGTTTAACTTAATGTGTTAAATATTGAAATGGAATGGGAGGAATAAATATGGTAGAAGCTTTGACTAGAATCAAACAATATGAAGACTTGGGGTTAGGCTTATTTATTCATTGGGGCTTATATTCGCAATTAGAAGTCGGAGAGTGGACAGAATATATCCATCATCGAGATAAAGCAGAGTATGAACACTTAATTAACAATTTTTCTGCTAAAGATTTTGATGCCGAGCAAATTGTTCTGTCTGCTAAAAAAATGGGTGCTAAGTATATTGTTTTAACAACTAAGCACCACGAAGGCTTTTTCTTGTATGATACCCAAAGTCTATCTGAGTTTGATGCAATGCACAGTCCTGCCCATAGAGACTTGATTCGAGAATTTATTGACGCCTGCCATAAATATAATGTTCAGCCTTTTTTATACATGGCGACATATGATTGGCATAGTGATCTGTACCAAACTGACTTCAATAAGTATTTAGATTATCTATTAAAATCCGTTGAAATTTTGTGCAAGAATTATGGCTCAATTGGAGGATTTTGGTTTGATGGTGATTGGAATAAAAAAGAGGCTGATTGGAAATTAGATCGTTTATATGGAACAATCAGAAAATATCAGCCTAACGCAATAATTGTTAACAATACAGGTTTAAAAAACAGAGGAAAGATAAGTAATCCTGAAATTGATGTTGTGACATATGAGCGAAAAACACCAGATCAAGTTAATCACGGTTTCCAAGATAAATATGTTGCTGGGGAAGCCTCAGTAACAATGAATAAACATTGGGGCTACGCAAGAGATGACTTAAACTTCAAATCTACAAAAGAGCTAATTGAAAATATTGTTCATGCTCGTGGCATTGGAGCTAACATTTTACTTAACATTGGCTTAACTGGAACTGGACAAATTCCGTTAATGAATCAAGCCGTTATGGAACAAATCGGTAAATGGACAAAGATGGCGGGGCAAAGTATCTATACCTCACGACCTTCTTCTGAAATCAAGGCGAGCGGAAACGATAAAGATATTGCTCTGATAGATAAAAATACTCTATATTTGTTTTTACATGATTTAGAAATTGTTGGCGATGATAATGTAGTTTTAGGCGGAGAAGGTATCAATTTACGTTCATTTAGTGGTATATTCAAACAGATAGAAAAAATAACTTGGCTAGATGATCAAAAAGAACTTCCTTTTATGCAAGATGTTGATAGAGGAACGCTTACGGTGGACATAGGTGGTTACACTTATGGGACAGATTGGTGTGTAAGAATAGCCAAGGTTTCCTTTAAATAAAGCCGGTGAAAGTGATGTCAAAATATCAAGATATTGTTTTAAAATTGGTTGAAAAGTTAGATAATGGATGGCTGAATCCTGGTGATCGTTTCTATAGTGAAGCAGAAATCAGTCGAATTTATCATGTTAGCTCTACGACTGCAGTAAAAGTTCTAAATACCTTAGAACAACAAAATAAGGTAACTCGAGTTCAAGGAAGTGGAACTTTTGTAGCAAAAGAAGCACATAAGCAGGTTGCAATGCTCACGGATTTGAACTTGGCTGAGGGGCAAACTGAAAGTGTTAAAGTACTTTTAGTAAGAATGGGCGATGATCAAGATGTGCTGCAAAAACTTCATTCCGATGAAATTAACAATTATCTTGAAGTAAGACGTTTACGATATATTGGTAAAAAAGTAAGTCAATATTCAATTAGTTATCTAAATCCAAATTATTTAAATACTGATGAATTGGATAACTTGTCATTGTTTAATTCGGTTTACCAAAAGGTTAGGGATGACTCTAAAATTGATCCTTTTGAATTGCCATTTAAACAAAAAAATTGGGCAAAAACTGTTTCCGATAAAGAAATATTGCAGTATTTCACACAAGAAGCAAAGCAGCTTTTTATTTATCAGGAACGAGAAACTTATTTGCCACTAGTTTCTGGTGAACTACTTGAATATACAATTAGCTATAAACTACCTGAATTCTGGGGTTATGAGGCAACTGCAACAGCTTATCGCCAGTAACTCTTACATCAAAATTAATAGAAAACAAAAAAAACTAAATCAAAAATGATTTAGTTTTTTGCTTCTTTAAGTAAAGGCACTTTTTCATCAGGTAATTTGACCCTCAGTTCGTCTAATGTGAAAGGTACTTGTAAAGAAATCTGATATGCGGTTAAGTGGAGAAACTCGTCTTTTTTAGCATTTCGGTTATAGAGGGGATCACCTATAATTGGACAACCAATTGCGGCAAGATGAACGCGAATTTGGTGTGTGCGTCCAGTCTCCAGTGTTAATTTAACTAAAGCTGTACTGTTGTTGTAGCGCTTCAAAACTTGATAGTGTGTGATTGCCCTCAGTCCATCAGTAACAACTTTGCGCTTACGTTGATCAAGCGGGTCATGTCCAATGGGTAAGTCAATTATTCCGTTGTCATCAATTGCTTTTTCTAGATTAACAACTGCTAAATATTCACGGTGAAAGGCCTTGGTAACTAATTCACGGTTTAGAATAGGTACAACTGCTGGATTTTTGGCAACGAGGAGCAGCCCACTCGTCAACATATCTAAACGATGTACAATAAAGGGAGAAAAGCCCAGATAGGTGGCGCAATCATTTAGGGCAGTGTTAGTTTCAAACAAGTTAGGATGAGTTTTTTGACCAGCTGGTTTGTTAATTATTATGAAATTTTGGTCTTCGTAGATTATTTCCGGCATTTTACCACTAGGAGCATACTCATTTTGCGCTGTTTCAACGTGGTCTAACCAAAGTTCGACTTTATCGTTAGGATAGACTGCTTGATTGAAATACCGATAAGCACCATTAATTATTATCTTTTGTTCGGTACGCAAAAAATGACGCCATTTGCGTGGAATTAGTAATTGACGTAACAAGTCGTTTACTGAACAGGGTTCATGATTTGTTGGAATGTTAAATGTAAAGTAATAGCTCATAAATATTTGTTAAATCTTCTTGAAAATAAAGGGAAGCCTTGCTAATATGATAAAATTTTAGTTGTTTCTAAAGGAGCAGATAAAATGGAAAATAATGAACCAAAGAAAAGTGGCTTAGCGGCCTTATGGTATCGCATTGATCACCGCTTTTATATCGGGCGCTGGATTATCTTAATCTTGCTCAGCATGACGCTTTTGGTTTGTACTTATTATACCGTCAAAGTTAAAACATCAAACATTTCAAATTTGAAGGCTTCATTGTCTACGACGACTGCTATTTATGATTATAAAGGTCAAAAAGCAGGAGCACTATATTCGCAAAAGGGAACTTTCGTAGAATATAACAAAATTTCGCCAAACGTAAAAAATGCTGTGATATCGACTGAAGACCGTACTTTCTGGAAAAATCCTGGCTTTAGTATCAAAGGAATGGGACGTGCGGCTTTAGGACTGGTTATTCACCATGGTCAAATTGCAGGTGGTGGGTCGACCTTAACGCAGCAGCTGGCCAAAAACGCTTTACTGACGCAGAGGCAGACTTTGTCGCGAAAAATCGAGGAGCTATTTTTTGCGGTTGAAATAACTCATGTATACTCCAAAAAAGATATTTTAACAATGTATCTTAATAATGCCTATTTTGGTAATGGGGTTTGGGGAGTCCAAGATGCTAGTAGAAAGTACTTTGGTAAAAACGCAAATGAGTTAACGGTCGGAGAAGGTGCAACCTTAGCAGGAATTTTACGTAATCCAAGTAATTATAACCCAATTGACCATATGAATTATTCTTTATCAAGACGGAACTTAGTTTTGGATTTAATGGTTGCAAACAACAAGTTGACTTCTTCTCAAGCTAAGGTTGCAAAAAGCCAAAGCTTGGTTTTGCGTGATACTTACCACAACCAGGATGGCTACCGTTACCCGTACTTCTTTGATGCTGTTGTCGATGAGGCAATCAAACGCTATGGTTTAAAAGAAGAAGATGTTATGAATAAGGGCCTTCGTATCTACACGACGCTGAACCAAAATTATCAGGGACAACTCCAAGAAAAATTTAGCCAAGACTGGTTATTCCCTCAAGGTTCAACTGATGGAACTAAGACGCAAGGCGCTAGTGTGGTAATGGATCCTAGTACTGGAGCAGTCAGGGCAGTCATAGGCGGACGTGGCAAGCATGTCTTTCGTGGCTATAATCGAGCTACCCAAATGAAGCGTCAGCCTGGCTCTTCAATCAAACCGATTGTGAGTTACGCACCTGCTTTACAGCAAGGCTATCATTATGACTCTCAGCTTTCTAACAAGTTGCAGCGATTTGGTAAAAATGGGTATGAGCCGCATAACGTTGATAATGGTTATTCAGATAAGATTCCAATGTATGTTGCTTTAGCTCAAAGTAAAAACGTACCGGCAGTTTGGTTACTAGACCGGATTGGTGTGTCCAAAGGGGTACAATCTGCAAATAATTTTGGCATTAAAGTACCAAAAGAAGACCAAAACTTAGCTTTAGCACTAGGCGGTTTATCAACCGGTGTATCACCATTGCAGATGGCACGAGCATATTCTGCTTTTGCCAATAAAGGTAACTTGCCGAATAATTCGTATTTCATTACAAAAATTACTGATGCAAGTGGTAACGTAATTGCCGAAAATAACGATACTGGCAGACACCGAGTTATTTCAGAAAGTACAGCACATGAAATGACAACGATGTTATTAGGCGTGTTTACCAGTGGTACAGGAGCATCAGCTCAACCAGCTGGTTTTCGAGTTGCCGGAAAAACAGGTTCAACTGAGGTTCCAAATTCATACGGCTTTGGAACCAAGGATCAGTGGATTGTTGGTTATACGCCTGACGTAGTTGTTGCAACTTGGGTTGGTTACGATCGCACTAATAAGCAACATTTCATGCATGGTGTGTCAGAAACTGAAATCACTAGACTATACAAGGCAGAGATGGAAGGAATACTTCCTTATACTGCCCAGAACCAATTTACCGAACAAGCTCCTAAGCAAATTATCCAAAATAATGGTACTGGATCGGACTGGACCAATGGATTGAACAATAAAATTCAAAAAGGTATAGGATCTGCGGGAGAAAAGCTAAATGAATGGTATAATAATCTGAAGGGTCTTTTTGGCCGATGATTAGGAGGATTAAAAATGGTGAATATTTTCGATACGACCAATCAATTAGCATCCGAGCTGCAAGAAATTGATGAATTTAGTGTTTTGAAAGAAGCAATTGAAGGCGTTAAGAATAACGCGGAAAGTACAGCACTTTTCAAGGAAATGGACAAGGTACAAAATGCGATTGTAATTGCCCAATCCAAGGGTGAAGACTTATCGCAAGAGCTTCAAGATGAATATAAAAACTTAAATGAAAAAGTACAACAAGATCCACAAATCTTGAATTTGTTACAAGCAGAGCAAGGTCTATATGGTACGATTGAAGAAGTACAGAAGATAATTACTCAGCCGATTAATGATCTGTATAAAGGTCTTAGAAATTAGTTTGACCAATGAAATTTATCCACTTAGCGGATGCGCATCTAGATAGTCCTTTTTTGGGGCTATCTTTTTTGCCATCTAAGAGCTCTTTACAAATACATCAGGCACCCAATAAATCGTTCACCAAGATTGTTGACTTGGCTTTAAAAGAAGACGTTGACCTAGTATTGATTGCGGGTGATACATTCGATAGTGCGCGTCCTAACCCAAGTACGCAGATTTTTTTCGCTGAGCAAATTGAACGACTAACTAAGGCACAAATTCAAGTAGTCATGATTTTTGGTAATCATGATCACATGGCAGAAGCTGATTTGCTCGTTCCCGAAAGCCAGTATTTCAAGTTGCTTGGCAACGAAGAGAAAATCGAGTCCATTACTTGTCAGACTAAGACGGGCTTTACTTATGATGTAACTGGTTTTTCTTATTTAAATAATCACATCACAGAAGATAAGGTGAGCCAATTTCCTAGTAAAGCAGCGCACTACACTTTTGGACTAATGCATGCACAAGAAAAGACGAATCAAAGTGCCCAGGATGTTTATGCGCCTTTCAGCTTAACTGCTTTAAAAGACCTGAATTATGACTATTTTGCTTTAGGTCATATTCACCTTAGACAGGTTTTAGCTAAAGATCCGTGGATTGTATACTCTGGAAATATTCAAGGGCGCCACATTAACGAAACAGATAAAAAAGGTTGCTACTTGGGTGAAATTAATGAACAGACAAAGAAAACAACGATTCAGTTTGTTCAAACAAGTCCAATTGTGTGGCAGCAGCAAGTAATTAAGTTGAATTCTGAAGTTTCACAAACCGAATTGCAGAATCTAATTATCGATTCATTAAATCCAAATGAAACAACTTATTTTTGTCTGCAAATAAGCGGAGCGGAGTATTTAAATGATAAAGAGCGTGAGCTGATTCAGGAAAATGATTTTTGGCGCATGATTTCCAATCAATTAGATTATGATTCTCAATTAGTAGACGTTCGTCTTTCGGCGAATAGTCAGCTAAAAATCGCTGAAAGTGATCTTGCCTTTTTTAATCAAGCAGAAAAAGAACTTTTTGCTACAGATGAATTTACTGAATTAAGTAAAGACTGGGCCAAAAAAGATGAGCTCTCAAATCAACTGGAAAATACTCCAGATTTTCTACAGGAAGTGAAGGAACTGGCCGAGGTTAAACTGAATAGCAAGCTGAAAGGAATTAGCGATGAAGTTAAAGAAAATTAAAATTGTCAATTTTGGGCAGTTTTCTAATGTTACCTTTGACCTGTCCAGTCCTAAACTCAACGTTTTCTATGGTACGAATGAAGCTGGTAAAAGTACGGTAGTTGCCTTTATAAAGCAGATTATGTTTGGTTTCCATTTAAAGAAGCAGAGCTCAGCTTTTTTTGAAGATTACACACCTTTAGCGCGGGTCAGTCCGATGGGGGGCTCCTTATTTTTTGAAAACGACCAGGGAGACCACTTTGAACTTGAGCGTTTATATGCTGGCGGTAAAGGTCTTAAAGGCGGCACATTAACGGTTAAACTAAACGAACAGGTTGTTCCAGAAAGTGTCTTTTTCGAAGAAATCAAAAATATTGATGGCGACTTTTATGCGGATAGTTTTATTTTTAATCAAGACATGCTTGCTAAAGTTGAGAAAATTCAACAAACTGACCTGTTGGAACGAATTTATTATTTGGGAGCCTCAAACAGTGACCAGTTAATCGATTTAAGAGATGACTTTGCTAAGAAAGCTTCCGACATTTTCAAAAAGATGGGGAGTAACCCGCCGCTTAATGTTCTTTTTAACAAATTAAAGGATCAGCGAATCAAGGTTGATGAAGCTGAAAACGAGTTTAATGATTATCGTACTTTGAGTGAGCAAGAAAAAACACAAGCAAGTGCACTAAGAGAGCAGGAGCGAGCTCTTCAAAAACTTCAGAGTGAGCAAGAGCAATTACGTCAACTGCAAAACCAGGTTCCTAACTACCGCAAGCTAATTGAACTAGAGCAGGAAGTGGAACAAGTTGAATTTGATCCAGAAAAATATCAAGCTGCGCAAAGACTCGATTTAGAAGCTAAAAATCTTCAAAAAGAGCAAAGTGAGCTAGAACAGCAACTTGCCAATTTTTCGTCTAATGATGAAAACCAGAATTCCTTGAAGTTGTTGGTACAAAAAAAGCCTGAAATATTGCAATGGCGCGCAGAAGACCGTGATTGCCAGCAGGACTTTCAGCAAGTTAGTCAGCAGCAGGAGCAATTACTCACTTTAAATCCAGACTTGCATCAAATCACCAATTTAACTCAGGCAGATATTATTCAATTACAAAATGATTTTGAAAAATTGCCATCTTCTGAAGACAATACCTCTAGTTCTGAAAATGCAGTTGGTAAATACGCTGCGATTGGTTCAGGCTTAATCATTGTTATCGGCATAATTCTGTTAGTTGCATCATCACCTCTAATCGGTGGGTTGGTCATGTTAATTGGCCTAGTCGGAGCTTGTTGGGGCATTGGCAAACAAAAGCAAGAAAAGCGTGTGCTCAACCAACAGGCTAAACAGGCGAAGCTGATTAAGGAACAAAGAATTACATTTTCACATAAGTATGGTCTTAATCCTGACCAGCTTGATCTTCATAGTTTGGTCAATGAATGGCGTCAATACCAAATGCTTGAGCAAAAAAAGCAGGATGATTTGCAGCATGAACGCGAACTTAACGAGCAACTTGCAAAAATTGCAATGAAAATCAGTGCCACACTCGATCGCTCAATTGAACCTAGTTTTGAGGCCGTTATAGCTTCATTAGATGAACTTGAGAATCGGTTAGCGAACTCGCGGCACATAGCAGATCAAAGAATTGATCTGCAAAAGCGGCTGGCAAAAACTCAAGCTGAGTTGCATGATCTGAATTTACGGTTAAAGACGGCATTTGCTCAGGCACAGGTTCAAGATATGGCTGAATACCAGGTTCTGCAGGCTAAGAGTACTCGACAAGCGGAACTTAAAACTAAGCTTTCTCTTTTGAAGGATAATCTTGGTGAAAATCTAGCTAAGATTAAGCAGCTTCAAGAAAGTGATCAACTTGCCAAAAAGCTAGAAACAGTCCAAATTAAAATTGACCAAAAGCAAGAAGTAATAAAGGAATTGCAGACCAAAGATGCCGAAACAAAGGTGAAAATGACCAATTTGGCGAATTCAAATGCCGTTTTCGCAGCCAAACAAGAATTAGCTAATACTGAAACAGAATTTAGAAACTTAAGTATTGAGTATCTAGCTAATTTAGCTGCTTCAAAGTGGATTTCACGTGCTTTAGACCTCGCCTCAAATGAGCGGTTTCCTAAAATGTTAAAGACAGCAAAAGAATATTTGCGACTATTAACAAATAATCGGTATAATAGTCTTAATATTGATAAGAAATTAACAGTTACTAGATTCGATGGTAAAAAGATTAAAGTACAATATTTGTCACGCGGCACATCTGAGCAGCTTTATTTTGCACTCAAGTTGGCTTTTGTTGAACAAATTAAAGATCAGATTAACTTGCCAATTTTAATTGACGACTCTTTTGTAAACTTTGATGATCAAAGAGTAAATCAAATTAAGCAGTTGTTAGGCCAGGTATCCGAGAATAATCAAGTACTTATTTTTACCGCACAAGCTGGATTAGTTGAAAAGTTACAGCTTAAGCCGCTAACTTTTACGAAAGGAACCGAGTAATGTATAAACACTTACTGGACTACAATGATGGTGAAGAATTAGAGGCGATTGTCTTAATTAAAAATTCCCAGTTAAGACATACTCAGAAGGGTAAATTATATTTGGCATTGTCTTTTGGCGATGCTTCTGGTGAAATTCGTGGAAATTATTGGGATGCAACTAATCAAGATGCTGCAACCTATAGTAGTGGCACAATCGTTGAATTGGACGGTAAGCGCGAAGAATATCAGGGACAGCCACAAATTAAGATTTATGGTTTGCGTGTGGTAGGACCTGAAGAAGGCTATGATCTAAATCAATTTGTTAAATCGGCGCCAGAAGAAATTTCTTCAATGAAAGATGAAATTAATCAGTATGTGTTTGAAATTCTAAACCCAACTTGGAATAGAATTGTGCGCTATTTATTGAAAAAGTGGGACAAGCGCTTTTTTGATTATCCAGCAGGCAAGAGCAATCACCATGCGGTACGTGGCGGTCTGGCATATCATACACTGTCAATGTTAAGAGATGCTAAAGCAATTGCCGATAACTATTCGCAAGTTGACCGTTCCCTCTTATACGCTGGCTGTATTTTACATGATATGGGTAAAGTTTTGGAATTGTCTGGTCCAGTGGCAACCCAATATACTACGGAAGGCAACTTGATTGGGCATTTAGTTTTAATTGATGAGCAAATAATGCTTGCTGCAAGAGAACTAAATTTTGATCTTGAATCAGAAGACGTTTTGTTGTTACGCCACATGGTATTGTCGCATCACGGTAAATTTGAATATGGTTCACCAAAATTGCCGGCTTTATTAGAAGCTGAGTTATTACACAGAATTGATGACTTAGATGCATCGCTTTATGCAATAACGAACGCGCTGCAAAATACACGTCCTGGTAATTTTACAGATAACATTATGAGCCAGGGTGGAAGACGCTTTTATCGGCCGAAGAATGATGAGGCGTTGACGAAGTTTAAAAAATTAGAGTAAAAAAAAGAAGTTCATTGAGAAAATGAACTTCTTTTTTATTGCTTTTTATTTCTTAGAATCTGAAGTAGAAACATAAGATGATAAAACGTTCTTCAAGTCGTTATCCTTAATTGAAACGTCAGCCTTCTTTAGAACAGTTGAAATAACGCTACGCATTGTTTCCTGATCTTGGGACATTGAACGATAAATTTCATCATCAATTTCCTTCTTGTGAGAAGCAAATGTACCCTTATCTGGGTGTTTGATCATTCTAATTACGTGGTAACCAGATTGAGATTTAACTGGGCTACTAGTAGTTTCACCAGTCTTAAGCTTAAATGCTGCTTTCTTAAATGCAGGATCTAAAGTTGCATCAGTTGAATCAAATGCAGGAAGCTTACCTTCGTCAGTCTTAGTACCAGTGTCTAATGAGTACTTCTTAACTAAGCTCTTGAAGCTCTTACCATTCTTTAATTCCTTAATGATGGTGTCAGCTTGTGATTTCTTAGAAACCAAGATGTGTTGAACAGTAACCTTAGGTTGATATTCTTTCCAAGCCTTGTCTTCTTGACTCTTGGAAATCTTCTTAACATCCTTCAATGCAGCTTCACTAAGCAAATTAGTCTTCAAGTTTTGCTTGAAACTTGAAACTGTCATACCATTTTGTTGTAAAACAGCACTAAATTGAGAACCATATTGCTTTTTGTAGCTGTTGAATTGCTTATCAACTTGTTTCTTAGAAACTTTACTACCATATTGTTGCTCTAAAACATGGTTAATAATCATGTTTGCAAGAGTAGTTTGACCCGCTTGTGATTTCTTCATTTCATCGTAGTAATCATTTTGGGTAATCTTGCCACCTTTATAGGAAGCAACTGTTTTACCACCGTTAGAACAAGCAGTGGTTGATAGTGCAATACCAGCTACAGCGGCTACTGTAGCTAATTTTTTAATATATTTTTTCATAAAATATTTCTCCACATCCTTAATTAAATAAGTCACCGACAATTAATATAACATAAACTCGCAGAACAAGTTTTTAAATTTACAGAATTCATTCAAAAAACAAACTTTCTTTAACAATTTTTAGAATTATTTGTTCTTTGAAGTACTTTGAACCAGTTTATCAAGTTCTTGCTGTAAACTATCAACTATGCGAGAAACACTAAGTTGGTAATACTCAATCTCTTTTTCTACTTCAGTCAGTCCCTGTTTTGCAATCGGCGTTGCATCTTTTAATTCTTGTTGAGCCGTTTTTAAATCAGCGATGGCATTAGTCAGACTTGTAGCATCATCTTTCACACCACCAAATTGCTTTTGAACTGGTTTAGCTAAACGATTGCCGTTTTTATCTTCAAAAAGAGAGAGGACCATCCCGAATCCTGCACCTACTGCAAGTCCTAGGCTAAAATGTTTCATTTTTTCTCCTTAAAATTGTGCTTTAATCTGATCAGCAATCTTTTGATAGTCGTCAGGAGTGTATTTATCTTCATTATTCCGAGTGGCAACTTTTAAGCCATCGCCTTCAAAGCGGGGAATAAAGTGAATATGAGAGTGCATTACAACTTGACTAGCACTTTCACCATTATTGGTGGTAACGTTCATTCCAGTAATCTTAGGATCAAATTTCTTAATTGCATTGGCAATTGCCGGAATATACTTTAAGTATTTTTCTGCATCTTCGGCAGTATAATCAAATAAGTTTGTGAGATGCTTTTTGGGCACCATTAAGGTATGTCCTGGATTAACCTGTGATAAATCTAAAAAAGCTTTAACGTCATCATTTTCGAAAACGGTATAACTAGGAACTTCACCACGAATAATTTTGCAAAATAAACAGTCTTTATCTAATTCATCCATTTTTAAACCTCTTGATTTTGAAATTTAGTTTCCATTAATATCATGCTATCATATAAAATAAGTAAATTCACTAAAAGAAAGATAGGAATTATGGTTCTAAAAATAGAGCATTTGACTGGTGGCTACACTGGTGTGCCAGTCATTAACGATATTAATATTGAAATCAAACCAGGAGAAGCATTAGGCATTATTGGACTTAATGGTGCTGGAAAATCTACTACAATTAAACATATTTTAGGATTGTTACGTCCGCAAAAAGGGAAAATTAGTTTAAATGGAATAGAATTAACTAAACAACCAACTGAATTTAAGCGACAAATTGCTTATATTCCGGAGATACCAGTTTTATATCCTGAACTGACCTTAAAAGAGCATCTAGATTTAACAATTTTAAGTTATCAACTGGATGAAGATAAGGCTTGGCAAAGAGCGAACAAGCTGTT
This sequence comes from Lactobacillus sp. ESL0263, assembly GCF_003692845.1. Taxonomy (NCBI): domain Bacteria; kingdom Bacillati; phylum Bacillota; class Bacilli; order Lactobacillales; family Lactobacillaceae; genus Lactobacillus; species Lactobacillus sp. ESL0263. The sequence goes on along the minus strand of NZ_REHL01000004.1, from coordinate 788,553 downwards.
AACGATGTTCAGGTTGGAGGACAAGCTAGAGTGGTTACCAATTCATTTCTCCAAAGGGATGAAGCAAAAGGTGATGATTGTCACTGCATTTCTAGCAGACACACCACTTTTAGTGATTGACGAACCATTTACTGGTCTGGACCCACTTGCTGTAGCTAATTTAATTGAATTGATTAAAGCAGCGATAAGTGATGGTAAAATGATTTTAATGTCGACTCATATCCTAGCTGATGCGGAGCAAGCAATTTCAAATTATGCGGTATTAAACAATGGTGTAATTGATGTTGTAGGTAATCTGACTGAGATTAGGCAGCATTATGGTCTAAACGATAGCGATTCTTTCGACAAGATTTACCAAATCTTAAATCAGGAGCAACGTCATGCGTGAGTTAGCTCAAAAAAGATTACGCAAAAATTTACAGCAGTCGCTTAAGTACTTGGTGTTAGTTTTTAATGATTTCTTTATTCTGGCTTTGATTTTTCTATTCGGCGCCTTAATGTTTTGGTACGCCCAGAGTATGAAAAAGATGCCTACCGGATTATGGTTTTACCGCCCGTTAGTTGGAGTAATTATTTGGTTACCCTTAATTTCTGGAAAACTAGTAACTTTACTTGAGCCAGCTGATTTGCATTTTCTCTTACCGCAGGATAAGCAAATGCGTGACTATTTAAAACCAATGCTAAATTATAGCTTGATTGTACCCACAATTATTTTGGTACTTATTGCGGGAATCTTGTTTCCCTTCGCGACACTTAAAGCTGAAACATCTCCAGTAGCATATGTTGTACTTGCAGTAGTAGCTTTATTGGCAAAAGTTCTTCAGTTGAAATTAGAAGAATATAATTTATATTCGAGTCATAAGCTTTCATTGCCACTACTCAACTTGCTACTTTTACTTGGCTTAATTTGCAGTGCCACTTGGACAATTTGTAGCTATATAGCTGTCATCTTGATTTTAGGTGCGCTTTTTATGCTTGCACAAAAGCAAAAAAATGTTGCTTTATTTGATTGGCAATATGCGGTTAACCAAGAACAAGGTAGAAAAAATCGTGTTTATAGTGCCTTTAGCATGTTTACTGATGTAAAAGAAAAGAAAATCAGTATAAAGCGGCGTAAATATTTAGACTTTTTGCTACCAAAATCTTTGGCAAAAGAAGAACCAAATAAATTCCTATACCGTCGTTCTTTGTTGCGTAACCCGGAATACCTTAATTTACTGGTAAGAATGACTGCATTTGCAATTTTAATCTCATGGCTAGTTCAGAACTGGCTTTGGGCGTTTGGTTTGTCATGCTTAGTTATTTTTCTGACCGTTTACCAGTTATTACCTTTGGTATCTGAATTTGATGATAACGTTATGTATCGAATTTATCCGATTGAACGTGAAAAAAGGGGCCAAGATTTAGTAGCAGTACTTAAATTAGCGCTAGGCCTGCAATGGCTTATTATTAGCTTGTCTTGGCTAATTATCTTACCAATTAATTTGCAGCTAGCTGAGGCAATCCTAGGTCTATTAATTTTTAGTATAATTATTTTGTGGTTGTACTTACCAATCAAAATCAAGAAAAGGAAGATTTAAAAGTGAGATTACGGAATAAGCCATGGGCAGTTAAATTGGTGCAAGAGCATCCAGAAAGTGTATTAGACCGTCCAAATCCTGAAAAACAGATTGATTGGTCACAGCGCTTTGCAGACTGTTCCAGACCATTGGAAATTGAAGTTGGGTCAGGCAAAGGACATTTTATTACCACTTTGGCTGAACAAAATCCTGATAAGAATTTTGTTGCACTTGAACTGCAAGTGACAGCTGCCGGAATGATTTTGCGAACCAAACTTGAAAAGAAGCTGGATAACTTACAAATTTTATGTGCTGATGCAGCAGACATTACGGCCTTTTTCGCTGCAAATAGCGCTGATACGCTATACTTGAACTTCAGCGATCCATGGCCTAAAACAAAGCATGAAAAAAGGCGTTTAACTTATAAAACCTTTTTAGAAAAATATAAAAAGATTTTGAAGTCTGGAGGTCAAATTGAGTTTAAGACTGATAACTCAGGATTATTCTCATATTCAGTCGCCAGCATGAACAATTATGGTATGCATTTTGACTTTGTCTCTGTTGATCTTCATCATGAAAATGAGGAGATTGTAGCAAAGAATATTGAAACTGAGTATGAGCACAAATTTGCTGCTAAAGGTAATCCAATTTACGCTCTTCATGCAGATTTTGGAGTAGAATAGATTAGATATTTATCTAGATGAGTGAGGCTTAATGATATGGAACAAATTAAAGAATTAAACAAAGAAAAACTATCAGAGATAACTAAAAATGGTCGAGTAGTTTTAGAATTTTCAGCTGACTGGTGCCCTGATTGTCACTTTTTAGATCCATTTTTACCTGAAATTGAACAAGACTTTTCTGAAAGTAAGTTTTACCAAATTGACCGTGATGGTTCAATTGATGTGGCTAAAGAGTTAAACATTATGGGAATACCATCATTCGTGGTCTACCAAGATGGCGAAGAAATTGGTAGACTAGTTAATAAGGATCGTAAAACCAAAGACCAAGTTGAAGACTTTTTGCGGTCATTGGACTAAGTGAAAGAGGATTGAATTTTGATGATTACTAGTATTAATAAACGTAGCTATCCCAATACTTTGATTGTTATTTTAGGTCAAGATCAAGGTAAGAGTGAGTATGAAGAAAAAGGTGATATTACTCGTATTACTGATGAAAAAGGTAACGTCACTGGCTTCAACTTTTTCAACGTTGATAAAGTTATTGACTATGATAAGTTACCAGACGGTCAAGTTAAATTATCCGATGCAGATTTAAGTGCATTGAATAAAGCATTAGCAGATGCTGGTTTTGCTGAGAAACTTGCATATGGTAAACCAACATTGGTTTACGGCTATGTTAAGACTTGTGATAAGCACCCTGATTCTGATCATTTACATGTCACTACAGTTGAAGTTGGTAATGGCGAAGAACATCAAATTGTTTGTGGTGCTCCTAATATTGCTCAAGGACAAAAGGTAGTTGTTGCCTTACCAGGAACTTTAATGCCTAACGGACAAATGATTTGGCCTGGTGAATTACGTCATGTTGATTCATACGGAATGATTTGTTCAGCACGCGAATTAGGCCTTGAACATGCTCCAGAAAAACGGGGCATCATGGTTTTACCAGATGATTTTCAAGTTGGAGACGAATTTGATGCTGCTAAATGTGATGAATTATTAGCTAGCGGTAAAATCAGCCTATAAATAAACATAAACTTCACGGTTAGCGTGAAGTTTTTTTATGGTTAAAAACGTACAACGGTAATTTGAAATTTATTTTTATAATTAACTGTTTATTTGAATTCTGCTCTTTTTACTGCAACAATGGTAAAATAATAAACGATGAAAAATAGATTTTGGAGCTAAGATATGTTAGACAAGAACAAGCAAATTTGGTTTATTGGAATTAAGGGGACAGGAATGGCTGCCCTAGCATTATTACTTAATGATCTAGGTTATGAAGTGAGCGGTAGTGATATTGAAAAATATACATTCACGCAGGAACCACTCTCAAAAGCTGGGATTAAAATTGCTCCTTTTAGTGCTGACAATATCAAAACTGAAGGTCAAGTAATTGTTAAAGGGAATGCGTTCAAAAACGATAATGTTGAAGTTAAGGCTTGTGAGGACAAGGGGATTAGCTGGCAAAGCTACCCTGATACGGTTGAAGAAGTTGTTGCGATGCATACAAGTATTGGTGTGGCAGGAACTCATGGTAAGACCTCAACAACCGGAATTCTTGCTCGCGTAATGAGTGAAGCAGCGCCAACTTCATATCTAATTGGAGATGGTGAAGGAAAAGGAATCAAGAATTCACGCTTTTTTGTCTACGAAGCTGACGAATATCGCCGTCACTTTTTGGCCTACCATCCTGACTATCAGATTATGACAAATATTGATTTTGATCATCCTGACTACTTTAAGGATCAAGCAGATTATACTTCCGCCTTTCAAACTGCTGCAGATCAGACAAAAAAAGGTTTATTTGTTTGGGGTGGCAATGAACGTTTACGAGAACTCAAAGCAGCAGTCCCTAAATATACTTACGGGTTTGAAGCTAATGATGATTTTCAAGCAGTAGACGTCAAGCGAACAACAGAAGGCTCCACCTTCAGTGTTTTGGATCACGGTCAAATGATTGGTGAATTCACAATTCATTTGTTTGGCGATCATAATATCTTGAATGCAACAGCTGTTATTGCTGTTGCTCACACAGAGAAGATACCTTTGGAAGATATCAAGCAAGGGCTTCTTACGTATCAAGGTGCTAAACGCCGCTTTTCCGAAAAGGATTTTGGCGATATTAATATTATCGATGATTATGCTCACCATCCAACTGAAATGCGGGCAACGATTCAAGCAGCTAGACAGAAGTTTCCTGATAAGAGACTTGTAGTTGTCTTCCAACCGCATACTTTTTCGCGAACTAAAAAGTATGCACATGAATTTGAAGAAATTTTAAGTGGTGTTGATAAAGCATACGTTACCCCAATTTATGCTTCTGCCAGAGAAGCAAGTGGCGACATCTCGAGTGAGGATCTAGTAGCTAAGATTCCTGGATCCGAAGTAATCAACCTCGACAACATTGCTGACCTAGCTCAAAATAAAGACAGTGTGATTGTCTTTATGGGTGCAGGTGATATTCAAAAGTATGAAGACGCTTTGGAAAAATTGATTTAATTAAAAAATGGCCGTTACTTATTAGGTAATGGCCATTTTTTAATTATTAAAGTCACAAATAGTATTTAGGACTATAATTGATAATGAGGTGATATTATGAAGTTAAAGAAAAGAGTTGTATTAGGTGCCATAGGTGCCGTAGCAAGCGTTCTGGCGTTAGGATCTTTTGCAACAGTAAGTCAGACAAATGAAGTGCTTGCAGCAACGACAACTACGAATACAATGAAATTAGTGCATGGCGCTTATGTTTATAATAAAAATGGTAAACGACTCAAGAGATTTCAGGGCAGTAGATATAAGACTCATTTGTATAAAGGAGCAACTGTAAAGTTTGCTGATAAGCTTGAATCAATCGAGCCCAATACTAAGCAGTACTTTCTTTTAGATGATGATAATTATCACCAAACATGGTTACCATATACTAAGATTGGCAAAAGCTATTATTACAATATAGGTTCTGGTGGTTATATTAATGCGGCCAATGTTGGCCAGATTAATCAAAAACCGCTTTATACTGCTGAAGCAACCGTTAAGGTAAAAACTCCTAATTCTTTTCCTGTTGGTCGTGGAAAAGACAATATGATGATTAAGAATAATCAAAAAATTAAAGTAGATCGTACCACGTTAAAGCAGGAGGATCCATCTACAGTTCCTTCTTACCGGATTAGTGGCACAAAGACTGGCTTTTTAGCAAAATCAGTTGTAGTAACTCCACCAAGACAGAAATTACTGACTTTTAGTGGTTATACCTATGTTTTAGTTAATGACAGTATCAATACTTTTAACAATAAAGGTGAAGTTAGAGAAAACCAACAGCCACCATTTGAAGCCTATAGACCTTTTGGTAAAGGTGATAAACTACCAGTAGATGAATTACTTTATATTTGGTTACCAAAAGAAAATAAGGCTGAGTTGTTTTATCATTTGCTAGGTGATTCAGGTATGGGTGATATTGTTTACGTGGACAATTCTAAAGATAATTTGAGCTATCTTAAAGCAGATGACTGTAAATATATCGGTGGGCCATTCTTGACACCAGTTAATACGCCTGAGCAGGCTAAAGCTGATACCCAGCTAGCAACAAGCACTGAAAAATCAGACTTGCAGAAACTAATTGATCAAGAAAATGTAGTTTAGAATTCAGAATCTTACAAGGAATTTAAACATGACGGTTATGATGCAGCGTTAGCAACTGCCAAAAAGCTTGTTGCTTCAGATACTGCAACTGTAATGGAAGTCAAACAAGCAACCTTTGTCCTAAAAGGACAGCAAGAAAAAGAATTGAAGTCGCCTGACGAACTTAGTCTTCTAGATTATGTAACCGATACGAAGCCATATTAGGTGTTGATTTAATAGTTTTTATTAAGTATTAGAAATTCTGTAGTTAATTTATGAACCAAACTAAAAATTTTAGTTTGGTTTTTTCTTTATTAATTTTATTTTTCAGCTAAAATAGAGATTAAAATTTTAAAAAAAGTAGTTTGAGGTAATTATGAATTTACAAAAAAAGATGCTTAAAGGCGCAGTAGCTGGAATGATAACGCTTGGGCTTGTAAGCCAGTTAGCAAGTTTTAACGCTGCAACTGTTAAAGCAGCAACAAACAATAAAAGTCTTGAATTAGCGCATAATGCCTATATTTTTAATCAAAAGGGTAAAAGGATTAAAAATTATCATGGGCAAAAAAATAATGCATATTTGAAAAAGGGCACGAGTATAAACTTTTCTGGCTCTATTAAAGAAGTTGAACCTAACACTAAAAAGTTCTATTTGTTAAATGAAAATCGTGAAAAGCAATCTTGGTTACCATATAAGATGATTAAGAGCCAATGCTATTACAAACTTAGCTCCGGTGGATATGTTAAAGCAAACAATGTTTATCGAATTGCTGGTCATCCCTTATATACTGATCAAGCAACTGTTAAAATTGCCAATTTAAAAAAGAACGAATCATACAAAATCGGTGTCGGTAAAGACAGTATTAACTTAAAAAATGGTAAAATCTATCAAGTTGACCGTGTGACTGGTATGTCAGGCCAATCAGGTCTTTCGATTGAATATCGTGTTCGCGGAACTAAGACTGCCTTTATTCCAGAAACCAAAATAAGGGCTAAACCTAAGCAACAGTTGCAAACTTATACGCAAGCAAGCTACATTATATTTACCCAAAAAGCCGGAACTTATAATGTGGATGGTTCAGCTCGTCCTACAACTGATCCTAACTCAACTTTTGCTGCCTATGATGTTTACCCAGTTGAAAGTGCAACTTATTTGTGGAATTCTAATGACAATAAGGCAGAACTATTTTACTTGTTAAAGGATTCCTGGAACGAGCCTCGTTTTTATTCATCAGCTAATTATCACGCACAAGATTTTGCTGGTTTAGTTTATGTTAAGGCAGATACAACTGAATATGAATCAGGTCCGGTTTTAAAACCAACTAACACACCCGAGCAGGCTCAAAAAGATGCTAAGATAGCAGTCAAAGAAGACAAACAGGAATTACAAGATTTAGTAGATCAAGAAAACATTACGCCATACCAAAGTTCGTCTTTGAGTAATCTTGAAAACCGCTTTAATGCTGCACTGAAGTTAGCTAAAACGACACTAAGCTCTGATAAGGCAACAATTGCAGAAGTAAAAGCTGCAAAAGCAATCCTAGTTAAGACCCAAAATGATTTATTTCATTCTAATAAGTCACAAGCAGAAAGTGATGCTATTTTAGGCGCTACCACACCATATATTATATGGATTAGTACAATGAACTAAATAAAGAACAACAAAAAAGACTGAAACTTCAGTCTTTTTTGTTGTTCAAAATTAATAAGTTAAGTAAATTGCAAGATAAATCAGTATTGTGCCAGAAAAAAGGAAAAACTGGTAAAATAATTAATGAATACTAGACTAGTTTAACTGTGAGGAGATCTAATGGCTAACCAAAAACTACTTTTAATTGATGGTAATTCTGTTGCCTTTCGCGCTTTTTATGCATTATACCGTCAGCTTGAGAACTTCAGAAATCCTGAGGGATTACATACTAATGCCATTTATACATTTAAAAACATGCTTGATGTCTTACTTAACGATGTTAAGCCTGACCATGTTTTAGTTGCTTTTGATGCGGGCAAAACTACTTTTAGAAATAACATGTACGCAGATTATAAGGGTGGACGTCAGAAAACTCCAGGTGAATTGTCCGAGCAATTACCGTATATTCAAGAATTGCTGCATGACTTAGGTATATCGACCTACGAGCTGGAAAACTATGAAGCGGATGATATCATCGGTACTTTTTCTAGAATCGGTGAAGAAAATGGTTTCGATGTAACAATTGTGACTGGTGATAAAGATTTAACCCAATTAGCTACTGAAAAGACTACGGTCATGGTGACTAAGTCAGGTGTGATGAACTTAGAGGCTTACACACCGGAACACATGAAAGAAGTTAATGGTGTTACACCAACTGAATTTATCGATATGAAAGCATTGATGGGCGACAATTCCGATAATTATCCTGGAGTAACCAAGGTAGGTCCCAAAAAAGCTTCGCAATTGGTCCAAGAATATGGTTCAGTTGAAAATCTTTATGATCATATCGACGAAATGAAGCAGTCAAAATTAAAAGAAAACCTGCTAAACGATAAAGACAAGGCTCTTTTGGGTAAAAAACTTGCTACTATTGATTGTCAAACTCCAGTTACGATTGGAATTGATGATATTAAGCGTAAGGATGTCGACTACCCGAAATTACGACGTTTTTATGAAAAAATGAATTTCAGAAAGTTTTTAAGTGAACTTGATCCTAGCGCTGCAGATTCAGAAAATCAAAATGATGAAAATGAAAAAGCTTTGATGGAATATACGGAATTAACAAAGGATAATTTGGCAAAAGTTGACGCTAAAGAAGGCGACACCATTGTCTTTTACTTAGGAATGCTCGGACCTAATTATCATTTAGCTGATTTCGTTGGTTTTGCATTTAAAATTGCTGGTCAAATTTATGTCAGTCGCGATGTTGACCTATTAAAAGAGAAAAATTTGCAACATCTGTTAGAAAATGAAAAAATCAAAAAGGATGTTTTTGATTTAAAACGTACGACAGTTGGACTTAACCGACTTGGAATTCATGCACATGGAATCGATTATGATATGCTTCTTGCCTCATACTTAATTAACAATGAAAATAATTCGGATGATATGGCTGAAGTTTGCCGGATGTATGGTAATAACTCTGTTAGAAGTGATTTGGACGTCTACGGCAAAGGGAAAAGTGAACAAATTCCTGAAGATGATAAGGTTTTGTTTAATCACCTTGCAACCAAGGCTGAAGCAATCGAAAGCTTGAAGGAAACCTTACTTGCTAAACTTAAGGAGCATGAACAGGATGATCTTTTTGCTAGCATCGAGATTCCCGTTGCGCGCGTTTTGGCAAAGATGGAAATTAATGGTATCAAGGTATTACCTGATACATTAACCCAATTGCAAGATGAGTTTGCCGGCGAATTGTCCAAAATGGAGAAGGAAATTTATGAAGAAGCTGGCGAAGAGTTCAATATTAATTCGCCAAAACAGCTTGGTCATATCCTGTTTGAAAAAATGGGCCTTAAACCAATCAAAAAGACCAAAACTGGCTATTCAACTTCAGTTGATGTTTTAAATCAACTGAAGGATGAGAATCCAATTATTGAAAAGATTCTTTCTTATCGTCAAATTGCAAAAATCCAGTCAACTTATGTTAATGGTTTGCTTGATGTCATTCAAAAAGACGGACGTGTACATACACGTTATTTGCAAACTTTGACTGCAACAGGACGTCTTTCTTCAGTTGATCCTAACTTACAAAATATTCCAACTAGAACAGATGAAGGAAAGCAGATTAGAAAAGCGTTCGTTCCTAGTCAACCAGATGGTTATATTTTCTCCTGTGACTATTCACAAATTGAATTGCGGGTTTTGGCTCAGGTTTCTGGTGATGAGCAGATGCAAGAAGCATTTAGAACGGGTTATGATATTCACGCTCATACTGCAATGAGAATTTTCCACTTAAAGTCAACCGATGAAGTAACACCATTAATGCGTCGTCGTGCAAAGGCAGTTAACTTCGGTATTGTTTATGGTATTTCAGATTATGGTTTGTCTAAAAACTTAAATATTAGTCGTAAGCAGGCAAAAGAATTTATTGATAACTACTTTGAACAATATCCACAAATTAAAGACTATATGGATAAAGCAGTGAAAGTTGCGCGTGAAAAAGGTTATGCAGAAACTATTATGCATAGACGTCGGTACCTTCCTGACATTCATGCGAAGAATTTCAATGTCCGTTCTTTTGCAGAAAGAACTGCAATCAACTCACCGATTCAAGGATCTGCCGCAGACATTATTAAAATCGCAATGATTAATATGCAGCAAAAGTTAGATGAAATGCACTTGAAGACTAAGATGGTTGTCCAGGTTCACGACGAATTAATTTTTGATGTTCCAAAAGATGAACTTGAAACAATTAAGAAGATTGTACCTGAAGTAATGCAATCAGCAGTTAGATTAGATATTCCTTTAGTTGCTGATTCAGGTTATGGTCACAACTGGTTTGATGCCAAATAAGGAGTATGAGTAATGCCAGAAATGCCAGAGGTTGAAACGGTACGTCGTACCTTATTACCACTGATTAAAGGAAAAACAATAAAAAAAGTTACGTTGTGGTACCCCAAAATTATTGCCAGTGATCCGCAAGAATTTGAACAGCAATTAGTTAATAAGAAAATAGAAACGATTGATCGCTATGCGAAGTACTTGTTGATTAGGTTGAGTGGGAACTTGACGGTAGTTTCTCATTTGCGCATGGAAGGCAAGTATCGCTTAGTTAAAGAAAATACGAAAAAAGATAAGCATGATCATGTTCAGTTTGTTTTTACCGATGGCTCAGCTTTGAGATATAACGATGTTCGTAAATTCGGTAGAATGCAGTTAGTTAAAACTGGAACGGAAAAAGAAGTAACTGGTATCAGTAAACTGGGCCCAGAACCTAATTCACCAGCTTTTACAGTTGCAGCTTTTACTAGGGGACTTGCGCGCAAGAAAAAAAGTATTAAGAATACGCTTCTTGATCAGTCAGTGGTTGCCGGACTAGGTAATATCTATGTTGATGAAGTTTTATGGGAAACCAAAATTCATCCTTTGAGTATGGCCAATGCTCTGCCCAAAACTAAAATCAAGCAGCTTCACGATAACATTAATTCTCTAATTGAATTGGCGATTGAAGAACGAGGAACTACGGTTCATACATACCTTGATGCTAATGGGAAAACCGGTGGTTTTCAGGAAATGCTCAAAGTTTATGGTCATAAGGGAGAGCCATGTGTTCGTTGTGACACACCACTAGAAAAAATAAAAGTTTCGGGCAGAGGGACTACTTTTTGCCCCCACTGTCAGGTAATTTATAAATGACTTTAGTACTTGGCTTAACAGGTGGAATTGCAAGTGGGAAAAGCACGGCAGATGCCTTTTTCCTTAAGCGCAATTTATCTGTTATTGACAGCGATGTGATTGCACATGACATTTTAAATATCGATCAGCTAGGTTATAAAAAAGTGATTAGTTATTTTGGCCAAGATATTTTAAATTCTGATCGTACACTTAATCGCAAAAAGTTAGGACAAATTGTTTTTAATGATCAAAGTAAGTTAAATGTGCTTAACCAGATAACACATCCATTGATTTTTAGCGAAATTGAAGATAAAATTACGCAAAATAAACTTTTAAAGAAACCAGTAGTTATTGTAGATGCACCTTTACTATTTGAAACTAAAGTAAAAGATTATTGTGATAAAACCTTGTTAATTGCGGTTCCAGAGGAGTTGCAATTGCAGCGATTAATGACACGTGATCGCTTAAATAAAACTGAGGCTTTAAATAGAATAAAAACACAGATGCCACTATCGCAAAAGGAAAAATTAGCAGATTATGTCATCACAAATACTGGTACAATAAAAGAGCTAGAAACTAAATTAGCAAACCTGCTATGTGAACTAAAAGAGGAGGACTAAGATGGAATGTCCTAATTGTCGGCAAAATGCCTCACGTGTAATCGATTCGCGTCCAAGTGATGAAAATCGTGCAATTAGACGCAGAAGAGAATGTGAAAACTGTGGCTTTCGCTTTACTACTTTTGAACGAATTGAAACAACGCCATTATTAGTAATTAAGAATGATAATACTAGAGAGCCGTTTAATCGTAAAAAGATTCTGCATGGTGTAATGGCAGCTGGGCAAAAGCGTCCAATTACCAGTGCACAATTTGAAGAACTAGTTGATCACGTTGAAAACAAGGTTAGACAGCAAGGTGTAAGTGAAATATCTTCGAAAAAAATTGGTCAGTTGGTAATGGATGAATTAGCTGAACTAGATGATGTTGCTTATATTCGTTTTGCGTCGATTTACCGTGAATTTAAAGATATGTCGAGTTTCATGAAGACAATGGAGGATATGATTGCTAAAAGAGAGAAAGGAAATTAGAAATGTTTGAGACAGATAATCCCAAACAACCTTTTTTTATTGCTAATCATATTGACCTATATCCAGCTGATCTTCGCATTTTAGTAAAGCTTTATCAGCCTTTAGTTGGCTCTCTTGCTCTTTCCATGTACCTTAGTCTGAATGAAGACTATAATTCTGGTGCAATGCTATCTGATTCAACTGGCTTATACGCGTTACAAGAACAGCTTGATTGCAACCTTAAAAGTCTTTTTACTGCGCTGCATAAGCTTGAAGGTACTGGTTTGATTCAAACACGCATGATTGAAAATGAAATTATGGGTAAGGTACTAGTTTTTCAGCTAGCAAAGGTTCCAAGTAGTAATGAATTTTTTGCCACACCTCTTTTAGCCAGTTTGCTTAAGGAAAAAATTGGTGTTAGCGCATTTCAAAAATTGAGTCATGTTTTTGCCCAAGAAGGTAGTCAGAACTTAAACCAACCTAATGGCTTAGCGACCGCAACTGATGTTTCTGCCTCATTCATGGACGTCTTTCGTTTACCCGATCAAGAAGCAATTGAACCTTCAATTGAAGTGAAACAGGCTGCTCAAGAAAACCAGATTCCTAAACCTGTTCAGGCAAGTATCAAACAAGATGACAAGATAGACTGGGATTTTATGAAGCAGCAGTTTGAGATTTATCAAATTCCAGAGACAGAAATTGATCGTAACCGGGAAGCAATTCGGGCCGTTATGCGCACCTATGGTTTGTCCGAACAAGAATTTGTTGATGAGGCTTTGTCATGCTTACACGGAGACTATCAGCTTGATATGTCCTTAATTAAAAAGACAATCGCAAACAGTATTCATGCTCAAACAACACGTGATCAACTTAAAAGAGTTACGCGTACTGAAGAAACTAGTCCTTCAAATGCGCATTTTAGTGAACAAGAACAAAAACTTTTACAACTTGTGAAGAGTAAATCTCCAGCTCAGTTTTTATATTATCTAAAAACTGAACGTCATGATTATGTTGATGCTAGCGAATATCATGTCCTTGACAGTTTATATAATGAAAAAGGGATACCAGCTGAATTGCTGAATCTTTTGACCTACGCTTGTCTAAAAAGCGCACCGAATATTTCCTATCGTTTAGCGAATAAAATCCTGCATGATTGGTTGCAACACGGTGTGAAGACAGGTGAGCAAGCACTTGACTATATGAATAAACGTGAGCAAAATAAAGGAAAATATCCTCGTTATACTCAGGCAAAAAGGGTTGAAAAGGCAACGGACTGGAGCAAGAAAAAAGCTACAGTTAAATCAGACGTTTCTTCGGCAGATTTAAAGAACTTTTTCAAGAACTTTGAAGACCAAAATGGCATGAAGTAGGTGAATCTATGGAACCGATTAATAAATTTATTTCTGCAAAGAATCATCCAGCAGCTAAAAAAATTGACCCAGCTCAGATTAGGCAACAAGTTTTAGCTGAACCGGCTGTCAGTCAGTTCATTAGCGCTCATCAGGACAAAATAACGGATGAAATGATTGATAAGAGCATGTCTGCTCTTTTTGAATTTTATTTGTTTCAACAAAATAAAAAGGATCCAGTCACACAGGGCTTTAAACCGAAATTGATTCTAAATACTAATGCGATTGATATTACTTATGTTCCTGAAGACAGTAAGATTGAACATGATCGGGAAGTTAGTGCCAGAAAGAATCTGCGTTTAATTGATCTGCCAACCAGTTTGCATGATGTTAAACTCAGTCAAGTTGAGATAACGCCTGAAAGAAAGCAAGCAATGGCTGATATTGGTCAATTCTTGAGTGCCTACTCTAAGAATATTCATCAAAAAGGTCTATTTTTATCAGGTAGTTTTGGAGTAGGTAAAACTTTCATTCTTGCTGGCTTGGCAAATTCACTTGCAATGATGAATAAGCGTGTTGTTTTCATGCATGTGCCTAATTTCATTGCTGGTCTTTCAAGTCATTTTAATGATAATAGCCTGCCGGAAGAGGTACAGCGAATTTCAAATTGTGATGTACTAATTTTGGATGATATTGGTGCTGAAAATCTCAGTCAGTGGTCTCGTGATGAAGTTTTAGCAGTAATCCTGCAATCCAGGATGGACAATCAATTGCCGACTTTCTTTTCTTCCAATTTCTCAATGGACGATTTGGAAGAACATTTTAAGGAGACTAAAAATGCAATAGATCCAGTTAAAGCTGCAAGACTAATGGAAAGAGTACGGACTTTGGCTAAAGAGGTCGTTGTTTCTGGTCCTAATAGACGACGCTAAATTAAAAAAAGGTTAAACCAAAAAGCACTTAACTAAAAAGTGCTTTTTGTGATTTTTATTAAAAAAGTTCTTGCAAAAAAATGGTAGATATGTATAATTATCTTAATTGAATGAACATGATGCAGCTCAAGTCAGAGAGAATCACATTATTCTGGAAGTGGTTCAATGTAGATGTACCCCACTCATTCAAACTTAAAAAGTAATTAAAATGGGTGAGTTCCATTATCAACTTAATTTGAGAAGTTAGATTCGTATATCTGACTTGAAATTTGGGTGGAACCACGCTAATAACGTCCCAGTGCAGTGATGCACTGGGGCGTTTTTTTATATTTTCGGAGGTATAGATGAGTTTTTCAGTTATTTTGCCAGATGGATCAAAACGTGATTTTGATCAAGCAATTACAATTAGTGATTTGGCACATGGTATTTCAACATCACTAGGAAAAGCAGCACTTGCTGGTAAAGTAGACGGACAATTACAACCGGTTGATTATCAACTCGATCGTGATGCTAATGTAGCAATTATTACTGATAAAGATGAAGAAGGCTTGAATGTCTTACGTGATACAGTAGCATTTGTTTTTGAAGCAGTTGCTAAAAAAGCATATCCAGAATTACGTTTTGGTGAACATGCTGCAGGCGAAGACGGCTTTTTTGTTGACACCGATAAGGAAAATCAAATTAAAGTCAATGAGTTACCTGAACTTGAAAATGCTGTTAAGAAAGCAGTTAAAGCAGGCGAAAAAATTGAAAGTGTTGTTATGCCTAAGGCTGAATTGGAAGAAATCTTTAAAGATGATCCATTCAAGCTTGAGTTATTGAGTCAAGAAGCAGGCGATGAAGTTAAGGCATACAAGTTAGGTGACTTTGTTGACTTTGGCTTTGCCGCACTTTTACCAAACACTGGCAAGATTAAACAATTTAAGCTTTTATCTGTTGCTGGTGCATATTGGAAGGGCAAGTCATCCAATCCAATGCTGCAAAGAATCTCAGGTACAGCATTCTTTAAGAAAGCAGACTTGGATGCAGATATTAAACGCCGTGAAGATATTAAAGAACGTGATCACCGGACAATCGGACGTGATCTTGACTTATTCTTCGTTGATCCTAAAGTTGGTGCTGGCTTACCATACTGGATGCCAAAGGGTGCAACTATTCGCCGTGTTGTTGAACGCTACATTATTGATAAAGAAGTTGCCGATGGCTATCAACACGTATATACCCCGGTTTTGATGAATGTTGATGCATATAAGACTTCTGGACACTGGGCACACTATCGTGATGATATGTTCCCACCAATGGATATGGGTGATGGTGAAATGCTTGAATTACGGCCAATGAACTGTCCTTCACATATTCAAATTTACAAGCACCATATTCGATCTTACCGTGAATTACCAATCAGAATCGCTGAATTAGGTATGATGCACCGGTATGAAAAATCAGGTGCCTTATCTGGATTGCAACGTGTTCGTGAAATGACTTTGAATGATGGTCACACTTTCGTTGCACTTGAGCAAGTTCAAGAAGAATTTACTAAGATTCTGAGACTAATCATGGAAGTATATAAGGACTTCGATATTACTGATTACTACTTTAGACTTTCATATCGTGATCCAAAGAACACTGAAAAGTACTTTGCAAATGATGAAATGTGGGAAAGAAGTCAATCAATGCTTAAGAAAGCAATGGATGACATGGGACTTGAATATGTTGAAGCCGAAGGTGAAGCAGCCTTTTACGGTCCTAAACTTGATATTCAAACCAAGACTGCTTTAGGTGCGGATGAAACCATGTCAACCATTCAACTTGACTTCATGTTGCCAGAACGCTTCAACTTGTCATACGTTGGCCAAGATGGTGAAGAGCACCGTCCAGTTATGATTCACCGCGGAATTGTTGGAACAATGGAACGTTTCATTGCTTACTTAATTGAAATTTACAAGGGTGCGTTCCCAACTTGGTTAGCACCAGTACAAGTAGAAGTAATTCCAGTTAACCTTGATGCACACTCTGAATATGCGAAAAAGGTACGCGATAAACTTAACAAGCGCGGCTTTAGAGCTGAAGCAGATTTAAGAAATGAAAAATTGGGTTACAAGATTCGCGAGTCTCAAACCCAAAAGATTCCATATACCTTAGTTTTAGGTGATGAAGAAATGTCTTCTAACAGCGTTAACGTTCGTCGTTACGGAACTGAAGAAGAAATTGTAAAGAGTTTTGACGAATTTATTGCAGAAATTGATCAAGATGTTAAGTCATACTCAAGAAAAAAATAGGTAGTTAGAAATTGAAAAAGTATTTATCGATAAATCAAAGATTATAGGGTGACAACATAAACATTTAATTTTTTAATATACTGGAACTTTGCAAGTCGGGTAACAAACGTAGTGTTGACGGGGATGCACTTTTGATTTTTTAAATCAATTGATAAGAAAAGTATGATGTGTTTTTGTTGATCGAACACAAAGGAGCATTTATATGTCAATGATAGAATTCCACGACGTGCAAAAATATTATGGTAAATTTCACGCCTTACACGATATTAATTTAGAAATAGACAAAGGTGAAACGGTCGTTTTAATTGGTCCTTCGGGGTCAGGTAAGAGTACGCTAATTCGGACAGTAAATCGATTAGAATCGATTCAAGGTGGAAAGCTGATTGTTAATAACCAAGATTTATCCAATCCTAAAACGGATTCCAATCGTTTACGTCAAGATGTCGGCATGGTTTTCCAGCATTTCAATCTTTATGCAAACAAAAATGTACTAGAAAACATTATGTTAGCACCAAGAATAGTTAGTCATATGCCTGAAGAGGAAAACAAAAAGCAGGCGATGGAGTTGCTAGACATGGTAGGTCTTGCAGATAAGGCCCAAAACATGCCTGCACAGATTTCTGGTGGACAGAAGCAGCGTGTTGCGATTGCTAGATCCTTGGCAATGAAACCTAAGTTATTGTTGTTTGACGAGCCAACTTCTGCACTTGATCCTGAAATGATTGATGACGTTTTGCAAGTTATAAAAAAGGTAACCTCTGCAAGCGAAATGACATCATTGATTGTTACGCATGAAATGGGCTTTGCTAAAGAAGTGGCTAATCGCGTGATTTTTATGGATCAAGGACATCTTGTTGAAGATGACGAAAGTATAGCCTTCTTTAAGCAACCTAAGACAGTGCGTGCACAACAATTTTTGAGTAAAATTATTTCGCACTAAGGGGGATGGCATGATGAAGAAAATTATCTGGCCAATTGCTCTATTATTTAGTGCATTAATGCTCACTGGTTGCGGAAAAAGCGTAACAGATCAATCCGCTTTAAAAAATGTTCGTTCGTCTAACACAATTACTTGGGCCGTTGAAGGTGACAAAAAACTTTTCAGTCTAATTGATATTCGTGATGACCAGGAAAAGGGTTTTGATATCGATATGGCTAAAGCCATTACTAGAGAGATTTTGGGGCCAAAGGGCCAAGCAAGATTTACTTTAGCAACATCACAATCAAGAATCCCACTTTTGAAAAATGGTAATGTTGATGCAGTAATTGCAACTTTAACGATTACGCCTGAGAGAGCCAAAATCATTAGTTTTTCTAAGCCATATTTTAGGGCTGGTAAATCATTGCTGGTTAATAAGGACTCTAATGTTAAAAGTGTTCGTGACCTAAATGGTAAAACTGTGATAGGAATTGTAGGTGACAACTCTGTCGAAGTAATTAAAAAAGTTGCTCCTAAAGCTAAAGTTGTTGCAATGCAAGATTACGGTCAAGCTGTTTCTGCCCTTAAGTCACATCAAGGTGACGCCCTAACTAGTGATAATGGTATTTTGTATGGACTGGCCGCTCAAAGTGCGGGTAGTTTAGAAGTAAGAGGTGGCACTTTTACGAAAGAACCTTATGGTATTGCGGTTAACAAAAATCAGGAACCTTTCCACCGCGCAATTAATCGCGCAGTTGATAAAATCCAACGCAGCGGCGAATATAATCGCTTAATTAAAAAGTGGTTTGGACAAGTTCCTGGTTTCAACTATAAGGAGATGTATTACAAATGATCAACATATTAAATCACTTTAGTAACGAACTTTTTGTAGGTTTTGGCTGGACACTTTTAGCTAGTTTTTTAACCTTAGTTTTCAGTTTGATTTTCGGTATCTTAATTGCTTTGTTAGAAGTAATTCCTCATAAAGTTGCTAACAAAATTGGACGTGGTTATGTAGAAATTTTTCGTAATATTCCTCTGTTGATTATTGTGATGTTTTTCTACCTGATAGTTCCAAAGTATATTATCCAATTAAATGGTTTCACAGCAGGTACAATCGGATTGTTTCTCTATACTTCAGCTTTTATTGCTGAAATAATTCGTTCCGGTATTCAATCAGTATCTGGTGGTCAAATGGAAGGTGCCAGATCTACTGGCATGACTTACAAACAGGCAATGCAGTACATCATCTTGCCGCAAGCAATGAAGATTGTCATTCCACCATTAGGTAATCAGTTCGTTAACCTTATTAAAGATTCCTCAATTTTAGCCTTTGTAGCTGGCTTTGATTTAATGTATCAAGCCAATGCAATTGCATCCGTAACTTTTGACACAATGAATAGTTACTTCATTATTGGAGTCCTATATTTAATCATCACGATGCCGTTAAGTTACTACATGCGGTATCTTGAAAAGAAATTAGCGTAGGGAGGCGACTGATATGCAAACATGGATAGACGCATTATCTTGGCTAAACTTTGGCTTCTTGCTTAAAGGTTTGGCTGTTACATTATATATTTCATTAGTATCGATTGTTTTAAGTTTTATTTTGGGCTCAGTATTAGGGATAATACGGTATTCAAAAATCAAATTTATTTCAGCCGCTGTTGGCTTTGTAATTGATTTGGTTCGTAACCTTCCTTTATTGTTAATTATTTTCTTTACTTATTTTGGAATGCCTAAAATTGGCTATCGACCTAGTGCAATCACTTCGGCAATCATTGCAATGACAATTTTTGAATCTAGCATGCTAGCCGAAATTGTTAGATCTGGTATACAGTCAGTTTCAGAGGGTCAAATGGAAGGAGCAAGATCGACGGGGATGAGTTTTGTTCAAGCATTGTGGCACATCATACTGCCACAGGCATACCGCCATATGATCCCAACGATTATTGGACAATTTGTATCTCTAATCAAGGATACCTCTCTTGCCACAATTATCGTTGTTCCAGAATTAATGCAACATGCTCAGGTCATCTATGGTCAAAATGCTAATTACATTGTTCCAATGTTTGCAGCATTAACCTTGCTGTATTTTATTATTTGTTTTACACTTTCAATGGCAGGAAGCTATTTGCATAAGCACATGGCTAGTTAACAATTTTGATTTTTTGATAAAAGGTCTTTCCTCAGGACTAAGAACATTTTTAAACAGATTATATTGACTAATTGAATACTAACGCGTATAATCACATTAGTTGAGAACAAGAAGAAGCTCCCGCTTCTCGCCTATGTTAAGTTGACCTCTGGGCTAATCGATATTTTCTGTTGATTAAAGGCGGGTACGTTTTACCCGCCTTTTTCTTGTCCTCAAATTAACACGGAGGTGAAGAATTATACCAAAGAATTTGATATTAAACGATCAAATACGTGCTCGTGAAGTTCGTTTAATTAATGAAGATGGTGAACAAGTTGGTGTTGTAACAAAGACTGAGGCTTTACGCCAAGCCAGTGCTGCAAGTTTAGATTTAGTTCTAATTTCGCCTAATGCCAAGCCACCAGTTGCCCGCATTATGGATTACGGTAAATACCGCTTTGAACAACAAAAGAAGGTTAAGGAATCTCGTAAGAAATCTAAGACCATCAGTGTCAAAGAAATCCGTTTGAGCCCAACAATTGAAGGCAATGATTTTAACACTAAATTAAAGCACGCTCAAAAATTCCTCACTAAAGAGGGAGCAAAAGTTCGTGTTTCAATTAGGTTCAGGGGTCGAGCTATTACTCATAAGGAATTAGGTCGCGAAGTATTGGAAAAGATGGCTGAAGCCACTTCGGATATTGCTACTGTAGTAAGTAAACCGAAAATGGAAGGTCGCTCAATGTTCTTAATGCTTGCTCCCAAGAGTGATAAAAAGTAAATTAGTTAATTTGGAGGAATTAGAAAATGCCTAAAATGAAAACCCACCGCGCTTCTGCAAAGCGTTTCAAGAGAACAGGTTCTGGTCAATTAAAACGTCATCACGCTTTTACTGGACACCGTTTCCACGGTAAAACAAAGAAGCAACGTCGTCATTTGAGAAAGGCTGCATTAGTTTCACGCAGCGACTTGAAGCGCATCAAACAGATGCTCTCTCAAATGCGTTAATTAATTGTAAGAGACGATATTTAGGAGGAATTTTAGATGCCAAGAGTTAAGGGTGGAACTGTTACACGTAAACGTCGTAAGAAGGTTATGAAGCTTGCCAAGGGTTACCGTGGCGCAAAGCATATGCAATTTAAGGCTGCAAGTACACAATTATTTGTATCTTACAGATATGCATTCCGTGACCGTAGAAGACGCAAGAGCGACTTTAGAAAATTATGGATTGCCAGAATCAATGCAGCTGCAAGACAGAATGATATTTCATATTCTAAGTTAATGCACGGCTTGAAAGTAGCTGGTGTTGACATTAACCGTAAGATGTTAGCTGATATTGCTTATAACGATTCAAAGACCTTTGCACAATTAGCTGAAACAGCTAAGAAGGCTTTAAATTAATTTAAAAATGGCGCATTGGCGCCATTTTTTTATGTCAAAAATTATCACTTTACTGAATTTTTTTGATATATTAGATGAGTGAAAACTTAAATAAAGGGGAAGTTGAATGTTATTCAGGCCACGTTATACAATTGATACGATTTATCATTTAGATACTGATGTGCTTCAACAAATGAATGTCAAAGCAGTTTTTTCAGATTTAGATAATACATTACTTGCATGGAATGAATTTGAGACTGCCAAAAAAATGGATGAGCTCAATCAACGTTTGGCCAAAGCTGGCATCAAATTGGTTGTAATTTCCAATAATAATGCAGAAAGAATCGGTAAGGTTCTAAACCCATATCAAATTGACTTCGTTGCGAAGTCAAGAAAGCCACTTCCTTTTGCGATAACTAAAAAAAGAGAACAACTTGGTTTGGCAAAAGATCAGGTAATGATGGTTGGCGACCAGTTGATTACTGATATTCAGGCTGGAAATTTGGCCGGTGTAGAGTCAGTTTTGGTGAAACCATTGGTTGAAACAGATAAATGGAATACTCGCATTAATCGCTTCTTAGAAAAAATAATTTTTTTCTTTTTAGCAATTTCGCATAAAGTTACCTTTAAGGAGACATTAGAAAATGGATGATGAGTTAATTTGTATCGGTTGTGGAGCAAAGCTACAATCAACTGATCCAGAAGAAGCAGGTTTTTTACCAGCTCAACGTTTGAAGAAAGCTATCGAAAACCAAGACGAAGACAACGATACATATTGCCAACGCTGTTTCCGCTTGCGTCATTATAATGAAATTATGCCTGTTAATGCAGATAACGATGACTTTTTAGCACTGCTAAATTCATTGGCAGAAAAAAAGGCGTTAATTGTTAACGTTGTTGATTTATTTGATTTTACTAATTCATTATTATCTTCTCTTAAACGTTTTATCGGTGATAATGACTTCATTTTAGTAGGAAATAAATTTGATTTATTCCCGCTAAATTCTCGCCAAAGCAAAATTAAAGATTGGATGCGTCAAGAGGCTAATCGAGTTGGCCTATTTCCAAAGAAAATCTTTTTGGTTAGTGCCAAAAAACAAAAGAACTTAGAAACTTTAATTTCGTATTTAGATAAAGCTTCTAGAACAGAAGATGTATACTTTGTTGGTATGACTAATGTTGGAAAATCAACTTTGTTAAATGCAATTATTGACCAAATGGGTGACATTAAGAATCTAATTACAACTTCTCGTTTCCCTGGAACTACATTAGATAAAATTGAAATTCCGTTGGAAAATGGACACTTTTTAGTTGACACTCCAGGTATTATGACTGAAAATCAGTTGGCAACGCGGTTAAATGCTAGTGAATTAGCAGTTATTTCACCACAAAAACCATTGAAACCTATGACATACCAATTAAAGCCAGGTAATACATTATTCTTGGGAGGACTTGGGAGAATAGACTTTATCAAGGGTGATCCGGCTAGCTTTACAGTATATGCGGCGCGTGGATTATACATTCATCGCACCAAGACTGAGAATGCTGATGCTTTTTATGAAAAGCATGTTGGTGAATTGCTGAATCCACCAGAAAAAGAAACTGATCTTCCCGAACTAAAAGGGCAAGAATTTCATACTTCAAGTAAAAGTGACTTGTTATTTGGTGGTATAGGCTTTGTAACTGTGCCGGCAGATTGTTTGGTTAAGATTTATACTCCTGATAAAATTGGTTTAGGTATTAGACGTGCACTAATTTAGAGGCAAAAATGATCGCTATTGCTAAGGATTTAGGAAAAATTCCGTCAGTTGAAATTAAAGAAGAAAAAATAGAGCCTAAGAAGAGTAAACAAATTGGAATTTTAGGTGGAACATTTAATCCAGTACATTCGGCTCATTTAATAGTAGGTGAACAGGTATATAATAAGCTTCACCTCGATGAAGTTTGGTTTATTCCAACTAATATTCCGCCTTTGAAGGATTCTCCAACTGTTTCACCGCAAGATCGTGCTAATATGTTAGAATTAGCAACTCAGGACAATCCTCATTTTCAGGTGAAGTTATTTGAACTCTATCGAGGTGGAGTTTCATATACAGTCGATACATTGCGATATCTACATGAAACTCAACCTGAAAATCATTATTACTTGATTATGGGCAGTGATCAGGTAAATAATTTCAACGAATGGAAAGAACCGACTAAAATTGCGCAAATGGCAACCTTGGTTGGAATTAAACGCGCGGGCTATCCCACTAAAGCAGAATTGCCAATGATCTGGGTCGATGTGCCAAGCTTAGATGTCAGTTCGACCTCAATACGCCAAACTATTGCAATGGGTGGTTCAATCAGGTATCTTGTACCTGACACAGTGAGAAACTATATACAAAAAAAGGAACTATATCATGAGTGATTTATTTTTTAATGAAACGTACTCACCGCTATCTAGCGCTGAAATAGTTGCTAAAGAAAGAAGCAATATGGATCAAAAGCGTTTTACCCACTGTGTAGGAGTGAGTGAGACGGCTCGTAAGCTTGCTAAACTAAATGGTTATGATGAGGATAAAGCCGCACTTGCTGGCTTTATTCACGATTATGCCAAGCAAGTGCCAGTAGAAGAATTTCGACAAGTAATTAAAAACCAGGGATTTGATCAGGATTTGCTTAATTGGGGTCCTGCAATCTGGCATGGAATAGTTGGTACTTACTTTATTGAACGTGATTTAAAAATTACTGATGCGGAAATATTAACCGCTGTTCGACGTCATACAACTGCTGATACAGAAATGACCACCTTAGATAAGATTGTTTATATGGCTGATTATATTGAGCCTGGACGAGATTTTGCGGGTGTTGAACAAGCACGTGATGTCACCTATGCCAACTTAGATGAAGGTGTAGGCTATCAACTTGCACATACACTTGAATATTTAGTCCATAACAGAAGTAAAATTTATCCACGCACTTTAGAAGCATACAATGTGTGGAGTGTCAAAAAGCAATAAGGAGAAAAATTGACTAGTAAAGAAATCTTAGCTTTTACATTAAAAGCAATCAGTGACCGCCATGGTGAGGATACTGCTGCATATGATATGCAAGGATACAGTATTTTAGCTGATTATTACGTTGTTACCAGTGCAGGTTCTAATAGACAGTTGCACGCAATTGCTAATGCAATTATTGATGAAGCACATAAGGCTGACTTCTATGATTATCGAGTTGAAGGAAGTAGCGAATCAAATTGGCTCCTTTTAGATTTAGGTGATGTAGTCGTCAATGTCTTTACTGAAGAAGCCCGAGACTTTTATAATGTTGAAAAACTATGGGCAGATGGTAAAAAATTAGAGTTAGAGGAAGATTAGCTGCTAATGAGTGTTGTTGGGATCATTGCTGAATACAATCCCTTTCATAGTGGACACGAGTTTTTGATGAATCAGGCTCGCTATCTGGCAGGAGACAAAGATCCAATCGTGATTGTTATGTCAGGTAACTATGTTCAAAGGGGCGAAATGGCAATTATGGATAAGTGGGCGCGCGCTAGGGCTGCGCTTGAAAGTGGTGCGGATTTAGTATTTGAACTACCATTTTCAACTGCGGTTCAACCAGCAGACCTCTTTTCGCTTGGAAGCATCGACCAATTAGTTAAAGTTGGTGTTACTGACTTAGTTTTTGGCGTTGAAGATGCAACCCAAAATTTTGCTTATTTAGGAAGCAAAATTGCAGAAATTCCACAAAGTCATATGGACTTTAATGATTACAGTCAGACATATTCAACACAGTATAATCAAATGGTTGCACGTGAAGTTGGGCATGAAGTTAATGAGCCTAATGCAATTTTAGCGTTGGCCTATGCTGTTGCAAATCACAACTTAGGTACACCTTTAGCACTGCATCCAGTTAATCGAATTGGTGCTGGGCATGATGATTTGTTACAAAATAATGGTGTAGTTCAAAGTGCGAGTGCAATTCGCAATATTATTTTGCATAACAAAATAGATTCGGAATTAGAGCAATGGATGCCCAAAAAAGAAGTTCAAATGCTTGATGCCCAAAGCGAGTATCCAAACTGGAATATATTGTTCCCATTTTTAAAGTATCGACTTGAATCTACTAGTGTAGAAGAACTACGTCAAATATATCAAATGAGTGAAGGCCTTGAATATAAAATGAAACAAGAGATTCACTTGGCTCATGACTTTACTGAGTTTTTACGTAGAATCAAATCGAAACGGTATACCTATGCGCGTTTGAGAAGATTATGCTTGTATACTTTACTGAATGTAAGTCAAGACGATATGATTGAAAGCTTTAACCATGAGTCGTTGTTACTACTTGGCTATAGTAAGCTTGGGCGCAATTATTTGAAGCAAATTAGAAAAGATACTTCTGCCAATATTATTTCAAAGGTTGATCAGAACAATGCTAAGCATGGCTCATTAGGTTTACAGGTTCGCGTTGATCGTTTATTTGAACAAATAATGCAGAAGGATCAAAATTTTGGCCGTCGTCCGTTGGAGGTTTAGAATGCTATCAATTAACTTTTCACAAATCAAAAATAGTAATGAAGTTTTGACGAAGATTGATCAGGAAGTTCAAATGAGGCCAGAATTTTTTGACCGGAGCAAAAACTTGGTTGATCAAGTAAAAAAGGTGCAATTAACTGGTTCACTTTTTTACAATGAACCGTATGTAACTGGCGATTTTCATGTTAAGGCTTCCTTGGTTGTTCCGTCGAGTCGAAGTTTAGAACCTGTCGATTATCAACAGGACTTTCGGTTTACGGAAAACTATACTGATGAAGAAGTACCGAAGGAAAAGATTGATGAAAGTGAAATTCCAATCGTTAAGGTTGAAGATGATTTAATCGATTTGCAGACTGCAGTCGAAGATAATATTATTCTTAATATTCCAATCACAATTTTGACACCTGAAGAAGAAAAAGAAGATATCTATCCTCAAGGCAATGGCTGGTCTGTTATTTCAAAAAGTGATTATGACCAAGGAAAGAAAAATCAAGTTAATCCCGCATTTGCCAAGCTTAAATCCTTGCTTGAACAGGATGAACATGATAAAAATAATAAGCAAAAATAAAAATAAGTAATGCAAAAACTTTGAGTTAATCTTAACTCAGTTTTTTAATCTTGTTTTAAAACCACTTTTAAAGTATGCTTATCTTAATTAAAAGGTTTTAACTTGATTTAGCATTTGATAGTTAATATAAAGGATGATAAAAATGGCAAAAATTTTAATTGTTGAAGATGAAAAGAACTTAGCTCGTTTTGTGGAGCTAGAATTAAAACATGAAAAATATGATACTGTTGTTGAGAGCAACGGCCGTAAAGCATTGGATTTGGCTTTGAAAGAAGATTTTGATGCTATTTTACTTGACCTAATGTTGCCTGACTTAAATGGTCTTGAAATTGCTCGTCGTGTTCGTCAAGTTAAGAGTACACCGATAATTATGATGACTGCACGTGATTCTGTAATTGATCGTGTTTCTGGTCTAGATCATGGCGCAGATGATTACATTGTTAAACCTTTTGCCATTGAAGAATTGTTAGCTCGTCTACGTGCCGTTTTACGTCGTGTCAAGATTGAAAAAGATGCGTCAGATGATACGGTTGAAAAGAAGGTAGTTAAGTTTAAGGACTTAACAATTGAAACTGCAAATAGAATTGTTCGTCGCGGGGATGGTAAAGCAGTTGACTTAACCAAACGTGAATACAATCTCTTGATGACTTTAATTAAGAACAAGAACAACGTGGTTAGCCGTGATCAACTACTTTCTAAGATTTGGGGACCAGGTTCAAACATTGAAACTAATGTTGTTGAAGTTTATGTTCGTTACTTGCGTAATAAGATTGACATCCCAGGTCAACAATCATATATCAAGACTGTTCGTGGTACCGGATATATGGTAAGAGATGAAGATGATGAAAAGAAGTAAAGT
Organism: Lactobacillus sp. ESL0263; assembly: GCF_003692845.1. Classification (NCBI taxonomy): domain Bacteria; kingdom Bacillati; phylum Bacillota; class Bacilli; order Lactobacillales; family Lactobacillaceae; genus Lactobacillus; species Lactobacillus sp. ESL0263. The sequence continues at coordinate 761,374 of NZ_REHL01000004.1, read as the reverse complement.
CAAAGGTAAAAAAGAGACCAAGCACTCATCGTTAATTGTACGCTGGGTCAGTATCGTTGCTTTAACGATCATGGTCTCTTTTATTGTATTTTCAGTTGTTATTTACTCTGTTGTTGGACAGCAATCGTTGGTGCAGCAGAAAAAAACTTCGACTGAAATGGTTGTTAAGCTAAATGAGAGCTTAAATAGAATCCCACATGAATTACAGATTTCCAATGTAGTTCCTGCTCTAACTCCATCAACCAGAAATGTTTTAGAAGGCAATCCGCCTATTACTAATGATGACCATCCTGGAAGTGCATTTAATGATGACCTCCTTTCATCACTAACGAATCCTGATTTGAGTGTCGTTGTTTATAACTTGGAAAAAGAAGACGTTTTTGATAACGGTGGACCAATCCCTAAGTTTAAGCATATTAAGGGTGATTATTCGATGGAGAGCGTCTATGTTAAGGGCCATCGGCGACAAATTATTACCTATCAGAAAGTTAGAGCAGCACATAGTGGTAAACTCACAGGCTATATTGTTGTTGCCAACAAGATGTCTTACTACAATGAATTGATGCACGATCTACTTAAATGGATGGTACGGATTTCCGCTATTGCAATTGTGGTCTTTATTTTGATTTCGTACATGATTGTGCGCGGCGTTGTTCGGCCAATCAAAGAAATGTCTAAGGTTGCCCGTGAAGTTAATGCAGATCCAAATAGCACTGCTCGAATAAGAAGCTTTCACCGAAATGATGAGCTGCAAGAACTTGCAGTTTCTCTGAATCAAATGCTTGATCGAATGCAGCGCTACATTGACCAACAAAAAGAATTCGTTGGTGACGTTTCACACGAGTTGCGTACACCAGTTGCGGTAATTGAAGGGCATTTGAACTTGTTAGAACGGTGGGGCAAAGATGATCCAGAAATTCTGGAGGAGTCAATCAACGCTTCATTACAAGAAGCTAAGAGAATGCAGCATCTAATTCAAGAAATGCTCGACTTAACCCGTGCGGAACAAATCAATGTGCAGTATCCAAATGCCGTAACAAACGTTGCAGATGTTTTGAAGCGTGTCGCTGGTGATATGGCCATGGTCCATCAAGACTTTTCAATTGGCTTGGAAATGGATGATTTACCACAGGATACTGAAATTCAGATTTACCAGGGACACTTGGAACAGTTGCTTGTCATTTTGGTTGATAATGGAATAAAGTATTCAACTACGCGAAAAGAAATTAATATTTCTGCCGGTTTGGCCCAAAATGACGTACATATTATCGTACAAGACTTTGGTGAAGGTATCTCTAAAGAAGATCAAAGCAAAATTTTCAACCGTTTTTACCGTGTTGATAAAGCTAGAACACGTGAAAAAGGTGGTAATGGTTTAGGTCTGTCGATTGCACAAAAACTGGTTAACAGTTATCATGGTAAAATTAGTGTTGAATCAGTCGAAGGTCAGGGGAGTCAGTTTATTATTGAGTTCCCAGCCCTCACAAAGAAGCAGGCACAAGTTTTGCGTGAACGCGCTCAAAGTAAAAAAGAAGCAGAATAATAGAAGAATATCTGAAACAGCAAAAGGAAAGCTTTTGCTGTTTTTGTTTTAGCTAAATTTAGGTAAGTAAAAAGGCTAATTCTATGTACTGGAATTAGCCTTTTAGGAATTCTATATTATTTAGTAAAAATCTTGAGTCATCATTATTTATGATGCTTTTGTTGTTTACCTTTATTACGGTTGCGCAAGTTTTCGTGCAATTCCTTTTCTTTTTCAGAGACAGCTGAACCTGAAGTTTTTTGATTTAGTAATTCATCAATTTTCTCTTTCGTTACAATCGCCTTAATTGGTTCGTTCTTAAGGTGTTCATCAACGTCCTTCTTAACTTTTGGCATGATGATAAAAGTAACGATCAACTGTTGAATGACCGAGAAAAAGTTTCCGGCAGCCCAGTATAAAGCTACTGAACCAGAAACGGATAGAGAAATAAACAAAGTCATGATTGGGTTCATCAACATCATTGATTGCATTTGTTTCTTTTGCTCTTTAGGGACACCGATAATTGATAGGTATCCTTGGATGAAAGCAAACAGTGTTGCAATGATGGTAACCGAAATGGATCGTTCACTAAGTGAGATACCAAAGAAAAACGAGTTTGCCAGTGGTTTGGAATACATTACGGCTTGATAAATTCCAATCATGATTGGGAATTGAATAATCAAAGGCAAGCAACCCATACCGCCTGTTAAAGAAATGTTGTTTTGCGAATAAAGTTCTCTTTGCCAGCCTGCCAAAGTCATTTGTTGGTCTTGAGTTAAATCTTTCCGCTTCATTGCGTCCTGGATTAACAGCATTTGAGGCTGAACTCGCGTCATTTTTTCCTGTTGTGTAGTTGATTTCTTTTGTTGGTTTAGCATTAAAGGTAGAAGAACTATTCTAACAACTAACGTCATTAAAATGATTGCCCAACCTGCGCCATTTGCTCCACCAATCATGTGCGAAAATGACAACATGATATTTTGAAGTGGTTTCCCAATAAAGCGATAAATACTGCCATAGAAAAAGCCTGTAGGAGGCTTAGTAGCAGCATTACCATTTTGAGCACATGCTGTAACAGTTAGCATGACCACAAAACAAAGAGCAATTAATCCAATATATTTACGAAATTTTTTCATTAAATTCACCAAGTTAGTTTTTTAAAAAGTCAATACTTAATATAATACATGAAAACCATGGAGTTTGGCTACATCTGTCAGTTTTTCTTTTTTTATTGTAGAAATACGTGCAGAAGGTGAAACATTACGAGGCAGTTCCTTGATAAATTGATTGACGCAATCAAGGTTAGTCTGTAAAGTAATGGTGACTGTGCTGTCGCTATTATTACATACGTTACCAGCAATATTCATCTGCTTGGCAAGGTTCATAACACTCCAGCGAAAGCCAACACCTTGGACAATACCAGAGGCAGTCAACTGCCACGTTTCAACTGGTGAGTCAGTCGTTTTATCACTATTGTGGTTGTGATGATTAAATAAGCCCATAATGATTTTCCTTTCTAAAAGCATATCATCTTGATTTTACCATTTTCTTCATCGAATATTACAATTGTCAGGTACTAAATCTAAATAAAAAGAGGACAAATAAATGGAACAAATTACTTCGGTAAATAATCAACTTATTAAAAGTTTAGCTAAACTAAAGCAAAAAAAGTATCGTGAGCAAACCGGTACTTACATGATAGAAGGTTTTCACTTAATAGAAGAGGCACTTAAAGCAAAGCTAAGTTACGTTTATTTACTAGGAACAGAAGATGCTTTGGAACGCGCAGAAGAGGAATTAAATGTAGATTTAAGCGCCAAAAACGTTTTTTTGATAAATACAGCAATTACACGAAATTTAACTAGCACTAAAAATTCACAAAGTATTTTTATGGTTCTTAAGATGACTCAACCGAAGAACTATTCATTTAACTTTGGTAAGTGGGTATTGCTTGATAATCTTTCTGATCCTGGCAATGTGGGTACAATTATCAGAACTGCTGACGCTGCTGGCTTTGATGGTGTTATTTTGTCACCTGAAAGTGTTGACCTATATAATCCTAAAACACAGCGTGCAATGCAGGGTAGCCAGTTTCACCTTAATTTAATAGTTAAACCACTATCCGAAGTAATTAATGAATTGAAGTTAAATTCTATTCCTGTCTATGCCAGCTTATTAGACAAAAATGCGAAGCAATTACCAGAATTTGAGCATGTTGCTCAATTGGGCTTGGTAATTGGGAATGAAGCACACGGGGTAAGTGAAGAAGTGGCTGACATTTGTGATGAAAAGCTCTATATTCCGATTAAAGGTCAAGCAGAATCACTTAATGCTGCAGTTGCGGCTGGAATTATGATTTATTATTTTGCCTAGGTCTGGTACTTGTTTCTAGTAAGTGTTTTTTTTATAATAAATTCATGACATTGCTTTGCTGTAGGAGGAAAGTAGGATGGCTTCAAGTAGTAAAACCAAGGAAGGTACTGACTATATTGGCACAGACAACGAGATGTGCCAGCACTATATAAATGCATTTCAAATAATTGGTAAAAAGTGGAATGGCTTAATAATTAGTTCCCTCTGTGCCGGAAATTACATGCGCTTTAAAGACTTAACACGTTGTGTCAGAGCCTGTTCTGATCGTGTTTTGGTTGAACGTTTAAAAGAACTAGAAAAAGAAGGGATTGTTAAGCGATCAGTTGATAGTGATACTAAAATTATTTCTTATGGTTTAACGAGAAAGGGTGCAGATTTAAAGCCAGCTTTAGACAAAATACATGATTGGGCCGACAAGTGGGTCTAATTTTTAATAATTGCTTGCATGTTTTAACAAAAAGAATTATTCTAATAGTTAATTACATGGAGTAAGACTAGTAGCAGTAATCGTTTATTGCAGAGAGACTTTTTTATTAGCTGAAAGAAAAGTCTAAATAGAGCTGTGAATTTCATCTTACTAGTAGGATTTAATCAATTCCGGTATTCACCGTTATCGAAGACTTGAGTGTAGACTCTCTTTGTGAGTCTAAACCAGGGTGGTACCGCGAAGCTTCGTCCCTTGATATGAGGGACGGAGCTTTTTTGTTTGAAAGGAAAAATTATGGATTTGTTTGAGAAGCTACAAGAACTTCGCGACCAAGGATTATCAGAAATTGATAAAGCAAAAACCGAAGAAAAGCTAAACGATGTACGCGTTAAGTTAGTAGGTCGTAAAAGTGAATTAACTGAAATTTTGCATTCAATGAAAGATGTTGAACCTGAAAAAAGACGTGAGATTGGTCAAAAGGTCAACAAAGTGCGTGATCTGTTTAATCAAAAATTAGATGATGCCAAAAATGAAATTGTTGAAAAATTGGTCAAGGAACAACTGGAAAAGGAAGCAATTGACGTGACGCTTCCTGGACGTGAGGAGCACATTGGCACTAAGCACCCAATCAATATTATTTTGGATGACTTAGAAAAGTACTTTATTGGCATGGGTTTCAAGGTAGCACAGGGTCCTGAAATTGAAACTGATCACTACTGTTTTGAAATGATGAACTTACCAAAGGATCATCCAGCACGTGACATGCAGGAAACTTTTTATATTGATTCAGAGGATTTGCTTCGCTCGCAAACTTCAGGTGATCAAGCCCGTGAATTAGAGAAGCATGACTTTTCAAAAGGTCCACTTAAGATGGTAGGGCCTGGTAAGGTATATCGTCGTGATGATGATGATGCAACGCACTCACACCAATTTATGCAAATGGAAGGCTTAGTAGTCGATAAAAATATTACAATGGGCGACTTAAAAGGCACATTGGAGTTAATGGCTAAACATGTTTTTGGTCAAGACCGCGAGACACGCCTTCGTCCTAGTTACTTCCCATTTACTGAGCCATCAGTTGAAATGGATGTTTCTTGCTTCAATTGCAATGGTAAAGGCTGCTCAATTTGTAAATATACTGGCTGGATTGAAGTTTTAGGTGCCGGAATGGTTCACCCTAATGTTCTGGAAAATGCTGGAGTTGATTCTAACGTCTATGGTGGTTTCGCCTTCGGTGTAGGATTAGACCGCTTTGCTATTCTTAAATATGGCATTGATGATATCCGTGACTTCTATACTAATGATGTTCGTTTCTTAGAACAATTCAGCAAGGAGGAAAGATAATGTTAGTTTCATATCAATGGTTACAAGATTTTCTTAAATTAGACCAAGAGCCACATCAATTAGGTGAAAAAATCACCCGTACTGGGGTTGAAATTGCTGAAGTAAAGCATCCTGAAGAAGGACTTAAGAAAATCGTTGTCGGTCACATTATCGATTGTGAGCCAATCGAAGGCACGCACTTGAACCTAACTCATGTTGATGTTGGTGAAGAAGAACCTCATCAAATCGTCTGTGGTGCTCCAAATGTTGCTGCAGGTGAGGATGTTGTTGTTGCACTGCCAGGTGCGCGTATTGCGGATAACGTTAAAATTAAAAAGGGTAAGTTGCGTGGATACGAATCCAATGGTATGATTTGTGGCTTACAAGAGATAGGTTTTGCTGATAATCTCGTTCCAGAAAAATACGCTGATGGTATTTTTGTCTTCCCTCAAGATGCTGACGTAAAACCTGGTCAGGATGCTTACGAACCTTTAGGAATGGATGACTATATTTTTGATTTTGATATCACACCTAACAGGGCAGATACATTATCAATGGAAGGTGCTGCTTATGAAGTAGGTGCAATCGTTGATGAACCAGTTAAAATTGAAAATGTCACTTTAAAAGCAGACGGCGAATCTTGGACTGACAATTTCACTGCCGAAGTTGACCCTAAGCTCGCACCAAAATTTAATTTGCGTAAAATCAGTGGTGTAAAGGTAGCAGATAGTCCTCTTTGGATGCAAAAGAGACTTTGGAATGCTGGTATTAGACCGATTAATAATGTCGTTGATGTGACAAACTACATCATGCTTTTAACTGGTCAACCAATGCACACTTATGACGCTCGTGCATTTGAAACCAACAAGTTAGTAGTAAGAAAAGCAAATCAAGGTGAAAAGTTAACTCTTCTAAATGACAAAGAGATTGACCTTGATGAAAATGATATCGTTATTACTAATGGTGAACGTGTTGTCATGATGGCCGGTGTTATGGGTGGCCTTAATTCAGAAATTGAGGATGACACAACCGATGTTATTTTGGAATCAGCAATTTTTGATCCAACTCTAATTCGCAAAGCAGCTTTACGTCATGCTAATAGAACTGAAGCTTCAAGTCGTTATGAAAAAGGTGTTAACTGGGATGCTACTGAGCGTGCGCTCGACATGGCAGCTTTACTTCTTCGTAACAATGCTTCTGGTACAATTGACGAAGGTGTGATTACTGCGACTGATGAAAAACGTCAACCTGACGTTATTCACACTACTGTTTCTTATTTAAATAAAGTGCTGGGAACAGAAATTTCGAATGATGAAGTAGGTCATATCTTCGATCGACTTAACTTTGAATACGAACTTGATGGTGATAATCTAACAGTCAATGTACCTGCAAGAAGATGGGACGTTTCTATTCCAGCAGACTTGGTTGAAGAAGTAGGTCGACTTTATGGTTATGACAAGATTAAATCAACTCAACCAGTTTTAGCGGAAACACATGGGGGTTATTCTGAAACAGAGGAAACAATTAGGAGAATTAAAGCAGTTGTTCAAGGTCAAGGACTAATTGAGGCAATTTCATATTCACTGACTTCTCCTGAAAAGGCTGTTTCATACACTCACAATCCCCAAAAATTAGTTCAAGTACAAATGCCATTAAATTCAAGTCGTTCAACTTTACGTCAAAACTTAATGACTGGATTAGTTGATGCGGCAAGTTATAATATGGCACGTAAACAAAATCAGCTTGCACTTTTTGAACAGGGACGAGTATATGATTTTGAAAACGACACATATAATGAGCACGAACATTTAGCTACGCTATATTCTGGGAATGTCTATTTCGATAACTGGCAACATGAAGAAGAACAAATTGATTTCTTCTATGTCAAAGGACAATTAACCAACTTGTTTAAAGCCATTGGTGTTAATTTAAGTAAAGTCGAATACAAAGCAGAAGAAATCGAAGGAATGCATCCAACTAGAACAGCTGGTATTTATATCGATGGTCAATACGTTGGAATGATTGGAATGATTAGTCATGCTATAACCAGAGCAAGCAAGGCATTAAATGGCAGTGAGATTTATGGCTATGAAATCGATCTTGATACTTTAGTTCCAATGATTATTAGTCCTAAGACTGTTTCTAAAAATGCACCTAAGTTCCCGGCAATTGAGCGTGACCTATCAATCTTGGTTGAAGAAAGTGTCTCTAATCAAGCCATTGAAAATGTCATCAACGATAATGGTGGCAAGTTCTTAGTTAATTTACGTGTTATTGATGTATATCAAGGTGCTCATATTGATGAAAATAAGAAGAGTTTGGCTTACCGTCTTACTTTCCTTAATGAACAAGACACCTTGACTGATGAAGTAGTTAACAAAGCGATGGCTGCGATTGATGCAGAACTGAAGGAACAACTTGGTGCTGAAATTCGGTAAAGGTTGACTTTGGAAGTAGAAATCAATATCATAAACCAGTGCAAATAGAATTTTAACTTTAAGGAGTAGAAAATTTCATGCCTGAGAAATCATATCCAATGACTGCTGAAGGAAAAGAAAAACTTGAAGCAGAACTTAAGAATTTAAAATTAGTAAAACGTCCTGAAGTAATTGAACGAATCAAAGTTGCTCGTTCATACGGTGATTTATCTGAAAACTCAGAATATGATGCCGCTAAGGATGAACAAAGTCACTTAGAAGACCGAATCAATGTCGTTGAAGAAATGTTGAAATATGCACACGTTGTTGATGCAAATTCAAGTGACCCAGATGAAGTTGCTGTCGGAAAGACTGTTACTTATACTGAAGTAGGTGAAGATGATCCAGAAACATATACTATTGTTGGTAGTGATGAATCTGATCCGATGAATGGTAAAATTTCTAACGATTCACCGATTGCTCAAGCCATTCTTGGTAAGAAAAAGGGTCAAACAGTGACCATTACAACACCAGGTGGTAAATTTGACGTTGTTATTGACAAAGTTGAAGAATAATTATATCAAAAAACCAGTTACATAGAAGTAACTGGTTTTTTGTATGGTAAATTACTAGTGACTAGTAAAGTAACGATAATCTTTACTCTTGTCAAAAACAACACCGCGGGCATTTTCTCCATTAGAGATTGAAAATACAGCTTTTGGATAGCGCTCATGAACTTTAGCTTCCAAGTAATTTCGCATCATTTCATTGTTTGCAAGAACTGAACCTGTCAGAGCAATGCGCATTGGCTTTGGTTCCTCGTAGCGATCCATACCAATGATAATATCGCGGGCGAGTAGCTCAGCCTGTTCTTTAATTACTGCAGTTGCATTTTCATCGCCACTGTCAGCCAATTTTGCAACGCTAACAGCCATTGAAGCAACTTCTGGATTAGACATTTGGTAGAACTTGGCAGTCCCATCAACGATGTTATCAGTCTTAAATAAGTCATTAAACATTGGAATAAGTTTGTTATCTTCGCGCTTATCCCAGCTTAATAAGGCAGACTTAAGTGCAGTCAAGGCAATTGCATAACCGGAGCCTTCATCTCCCAAAGTGGCACCGTATCCGCCAGTAGTGATGATTCGCCCATTTTGTAAACCGTTAAATACTGAACCGGTTCCTGCAATAACCAAACCGCCGTCTTCGCCTTCAAGACCACTATAAAGTGCTAATAATGAGTCTGTAACTGCACGCGTTGGTAAGTTATTAACTTTAGCAGAAATTTCTGCAGCCACTTCGGAGGCATGTCCAATAACTGATAGGCCTGCCATACCGCACAAAATGCGTTGGCAATCACCATCAATTTCATCAATTAGGTGGTTAATGGCACTAGTGATGTTCTTGATTGCAGTGTCGTAATCTGTATTGACTTGACCCGGGCCAGCTTCACTACGTTTAATTTCGTTACCGGTTAGATCATAAGCAATTGCGGTAGTATGTGTACCACCAGCATCGACACCAATTTGGTATTCAAGTGTCATAGTTTTATCTTCCTTCCATTAATTACTCTTTTCACTATCTATTCTATTACAAAAAGCTTAAATGCAGAAGATGTTTCAGTAAATAAAGAAGTAGATAATTGCTTTTTAAAAAGAGTGATTCAGCAAATTTACTATTTTGCTGTTCTCTTTTTAAATTTTGTCAAAGCAACAAGCAAGTGATGGAATTACAACACTGCATTTGATAAAATAGCCTTAGTTTAGTGAGGTTGGATTACGTGAAATTTTTTAAAAAGGATCAAAAATCAAATAGAAATAAGACAGAATCGTCAACACCACTCAGAATGAAGTTAATTCTGGGCATTATTTTTGTGCTTTTTGCTACTTTAATTGGTCAATTAGCTTATTTACAAATCGGGTATGGGTCCCGGTTTAAAGCAGAAGTACAAAAATCAAATTCTGCTGTTGTCTCTAGTCAGGTTCCGCGGGGCGTGATGTACGATAATAAGGGACGAGTTTTAGTTGGTAATACCGCCAAAAATGCGATTACTTATACTAAGAGTGTTTCAACGACTATTGATGATGTCTACTCAATTTCTAATAAGCTCAGCAATTATATTTTGATTAAGAACGAGAAACCAACTGAACAACAAATCATTGATTACTATTTGGGTAATAAGGAGAATAGTAAGCGAGAAGCTGCTAGAGTTCCAAAATCTATCCGTGCTACCGAAGATGATGAAAAAATTAATAAAAGTATTCAACAACAGGTTCAAGCAAAGCATTTAAAACTATCTAAACGGCAGGAAACAGCAGCGTTAATTTATAACAAAATTTCCGGTGCGTATACACTGTCAACCATTTACGTCAAAAATGATGGTTTAACCGATAAGGAAATTGCTGAAGTAGGTGAGCACCTATCTGAGTTGCCAGGAGTTGGAATTGGAACTGACTGGCAAAGATCATATCCTAACGGCTCTTCTATTCAAAGTATTATTGGCTCGGTTTCCACCCAGAAGGCTGGTTTGCCGAGTGATAACTTGCAATACTATTTGACCAATGGTTATTCAAGAAATGATCGGGTTGGTACTTCATATTTAGAAGAAGAATATGAGCCACTGTTAAAAGGAACAAAATCAACCAGTAAAGTTTCAACGACAAGTTCCGGTAATATCGAGCAGACTAAATCAGTTTATTCTGGTCAAGCTGGAGCAAGTTTGGTTTTAACGATTGATGCGCGCTATCAAAAAGAAGTACAGAAATCACTTGAACAGATTTATTCTTCTGCGATCGCATCTGGAGCTGCTCATTATTCAAACGGTGCCTATGCCGTTGCAATGAATCCCAAAACGGGTGCACTTCTGGCAGTTGCTGGAATTAGTCGAGATCCAAAGAAAAATAAAACAACTAATAATGCCTTAGGCGTCATCAATCAAGCCTTCGTTATGGGATCTGCCGTTAAGGGAGCAATGGTTAGTGGTGGCCTAATTAACAAGATTATTACGCCAACAGACAACGTGATGCCCGATGTTCCAGTTTATCTACCCGGAACACCAATTAAGAAATCAGTATATCCAGTGGGAACGTTTGGCTCATTGGATGCTTCAACGGCACTGGAAGTTTCTAGTAACATTTACATGATGCGTTTGGCAATGAAATGGGTTAACGCTAAGTATGTTCCTAAAGAATTTATTAGTATGCCTAATACTGCCTTTGATACAATCAGACATAATTTTAATATGTTTGGCTTGGGACAGAAAACTGGTGTTGATTTACCGGGTGAAATTTCAGGTATTCAAGGTAAGTCCTTTAATGAACACGGACAGATTTTATCAGGGTCAGTTCTAGACTTGTCTTATGGAAACTATGATGCATATACGCCAATTCAAATGGTGCAATACGTTTCTACAATAGCTAATGGCGGCTATCGAATGCAACCATATATCGTTCAGTCAATTGGTCGAACTTCCAGAAATGGTAAAAAAGTTTATATTGATTATGACAAAAAACCTAATGTTCAACTAAAAATCCCATGGACACCAAGTGAACTAGAAGTGGTTCGACAAGGATTTTGGCGAGTAGTACACGGAACCAACTCATGGGGTACTGCGCACAAGCTAAAGAATGTTAAACCGTCAATTTCCGGTAAATCTGGAACAGCGCAGACTTTTTATTATGATCCAGATAACCCTAATCAAAAGAATCCACCAGAGTTAGTCAATGCAACGTTTGTAGGATATGCACCATCGGACAATGCAAAGATTGCGACTGCCGTTGTTTTCCCAGGTTTAGATCCTGATTTGGAAGGTTCTTATACACTGCAAATGACTAAAGCAATGGTTCAAGATTACTTTAAACTCTATAAAAAATAGAAAAAAGATAATAATTACTGGTAAAAGTGAAAGAGAAATGCTAAACTTATACAGTCAGAATAAAGAATTTAGGTGGTGAAAGAAATGGCAGATAACATCATTTTGGAATGCACCGAATGTGGCGATAGAAGTTACTTATCTAAGAAAAACAAGCGTAAGCATCCGGATCGTTTAAGTTTGAAGAAGTATTGTCCAGTTGAAAGACACACTACTCTTCATCGTGAAACTAAGTAATAAACCAATATGGCAGGAGCCTATGCTCCTGCTATTTTTTGTATAGGGAAGATATGGACAAAAAAGAATTTAGGCAACAACAAATAAAGATTTTAGGTGAATATGCGGACAGTGAGCAAAAGATAAATGAAGATCAAGCTTTGCTTGACAGCTTAATTAATACTGAACTATTAAAAAATAGTCGTAGTATTGGAGTCACTTCTTCTCTATCCTATGAAGTAGACACTGCTAAGCTGATTGCTTATCTGTGGGATTTGGGCAAAGAAGTTTATCTTGCACGTGCGAATAACGACAAAGAACACACACAAGATTTTGTTCTATATAACTATATGACAAGAGTTTCGCGCTCAAAATTTGGTGTAGAAGAAGTAAGTGATCCGCATGCTAAAATTAATAATGAACTTGATTTGTTGATTGTTCCTGGATTAGCTTTTGCCGAAAATTCCCATCAACGTTTAGGCTTTGGTGGGGGCTATTATGACCGCTTTTTGGCTAAACATACTGCCACTAAAACTGTTGCCTTAGCGAATACAAAAATGATTTTTAGTTCTGCTCAGTGGGAAATTGAGGCAACAGATATTCCAATTGAAATGATTATTACACCTACTTCAATTTTACAAAATTAACGAGGTTAAGATGGATCAACGACAATATTTAAAAAATTGCTACGTAACTGTTGGCATTTTGGTAGTACTACTACTTACCTTTATTGTAGAAACAGCTCTTGGTGGCTCTGAAAATACGGCTGTCCTGGTTAAAATGGGCGCCATGAACAATTATGCTGTAGTTGGTGGAAACCAATGGTGGCGGCTCTTTACAGCACAGTTCTTACACATTGGCATCATGCACTTGGTTTCAAATGCGGTAATGATTTATTATATCGGTTACTACATGGAACCACTTCTTGGTCATTGGCGCTTTTTATTGCTTTACCTGCTTTCAGGTATCGGTGGTAATTTGTTAAGCTTGGCTATGGGAAGCGACAGTTCTCTTAGTGCCGGTGCTTCAACAGCATTGTTTGGCTTGTTTGGTGCAATGACTGCAGTGGCTTTAAAAAATCGTGCTAATCCAGTTATTTCATATTTGGGCCGTCAGGCTTTCTGGCTAGCAGCCATTAATATTGGATTGGATTTATTTGCTCCTAATATTGATATTCAAGGTCATATTGGCGGTTTTGTTGCAGGAGTACTTGTGGCAATTATCTTAGGAGACCACACGACACATCATTACTCGGTTAAAGAAAGAACTGTTGCTGCAGCTGTCTTAATTGTTTATTGTGTCGCCACAGTCAGAATGGGTATGGTCATAAAACTATAATGAAAACACTATATGATGTACAACAGCTTCTTGAAAAATACGGCATATTTGTTCATGTTGGTAAGCGGATCTGGGATATTGAACTCATGGCACTAGAACTTGATAATATTAATCATGCTCATCTAATTAGTCAGCACGATTATTTAGTGGCAAAACTAATTTTAAATCGTGAGCATGAATACGAAGAAAAGCATCAACAAGATAACCATAGCTCTTAAAGAAATTTAGGAGTATATTATTTTTATGAACATTTTTACTAGAGGAGAAATCGATTTTTATGTCAACTTTTATAATTATTGTAGATATAGTATTAATAGTTATCATCTTGGCTTTTGTCGCTGTTTGGCTGTGGAATAAAATTCAAACAAAACGATTAGGCAATGGTGACTTAACCAATGAAGAATTTAATCAAGGAATGAGAAAGGCACAAATTGTTGATTTACGTGAAAAGGAACCTTTCAAAAGAAAACACATTGATGGTGCCCGTAATCTTCCTTACACTATGATGAAATACCAGTACTCAGAGTTAAGACCAGACTTACCTGTTTATTTGTATTCCGATTCTTTGTCGGTTACTCTTCGTGCCGCTAGATTTTTGCAAAAGAAGAACTTTTCTTCAATTAAATGGCTAAAAAACGGCTTTGATGAATGGGATGGCCGTACCAAATCATCTAAATATTAATCTAAAAACATGTTTGCACTCTTTTTCAAACGTGTTTTTTTAATATATAATTAAAATCGATATGCAAAAAGGGAAGCGAAATATGCAAAAAATATTAGCAATTGTTGGGCCAACGGCTATTGGTAAGACAAGCACAGCGATTAATCTAGCTACTGAGCTCAATGCGGAAATTATCTCCGGCGATTCAATGCAAATTTATCGTGAAGTTAAGGTGGGTACTGCCAAGCCGACGAGCGAAGAACAAGCATTAATTAAGCACTATTTGGTCGATGTGCAGTCGGTTTATGAGCCATATTCAGTTAAGGATTTTGTTGACCAAGCACAGCAGGCAGTTTCGGAGATCGCACACAAAAACAAATTGCCAATTTTGGTAGGGGGGACAGGTTTTTATGTTAATGCCCTATTAAATCGGATGCAACTTGGTGAAGTGAATGAACATAAGCAAGCAGTAGACGATTATTGGCAAAGCTATTTAGATAAAAATGGTGAGGCTGCTTTGTGGCAAGAATTGGCTAAGCAAGATCAAGTGACTGCGTCTAGGATTCCAGTTACAAACTCAAGAAGAGTTTTGCGTGCTCTGACTGTTATTAAGCGCACGGGGAAGAAGTTTTCTGAACAACAAACACAAATTAAGCCGCGTTATGATTATCTGATTTTTGGCCTAAATTCTGATAGACAAGAAATTTATCATAGAATTGATTTACGAGTTGATCAGATGATGGATGCGGGTCTACTTGATGAAGCTAGGTTTATTTACGACAATCGGCAAAAAGAGTACCAAGTATTGCAGGCAATCGGGTATAAGGAATTTTTTCCATATTTTGAAGGTAATAAAGAACTTGATGATTGTGTTAAAGATTTAAAGACAGCTTCACGTAGGTACGCTAAACGTCAGCTGACCTATTTTAGGCATCAACTGCCAATTACATGGGTCGATCCCCTTAATGATCAAGATTATTTAGTAAAAATGAAACAGAAAGCAGAGGAATGGTTAAATGAATAATTGGCCAGAAGAATTACAACAGATTGTTAGTGAGATTGATAAGCAAATTGCCCCGCAGTTAGCAAAAATCGACGATAATATTTTGTATAATCAAAACAAAGTATTACAAGCATTTAAGGATAAGGCCGTAGCAGAAGCTGACTTGATTGGTAGTACAGGTTATGGTTCAGATGATAGTGGCCGTGATAAGCTTGATCGTATTTATGCGCAAATTTTTCATACCGAGGATGCGCTGGTTCGTTCCCAGTTTGTTTCCGGAACTCATACTTTAGCTACTGCGATGGCAGGTAATTTACTTCCAGGGGATGAGTTAACTTATCTAACTGGAATGCCTTATGATACCTTGCAACAAGTTATTGGAATTGCAGGAGATGGTCGAGGGAGTCTGAAATCATATGGAGTAAAATTTTCTCATGTTGATTTGCTTGAGGATGGTAGCGTTGATTTTGATAGTGCACGTAGTTTGCTAGCTGAGCATCAGCCAAAAATGGTGGTTATTCAACGTTCACGTGGTTATGATACGCGTAAAAGTTTTACGATCGAAAAAATCAAGCCAATGATTGAAATGATCAGAGAAGTGAGTCCCGCCAGCATTATTTTCGTCGATAACTGCTATGGCGAATTTTCTGAAAAACATGAACCAACAGAGTTTGGCGCAGACATAATGGCTGGTTCTTTAATTAAAAATGCTGGTGGTGGTTTGGCTAAAGTCGGTGGTTATGTTGTTGGAAAGCATGAGTTAATTGAAAATACGGCTGCACGTTTAACAGCTGGTGGTATTGGACGTGAAGAGGGTGCAAGTCTAAATAATAATTTGGATTACTTTGAAGGTCTGTTTATTTCTCCAAGTGTAACGGGAAATGCGATTAAAGGTGCAATTTATTCTTCTGCTATTTTAGAACGAATGGGAGCAGAAGTTTCTCCAAAATGGAATGACGATCGAACTGATTTGATTCAGGCAGTAATTTTCCATGACAAAGATAAAATGATTCGCTTTGCTAAAGCACTGCAGGAAAATTCACCAATTAACTCGTTTGTTGATCCTGTGCCAAGCAATGATACTGGTTATGAAGATAAGGTTATTATGGCTGATGGATCTTTTGTTGAAGGTGCAAGTATCGAGTTTTCTGGAGATGGACCAATTCGGCCGCCATACGCAATTTACATGCAAGGT
The DNA here is from genome assembly GCF_003692845.1 of Lactobacillus sp. ESL0263. Lineage (NCBI taxonomy): Bacteria > Bacillati > Bacillota > Bacilli > Lactobacillales > Lactobacillaceae > Lactobacillus > Lactobacillus sp. ESL0263. The sequence continues at coordinate 745,028 of NZ_REHL01000004.1, read as the reverse complement.
GGATTAACTTATGCTCATGTCAAAATTGCGATTACCAATGCAGTTAATGAATTATTCTTCAAAAATTAATTTTGGCCTGTCAATGGCTTTATATTAGTAAAGCTTTTGTAAAGATTAGCAAAAAAGTGGCTAGACCACTTTGACAATCATTTAATGTTTTGCTAATCTATTAATCAAGTTTTGAGCAAGGTTTGGAAAACTGTGTTCGGGCTATACCAATTGTTAGTTATTTATAGTTGTTTATATTTTTAGGTGGAAAAGCATGACAAAGAAAATTACAGCAGATGATATTAGAAAGAGCGTTGTTGATGATGACGTTCGCTTTATTCGATTGGCTTTTACAGATATAAATGGAACTCTTAAAGCAGTAGAAGTTCCAACTAGCCAATTAGACAAGGTTTTGACTAATGATGTTAGATTTGATGGCTCTTCAATTGATGGCTTTGTTCGTCTAGAAGAAAGTGACATGATTTTGTTCCCAGACTTTTCAACTTGGTCAGTACTACCTTGGACAGATAGTCGTGGTGGTAAAATCGGTTGCTTGATTTGCTCCGTTCATACAACAGATGGTGAACCATTTGAAGGTGATCCACGTAACAATTTGAAGCGGATTGAAAAGCAAATGAAGGACATGGGCTTTTCTGCATTTGATATCGGATTTGAAGCAGAATTCCATTTATTCAAATTAAATGAAAAAGGTGATTGGACTACTGAAGTTCCAGATCACGCTTCATACTTTGACTTAACTTCAAATGATGAAAGTGCAAGTTGCCGTCGTGATATCGTTGAAACTTTGGAAAGTATCGGTTTTGAAGTTGAAGCAGCTCACCATGAAGTTGGTGACGGCCAACAAGAAATTGACTTTAAGTTTGACGATGCTTTGGCAACTGCTGATCGTGTACAAACTTTCAAGATGATTGTTCGCGAAATTGCTAAAAAGCATGGTTTGTTCGCAACATTCATGGCTAAGCCATTACAAGGCCAAGCAGGTAATGGTATGCACACTAACATGTCATTGTTCAAAGATGGTAAAAATGCTTTCTACGATAAGAATAATGAGTACCACTTATCAAACACTGCACTTTACTTCTTAGATGGAATTCTTGAGCATGCTCGCGCAATTACAGCGGTTGCCAACCCAACAGTTAACTCTTATAAACGACTTATTCCTGGTTATGAAGCACCAGTTTATATTTCATGGGCATCCAAGAACCGTTCTCCAATGGTCAGAGTACCTTCGGCTGAAGAAGTTAATACTCGTTTGGAAATGCGTTCTGCTGACCCAACTGCTAACCCATATCTATTGTTAGCAGCATGTTTGGAAGCTGGTCTAGATGGTATCAAACGTGAAAAGATGCCAATGGATCCTGTAACTTGCAACTTGTTTGAAGTTAGTGAAGAAAAACGCAACGAAATGGGTATTAAACCTTTACCTTCAACACTGCACAATGCACTTAAGGCATTCAAGGAAGATAAATTAATTCAAGAAGCACTTGGTGAACATCTTACCCAAAGCTTTATCGATTCTAAGGAACTTGAATGGGCACAATATGCCGAAACAGTTTCAGATTGGGAAAGAAATCGCTACATGGGCTATTAATTAACAAGAAATATAGTAAAAGCGAAACAAGCGATTGTTTCGCTTTTTATTTGCTACAGTATTTTAGAGTTGAAAAGCTGATTAAAATAACAACTCTTTTTTAATAATAAATGTATGATAAGATATATTCATGCTTAATATTTATTGAGTTATAGGAGGTAAAAATGTGTACAAATATTTCAATTACTGCAGATAACGGAGATGTATTTTGGGGTCGGACAATGGACTTCACTTTTGATCCATTTAAGCCTAGTGCTGACAGTAAAATGACCTCTTATCCTGCAAATTATGAATTAGAAGGTTTGCATCAAAGTTGGTCAACTAAATATGCTTTTATGGGAATTAATGTTAATGATTCTCTATTTTTTAATGATGGTATTAACAGTGCTGGTATTGTAGGGGACGCACAATACCTAGAAGAAGCTTCTTGGGATACAGTTGATAATCTCAAAAAGCGTGGTCTAAAACCAATCATCGGAGAAGAAGTAGTTGCCTACGTTTTAAGTAATTTTGGTAGTATTGCTGAAATAAAAGAAGCTTTTCAAAAGATGGGCCAGGAGAAAACAACTTATCCTGACTGGGAAGCTGCTGATACTGGCATCCCAACGCCAATTCCAATGCACTATACCTTCAGTGATTCAACTGGTAAAAGTGTCATTTTAGAGCCGGTAAATAATGGTGCTTTCAAAATTTATGATGGCATTGGGGTAATGACTAACAGTCCAGAGTATCCATGGCACTTGGATAACTTACGTAACTATCTTCAGCTTACAAACCACAATTTAGGTCATAACCAAATTACTGATCAACTGGATATCAAGCAAATTGAAAGTGGTTCTGGATTGATTGGCTTACCTGGGGATTATACAGCACCATCTCGTTTTGTTCGTAGTACTTACCTATCAAAATTCCTTGCACCTTTTCATTCTGATCAAGGAATTACACAGCTTTATAATGTCTTTAAAGCATTAATGATTCCAAGAGGAATTGAGCATCTTAGTGCAGAAACTGATAACTGTGATTACACTGGTTATTGGGCTGGTTATGACGTGACCCAAAAGAGTCTATACATTCAACCTGAGGACTGTCCAACAATGACTAAATTTGTACTTGATCCGAATATAACTACTAAGGTTACACAGCCTATTCAACACGAATTTAAAGTTTTAGAGACTAAAAACTAATTATTACTAATAAAGAAGACGCTTCAATAAATGGAGTGTCTTTTTTGATTGTTAAACTTTGCTGCAGTTGGGCCTAGCATAGAACTAGGGACATGCTTGAATAAAACTATCTTTTTAAAAAGCTTGAGTACCTAGCTAATGTTAGCTATGCAAAAACAATAGCTTTTTGTAATAGTAAAAATTCACAAGCAATTCGTAGTTAACTCAAAATGTTTTAAATGATAGAATAAAAACATTAATCTATTTTTAAAACTAAGTGAGAGATTAAATGGCTAAAGAAAAATCAATTTATACCAAAGACGTCATTCTAGTGATGGCAGCTTCATTCTTTTTTATGTTCAGTACAATGTTTGTTAATCCACTAATTAACGGTTATGCCAAAAGTCTTGGAGCAAGTAGTGCATTTGCAGGCATTATAGTCGGCATTATGAGTATTGCATCAATGTTTCTAAGGCCAATAGCAGGGAATTTAACAGATAAACTTTCTAAATATTGCTTATCATTGATTGGCGGTATTTTAATCGTGATAGGTGTGATTGGCTATGTGCTAGCTCCTGCTAGTAACTGGCTATTAATTTTTCGTTTGATTAACGGAGCCGGATTCGTTCTATGTACTGTTTGCATGTCAACGTGGCTAGCATTTTTGGTTCCTCGGGCTCATGTCGGTCAAGCTATGGGCTTTTATGGCTTAATGAATGCTCTGGCAATGGCGGTTGCTCCTGCCTTGGCAATTAATGTTTATCAAAAAACTGGTTACCGGATAGCACTAATTGCCTCTGCAATTGCAGCTTTTATGATGGTCATTATTATTCAATTCGTTGGCAATCGTGCAAATCCTAAAAAGGTTACAGCTAAGAAAAAGCCTGGTTCTTCGCATCAGTTTAAAATTATTCAAAAAAATGTTTTACCAATCGCACTGCTGACCACATTATTTGCTTTTCCTTATTTTGCTACGCAAGCTGATTTGGTTACTTATGCTCAAGAACGTCATCTGAATGTTAATGTGGGATCATTCTTTTTGATTTATGCTGTGGTTCTATTAGTAATTAGAATTTTTCTAAAAAACTTTTTCGATACAGTCAAATTTGGTGTCTGGTTTTGGGTTAGTATTGGAGCCACTTTAATTTATCTGCTTTTATTATCGACTATGAAGAATAATTTGATGATGGCCTTAGCTGCTGCTTTTATGGCAGTTGGCTATGGGGTAATCTATTCAATTTTGCAGTCAACAGCACTTCTTTTGGCGCCAATTAGTGAGCAGGGACTAGCAAGTAGCACTTTTTACTTGGGATTAGATATTGGGATGGCATTTGGTCCAATTATTATGGGATTAATTAGCGATCTTTTGCCAATTAAGTTTTTCTACCCAATTCAATTGCTGTTATTACCACTGATGTTGATTGTGTACTGGCGTTACCATACCCGATTGAATGGAGCAATTAATCATCATTAAAATGTGATAAGACTTAGGGAGAAAAATAGACTAGAGGTATGTAACATGGACAATTTTTCGCAAAAATTTGCGTGTAAATTACGATTGTAACTAAAAAAGTGCAACTAAACGATTGTTTAGCTGCACTTTTTGTTAGCAAGATTAATTATTGGAACTTTTTACCCCATTCCCATGGATCTTCGTGCCATGTTTTTAATGCTTCATATTCATCAGAACTAATGTAGTTCATTTCTTTTTCTTTTTGAAGTAGTTGAGGATAGGTGAGTAGTGGACTGAAATCTACACCTGCATCAGCAAAGTTCTTTTTAGTATCACTGAGGTAGTATGTGAAAATTGAACCTACACCGATGACGTTGCCACCTTCATTTTCAGTCGCTTTAACGGCGTTGATGACAGAACCACCTGTTGTAATTAAGTCGTCGATTAAAACAATTTGATCATTTTCAGTAAAGCGACCTTCGATTTGGCGACCTTTTCCGTGATCTTTAGGTTTTGGTCTAACGTAAATCATTGGTAAGCCCAATTTGGTAGCAACCCAAGCTGCATGAGGGATTCCAGCAGTAGCAACACCACCGATTACTGATACATTAGGATATTTTTCTTTAATTAATGCGGCTAAGTCAGTAGCAATCCAATCGCGTAAGTCAGGATAAGAAACTGTCAATCTTAAGTCAGTGTAGATTGGTGATAACATACCACTGGCATATGTATAAGGTTTGTCAGGTGAAATAGTAATAATTTTTTCTTCAACAAGTTTGTTGATGATTTGATCTTGATACATTTAATTAAACTCCTTTTTGATTTTTTGATATGTCAATTCTGGATTTTCTGCTTGTGTGATTGGACGCCCAACAACAATTGCGCTAGAACCAAATTCTTTAGCTTTTTGTGGTGTTGCAACACGCTTTTGATCTCCATTGGTATCACTTGCTAAACGAATGCCGGGTGTGACATATAAGAAATCATCCCCAACTTCTTTTTTCAGTTTTTCAACTTCAAGTGGTGAACAAATCACACCATCAGCACCAGCTTTCTTAGCTGTTTGGGCAAGGCTAACAACTTGGTCAGCCATTGGTAATGAACAATTTTGTTCATTTGCCAAGATTGAATCCGAAATGGATGTGAGCTCGGTTACTGCTAGCAGTTTAGGAATTTCTTTTCCCTCAGGAGTTCCATCTGCCAATCCTTTTTGTGCTGCTGCAATCATTTCACTTCCACCAAGAGCATGGATTGTTGTACAAAAAATTCCAAGTTGAGCCAGCTGCTTAGCTGCTTGATAAACTGTGTTTGGAATATCGTGTAGCTTTAAATCCAAAAAAATGGGGTAACCTTGTTGAACTAGTTCTTTAACTAAGTCTGACCCTGCGTGATAGAAAAGCTCCATTCCAATTTTTAAATAAGTATTTTCGGGCTTGCCCAGTTTTGCCAGTAGCTTTTGAACGTCATTTTTATTGTCGTAGTCCAAAGCTACAAATACCGCTTTTTCCATTAAAAACCTCCACAAGCAAAAAAGCCTATTCTGGTACAAGAGTGCAACAAAATAGACTTTTTATTTAATTTAAGTCATGTTCAACTTGCGGTCTCTCTGTACCGTTTAAAGTTTGTCAACATTGAGGTTACCACCTTCATCAATAAAATACAACCAATTTTTAGTTTTTAAAAAATGAAAAAACGTGTAAAATATACTCAAAAATAATTGTAATGACAGAGAGCATTCATTTTTGGAGGAACTTATGACAAATATCAGTGTAAAATTACCAGGACTTAATTTGAAAAATCCGATTATGCCGGCTAGCGGTACTTTTGGTTTTGGCGACGTATCGGCAGCCAAGAAATTTGATTTGAATGAATTGGGTGCAATAGTGATTAAAACAACTACGCCAAAAGCGCAAGTAGGTAATCCGCAACCGCAAATTGCAGTTTTAGACAATGGGCTACTTAACTCGATTGGCCTAACAAATCCAGGAGTTGATCAAGTCGTAAGTGAAAAAATATCTGAATTGAAAAAGAATTATCCGACGCTGCCATTAATTGCAAGCGTAGGTGGTGAAAGTGAAGAGGACTACATTGAAGTAGCAACTAAATTAGCCAATTCTAACTTAGTTGATGCACTAGAAATCAACGTTTCCTGTCCTAATGTTGCACAAGGTGGTATGACCTTTGGCGTTCATCCTGAACTCGTTGAAAGTTTAACTGCAAAAATTAAGGCTGCTGTTAATGTGCCAATTTATATTAAGTTGACGCCAAATGTAACAAGCACAACTGAAATTGCGCGTGCAGCAGAAGCTGGTGGCGCTGATGGGTTGTCAATGATTAATACAGTAACTGGAATGCGGATTGATCTTAAAACACGTAAACCACTTTTAGGTAATAATATTGGCGGTTATTCTGGTAGCTCTATAAAGCCAATTGCACTGTATCAGATTAATCAAGTGCGTCAGGCTACTAACTTGCCAATTATCGGAATGGGTGGAATTGAATCTGCAAAAGATGTTGTTGAATTTATGCTTGCAGGTGCTAATGCAGTCGAAGTTGGCACTGCTCATTTTAAGGATGCATTAGCATGTCCACATATTGCACGTGATTTGCCAGCAGTACTTGAGGAACTAGGTGTTGAAGACATTAATGACTTAGTTAATCAGGTCGAATTTAACTAAGCTTAACAAATAAGAGCAAATTTATGTTTGATACTCTTTCTTGAATTCAGCTAATAACCTAAGATTTTTAGTTGACAAGTAGGAGTGGAACACGTATATTTAAATAGAAATATGTCCTTTAAATTAGTCCAGTGAGGCTAGCAAGGCAGGCTTAATTAAGTATCAAACTTTTTAGGAAGCACCTAGTCTCATTTAGACTAGGTGTTTTTTCATAGCAACGGTAATAGGAGAAAAATGATGGCAAAAGAAATCTGGGATGCGCTTGCAATGAAGCGTGCTTTGACACGAATTACTTATGAAATTATTGAACATAATAAAGGCACAGAAGATTTAGTTTTAGTTGGTATCAAAACTCGTGGTGTTTATTTAGCACAACGTATTCACGACCGGATTCAAAAACTTGAAGGCGTAGATGTGCCTTTTGGTCAACTTGATATCACACTTTATCGTGATGACCGTCATGATGCTTCTTTAAAACAGGATCCTGTTGTTAACTCAGATGAATTGGGCGTTAATATTACTGATAAACATGTAATCCTTGTTGATGATGTTATTTACACTGGCCGAACAATTCGTGCGGCTATGGATGCATTGATGGACATGGGACGTCCGAGCTCAATTGCTGTCGCCGTGTTAGTTGATCGCGGTCACCGTGAGTTACCAATTAGAGCTGATTTTGTCGGCAAGAATATTCCAACTTCTTCAAACGAACAAGTTGCCGTTAAAGTTGAAGAAATTGATCAAAAAGATAGTGTTGAACTGAAACCACTATCGTGATAAAAGTTATGATTTAATTCAACCATTTAATTGACTCCAGAGAGGGTCAGAAGGGCTTGAGTTTCTTTTGTGCGGCTCTGCATAAAATAAAATTCCCTTTTGATAAACCTGGAGTAAAAGCTTCCGGTTTATTTTTTTGCAAAAGAAAAGAGTTTTAAAATGAAAACGACCAATTTAGTCACTTTATCATCATTCGTCAGTGTTGAAGACCTGAGTGTGCAAGAAGTTGAAGCATTGATTGCGCGTGCACAGTACTTTAAAAATGGTGGTGCTAGACCTCATTTAACTGAGCCTGTATATGTTACAAACATGTTTTTCGAAAATTCTAGTAGGACACATACCAGTTTTGAAATGGCTGAAAGAAAGTTAGGATTAACGGTTATTCCGTTTGATCCATCTCATAGTTCAACTAAAAAAGGCGAAACGCTTTATGATACTTCACTAGTTATGCAAGCAGTCGGAATTGATCTCGAAGTGATTAGACATCCTGAGAATGAATATTATGAAGAGTTAATCCATCCTAAGGAAAATGAGCATTTAAACATTGGCGTAATTAATGCCGGTGACGGTAGTGGACAACATCCTTCGCAATGTCTACTAGACATGATGACAATTTATGAACAATTTGGTCATTTTAAAGATCTCAAAATTGCAATTGTTGGTGACATCACTAACTCAAGAGTAGCTAAGAGCAACATGGACCTCTTAAATAAGTTAGGTGCGCAGGTTTACTTCTCTGGCCCAAGCTACTGGTACGACAGCAAATATGATCAGTATGGTCAGTTTAAAGAGCTTGATGAATTAGTCGACCAAATGGATGTCATGATGCTCTTACGGGTTCAACATGAACGTCACGCCGGTGATCCAAATGAAGCACAGTTTGATGCAAAGCAATATCACGAAGAATTTGGAATTAATCAGAAACGCTATGATCAAATGAAAGATGATGCCATTATTATGCATCCAGGTCCAATTAACCGGGGAGTTGAATTGGCAAGTGAGCTGGTAGAAGCACCTAAATGCCGCTTTGTTCGCCAAATGGAAAATGGTGTATTTATGAGAATGGCAATGATTGAAGCTGTAGTGCGTGGGCGCAAGCTAGGAGGCCTTTCCTAATGTCAACTGTAATTAAAAACGGTCAACTTTTTATCGGGGACCGAATTGAATCGGGCGATCTCTTAATTGAAAAAGGCAAAATAGTTGCTATTGGACAATCACTTACAGGAGACAATGAAATTGATGCAGGTGGAAAATTAGTTAGTCCTGGTTTAGTTGATGTCCACGTTCATTATCGTGATCCAGGTCAAACTAATAAAGAAAACGTGCAGACTGGTTCTAAAGCAGCAGCGCACGGTGGTTTCACTACTGTTGGTGCCATGCCAAATGTTATTCCAGTACCTAACACACCGGAATTAATGTCCGAGATGGTTAAAAATAATCAGAACCATGGTGTGGTTCATATCATGCAGTATGGTCCGATAACAACAGATGAAATAGGCGATGAGATTCCGGATTATCGCGGCTTAAAAGAAGCAGGCTGTTTTGCATTAAGTAACGATGGTAAGGGTGTTCAGAATGCAGAAACAATGTACTTGGCCATGCAGCAAGCAAAGAAGAATAATCTAGTCATCGCTGAGCACGCGCAAGATGATTCACTTTTTAATCTGGGTGTGATAAATGAAGGAAAAAAAGCAGAAGAGTTTGGGGTGCGGCCAGTTACTGAGTTGGCCGAGACAACACAAATTGCACGTGATCTATTGCTTGCACAAAAGACGGGTGTGAGATATCACATTTGTCATGTTTCAACTGAAAAGAGTGTGGCTTTGGTAAGACTTGCCAAGAAGGCAGGTATTAACGTTACTTGTGAAGTTGCACCACATCATTTGTTAATTGCGGATTACGACATCCCTGCAAACGACGGTAACTATAAAATGAATCCGCCACTTAGAAGTAAGGCTGATCAACAAGCGCTAATTGAAGGTTTACTTGACGGTACAATTGATATGATTGCAACAGATCATGCTCCGCATACCCAAGAAGATAAGGCTGGTGGTTTTGCAAAAGCCGCCTTTGGCATCACTGGGAGCGAAACAGTTTTTAGCGAACTATATACCCATTTTGTTAAAACTGGTGTTTTTTCACTAACGCAGTTATTGAAATGGTTAACTGTTAAACCTGCCGAGACGTTTGGACTTAGTCAAGCGGGCAGGATAGCTTTAGGACAACCCGCAGATATTGCAATTTTTGACTTAAATAGCAGTCATAAAATTGCCGAAACCGATTATTTATCAAAAGGAACTAATACTCCTTTTACGGGGGATGAAGTTTATGGTCAAACATCTATGACCATAGTCGATGGTAAAGTTGTTTACCAAAAGGAAGGAAATTAAATGAGATACTTAATCTTAGAAGATGGCAGCATATATGAAGGCGAAGGCTTTGGCAGCAAAAAAGAAACCAAAGGTGAAGTCGTATTCACAACAGGTATGACAGGCTATCAAGAAGCTATTACGGATCAGTCATATGCAGATCAAATTTTAGTTTTTACCAATCCGTTAATTGGTAATTATGGGATTACACTGGCAGATTATGAATCACTTGAGCCTGGCATTAAGGGCGTGATTTGCCATCAAGTTGCACGATACCCAGATAATTGGCGGATGCAAACAACTTTACCTGATTTTTTGGAGAGCTTGGATATACCGGGAATCCAGGGAATCGATACTAGAGAACTGGTTAAAAAGTTGAGAATGTATGGAACTATGAAGGGCCAAATCTGCGATTCAAAAGAAGAGGCAGAGACAGTTGCTTCTGAGCTTAAAAAGATTAATGTTACTAAAGATGTAGTTAGCCGAGTTTCAACTTCTACACCTTATCCGGTACCTGGCTCAAAGCGAAATATTGTTGTAGTTGATTTTGGCTTAAAGAACAGTATTTTACGTGAGCTTGCCAAACGTGACTGTAATTGTGTTGTTTTACCTTACACAGTTTCGGCCGAAAAAATCTTATCATTGAAACCAGACGGTGTGCTCTTGTCCAATGGACCTGGTGATCCGCTTGAAATGGCAGATGCCGTAGAAATGGTTAAAGAGGTGGAAAAGCATATTCCTTTGATGGGTATATGTATGGGGCACCAAGTATTTGCCCTAGCTAATGGTGCCAAAACTTATAAAATGAAATTCGGTCACCGTGGTTTTAACCACCCAGTGCGTGAAATTGCAACTGGTAATATCGGCTTTACTTCACAAAACCATGGATACGCAGTTGATCGCGATTCAGTTGATCCAGAAAACCTCATGATTACTCACGTTGAAGTTAATGACGGCACTGTAGAAGGATTACGCCATAAAAAGTATCCAGCTTTTTCAGTTCAATTCCACCCAGACAGTACCCCTGGACCTCACGATGAAGAAAGTATTTTTGACTATTTCATGCAAATGATTGATCAAAGAAAGGAAGCACAGAAGCATGCCTAAAAGAACAGATATCAAAAAAATAATGGTGATCGGTTCTGGTCCGATTATTATTGGCCAAGCTGCTGAGTTTGACTATTCGGGAACTCAAGCCTGTCTTGCTTTACGTGAAGAAGGTTATGAAGTAGTACTGGTTAACTCTAATCCAGCAACAATTATGACTGATACAACAATTGCCGATAAAGTATATATCGAGCCATTAACAGTTGATTCAGTCTCACGTATCATTCGTCAAGAATATCCTGATGCAATTTTACCTACTTTGGGTGGTCAAGTTGGCTTAAACATGGCCTTATCCTTAGCTGAAACTGGTATTTTGGATGAGCTAAATATTGAACTTTTGGGAACTAAACTTGAGTCAATCGAACAAGCAGAAGACAGAGAGAAGTTCAAAGAACTGTGTCAAAAATTAGGCGAACCAGTTCCACCTTCAAAAAGTGTTAAAACTGTTCAAGAAGCTTTAGACTTTGGTGATGAAATTGGCTATCCAATAATTGTTCGTCCTGCTTTCACAATGGGTGGAACAGGTGGCGGTATTTGTAATGACCGTGAAGAACTTGCTAATGTTGCCAAAAATGGTTTGGAATTGTCACCAGTAACTGAATGTTTAATTGAAAAATCAATTGCTGGCTACAAAGAAATCGAATTTGAAGTAATGCGAGATCATGATGATAATGCCATGATCGTATGTTGTATGGAAAACTTCGATCCAGTTGGTATTCACACAGGAGATTCAATTGTTTTCTCACCATCTCAAACTCTATCTGATAAAGAATATCAAATGCTTAGAGACTGTTCCTTGCGTTTGATTAGAGCTTTAAAGATTGAAGGGGGATGTAATGTTCAGTTAGCCCTTGATCCTAATAGTTTTGACTACGATGTTATCGAAGTTAATCCTCGTGTTTCAAGATCATCAGCCTTAGCTTCTAAAGCAACTGGTTATCCGATTGCCAAGATGGCAGCTAAAATTGCAGTCGGTCTAACTTTGGATGAAATCAAGAATCCTGTTACAGGTACAACTTTTGCTGAATTTGAGCCTGCGCTTGATTACGTTGTCTGCAAGATTCCACGTTTTCCATTTGACAAGTTTACCAAGGCCGATCGTCAACTTGGTACACAAATGAAAGCCACTGGAGAAGTAATGGCAATTGGTCGTACAGCTGAAGAAGCATTCCAAAAAGCTGTGCGTTCACTTGAAATTGACCAAAAAGACTTTTTCTCTAAAGAAGCACATGAAGCAAGCGACGAAGATCTTGAAACTAAATTAGTTAAGGTGCAAGATGACCGTCTCTTCTATATTGCTGAGGCCTTTAGAAGAGATTACTCAATTTCAGACGTACATGAGTTGACTAAAATTAATTTCTACTTCTTGGATATCGTTAAGCACATTGTAGAATTAGAAAAAGAAATTCAAGCAAATCCTGATGATATTGCCATATTAAAGAATGCCAAAAAATACGGTTTTAGCGATGATACTATTGCCAACTTGTGGAATGAAAATGTAGATCAGGTACGTAATTTACGTAAGAGTAATGGAATTATTCCAGTCTATAAAATGGTTGACACTTGTGCTGCAGAATTTGTTTCTAAGACACCATACTTTTATTCAACTTATGATCTTGAAAATGAAAGCTTGAAAACTAACAAAAAATCAGTTTTGGTTGTTGGTTCGGGTCCAATTAGAATTGGTCAAGGGGTAGAATTCGATTACGCTACTGTTCACTGTGTGAAGGCATTGCAGAAAATGGGATATGAAGCAATTGTCATTAACTCTAATCCAGAAACTGTTTCAACTGATTTCTCTATTTCAGACAAATTATACTTTGAACCATTAACTTTAGAAGATGTCTTAAACGTTTGTGACTTAGAAAAGCCTGAGGGTGTCATTATTCAGTTTGGTGGACAAACCTCAATCAACTTGGCTGCGGGCTTAGAAGAACATGGAGTTAAGATCTTAGGTACTAGTGTGGCTGATTTGAACCGTGCTGAAGACCGTGAATTGTTTGACCAAGTAGTTAAAGAATTAGGATTAAAACAACCTCAAGGTATAACTACTACCACGCACGACGGTGTAATTGAAGCAGCAAAGCAACTTGGCTATCCTGTTTTAGTAAGACCTAGTTATGTGCTTGGTGGTAAGGCAATGGAAATTGTTTATTCTGAAGCAGAACTAGAAGATTACTTAAATAATCATGTTGATATCGCCAGCAGCCATCCAATCTTGGTTGATGACTATCTTGATGGTCGCGAATGTGATGTTGATGCAATTTGTGATGGTGAAACAGTTCTAATTCCAGGAATTATGGAACATATTGAACACGCCGGAGTTCACTCTGGTGATTCAATGGCTGTTTACCCTGCTCAAACCTTTACCCCTGACATTAAGCAAAAAATTGCTGATGTTACCAAGAAACTAGCCTTGAAGCTAAATTGCCATGGTATCATGAACTTACAGCTAATTGAGCGTGATGGGGAAATTTATATTATTGAAGTTAACCCACGTGCTAGTCGAACAGTTCCATTTTTAAGTAAAATTACTGATATTGAAATGGCACAAGTGGCAACACGAGTAATTATGGGTGAGAGCTTGAAAGAGCAAGGTTATGCTGATGGCTTGGCTCCTGAACCAAAAATGATTAGTGTTAAGGCACCTGTCTTTTCATTCAGTAAGCTTGCTGATGTTGATAGTTACCTTGGACCAGAAATGAAATCAACTGGTGAGGTTATGGGTAGCGACTTGAGCTTTCCTAAAGCATTGTACAAGGCTTTTTCAGGCGCCAATATGCAAATTCCTGACAGCGGCAATGTTTTGTTAACAATTGAGGACCGTGACAAGCAAGCAATCTTACCGATTGCGAAAAGATTTGCTCAAATCGGTTACAGAATTTTTGCCACTAGTGGAACAGCTAACTTCTTGCGGGATAATGGCCTTCATGTAACTGAAGTAAGCAAAATCCATGAAGAGAAGGAAGACAACCTTTTAAGTGAGTTTAAGAATGGTAAGATTGATTTAGTAATTAATACGATGGGACACGATGTGGCCAAAAACTCTGATGGCTTCATTATTAGACAAAATGCAATTCAGCAAAATATTCCATTGATTACTAGTCTAGATACAGCGCGAGCACTATTAATCGCTTTGGAAAATCGTTCATTTATAACAACGAGCTTAAAATAGAAAAAGCTAACAAAAAGAGAACTACGGGTTATCCGTAGTTCTCTTTTTGCTTCAATTTATTTTTCGTTAAATTTGATTTCTGTTTTTGCGAGATCAATCGTATAAGTTGTTTCTTCAAGTGGTCGTTTGGTCATGCCTTGGTCAGTTGAATAGATAATTAAGCATAGTTTGCTGCCTACTGGAACTTTATAGTAAGTAGGTTGTAATTCAAAGCTCAAATCATAGAATTTTCCTGGCTCAATTGCTGCAGGTTTTTGCATGTTCGCATAATTCTGTAGATTCATGTGAGCCTTAGTTATTAATTTAGCATGAGATAGCTTATCAGGAACAAATTCTTGCAATGTATCTGTTCCAAAACGAAAACCAAGTTCTTGACCATCACGCATTAGGAATTTTGGTACTGCAGTTAGACGCTTACGGTCACCAAGTTCCACTAGGGCAACAGAAATTTGGCCTTTGTTAAGACTAGATGAAACACGTAATTTTACTTCAGGACGTCCAACAATAGTTACTGGGTGGATAAACTCATCTGTTGTAAAGCGAAGACTAGGTTTAGCCCATTTTTCATCACCAGCAATAAATTTATCTTGCCAAGCACTTTCAGAAATTTTAGCTGCTTTAAAATCTTTACCACCTAAATCAAGAAAAGTAAGCTTCTGTTTGCCATTACCATCTTTTTGCAATTCGGCATCGTCAGTTGGGTAGTAAACTACTTTTTGACCAACGTCATTGCTCCAGTCCTCTTCATCGTGCCAGATATCGGCCTCGAGATTGTCTTGAATCATGACAGTTGGCCATTGATTGTAGGCATTATTTTCGACACCCAATAATTCGTGAACAAACCATAAATTCATTAAATCAGTGAAATCAATTGAAACTAAGTTATTCATATTATAATGAGGTCCTTGATGTAAAAATAGGTGATGCTCAACCGGTAAGTCTTTTACTTTTTGCCAAATTTTATAGACGTTTTTCGGTTTGACGTTCCAGTCGTTTAGGCCATGAACGCTAATCCAAGAGCAATTGATTTTATCTGTATGATGACGGTAATTTCTATTTTCCCAGTAATCAGAATATTGGCCCGTTTTACGGTCTTCTTTTTCTAGTAGATTAGCCTGCATTTCGTCATATTTAGGCTTAATCTTAATGTAGTCACCTGAATCCAGTAAGTTAGATTGACAAGTTTCTGCTAATAAATCTAAGTCTTCACCTTGACAATCTTCAGGTGCGATTACAAGGCCATGCTCACGGTAATAGTCATACCAAGAAGATATAGCAGCTTCAGAGACAACTGTCTTTAGTCCAGCAACACCAGTAGTTGCGATTGCAATTTGTAAAGTCCCTAAATATGAGCGACCGGTCATTCCAATATTATGGTTGCACCAATCTGCTTTAATCTCATGTTTTCGCGAGCGGTCGGTATAGGCAATTCTGTCTCCATGAAGCCATTCAATAATTTCTTTGGCACTCTCAGTTTCTTCTGGGGCACCTGTGATTCGCAGACCGTCACTTCCTCGTGTACCGATTGCACCAGCAAAAACACTGGCAAAGCCGCGAGCTAACAAATATTCATTTAGGGTATAAGAAGATTTGCCGACAGCCATTTCAGTTGCAGAAGAAGTATTTTCATCACTAGGTTTTCTCGCTTTGACTACAGCAGATGGCTCGTACTGTGGATTTGTCCATTCAGTAGCATCCGTCAGATTTTCGTCAACATTATGGTTACGTTTTTCGTTGTCAATAATTCCACCAAAGTAGGGACTAGCTGTATACAAGGCTGGAACAGGCATTTTTTCACTTTCGAAAGGACGAAAAATAGTTACTTGAAGTAAGTCGGATTGGCTGTCGCCATCAGTATCAAGATCACTTTCAACATAAACAACTTCTCGAATTACTTTGCTAGTGTCAAATACTGGTAAGCTCTTACCGTTCAAGAAGACAAACTGGTTAGTAGGCAATTCATTTTTACGGTTATAAAAATAACCTTTGCCAGCCATTACATCGATTAGCAGCTGACCGTTTTTAGTACGCGTATTTAGTAATCGGTAAAAGGCACTAATTAGTTCTTCTTTATTACTAATACTGTCGACCATTGGTAGAGCTTGCTTTTTCATTGTCTTGCAGGGATCATTTAGGTCGTAGTCATAATGAACATGGTAGTCCAATAACTGTAAAGCGATATTATAAAATTCAATCAATGAAATTTTTTCTGGTTTTGTATCCAAGAAAGCTGCCAAGGTTTGTGTAGGTGAAACAGCAATTTCATTTAGTTTTGTTGCACGAGCATTTTCATCATTGGGCTGAACTTCGGCCAGACAATTTTCTACCATTTCGGCTAATAGTTGCGCAAAAGATAGATCCTGATAGTTAGCAGGCAAAAATTTAATTTGTAGTAGTTCTTTGACCTGCGTTTCTAATTTTGTTTCAACATATGCATACTGGTTATATTTCATCTTGTCCTCCTTATTATTTTCTTATTTTACCTGTTCTTGAGATGTTACGAAAGTTTAAAAAAAGGATAAATAAAAAACGGATTTTTACATCCGTTTTTACAGCCAAGTTTTTTCATATAAATCTTCTTTAAAGCCACAGGTTAGTTTTTCACCGTCAACAACTAGTGGGCGTTTAATTAGTTTACCGTTCTTCGACATCATATCGGCAGCCTCTTCAATTGACATTTCTGGAACGCGCTCTTTTAAGTTCAACTTGCGGTAGTCTTGACCATGAGTATTAAAGAAATATTTTAGCCCTCGATCTTGGTGCATTGTCATCCACTTAACAAGATCTTCTTTTCGAGGAGGTTGCTCAACTAAATCTTGAAAAGTGAAGTCAACATTATGATCTTGAAGCCATTTTTGTGCACTTCTAGAAGTTGAACAACGTTTATAACCATAAAAATTAATCATTATTATTTCCTTTTCTTAATCATCTTGGCACTTATTATAGCAGTGATTAATTAAATAGAAAATATATAGGCTAAGTCATTTTTATTCAAAATCTAATTCGAAATCTTTGCCAGTGAAAAAGTGGGTTTTAACCGATAATAAGTAGTTGGCAATAATTCCAAGTGCGATTGGTAAAATGAAAAAGAGGATTGTAATTAATGCAATGTTAGCAAAATTAGCTTGGCGGCCGGCCATAGCAGCAACTGGTCCGATCAAACCGGAGAAACCGAATCCAGCACTCATTGGATTACCAACAATTCCAAAGATTGCGCCTAAAGCACCCATAATTCCAGCGTTAACTGCAAGTGGAATCAAAAGCTTGGGTTGAGTAAGTAGGTTTGCCATCTGCATTTTTGGTGAACCCAAAAAATGCGCAATTGAGGTACCGAATGAATTTACTTTCCAACCAAAAATTGCTAGGGCAAAAGCAGCAGCAGTAATTCCTAAATTAGCAGAACCAGCAGCGATACCGTGAATACTAATTGCAGTTGCGATACCGACGGAGGAGATAGGTGAAACGACAAGGATTGCAAAAACAATTCCCATTAGTGTTCCCATTAGAATTGGTTGGAGCGATGTTAGATGTTCAATTCCTAAACCAATTATTCTCGTAAATGCACTGATTGGAATTCTGGTGAGACTTCCAATTCCACCTGCAACTACCAAAACAATTAGTGGGACAAGTAAAATTGTGTATGCCTTTAACTTTTTACCTAAAAACAGGACTAATGCGTAGGCAACCATGATCGTGACTGCGACATTAATTACGTCACCGTTGCCGATTACTACAACTTTACCGTTTTGAATCGTAAAGTTACCAGCTGCAGCAGTAGCTGCAAGTGCAATGGAGGAAGTTTGGATAGGGGTCAACTTACCAGTCATACCAACACAAACGGCACTAATTGCAGGTAAAAGTGAAGAAGCAAAAGTGGTAAAGGTAAGTATGAATCCTAGTTGAGGAAACATGGGTAAGAGTACTTTAATTAATTGACTAACTAAAGCGCCTGGAATTAACGCGACTACTATTCCTGTGGATAGGCCATTAAGCGTATCTAAGGTAATTCTTTTTAAAATTTTCATTCTTTTCTCCCGAAATAAAAAACTCACACAGTCAATCGCTGTGTGAGCATTACTCGAGAAGAAGTACTTAAGCTACGACACACAGCATTTTATTTGAACTGTGTGTCTAAGACAATACAAATTAGGCACTCAGATCATTCACTAAAGTACCAAAAATAATATTTAACTGGTGTTAGATTAGTTTTTATGTTTGTCATAATAATCCGTACCTCTCATAAATATTTAATCAATATCATACTAAACTAAATTTTAAAAAGCAAGCAAAATTAAAAATAAAATATTTAGTATAAATATTAAGTACTAATCATAAATAGAAAATAATTCCTAAAAAATAAACTATTTAATACTTGTTAAGGACACCTTTGTTGAACTAAAATATTCAGTAATTGCATTATGGATTTTCCATAATCAGGTTTGAGAAAAAGGAGAAGTGATTAAAATATCTACGTTTATTAATTTTATTAGCTTTTTGGGTGACTGGTTGCTCTTTTCTTTTCCTTTATATCAGGGATTGATGGAGCTTTATGATTATAAGTGGTTTTTGACCGAATTTAATCAGTCTAGTAAATCACAACCGAAAATCTCACCACTTTATTGGATTGCACCAATAGTTAAGATTTATCTTGAGAAAAAACGTGCAGTGAAAATTTTAGGTGACATCATCAAGAATGAGTCAGATTTGAGAACTGCGATGAGTTTTATTGACAAAGCTACGGCTTGGTACTTTGTGTCACTTGGTGGTTGGCTTAAGATGGTCTCATCTTTATATGAGTTCTTAGGCGAGCTTCACATTGAAAGTGTCCTCTGGCTAATTGTCGGTACAGTAATTTTAACTTTCTTAGGTATTTCTTCGGCATACTACCGTATCAATCCTAAGCGTCAAGAAAATCTGATTTCAAAGCTCAAAGATGATTAAGTTATTGAATGATTTACAAATCAAAAAGGCCTCAACTTAAAGTTGGGGCCTTTTTGTTAATAGTCATTCGGGTACGAAAAAACCACCCTTACAAATTGTAAAGGTGGCTTCAAAAGTGATCCGGGTGAGATTCGAACTCACGACCCACGGTTTAGAAGACCGTTGCTCTATCCAGCTGAGCTACCAGACCATCGAATTTACGCTTGCCGCGCAAGAACAGTAACTATTATAGAAAAAAAGATGTCTAATTGCAACCACTAATTTTCAAATCTTCCATAATAATTGTTGTACTTTAAATAAATTTATATAGGGTGGTGTTTTATATAGTAATAATCTGTATAATTAAACCAATAAACTAAGGAAAAGGTAGAAAAAAGTATGAGAAGAAAGCTGTTAAAAATACTTCCTCTTATAAGTGTTTTGCTATTTTGTTTTGCTATGCCGCAAAAAGCGAAGGCAGAAGTTGAGGTTAAATATGATATTCAAAACAACCAGGTTACTTCTAAAGTAAATCCGGATGGTTCATTAACGATAAAACGCAGAATTGATTATGAATTCCAGTCAACTGCAAACGGCGTTTTTTATCGTCAAAATCTTGAGCCTAATCAAAAGATTAAGCATGTCAAGATAACGACCAAGGCCAATGATGCACCAACGCTTAATTCGACCGATTTTACTCTTCGTAAAAGTGAACACGGCTATGAAATGATAGTGCCTCATGTTGTTAGAGAAAAGCATGAACATTTCACTGTAACTTACGCCTACCAAATTACCAATGCAATTACTAATTATCGCGATATTGCTGAATTAAACTTTATGATTATTGGTAATGGCTGGGATACAAGATTAAAAAAAGTTAAAGCGAGTGTGATTTTTCCAGGCCCAGTTAAGGACTTGAAGGCTTGGGCCCATGGCCCACTTGATGGTAAGCTTGAAGTGGATCCTCAAGATGGCAAAATTATCATGACTGCTGATAATTTGGGTGGTCATACGGGAATTGAAGTCCATACCATTTTTCCATTAAGCGTAACGCCTAAAAATAAAAATGTAAAAAATGTCAATCATAAGCAGGCTGTTCTTAAACAAGAAAAGAAATTAGCAGCGCAAAGTAACGCCAAACAAAAGAAAAATTTGATGATTAGTCTAGTTCTTGTTTTAGTCAGTGTTGTGACGGGAATCCTTTCTATTTTTAAAGGCTTTACCACACAGAAGATAGGCTATAAGCCTAAAAAGATTAGTGAGTTAAGTCACGATTATGAAATACCTGATGCCAATCCAGTGATTGCTCAAGTTCTTGACACTGCTAAAGTTCCTGATAGTAAGGCTTTTACGGCTTACTTAATGGAGCTTGCTATTCATAAGAAAATTAAAATTGAGGATTACAAGAGCAAGCTTAAGACAACCTATTATCGTATTTCATTAATCGATGAGAATGTTGCACACGAAAGTACTCTTATGTGGATGCTTTTTAATGAAATTGGTGATGGAACAAGTTTTACTACGAAGGAATTGAAAAAAGCACGTGGTAAAAAGTTGGGACGCAGTTTTGATGACTGGGCTGATGATCAATTCTATTCAGCAGATAAAGATCAATATATGCCTGAGGAGTTATTGTTAAAGAAGAAGCGTAGTAACAGGATAATTCTTGGTTTGAGGATTGCGAGTTTGGTTGCAGCAGGTCTAGCCGTGTTATTTACCCGCAAGTATATCTGGCCAATTATTATTGTTGCAGGACTACTTTTTGTCATTGGTACTATAGGTATGTACAGGGATAAAAACCAGATCAATCTGTATTCCAAGAAGGGTGCACTTGAAGTTGACAAGGTACGTAGCTTTAAGAAGATGTTGAAAGACATTGGTCGTTTCAATATGAAAGAAGTTGGTGATTTAATCTTGTGGGAAGATATTTTACCTTATGCAGTTTCTTTTGGCCTAGCTAAGAAGGTCATGAAAGAACTTAAAATTGAATTTAACCAGGATGAGTTAAATAATAGTGATTTATTCTTCTATGGTTTTCTGGCTAATAGTGGTAAAAATAGTTTTGCTGAAAACTTCAATACCTGCTTTAAAAACGGAATTGCCGCTGGTTCAAGTAGCGTTTCAAGTGGTTCATTTGGTTCCGGTTCATCGGGCGGCTTTGGCGGCGGTTCCGGTGGTGGAGCATTTTAGAAATTTCATTAAAGGTCTAGTTGTTATGCTAGGCTTTTTTTGTTTGCTATACTATTAAAGATAGAGATTAGAAAAAAGTTGGAGATTAAAATGTTTGATTACCGGAATAATATAAAAAGAATTTTAAATCAGACTACTGGCGATGAGAAAAGCTTACGAAATGGTCTAGCAGCAATTAAGTTGATTTTAGGCATGACAGATGGTGATCAAGCAATACCAAAAGAAAAAAAGAAAAGTTCGATTGAACTTGATTTAAATCAAGTAAATATGCTTTTGACCAGTCTCACTAAATTGATACGGACACCAGGAGATGTTCAGGCAAAAAGCACAGCTTTATCGGCGATTCAAAAACTGACAATGACACCACAAGTTGACAAAAAATTCAGGGATAATCTGATTGATCTTAAAAAGAATGTTAATTTGTCTAAGACTTCGAATGAACAAGTCAATCAAAAGATCTTTAAGCAGGCGCTTGAGAAAAAAGAAAAACCAAAAAAGGATTATCGAAAAGGTAAGCGTTATACAGTTGTTAGGCTTTTATCTGGTTGTGATTTAGTCGATGATGGTAATAGAATCGTTTATACGATGAAGGAATCGCAAATTCACTCTTTGAATTTAAAAAGTGGTGATATTGTCGAAGCTTTACCAGAAGAAAACAATCCACATTATGAGGCAGAAATTTTACGTGTTGTTGGCTTCCGCAAGTTATCGAAAATGGAAGTTGATACTATTTCTACCTTTAAGTACGCTGTTGTACAAGGGAGACCAGGTCACTTGTCAATCAGCCGTAATGCTCAGGGGCAAAAACTACGTATTCGAGGCAAGGCAGTTTTACTCCCAATAGATTCAAGCAAATACTGGGATGATAATATTCAATTGGTTGATGGCTCAATTGTTGATTTAGCGTGGTATGACGGTGATGTTAGACTGAAGAAAAGTCCTGCTGACGCTATTCAAATTCGCTGGGTTTACCAGCTTGAACAGCCGCAGCCGGCGACTCATGCTAAGAAAAAGAAAGATAAAGTTGAAACGCAGGCAACTGAGTTACCAAAATTAGCTTTAGATCTTCATTACCAAAGAGTAGGTATTGCGGTAGGAGATAATCAAAACGAAGCATTATTAGAGGGAATTGTAACTCGTTATAATGGAATCGCGATTCCAGTAGATGCCTTTCAGGGAAAGAAAAAAGTCATTGAGAACCAAATAAAAGATTTGGACTTGGTTATTTTGGTGACAGCATTTGCTGCTCATGATAGTGCTTGGAACATCAGTGAATTTGCAAGTAAATACAAAGTCAAGTTCGCCGTTAGTTCAAGTAAGGGTTACCAATCATTTGAGCGTGCGCTATATCGTGCTGCCAAAGGGTTACCAGCATATGAGGGTAATCAAACCATTCAATATGAAAAAGCAGATAACTAGATCAATTAAATCTATAAGTTTTTGATAATTTAGGAGGCAAAAAGACTTATTTCTTGCGTATATTAGTTATTTTCTTGTATCATATTAAATAACACTTTTTACGGAAGGAAGATGAGATGAAAAACATAAAGCACAAACACACATGGCAATATTGGTTATTTTTCTTGGCTGGACTTGAGATTATAACAATTGCAATTAACTTCTTCTATGCACCAATTAATGTGGCCGCAGGAGGATCAACGGGAATTTCAATTCTTGTTGACGCCGTATGGGGTATTAATCGGTCAATAACAGTTTTTATTGTCAATTTAATCATGCTCATTCTAGCAGTCATTTTTCTTGGCAAGGAAACTTTGAAAAAAGTGGCTCTCGGTAGTATGTTGCTGCCAATTTTAATGGCAATCACGCCAAGCATGAAATTAACTACTAACAATATGCTGGCAGTAATTTATGGTGGTGTTCTAATGGGAATCGGGGTATCAATGCTTTATCGCATCAATGCCTCATCTGGTGGAACAACAATTCCACCACTTATTATCAAAAAGTACTTTTATATCGATCCTGCTATGTCACTGATGGCAATTGATATGACTATAATTGTCTTAAACCTCTTTGTAGATGGAACGGAAGCATTCTTACTTGCCGCTTTTTCGCAGGTAATTACAACAATTACAATGCGGTATACAGAAACTGGTTTTGATAAGAAATACCAGGTTAGAATCATGAGCAATACTAAGTTGGATCAGGTTCGTGATATGCTACAAAATGACTATGAAGGTCTAACAGTTTTCAACGTTGTTGGTGGTTACACCGATAAAGACAAACAGCAGCTGGTAATTGTAGTTGATACCAACGAATACGGTCAATTAGTAGCAAAAATACGTGAAATTGATAATGAAGCCTTCATCGTGACAGAAAACGTAGCGAAAGTTCACGGTGGAAAGTGGCAAATTTAAGGCTCAATTAGTTGGATTTTTATTGCCAATTTTTGTTTGAAGTAGTACTATATAGGAGTTGTATTTGTGGAGACCTTCACATCTGCAACCGCACATTTTGTGGTTAGAAGTTTTCTATCAAGAAACACCTCAATTGGCGAGTCTAAGTAAATTTTTGGAGGGCAGTAAATGTACGCAATTATTAAAACCGGCGGAAAGCAATACAAAGTTGCTGAAGGCGATAGTGTTTTTGTTGAAAAGCTTGACGTTGAAGAAGGTAAGGAAGTTACTTTTGATGAAGTAATCTTAACTTCTGACGGCAATAACGTTAAGGTTGGTGCACCTTTAGTTGATGGCGCCAAGGTTGTTGCTAAGGTTGAGAAGCAAGGTAAGGAAAAGAAAGTTGTTACTTTCAAGTACAAGCCTAAGAAGCACTCACATTCAAAATATGGTCACCGTCAACCTTATACTAAGGTTACAATTGAAAAAATTGAATTAAACTAGAGGTGAAACAATTATGAATATTTTAAATCTTAAATTATTTGCCCACCACAAGGGTGGAGGTTCTACTGCTAACGGTCGTGATTCAGCTGGTCGTCGTTTAGGCGCTAAGGCTGCAGACGGTCAAACAATTCACGCAGGTACGATTATCTATCGTCAACGTGGTACTAAGATTCACCCTGGCAAGAACGTTGGTCAAGGTGGAGATGACACATTATTTGCATTAGTAAATGGTGTAGTTAAGTTTGAACGTAAGGATAAGTACAGAAAGCAAGTTTCTGTTATCCCAGTTGAAGAAGAAGCTAAGTAATTTAGTTCTTAATTAAGAAGACGAAAAGCATGTGCTTCTCGTCTTTTTCTGTGTTAAAAAATACGTTATGATCTATAAATAGTTTTTAGCAGTAAAATATAGTCAAACTTTACATAGGAGAAAAAAGATGGCTGAAAAAAATGAATTATTAAGTCTACTGAATAGGCGTATTACAGAAGTAGCTAATTTAATAAAAGAAAAAAATGCAGATGCTATACTCATTTTTAATCAAGCTAACTATCGTTATTTGACTAATTTTACTGGTGAAGAAGCACAGTTGATTTTGACAGCTGCAGGTGATCGGATTTTACTATCAGATTCGCGTTTTGCGGGCCAAATAAAGGCTCAGGCACCTGGTGAAATGACTGTTATTATGAAGCATGGCAACCAGGATCAAGAAATATCTGATCAGTTAAAAAAGGCTAATCTGAAAAAAGTCTTGGTTGAAGGGGAATTTGTTTCAGCAACTGAGTTATTTACTTTGCAAGAGCTTAATCCAGAAATTGATTTTGAACTTTGTGAAGAATTAGTTGAACGAGTTAGAAACGTTAAAGATCCGCTGGAAATTGAGATGCTCCGTCGTGCGATTAATATTTCAATGGATAGCTTCAATGAAATTCTACCTTTAGTAAAGCCAGGGGCAATTGAGCGTAATATTGGTGCCAAACTTGATTACCTCTTTAAAGTTAATGGAGGCGATGGTCCGAGCTTTGATACAATTATTGCTTCTGGCGCGCGTTCAGCTTGGGCACACGGAATTGCAAGCGATAAAGTAATTGAAGATGGCGACATGGTTGTAATTGACTTTGGTGCCTTTTATAATGGTTACGCAGCTGACATTACGCGGACTGTAGCAGTTGGTAAAGTTGATCAAGAAATGCAAAAAATTTATGAGATTGTTCATGAAGCTCAAAGACGTGGTATCGAAGCAGCAGTGGTAGGCAATCAAGGTAGTGATGTTGACCATGCTGCCCGCGACTATATCACTGAACAAGGCTATGGTCAGTACTTCGGTCATGGCATTGGGCACGGAATCGGCTTAGAAATTCACGAACTCTGTCAACCGGCGTTACCATTTGGTAAGCAAGAATTGGTAAATAATATGGTTCATACTGTCGAGCCCGGAATTTACCTTCCTAATAAAGGTGGGGTTAGAATTGAAGATGATATTCTTGTTCACGACAATTCGCCAGAGACTTTATCTACTTTACCTAAGGATGAGTTAATTTCTTTATAAAGTTAGAGATTATTTATAGTAAAATCACGTGTTAATTGGTAAGATATTATTATGGAGATGAGGTTCTTAATATGACAATGATTTCAGTTAACGAGTTTAAAAATGGTTTGACCATCAAGTACAATAATGACTTATGGCGCATCGTTGAGTTCCAACATGTTAAACCTGGTAAAGGTAGTGCCTTTGTTCGTTCCAAGTTAAAGAGCTTAAACACTGGTGCAGTTCAAGAATATACATTCCGTTCCACTGCTAAAGTTGAAACTGCGGAAATCCAAACAAAGGGTATGCAATACCTTTATAACGATGGTTCAAACTATGTTTTCATGGATACAACTACTTATGATCAGTTAGCAATTCCAAATGAACAAATTACTGATGAAGCTAAGTATTTAAAGGAAAACATGGATGTTAGTGTAATTATGCATGATGGTAAGACATTAGGAATTCAATTACCTAACACGGTTGAATTAGCGGTTTCAAAAACTGAACCAAATATTAAGGGTGATACTTCTTCAGGTGGTGGTAAACCTGCTACAATGGAGACAGGTTTAGTAGTCAACGTGCCATTCTTTATTAATGAAGGCGATGTATTAATTATCAATACTGTTGATGGCACATACGTATCTCGCGCAAATAAATAGTTTTTTGAGGTAAACAAAATGGCAGATAGTTCAAAAATTGTCTTAGATGATAAAAATAACGGTGAAGAAATTGAAATAGATCCTAGTGTTCTTGAAGTTATTATGGGCATTGCTGCCGAAAAAGTTGACGGTGTGGCTGAAATGCATGGCAATGTCAGATCTGGAATTAACTGGGTTTTAGGTCGCGAAGATTTACGTCGCGGCGTCGAAATCAGAGTAAACGAAGATGGTGACTTAATTGCTGACGTCTACGTTGGTCTTGAAGCTGGCTGTAATGTGCCAAAAATCGCAAAGGATCTTCAAAAGTCATTAAGACAGCAAGTGCTTCAAATGACTGATCTGACTCTCAAGGAAATTAATGTCCATGTAATCGGTCTAGTATTCCCAGAGGAAGAAGAGCAGGATGATAGTGGTACCTCTCAACTTTTCTCTGACATTGATGAAAAGGATAAAAATGAATCAACACGAGAGTCGTAGAGTTGCAATGCAGGCTGTATATTTAGCTAATCAAGATTTAAAGTATACACCTGCTGAAGTTGAGGCAAAAACCGTTGCAATGCTTGATTTAAAAGAACTTTCTGCTTATTCAAAGACTTTAATTGAAGGTGTGATTGAAAAGCGGGACGAGCTAAAAGGTCAGCTTGCTTCTTATCTGAAGAAAAACTGGCGTATTGATCGAATTGACCAAATTTCGCTGGCTATTTTAGAAATAGCTCTATTTGAAATTAAATATAGCGATGAAATTGAGCCTAAAGCAGCGGTCAATGAAGCTTTGAACTTATGTGATGAGTTTGCAGATCCAAAAACTAAACCGTTTATTAACGGTATTTTGGCAAATTTCATCCAAAAATAATTAATAGTCGGCTTGATAGCCGGCTATTTTTTTAAAAAAGGAATAAACTAATGGGTCAATTTCTAGATGGAAAGAACTTAGCTGATGAGCGCGCGGCTATACTAAAGACACAGGTTAGTGAATTAAAAAGTCAGGGAATAGTTCCATTATTTTGCGTAATTAATATTGGTGATGATCCAAGTAGTAAGCTCTATATTAAAACTAAAAAAAGGCGAGCAGATGAAATTGGAATTGTTCAAAAAGTCTATCAACTGCCTAAAACACAGAGTCAGCAGTCTTTGTTAACTCTGATTGATCGGTTAAATCAGGATAAAAAAGTTTACGGTATTATGATCCAGTTACCGGTCCCACCGCAAATTAACCTCAATGAAGCATTGGAACATATCGATCCAGAAAAAGATGTCGATTGTTTGACGCCGAGTAATGTAGGCCGTTTATGGCGCGGTGACCATTATGTCGAACCTGCAACAGCTCATGGTGTATTGGCATTACTTGATCACTATCAAATTAAGTTACATGGCAAAAAAGTGGTAATCATCGGTCGTAGTAGTATTGTTGGCAAGCCATTAGCTGCTTTAATGCTAGAACGAGATGCGACAGTTTCTATTTTGCATTCAAAAACAAAACAGCTTGCTGAATATACCAAAAATGCCGATATACTTGTTTCAGCTGTTGGACACGCTAACTTGGTTACGCCAGAGATGGTCAAAGAAAATGCAGTGGTGATTGATGTTGGCATTAATAGAGTTAACAATCAAACTGTTGGGGATGTTAATACTGTATTGGTTAAACCTAAAGTGAGCTTTATTACGCCAGTCCCTGGAGGAATTGGTCCTTTAACTGTAGAATCATTGATGGAGCAAGTTGTTAAACTAACAAGGAGAAAAAATGGCAGATAATAAGTATCTTACAGTTACGGATCTGAATTACTATATTACACAGAAGTTCAAAAATGATCCGTATTTGCATAAAGTTTTTCTTCAAGGTGAACTGTCTAATTTTCGCTATCGCAGAAATTCTCATCAATATTTTTCGTTGAAAGATGAAAAATCCAAAATAAATGTGGTAATGTTCCGTTCATATTTTGATAAGGTTAAATTCAAGCCTGAAGAGGGTATGAAGGTCTATATTTCGGGTTATGTAAGTGTATATGGTCCTCAGGGAACCTACCAGTTTTATGCCGAATCAATGGAACCTGCTGGTCTTGGGGCACTATATGAGCAGTTAAAACAATTGCAAAGAAAATTATCTGACGAAGGTTTGTTTGATGAAGCCCATAAGAGGCCATTGCCAAAGTTTCCAGATCATATTGCAGTAGTTACAAGTGCTTCCGGAGCAGTAATTCATGATATTTTGGTTACTGTCAATCGCAGATTTCCTCATACCGAAGTTGATTTATTTCCTGCTCAAGTTCAAGGAGATCGTGCTGCAGATTCTTTGGTGGAAGCAATGAAACAAATTACCAGTTATGGTGACAAATATGATGTCATGATTATTGGTAGAGGTGGTGGCTCGCTTGAAGATTTGTGGCCTTTTAATGAAGAAAAAGTGGTTCGGCAAGTTTATGATATGAGTATGCCGGTTATTTCATCAGTTGGTCATGAAACTGATACTACCTTGTGTGATTTGGTGGCTGATGCCCGTGCTGCAACACCCACTGCTGCAGCTGAATATGCAACACCTAACTTGCCTGATGAATTAGCTAATATTCATCAATTACAAAGCAGCCTATTGGCAAGTATGCAGAATATTATTCGAGTTAGACGTGAATATTTGAATCGTATTAACAATTCGGTCATTATGAGAGAACCGGCCAGACTATATGACGAGCAGGCCCAAACCGTCGATTTATTACGTGAGCGGCTTCACAGTAGCATGATTCATCTACTTGAGCGGCAAAGACAACAATATCAACTTACAAAGCAAAAGCTAGTTGGTGTGAATCCAGAAAAGAAAATTGAGCAAGTGCTTCAACAAGAGAACTTTTTCTACCAAAAACTAGTTTCCAATATGCAGACGCTTTTACGCGAAAAAAGGCATCATTTGGCTCAAGCCGGTCAGCAATTGAACGACTACAGCCCCTTAATGACGCTTGATCGTGGTTATGCTTATGTAACTGATGATACGCAGAAGACAATTACTTCTGTGGATCAATTGAAGAAGAATAATGAAATAAACATTAATTTTAAAGATGGTAAAGCACAGGCTGTTGTAAAAGCAGTTAGGAGAAACGAAAATGGCAACTAAGAAAAATAACTTCGAAGAAGAATTAAATGAATTACAAAAAATTGTTAGCAACCTTGAAAATGGTAATGTAGCCTTAGAAGATGCATTGACTGAATTTCAAACTGGAGTAAAACTGAGTAAGGACTTAAACAAACGTTTAACGGAAGCAGAGGAGACTGTTGCCAAATTAATTGATAGTGATGGTACAGAACATCAATTAGATCCAAATGACGCTGCAGCACCGGAAGAATAATATGAATTTTGTAGAATTTAGAAAAAAATGGACACCCAAAATTGATCAATATTTAGAGGAACATTTAAAACAAGACGTTGATGACAAAAAAATAAGTCAAATTATGACCTATTCAGTAATGGCTGGTGGTAAAAGACTGCGGCCCTTATTGTTTCTGGCTACCTTAGATTCTTTAAATAAGGACATTACGAATTCTGAAGTTCAAATTGCTTGTGGTATCGAACTAATCCACACGTATTCTTTGATTCATGATGATTTACCTGCGATGGATAATGATGATTATCGTCGTGGCAAATTAACCAGTCATAAAAAATGGGGTGAAGCTGAAGCAATATTGGCTGGAGACGCATTGCTTCCATTAGGAATTCAATGGATTGCAGAAGGCAGCAAGTCCTATGAATTGGTTGAAATTATTACCTCAGCAGTTGGACCCAACGGTATGGTTGGAGGACAATATCTTGACATTGATTCAACCAATAATGCAAGTGTGGCTGATGACGAAGTTTTAATTGATCGAATGGAATGGTTAAAAACTGGTTGCTTGATTGAAGCTTGTGTCAAAATGGGTGCTGTATATGCGGGAGCAGATGAAAATAGTAAGACAAATCTAATTAAATTTGCCGATAATTTTGGTCGAGCATACCAAATTTATGATGATTTAGTTGATGTCGTTCAAACTAGTAAAGAGGCTGGAAAAGCAACTCACAAGGACCAAGAAAATGGTAAGAACAATACTTTAACAATTCTTGGTATTGAACAAAGTAGAAGAGAACTGACCAAATTAATTGCTGAGGCAAAAGCAAATTTAACGAGTCTTAACAATGGAGTTTTAACTGGTTTTCTAGATTTATATCAAAAGGTGCTCTAAAAAATGAAAGAAAGAGCTGACATACTATTAGCTAAACAAGGACTTTTTAACTCTCGAACTCAGGCACAGCGAGCAATTATGGCTGGTTTGGTTTCGGATCACAATCATCAGCGGATTGATAAGAGTGGAACAAGTTTTCCTGAAGATGAACATTTTTATATTAAAAAGTCGGATAAAAAATATGTCTCACGTGGGGGTTTTAAGCTCGAAAAAGCCCTTGAATCGTTCGAAATTGATTTAACAGATAAAATATGTCTTGATATTGGAGCTTCTACCGGTGGTTTTACAGATGTTGCACTACAGAACCACGCCAAAATGGTGTATGCACTTGACGTAGGATACAATCAGTTGGCTTGGCAGTTGCGAGATGACAAACGCGTTGTGGTCATGGAAAAGCAAAATTTCCGTTTTAGTAAACCTGAAGATTTTACCCAAGGATTACCTGATTTTGCGATGACTGACGTTTCTTTTATTTCACTTGATCTAATTATGCCGCCAATGTACGACATTCTTAAAAATGATTGTGATGCTGTTTGCCTAATTAAGCCTCAATTTGAAGCGGGGCCAGAAAATGTTGGTAAACACGGAATTGTTCATGACCACCAGGTTCATTGCAATGTAATTGAACATACCATCGAAAAAGCGCGTGAAATAGGCTTTAACGTGCTAGGCCTTGATTATTCACCAATTAAAGGTGGCAAAGGCAATATTGAATTTTTAATTCATTTGCAAAAAAGTGAAGAAAATGGTGGGCAAATGCTATGGTCAGGAACCCCTGAAGAAGTTGTTGAAAGAGCAGTTGCTGAGCTTTAGGAGATAATTATGTTAGTTGAACTGGATATTAAAAACTTCGCCATTATTAAGGCTTTGAAGGTTCGCTTTCAAGAACATATGACAGTGCTAATTGGTGAAACTGGTGCTGGTAAATCGATTATTATTGATGCAGTTTCACTATTGATGGGTGGAAGAAGCCAAAAAGAAATGGTTCGTAGTGGTGAAAAGAAGGCTGTTATTACAGGTCTTTTTGAAATTGATAATCAAGCCGCTAAAATTACAGAACTATGTGAGCAGTATGGCTTGCCTATTTCAGACGGGCAACTTGTGATTAGTAGGGAGCTTGCCGTTAAAGGTCGTAATGTAGTCAGAATTAATGGACAGTTAACGACGATTAACGTTTTACGAGAATTGGGTTATTATCTGGTTGATATTCACGGTCAAAATGATCAACAAATTTTAATGGATCAGGACCGGCAAATTGATTTAGTTGATAATTACGCTCCAGAACAATTTAAAAAAGAGCTAGCGGAGTACCAAGACAATTTCGCTACTTGGGAAAAGTTAAGCGACCGGTTGAACCATTTGCGAAGTGACGCTCAAGAGTTAGCCCAAAAGCAGGATATTTTAACCTTTCAAAGTGAAGAATTATCTTCTGCCAACTTAACTGATCCAGCAGAAGACGAGCAACTAGAAGAAGAATACAACGAATTAAGTAACTATCAAAAAATCGTGGATACTGCAAATTACTTAATGCAATTGTACGATGATGACGAACATGGTTTGGAAACACTACTAGGTAATGCTCAAAGTGCTGCAAATGAACTCGGCGAATATGGTGCTAAGTTTAAGGACATTGCCAAAACAATTGATGACGGTGTCTTTGCATTAAGTGATGCCCGAAGTGAACTATCAAATGTCTTAGATGAAATGGACTTTGATGAGGAACGCTATCAATATGTTACAAGTAGATTAGATTTACTTAATTCGCTGAAGAAAAAGTATGGCCCTACTTTGCAGGATGTGTTTGCTTTTTATGAAAAAGTACAAAAAGAGTTGAGTCAATATGAAACTGGCGGTCTGGATGAAGAAAAACTGCAAAAAGAAGTAGCTCAAGTTGAAAGTAAGCTAACTGAAGAAGCAAAGAAACTTCATCAGATGCGTGAAAAAGTTGCAAATACATTAGAAGAGAAGATTAAGCAAGAACTTAAAGACTTATACATGGCAAAGGCCCGTTTTGCAATAGATATTTCGACTACTAAGGGTTTCACCAAAAAGGGAACAGATGAAGTTGTGTTCCTAATTGCTCCTAATCCGGGAGAAGATTTAATGCCATTGGTAAAAATTGTTTCAGGTGGTGAGCAATCAAGGTTGATTTTAGCGCTTAAAGCAATTTTTAGTCGGGTTGAACCTGTAGGAACAATGATTTTTGATGAAATTGATACTGGTGTCTCTGGAAGAGTTTCAGCGGCAATTGGAAAGAAATTGCATTCAATTGGACAAAATAAACAAGTTATTGCCATAACTCATTCGCCTCAAGTAGCTGCAGCTAGTGATCAAAAGTACTTAGTTGCCAAAGAAGTTAAAGATGGTGCAACCTACACTCAAATAGGTCCATTAACCCAGGAAGAAACAGTAACTGCAATTGCCGAAATGATGGCAGGAAGCGATGTTACTCAAGCTGCAAAACAAAACGCGAAAGACCTAATGAGGAGTTTTAAAAAGAAAGAATGAGATATCTCGAAAAAATAAAATTAGATTCTAAAGAAGTGAAGCAGGCTCGTCAGCTAGCTAAAGTAATTCATGAACACGATAAAACTTTTTGTGATATCTATTTAAGTAATCAATACAATTATTTTAAGGATATGCCCACTTTTATTCTAGCTTATGATAATGAAGAGCTAATAGGTCTAACAATGCTTTATGCTGATGAGAAGCCGGATGAAGAAGTCGACATTCATGTGGAAGTAGCGCCCAAAAAACGTCAACAAGGCGTAGCTACTGAAATGATTAAGCGTGCAAAAAAGATTCTGAATAAATATGGTTATCAGAACTATGATTTTGTTAGCGAGAAAGCTTTTATAGAACAAAATCCGACCTATTTGTCCAATAATAATTTAAAAGTTGATGCTGCTGACTATCATATGAGTACACAAAATCCAGAGAAAATTTTTCAAGATGATAAACTGAATCGCATACTAGGCGTGCGTCAGATGGTCAAAACGGATTTTAATAATGTTGCAAGTATTTATAGTGTAGCTTTTGATCTAGATATTGCGAACGCTAAAACTTATATTGCCGAAAGTTTGGCTGATGATCAAATGCTGAGTTTTGTTTTAACTTATAAAGAAGACGTGATTGGCTATTGTGCTGTTGATGACGGGTATTTCTTTGGTTTATTTGTTGCTCGCGACTATCAGGGACATGGATATGCTAGTTTCTTTATTAAAAAAATGATGGAAATTTTGATTAGAAAAGGAATAAACGAGTTTTCGCTTGATGTGGAACCTGATAACATAGCGGCAGTTCGGACATATCAAAATGCTGGCTTAAAAATAGTTAGTGAAACTTACTATTTAGTGAAAGAAAAATAGTAAAAAAAGAGTTGAGAAATATTTCTCAACTCTTTTTTTATTAAGCTAAATCGACCCTAAAAATATTATCTAAGTCAATAACTTTTATTAGCTTTTGGTTAGTTGTGCGCAAGGCAAAGCGTCCTGCAGAAATGTGCTTAATGACCTGGCCAATTTCACTAGTACCATCTTGATATCTTAATAGGACATAAGCCCGGTGAAGTAAAGCAAATTCTAAAGAAGATAGAATTTCACTGTGATATTGGTCATAAATACTCAGTTTATCAATGTCATAATCAAATAAATAGTGATAGATTTTTTTAAGTGAGTTTTTCATCAATCATACCTCAGTTTTCTCGAACACTTGTTTGACTCTTTATATTATAAGAACATTTGTTCAGAAAAACAATACTTTTTCCAAAAATAATTTCCATCATGCGCTACTTTAAAATTCCTTGTTGTACATAATAAATAGGTAGAACTTGAAAATATTCTGCATTTAGTGCAAACTAGACATAATAGCTTTTATTAGGGGAGTATGGCATGACAGAAAAAGGCTTGTTGCTTGTTCTTTCTGGTCCTTCAGGAGTAGGAAAGGGCACTGTGAAAAGTGCAATCGTAGATGGTAAAGTTTTTCCGTTTGAATATTCGGTTTCGATGACAACAAGAAAACCTAGACCGGGCGAGGTAGATGGTAAAGATTATTACTTTGTTAGCGAAGAAAGATTTCAAGAAGCCATTAACCAAGGTGAACTTTTAGAATATAATAAGTACGTTGATCATTTTTATGGGACACCTTTAGTACCGGTTAAGCGAATGCTTGAAGAAGGCAAAGATGTACTGCTGGAAATCGATGTTAATGGAGCAAAAAAGGTACGAGAAAAAATGCCTGACGGAGTTTTTATCTTTTTAACGCCACCAGATTTGCATACATTACATCAACGCCTAGAAAATCGTGGGACTGAGTCTGAAGATGTTATTATGGGAAGAATCAAGCAGGCGCGTAATGAAATTTTAGTCATGCAAGATTATGATTATGCGGTGGTCAATGATACTGTTGCAAATGCAGTTGATCATATTAAGGCAATCGTAGATGCTGAACATGTCAGTGTAAAACGCGTTATTGATACTTACCGTAAAATGGTTAGGGAGGATTAAAGATGAGAGTTACATATCCATCGATTGATAAATTATTAGCCCAAGTGGATTCAAGATATTCATTATCAGTTCTTGCTGCTAAGCGTGCACATGAACTTGAAGCTGGTGATCCAGAGGCATTGAAAGAATATAAATCATTAAAGCCCGTCGGAAAGGCCCTTGAAGAGATTGAAGCCGGTAAAGTTACCGTCGATTCAAGCCATCGCGAGGTTAATCAGTAGTTGGTTGAATTATTTAACCTCCATCTCTTTTGGGATGGAGGTTATTTTTTTAAGGATGATTAAATGATTGCGCAAGTAGTAATTGATATTGCAGCAAAACAGACTGACCGCATTTTTGAATATCATGTACCAGATGACTTAGATGGTGTAGAAATTGGCTCACGAGTATTTGTACCATTTGGTTCACGTAAATTGCAGGGCTTTGTCGTTGGCCTCAGTGAAAAAAGCAAATATCAGGGCGAATTAAAAGATTTACTTTTAGTAGTAGATGAAATGCCACCGTTAACACCAGAATTAGTTGAATTATCTAACGCGCTGTCTAATCGGATTTTTGCCTATCGAATTTCGATTCTTAAGACAATGCTCCCAAGAGTGATGCGGGCAAATTACCGCAAGATCTTGGTACCAATAACCAACGAAGCAAAAAAAATGCCATACTTTCACGGTGATCCAATTGATTTAGCTAATGTGACTGATAATCAAGAGATTGGTCGCATTAATAGCTTGCTGCGCAGTCAAGATGCCAAGATAGAATATTTAGTTGAAAATCGTGCCAAAGTAAAAACAGCCAATTGTTATGAACTTACTTTAGCTAAAAAAGATTATATTAGTTTGTATGAAGAGCTTCGTACAAATGCCGTTAAGCAGCGACAACTATTAATGTTTGTCATTGAAAATTATGAACAATTTCCAATGATGCAAAATGAACTTGAGCAAGGGGCTCAGCTCAAAACAGAAACTTTAACAAGCGCGATTAAAAAAGGTTGGCTTGAAAGAAGTCAAACTGAAATTTATCGTGATCCAATAGCTAGCTATGGACGGTCTAAAGCAAGTCAACCAAAGGTTGAGTTAAATGAGAACCAGAAAGAAGCACTTGCTGAAATTACCCCTGCGATTCAAACTAAAACGGCTAAGACTTTTTTACTAGAGGGGATTACGGGTAGTGGCAAAACTGAAGTCTACTTGAATGCAATTAGTAAGACACTTGAACTGGGCAAAAATGCGTTAATGCTAGTACCTGAAATTTCACTAACACCGCAGATGGTCGAGCAAGTAAAAAATCGTTTTGGTGATCAAATTGCTGTATTGCATAGTGGTTTGTCTGAAGGAGAATTATATGATGAATGGCGCCGTATAAGACGCGGAGAAGTTCATGTTGTAGTAGGTGCACGAAGCGCCGTTTTTGCTCCTTTAACTAACATCGGTTTAATTGTAATTGATGAAGAACATGAATCGTCTTATAAGCAAGAAGACAATCCGCGTTATCATGCACGGGATGTTGCAATTTGGCGTAGTAAATACAATTCTTGTCCTTTAGTTCTGGGTAGTGCTACTCCATCTCTTGATAGCCGTGCTAGAGCCCAGAAAGGTGTTTATCAGTTATTAGAACTTCCAAAACGTGCCAATGCCAAGAAACTACCTGAAGTAAATTTAATAGACTTAAAAAAGGCTGATTTTGCAGGTAACCAACTTGATTTATCAATTCAATTAGTTGATGCAATCAAGCAAAGACTGCAAAAAAAGGAACAAGTCATTTTAATGCTCAATCGGCGCGGCTTTGCCAGTTTTATGCTTTGTCGTGAATGTGGTTACGTAATGAAATGTCCTAATTGTGACCTTTCATTGACAATGCATAAGGATACCCAACAAATGCAGTGTCATTATTGTGGCTATACAACTGCAATTCCACAAATTTGTCCAAATTGTCACAGTAAACGAATCAGATTTTTAGGTACCGGAACGCAGAAGGTGTTAGAAGAGTTAAATGAGCTAATACCCAAAGCAAGAGTGTTACGGATGGACGTTGATACAACGAGAAGAAAAGGTGCTTTTAAAAAAATTCTTGATACTTTTGGAAATCATGAGGCAGATATTCTATTGGGCACACAGATGATAGCCAAGGGACTGGATTTTCCCAATGTAACTTTAGTTGGTGTAATCAATGCCGATACGGGTTTGTGGGTGCCAGATTATAATGCATCTGAACGTACCTTTGAGCTTTTGACACAAGTAGCTGGTCGGGCAGGACGTGCTGAAAAGACTGGTGAAGTCATAATACAAACTTTCAATCCAGATCATTACGCTATTAAATTTGCTAAAAAACAGGATTACGAGAATTTTTATGCTTATGAAATGAAAGTGCGTCATGCTGGTAATTATCCGCCATACTTTTATACTGTTTTGGTTTCTGTTGCATCTAAAAATGAGCAAAATGCTGCTAAGGAAGCATTCAAAATTAAAAAGCAACTTCAGCAACATTTGAGTAGTTCGGCAATTATCTTAGGACCATCACCAAGCGCAATTTCTCGCCTAAAAAATCAATATTATTATCAAATACTGGTAAAATATAAAAAAGAAGACAATTTAAATAGCTTATTACATCAAATCCAGGATTCTGCACAAAAAGTGAAGAGATATGGATTAAATATTTATATCGACAATGAACCAGAACGAATCATGTAAAGGGGATATGTTTAATGACATCAATAATTTTTATGGGAACACCAGATTTTTCTGTACCAATTTTAAAAGGACTAGTCGAAAATAATTATGAAATCAAGGCTGTAGTGACGCAACCGGATAAAAAGGTTGGTCGAAAGCAGCAAGTTACTAAAACGCCTGTTAAGGTGGCAGCTGAAGAACTCAATTTACCGATTTATCAGCCTACTAAGTTGGCTCGTTCTGAAGAAGTCGAAGAGCTGATTGAAATGCACGCTGATCTTATTGTTACAGCAGCATATGGTCAATTTTTACCAACTAAATTTTTAAACTCAGTTAAAATTGCTGCGGTTAATGTTCACGGCTCACTTTTACCTAAATATCGTGGTGGAGCGCCAATTCAATATTCTGTGATTAATGGCGATCAAGAAACTGGTATCACTATTATGGAAATGGTCAAGGAAATGGATGCAGGTGACATTTATGCGCAAAAGGCAATTAAGATAGAGCCTGATGATACTACTGGTAGCGTTTTTGATAAATTATCACTTGTTGGTCGAGACTTGCTTTTAGAGACACTTCCACATATAATTGCTCATCCAGATGAAAAAACGGCGCAGGATTCTGACCAGGTCGTTTTCTCTCCGAATATCAGCAAGCAACAAGAAAAGATTAGTTTGACGTTAACTGCGTCACAAGCAAATAACTTAATTAGAGGACTCAATCCTGATCCAGGTGCTTACCTAATGCTTGGAAATAGTCGACTTAAAGTTTGGCAAGCTCAAGTTTCTGAAGAAAAAACAACTTTGCCCGCTGGAAGTTTAGTTGCTAATGATAATCGTTTCGCAATTAGTTTTGCGGAAGGCACCGTTTTGAATCTGCTAGAAGTTCAACCAGCTGGAAAGAAGAAAATGTCAATTCAGAGCTTTTTGAATGGTCAAGGTAGTAAGTTTAAAGTAGGAGAACAAGTAGTTGACGGATAAAAGTGCTCGCTTTATTGCTTTAGAAACTTTAATACACATATTTAATGATGGCTCATATTCAAATATTAGCTTGAATAATAGCTTGCGCAATTCTAGTTTATCGGAAACTGACCGCAACTTTGCCACCAGGCTTGTTTATGGTACGGTTCAATATAAGATTTATTTGGAATTTCAATTGCATGATTTAATCAAAACCAAGCTAAAAGAAGACTATCTAAAGCCATTGTTATTAATGTCAGCTTATCAACTCTTTTTTATGGATAAAGTTCCTAACCGAGCAGTTTTAAACGAAGCTAATATTTTGGCTAAACAGTTTGGAAAGCGTAATTCGACTGGCTATAAAATAGTTAATGGAATCTTGCGCTCTTTAATTAGACGTGGACCAGTTTTACCTGAAAAAGAGCAGCAGATAAATTATTTAAGCGTCAAAGAAAGCGTCCCAGAATGGTTAGTTAAGTACTTAGTTGATCATTGGGGAATTGAACGAACAGAAAGTATTTTGGCAAGTATTAATGAACCAGCTAAAAATACTGTTCGTCTTTCTCGATTGGCGAATCCAAATGAAGTTGCCAGTGAATTGAATGAATTAGGCTTCTCGCCACAACCTTCCCAATTGACGAGTGAAGAATTGGTTTTGGATCATGGCGGTGTTAGTTCAACTAACTTATTTAAATCTGGTAAACTAACCATTCAAGATGAAGCTGCTAGCTTAGCAGTGAGCGCTTTTGATTTTACAGGAAATGAAAAAGTTCTCGATGCCTGTAGTGCCCCAGGCGGTAAAACAGTGCAGATTGCTGAAAACCTAGACAGTGGCACAGTTACGGCGTTGGATATTCATGCCAATAAACTACGCTTGGTTAAGCAAAACGCTGAACGAATGAATGTAGCTGAGCGGGTAATCACCAAGGAAATGGATGCTCGCAAGGTGGATAGTGAATTTAGCAAAAATTCTTTTGATAAGATTTTAGTGGATGCTCCTTGTTCAGGATTAGGATTACTTAGAAGAAAACCAGAAATTCGCTACAATAAAACTCTAGCTGACCTAACCAAGTTGCAAAAAATTCAGTTGGCGATTCTTGATCATGTTAGTCAATTACTAAAGCAGAATGGAGAGCTAGTATATTCTACCTGTACGATCGCAAGTGAAGAAGACGAGGACGTTGTAGAAATTTTCCTAAAAGAGCATCCGGAGTTTGAATTACAGTCATTCACCGCAGGTAATATGGATGCGCCAAATGGTTTAATTAAGCTTTTACCGGACAGTTATGGCAGTGATGGCTTCTTTATTGCCAAGTTTATAGCACGAGGTTAACATTTTGATTAAAACAGCATTTGCTTCAAGTATTGGACGAATACGTAAAAGCAACCAAGATTTTGTACAAGTTTTTAAAAACAAAAGTGGAGCGACGATGGCAATCGTTTGTGATGGCATGGGTGGTCACCAAGGTGGTGACGTTGCCTCAACCATGGCTGTTAGCCACTTAGGTCACAGCTTTAGCGAGACCGATTTCAGTGATTGTGCAAATGCTCATAAATGGCTTGATGTCCAATTAAGCTCTGAAAATGAAACGATTTTGCGCACAGCAGATCGTTTTCCTGATTTAAATGGAATGGGCACTACAATTGTTTTGGCAGTTGTGTTTGACCAGCAAGCTTTGATTGCTCATTTGGGTGATTCACGTGCTTACGGTTATGCAGAAGGAAAATTTGTTCAACTAGTTGAAGATCACTCTCTTGTTAATGAGCTAGTTAAAATGGGGCAAATTACTAAGCAGCAAGCTTTAACCCATCCGCAAAAAAATATCATTACACAGTCACTTGGCGTTTCAAGCACAATTGATCCTGAATTTCGTGAAATCCCCTTCAATGATGACGACCTTATTTTGCTGTGTACAGATGGCCTAACCAATTCTTTGACTGATCCGCAAATTCAACAAATTTTAGCCACTAAGGATCTATCACTCAAAGACCGCTGCCATAAGCTAATTAATGAAGCAAATCGTCTTGGTGGCGGCGATAACATCACCGTTTGTCTAGTCCTAAATGAAGGTGGTGGCTCACGTTGATTAATAAAGGCTATTTATTAGGCGACCGCTATCGCATAATCGATACATTAGGTGAAGGCGGAATGGCAAATGTCTATTTAGCTGAAGACATCATTTTACAGCGGAAAGTTGCCGTTAAAATTTTAAGGCTAGATCTACAAAAAGAGCCGCAAACTGTAGCACGTTTTCAACGTGAAGCGCTAGCTACCAGTGAATTAAGTCATCCTAATATTGTGATGGTCTTAGATGTAGGCACTGATCAGGGCTTGCCATACATGGTAATGGAGTACGTAGATGGACCTGATTTAAAAGACTATATTATTCAGAATTCACCACTTAATTTGCATGATGTGATTCGAATTATGGATCAAATACTTAGTGCAATGACATTGGCGCATAAGCATAATGTGATACACCGTGATTTAAAGCCACAAAATATTTT
Source organism: Lactobacillus sp. ESL0263 (assembly GCF_003692845.1). Taxonomy (NCBI): domain Bacteria; kingdom Bacillati; phylum Bacillota; class Bacilli; order Lactobacillales; family Lactobacillaceae; genus Lactobacillus; species Lactobacillus sp. ESL0263. Next base: position 703,718 of record NZ_REHL01000004.1, on the reverse strand, counting down.
GATGGATAAACACGGTAATATTAAAATCGCCGATTTTGGCATAGCAGTTGCATTAAACCAAAATTCAATTACGCAGACAAACTCTGCGCTCGGTTCAGTGCATTACATGTCTCCTGAACAGACACGTGGTGGGTTAATTACTAAACAATCAGATATTTACTCACTTGGAATCATTCTCTATGAGCTGATAACTGGCTCAGTTCCATTTAATGGCGACTCTGCAGTCGCGATTGCTCTTAAACATGCCCAAGAGCCAATTCCATCGATTAAAGAAAAAGATGCGAAGGTTCCGCAAGCTCTAGAAAATGTTGTGCTAAAAGCAACCGCTAAGGATCCGCGGGATCGCTATGTTTCAGCAAGTGCAATGCGTGCGGACATTGATACCAGTTTGGATCCTGCTCGAGTTAATGAACCTACTTTTGTACCAACACATGGCACAAGTGACGATGAAACTATAATTTTACCTGATTTTAAGGCTAATCGTCAGCGAGAAGATAGTAATCAAGCAAAAGAAGAGACATTAGGCGATAAAAATAATAAGCCTTCAACTAAAGGTAATTTTTGGCAAACATTAAAAACTCATAAATGGTGGTGGCTCTTTATGGGGCTAGCAGCTGTTTTAGTGGTTGGATTATTGCTTTTGGTTGTTACCAGTAACAGCCAAAGTGAAGTAAGAATTCCAGATGTTACTAATTTGTCCGAAGAATCTGCGCGCCAAAAAATTGAACAAGTCGGTCTGAAGGTGGGCAAAATAAGGCACCAAAATTCAGAGCGAATTGGTCGAGGTAAAGTTATTTCAACATCACCACCAGCCGGTAGAATGACAAAAAAAGGTAGATTTGTTGACTTAAAAGTTTCTGATGGCGTTGGAATGGCTAAAGTGCCAGATGTGTCAGGCGATTCGTATCAAGTAGCGGTTGCTAAACTAGAAAAAATGGGTTTTGACGTTATCCGCGAAAACCAATTTTCTGATAGCGTTCCAATTGATCATGTGGTTTCGCAAAGTATTGCTGCTGGAGTAGAAGTAAAGCCAGCGGAAACAACGATCACCTTGGTCGTTTCAAAGGGACAAGATGATCACGAAAAAAATGATACTGTTAAGCTTCCTGATTTTAAAGATTACACATTGCGAGAAGTTCAAGAATATGTTCGTCGGCATGGTTTGATTTTGCAAGTCAGTCCTGCTTATTCAAAGAAAGTAAAGAAGGGCATGGTTATTTCCATGAGTCCCGCCCCCGGAACACATGTCCCTCACGGAAGTACAATAATGGTTAGTGTTTCTGAGGGTCCAAAAATTGAACGAGACCATACTGCGATTAAAACATTTACAGTAACGTATCAAGATAATGATGATGATGATTCGCCTAACAGAAGAGGTAATCACATTCAAATCTATGTTTCTGATGACGATCACTCAATTAATAATATTTACCGTGATTTGTACATAAAAAGAGACATGAACTTCTCAATTCCATTTTCGTTAAAGGATGGAGCAGGTGAATTACGTGTTGTCAGGGATGGTCAAACTATACTAAACGAAAAGGTAAATAGATGATTAAACAAACTGAGGGAATAGTTGTTGGACTAATTTCTGGTTTTTATGATGTTCAAACTGGAAACCAAATTGTTCGCACAAGAGCGCGAGGACTTTTCCGTAAAAATAAGGAAAAGCCCACTGTTGGCGACCATGTAAAAATTCAAGTAGACGAACAGGGTACAAGCTATTTAACAGAAATCCTGCCTCGAGTTAACTTGATTGGCCGTCCTGCACTAGCAAATGTAGATCATGTTTTACTGGTGATTTCAGCTGTTGAGCCTGATTTTTCGCTTCAATTATTAGATAGGTATCTAACCTTCTTTTCTTGGCAAAAAGTTGCAGTTAGTATTTATCTTTCAAAAAGCGATTTGGTCGATGAAGAAAAATTGGCCGAAATTAAAGCTAGTTTGTCTTACTACGTAAAAATAGGTTATCCAGTTTTTTACCAATGGGAAGAACTGGCAAAGAAATTGCCGTCAGCAATTGAGTCTCAACAAATTTGGACTCTGGCTGGTCAATCTGGTGCTGGAAAATCAACATTGATTAATCATCTGAAACAAGATATAGAGCAGGAAACTGCTGCAATTTCTACCAGTTTGAACCGTGGTAAGCATACTACTAGAACAGTTCAACTGTTCCCACTTGGTGAGGGCTTTTTAGCTGATACACCAGGCTTTTCTGCGATTGACTTTACACCAATTAAGATTAATGATTTATGTAATTACTTTGTTGAATTTAAACGAGCAAGTGTTAAATGCAAGTTTCGTGGCTGCCAACATATCAAGGAACCTAAATGCGAGGTCAAAAACCTGGTTGAAAAGCAGGAAATCACACAAAGCCGTTATGATAATTATTTACAGATGCGCTCAGAAATTGAGAATGGTAGGATGCCGGAGTATTTAAAATAAGGAGACAATAATGATTGCACCATCAATTCTAAATATTAATAATTTGAATTTGAAGGATGATATTGCCATTGCTGCTGAAAATGGGATTACGCGTTTTCATATTGATATTATGGACGGCCATTTTGTACCAAATCTGTCATTTGGCCCGCAACTAGTCAGTGATTTTAAAGCTGAATTTCCTGATTTAGAAGCAGAAGTTCACTTAATGAGTAATAATCCTGATGTTTTGGTACCAGAATTTGCTAAAGCAAAAGCAGATTTAATCTTGCTTCATTATGAAGCAATGACTGAAGAAAAGCTGAATCACTGGATTGATTTTCTACATTCAAATGGGATAAAGGCCGGCATCGTTCTTAATCCTGATACACCAGTTTCAGTTTTAGAAAAATTCCAAGCTAAAATAGATCAAGTTTTGATGATGACTGTTTATCCGGGATTTGGCGGACAAAAATTCATTTCGGGTTCATGTGAGCGAATTAAAGAAGCAAATGAACTTTTAGCAGGAAGAGTGCCGATTGAGGTTGATGGTGGCATTAACGACCAAACTGCTCAACTGGCTAAGGACGCTGGAGCTAATATTTTTGTTGCGGGGTCGTATTTATTCTGCCAAAAGAGTATTCCAGTACAAATTGAAAAATTAGAAAAAGCTGTTGAAGAATAATGAAGGCTATTGCACTATTAGGCGGTCCAAATATTTCTTGGCCTATTGATATAAAGGATAAACTAGTAAAAGCTCGTGAAAAAGGAACTTTTATTATTGGTGTCGATCGTGGAAGTTTGCTATTGGAAGAATTAAATTTAACTCCTGATCTTGCGGTAGGTGATTTTGATTCTCTGAAAAAAGAAGAGTTATTGCGGATTAATCAGAGTGTTTCTGATATTCGTTATTCAGTGCCTGAAAAAGACTTAACCGATACCGAACTTGCTTTGCATTATGCTTTTGATGATTATTGCGTCGACTCACTATCTTTAATTGGTGCAACTGGTGGAAGACTAGATCATTTTTTGACTAATTTATTCATGCTGTTAAAACCTGAGTTTAGACAATATGCTGAAAAGATACAAATAATTGATCAGCAAAATTATATTTCATTTTTAAACCCTGGCAAGCATGTTGTGAAACGTATAGAGAATTACACTTATTTTGGCGCTGCTACATTGAATGAAGTACAGGAACTGAATATCTCAAACGCCAAGTATAATCTTGCTGGCTATTCAAATACTAATCCAGTTTCCCTCAGTTCAAACGAGTTTTTGCATAAACAGGACACGTTTAATATATCATTTAAGAAGGGGTTAATTGCAATAATCCAATCGCGTGATCTTGACCGTTTTCAAAATATTCAAAAATAAAGAAAAAGCCACTTACTCAAGTTAAAAGAGAATGTGGTTTTTTAAGTACAAAAAAAGACCGACAAACTATTTGTCAGTCCATTTATTAGGCACGAGTAACTTTACCAGACTTTAAAGTCTTAGTTGATACCCATACGCGCTTTGGTTTACCATCAACAAGAATACGAACTTTTTGAAGGTTTGGCTTCCACGTACGACGTGATGAATTCAGTGAGTGTGAACGTGTGTTACCAAAAGTGGTCTTTTTACCAGTGATATAATCTTTTGCCATTTGCTAAACCCCCTTTATTTGTGTTTTCATACTTAGTTAAGATAGCATATTCTCTAAATCATTGCAACCTGAAAAGTATTTTTTATAAATGGATTTTTGTATTATTACTTGATTACTATGATAAAATAGATTCATAATATTGAGAACAATGATTCGGAGGATAAACATGGCTGTTAAAATCAAAACAAAAGATGGTTTGATTGATATTTCAAACGGAGTAATTGCAACTGTTGTTGGTAGTGCAGCTACATCCAATTACGGTGTTGTTGGGATGGCATCTAAGAATGCCATTCGTGATGGCTTTGACGGAATTCTTAATCGAGCAAACTATAAACGTGGTGTTGTTGTTAAGTCAGAAGATAATAGTATTACGGTTGATGTTTATATTATTGTAGGCTACGGACTAAAAATTTCTGAAGTTAGCCGCAACGTACAAACTAGCGTTAAATTCAATTTGAAGAATCAACTTGGAATTGATACTAAGGCTGTTAATGTCATCGTTCAAAGTGTTAAAGTGCTTGACGAATAACTCAAGCGGAGGTTATAAATTTTGGTTTTAAAGGAAATAGATAGTAAAAAGTTCAGAGACATGGTCCGTGTGGCCACACACAGACTTGGTCGAAATGCAGAGTTTATTAACTCCTTGAATGTTTTTCCAGTTCCTGATGGTGATACTGGAACAAACATGAATTTAACTATTGAAAGCGGAGCAAAGGCAGTTAGCGAAAACCCAAGTAATAGTGTCGGTGATCTAACCGAAAGCTTAGCTAAAGGGATGCTAATGGGTGCCCGCGGTAACAGTGGGGTTATTTCTTCCCAACTCTTTAGAGGTGTGTACAAAGCTACTCAAGGAATGCAGACTTTAAACGCTCAAGAACTTGCAAATGCCTTTTCTAATGGTGTTGCCACAGCTTACAAGGCTGTGATGAAACCAGTTGAAGGTACGATTTTAACTGTTGCCCGTGTAGCAGCTCAAGAAGGTGCTAATAAGGCTAACGAAACGGACGATGTTGAAGAAGTAATGAAGGCGATTGTCGAAGGTGCCAAAGCAGCTTTGAAGACAACACCTGATTTATTACCTGTTTTAAAACAAGTCGGCGTAGTTGATTCTGGTGGACAGGGCTTGCTCTTTATCTATGAAGGATTTTTGGAAGGTCTTCTTGGCGAAGATTTTGCAGATCGTTACCAACCAGATGAAGGTGAAATGGATGAAATGATTAATGCCATGCACCACCAATCCGTTCAATCACAATTAGCTACTCAAGATATTGACCATGGTTATTGTACAGAAATTATGGTTGATTTGACTGCTGATATACCTGATAAAAAGCCATTTAACCTTGAAGAATTTAGAGATCATTTATCTAAATTAGGTGATTCGCTTTTAGCTGTTTCTGATGATGAAGTAGCTAAAGTTCATATTCATACTGAGCACCCAGGTGCAATTTTTGAATATGGCAGCCAATTTGGGCAATTAGGTAAAATCAAAATTGATAACATGCGTATTCAACACGAGACGATTGTTAACAATAGCGAAGAACAGCAAGAAAGTGTTGACTTTGCTGTAATCGCAGTTGCTTCTGGTAACGGTATTCGTAAGCTGTTTGAAAGTGAAGGGGTAAACCGGATTATTTCTGGTGGACAAACAATGAATCCCTCTACTCAAGACATTATCGATGCGATTAAGAAATCAGGGGCCAAGAAGGCAATCGTTTTACCTAACAATGGCAACATCGTAATGGCAGCAAAACAAGCAGCAGAAGTTAGCGATATTCCAGTTGGAATTGTCCCTACTAAGACAATTTCACAAGGACTAACTGCAATGCTGTCTTTCGATGCAGATGATACATTGGAAAACAACGTTGATAATATGACTGATTCACTTGAAGATGTCGTTTCAGGAGAAGTTACTAAAGCTAACCGTGATACAACAATCAATGGTATTGAAATCCATGAAAATGATTTTTTAGGTATTATTGATGGTGATATTCAAGTTGCTGAAAAAGATCTAGTTCAATCTACCGTTGATATGGTTGAAAAAATGCTTGATGAGGATTCAGAAATTATTACTGTGATGTTTGGTCGTGATTCTAACAAAGAAGAGGCCAATCAAGTTGTTTCTGCGCTAGAAGAAAAGCACGACGATCTTGAATTTGAAGTGCACAATGGTGGGCAACCAGTTTATAATTTCTTGATTTCTGTAGAGTAAAATGGATGCAAACAAACTATTTGCTCCTGTGACCAATTTAAAAGGCGTAGGAACAAAAACTGCTGCTGCTCTTGGTAGCTTAGGAATATATAGCATATATGACTTGTTATTTTATTTTCCATTTCGCTACGATGAATTGCAGACGATACCACTTGATCAGATCATGGATGGTCAAAAGGTAATGCTAAAAGGGATTGTTGCGACTGACGCCTTTGTTAGCAGATTTGGTTACAAAAAAAGTAGACTTAGTTTCAAAATGAGAATTGACCATGATGTAATCTTGGTCAATTTTTTTAATCAGCCATGGCTAAAAGAAAAAATTGAAGTTGGAAAAGAAGTAGCAGTTTATGGCAAGTACAACCTTGCAAGGCAAAGTTTGGCTGGCTTTAAATTTGTTGCTGCAAAGGAAAATGACAGCGGAATGGCTCCGATATATTCGGTTAACCATCATATTAGGCAAAAAAAGCTCGTTGAGTTGATAGATTTAGCTTTGGAGGATTTTTTGCCAGACGTAATGGATATCGTTCCCGAACCAATTCGTCAAAAGTATCGCTTACTTCCCGAGCAACAAATAATTTTGCAAATGCATCATCCAAAAAATGGTCGTGAAGCAGAATTAGCGAAAAGAAGCGCAATTTTCCGCGAATTTTTTATTTTCCAAACAGAACTTGCTGAACTGACTAGGCATAATTCCCAAAATACTGGAATAGCAAAAAAGTATGACTTGGAAGAAATCAATGAACTGACCAAAGCATTGCCATTTGATCTTTCGGATGATCAAAAAAAGGTTATTAATGAGATCTTTGCTGATTTGCATTCCAATAAGCAAATGAATCGCTTGCTGCAAGGGGATGTTGGGTCAGGTAAAACGATTGTTGCAATCTATGCGATGTATGCAGCCGTTACTGCGGGTTTTCAAGCGGTTTTAATGGTGCCAACAGAAATCTTAGCTACGCAGCATTTTAAGAAGATAGATGATCTTTTGCTGCCGTTTGGAGTTAGGACAGCACTTTTAACTGGAACCACTAAGACACTAGAGCGGCGAGAAATATATCGTGAATTGACCGATGGCACTATCAATGTGGTTGTTGGAACTCATGCATTAATTCAACCAAGTGTTATTTTTAAAAACCTAGGACTCGTAATTATTGATGAGCAACACCGCTTTGGAGTTGGACAGCGTCAAGCTTTGATTAATAAGGGTAATGCACCTGATACTTTGGCAATGACTGCAACTCCAATTCCAAGAACGCTAGCTTTAACAGTCTATGGTGAAACGTCTGTTTCTGAAATTCGCCATCTTCCGGCGGGCCGAAAGCAAATTAAATCCTTTTGGAAGACTGGTAATCAGATGGATGAAGTTTACCGTCTAATGCGTGAGCAGCTAGAACAACATTTCCAGATTTATGCTGTTACTCCACTGATTACTGAATCTGAAGCGCTTGATTTAAAAAATGCAGAGGAACTTTTTGAAAAGCTAAGCCATGATTTTCCTGATCAACGTGTTGAACTTCTTCACGGCCAAATGCCGGGAGCAAAAAAAGAAGAAATTATGTCAGAGTTTGCAGCTGGTGAGATTAACATTTTAGTTACTACTAGTGTGATTGAAGTTGGAGTCGATGTCGCCAATGCAAATTTAATGATTATCTACAATGCCGATCGTTTTGGAATTAGTCAGTTGCACCAACTTCGTGGCCGAATTGGACGTGGAAAAACGCAAAGCTATTGTGTCTTTTTAGCAGATCCAAAAACGGAAGCCGGGAAGGCGCGAATGAAAATAATTGCATCGACAACCGATGGCTTTAAACTGGCCGAAGAAGACTTAAAGCTTCGTGGTGAAGGTGATCTTTTCGGGCGTGCACAATCTGGTTTGCCAGAATTTCAGGTAGGAAATGTGGTCAACAACTACGAAACAATGGTTGTGGCTCAACAAGTAGCCAACAATATAGTTGAAAAAGATCCAGAATTATCTGATAGTGAGCACAAAAATTTAAAACAAGTGATAGAATATAAAAAATTACAGCAAGAACGTACTTAGAAAAGATTGTGGAAATAAATGAGAACAATTGCAATTGATGCAATGGGTGGCGAAAATGCGCCAGAAGCCATTGTTCAAGCCGTTTTGCAGGCAAAAACAGAGCTAAAAGAAACCAAATTTATTTTATTTGGTGACCAAGCAAAAATTAAAAAACTGGTCGGTTCCGATACTGACCAAATAGAGATAGTTGGTACAACAGAAGTTATTAATGATGAGGATGAACCTGTTAAAGCAATCAGGACAAAGAAAGATTCTTCTTTGGTTGTCGCAGCGCAGTATGTTAAGCAGGGAAAAGCGGACGCACTTTTATCATTAGGAAATTCTGGTTCAATTCTGGCTAGTGGTATTTTTATTATTGGTCGGATTAAGGGGATTGCTCGTCCAGGATTTATGCCAACTTTACCTGTTAAAAATTCAGACGATGGTTTTAACATGATTGATGTTGGTGCAAATGCCAAGACCAAACCTGAGTACATCCTTAATTGGGCTAAAATGGCATCATATTATGCTGAAAAAGTCCGCGGTATTAGAAATCCACGCGTTGCCCTTCTTAACAATGGGTCTGAAAGTGATAAGGGTGACGATGTTCATCAAGAAGCCTATCAATTATTACTTGATAGTGAATTAAACTTCATTGGTAATATTGAAGGAAATGAGCTTTTAGAGGGTAAAGCCGATGTTGTGGCAACAGATGGTTTTACAGGCAATGCCGTCTTAAAGAATATTGAGGGAACGTCTTCAGTTCTAATTCATTTATTAAAAGACAATTTGCTAAATAGTGGTTTTTTGGTTAAAATTGGTGCTTTATTAATAAAAAATGCCTTGAAAGGTTTAGTTTCAAAATTTGACGTTGATAAGTACGGTGGAGCGGTTTTACTAGGCCTGGATGCTCCTGTGGTAAAGACGCATGGACGTTCAGACAAGCGAGCAGTCTATTTTACAATTAAACAGGTCGATAAAATATTAAAAGAAAATATTATTGACCAATTTAGGGCTGAATTTGCTACTGATAAATAAAAAGTAATAAAGGAGAATTGATAATGACTGAAGAAGAAATTTTTACTAAAATAAAGGACATTTTAGCCGATAATTTTGAAGTCTCTAAAGACAAGATTACAAAAGAAACGAATTTTACAACTGATTTAGATGCTGACTCAATTGATTTAGTAGAGTTCATTTTACAATTGGAAGATGAATTTGGTGCAGAAATTTCTGATGAAGATGCTGAAAAGATAAAAACAGTTGGCGATGCAGTTAGTTACATTGCTTCACATCAGAATTAATTTCAATAAATTTCAGGTTGATATTTGCATATAGCCATTTTGATGTATATAATTAGAAATTAAATAAATTTATTAAGTATCTTTAATAAACTTGTTGAAAAATTGAGAGGGGAAATGGCCTTTGGAAAAACAAAGTGATCTCTTGCTAGATATCCAGCATCTTCATACTGCTTATCGTTTAAACGGAAAGTTTTACGATGCAGCAGACGATGTTAACATTACTCTGAAGCGAGATGAAATTTTATCAGTCGTTGGTGAATCTGGCTGTGGTAAGAGTACAATAGCCGCAAGTATTATTGGTTTATATGACCATAAAAATACAAAAGTAACTGGAGATATTCTATATAATGAATTAAACCTTGTCGGTTTAAATGAATCTCTATTTGATAAGATTCGTGGAAATAAGATTGGTATGATCTTCCAGGATCCACTAGCCAGTTTAAACCCACTTATGCGTGTAGGCGACCAGGTTGCAGAAACTCTGTACTACCACACCGATATGAATGAAAAAGAACGTCATGAACGCGTTATTGAATTGTTCAATCAAGTTGGTATGCCAAAGCCGGAAGAAACATACTCAATGTATCCCTTCGAACTTTCAGGTGGCTTGCGTCAACGTATCGTGATTGCCATGGCAATTGCCTGCAAACCAGAAGTTATTATTGCTGACGAGCCGACTACAGCCTTGGATGTAACTATTCAAGCACAAATTCTTGATTTACTTGAAGATATTCAAAAGCAATCTCATTCAGGTATTATTTTGATTACGCACGACTTGGGTGTTGTGGCAGAAACAGCTGATGAAGTCGCTGTTATGTATGCCGGTCAAGTAGTTGAAAAAGCAGACGTTAAGACAATTTTCAACAATCCGTTACACCCATATACACGTTCATTATTGAACTCAATGCCTCAATCTGATGATACAGATGAAGATTTACACGTTATTCATGGAACCGTTCCATCATTGATAAACATGCCACGTGAAGGGGATCGTTTTGCGGATAGAATTCCGTGGATTCCTGCGAGTGCCCATGAAAAGGAACCAGTCATGCATGAAGTTGAGCCAGGTCACTGGGTAAGATGTACATGCTGGAAGACGTTCCACTTTGATGATTCTGAAGCAAGTGGGGAGTAATTATGGCAAAAGAAATTATTCAAGTAAAAGATTTAAAGGTACACTATCCAATTAGATCTGGTTTTTGGAATCGTATTACTGATTATGTTCGTGCGGTTGATGGTGTCAGCATCACTATTAACGAAGGTGAAACATATGGCTTAATTGGTGAGTCAGGTTCCGGTAAGTCAACAACTGGAAAAGCAATTGTTGGTGTTGAACCAGTCACAAGCGGCGAAATTATTTATCATGATGTTGACATTACAAAGTCTAAGAATCGTCGTAAGTTAAACTATAACAAAGATGTCCAAATGATCTTTCAGGATTCAATGTCTAGTTTGAATCCTAGAAAGCGAATCGAAGACATTATTGCTGAACCAATTCGTAATTTTGAGAATTTAACTACTGATCAAGAACGTGATCGTGTACAAGAATTATTGGACATCGTTGGTATGCCAAGTGACTCAATTTATAAGTACCCACATGAATTTTCTGGTGGTCAGAGACAAAGAATTGGTGTTGCACGTGCGGTTGCAACAAATCCAAGGTTGATTGTTGCCGATGAGCCAACAAGTGCTTTGGATTTGTCGGTTCAGGCGCAGGTTTTGAACTTTATGAAGCATATCCAGCAGCAATATAACATTGCATATTTGTTTATCTCTCATGACTTGGGTGTTGTTAAGCACATGTCGGAAAACTTGGCTATTATGCACCGTGGTCGTTTAGTAGAAATTGGTAGTCGTGAGGACATTTATAACCACCCAATGCATATCTACACTAAGCGTCTGCTTTCAGCAATTCCTGTTGTTGACGTTGAACATCGTGCAGAAAATAAAAAGCACCGTGAAGAAGTCGAACAAGAATTCCAGAATGACCAAAGTAAATGGTACGATCAAGAAGGTCGTGTCTTCCCACTGCAACAAGTTTCGGGCAAGCACTGGGTTGCTTTGCCAAAAGAAGAACTTAAACGTGAAGAGTTTAAAGAAGAAGGGAGAAATTAATAATGTGGAAAACAGTCTTAAGACGAATATTAGTCATGATTCCTCAGTTGATTATCTTGAGTATTTTGATCTTCTTCTTAGCTAAAATGATGCCTGGTGACCCATTTAGTGGACAGATTAATCCTAATACTGATCCAAAGCAACTTGAGGCTTTGAAACGTGCCGCTGGTTTGTACGATCCAATTCCAGTTCAATATGGACGCTGGGTTGCTAACTTATTTAAAGGTGATTTAGGAACTAGTTATATCCAGCATGTTCCAGTAACTTCATTAATTGCTGACCGTGCTGTAAACACTTTCTGGCTATCACTTTTAACTACTATCATCAGCTATGGTATTTCTATTCCTTTGGGTGTTACCGCTGGTCGTCACCAAGACGAATGGCAAGATCAAGCAGTTCAAATTTTTAACTATGTGACTTTTGCAGTACCACCATTTGTCTTCTATATCTTAGGAATTTGGCTATTTGGTTTTACTTTAGGTTGGTTCCCAATCTCAGGTTCCGTTTCGCCTAGCGCTTCTGGTTTCTGGGGTACTTTAGGTAGTCAAATCTATCACATCATTTTACCTGCTTGCTTGGTTGCCTTAATTACAACTACTTCAATTGTTCAGTATTTAAGAACTGGTATCGTTGATAATAAGGTTGAAGATTACGTTCGTACAGCCCACAGTAAGGGTGTTCCAGAAAATGTTGTTTTCCGTAAGCACATTTTACGTAATTCACTTTTACCAATTGCCTCATCATTTGGTACAACAATTACTGGATTATTGAGTGGTTCAATGATTGTCGAGTCAGTCTTCAGTTATCCAGGAATGGGTAAACTGTTCCTTGACTCAATTGGCCAACGTGATTACACAACCTTAACAGCATTGATTTTAATCTTCGGTATTCTTACTTTACTCGGTAATTTATTATCAGATATTATTATGAGTATTGTTGACCCACGAATCAGAATTAAGTAAGGAGGAAAAGAAATGTCTGAAAAGAAAGAAAACACTTCAACTGAAGAAGTTAAAAAGAAAAAAATTTCTTCTCCTGCTTCAAGCTTAAAAGTGATTGCGCGAGAGATTTTTAAAGACAAAGTTGCTTTAACTGCTTTTATTATCATAATTGCAATTTTATTATTCACCTTTGGTGGTTCGCTTTTCTTGAACGCCGAAAAGGTTACAGAAACCAATATTATTGATGCCTACTATGGTTGGGGAACCAATGGCCACTTATTGGGTACTGACGATGGTGGTCGTGATATTGTAAAACTATTGATTATGGGTGGACGTAACTCAATTCTTATTGGTATGGGTGTTACTGCTATCTGTGAAATTGTCGGTTTGGTTGTCGGACTAGTTTCAGGTTATTACGGCGGTTACATTGATGCAATTATCATGAGAATAGTTGATTTTATCCAAGTTTTACCTGTAATGCCAATCGAAATTGTTTTGGTAACAGTTATTCCTCACTACAGCCCACTGAGTTTGGTTTGGATAATTTCAATGTTTGGTTGGACTGGAACGGCTAGGTACTTTAGAGCCTTTGTTCTTTCCCAGCGTGGACGTGATTATGTGCTAGCTTCAAAGACTTCTGGTTCGTCTGACTTTAAGATTATGTTCCGTGAAGTGTTACCTAACATTACCTCAATGATTATCATCGACGTTGTTATTGCAATTGCAAGTAACATTGGTGTTGAAACAACTCTTTCGTTCATTGGTTACGGATTACCGCCTACAGTGCCTTCACTTGGTACATTAATTGGTTTTGCCAATGACCCAGTTAACGTTGTTAGTCGTCCTTGGTTGTGGCTTCCAGCAACGGTTATGTTGTTAGCTATTTCGCTTAGTGTTAACTATGTCGGTCGAGCATTGCAACGTGCAGGTGATGCAAGACAACGTGAAAACTAAAAATAAAAAGGCTTGTGAGAGCAAGTCTTTTTTGTTGCAGCGAAAAAAGTAAAAAGTGCTCACATTTAAAAATAGCGGTAAATATGTTAAAATTAGTACATTAGCTTATTCCAAGAACATACGGGAATTTATTATTCATTGATTAGATAGGAGTTTTTAAATAATTATGAATAAGTCAAAAATTCTTCGTTCCATAGGTTTAGTGTCTGCTGCGGCTTTGACACTGGTAGCCTGTGGTAAAAGTAATAATACTGCTAATGATGAAAATGCTAAGACGGCAAGTAAATTTCCTCAAGCAGTGCCAGAAAAAGAGGCTAAGCAAGGTGGTACTTTAAAGTACGCCATTAAAACAGATACACCATTTACTGGTATTTTTTCAGATGAATTATCGACTACTGCAATTGATAGTTCAGTAGCTGAACCTGGTGAGGAATCATTATTTGATACTGACGACAGCTACAAAATCACTAATAAAGGTCCAGCAACTTTTAAACTAGACCGAAAAGCTAAAACAATTACAATTACAGTGAAAAAGGGTGTGAAGTGGTCTGATGGTAAGCAAGTAAATGCTAAGGACCTCGAATACCCATATGAAATCTTAGCAAACAAGAAAACAAAGGCACAAAGATATAGCAGTCAATTTGAAGAAATTGTTGGTATGAAAGAGTACCATGATGGAAAAGCCAAAACAATTTCAGGAATTGAAATGCCAGACGGTGAGTCAGGTAGAACTATTGTTTTGCACTTCAAAGAAATGAAACCAGGAATGCTTTACAGTGGTAATGGTTACTTCTGGGAATCAGCAGCGCCATACCACTATTTGAAGGATATTCCTTTTGATAAATTACAATCATCTGATCAAATCAGAAAGAAGCCAATGTTCTTTGGTCCGTTTAAAGTTCAAAAAATTGTCCGTGGACAATCAGTTACTTGGGTTCCTAATAAGTACTATTGGCGTGGTGAACCAAAACTAGCAAAAATCGTTTCACAAGTAGTTTCCGATAACTCAATTTCGCAAAGTATTAAAAGTAATAAATTTGATGTTACAGAAGTAGTTAATTCACAATGGAATGAAGTTAAGGATACTAAAAATGTTAACTTTGTAGCGCAAATCCCTCTTAGCTACCATTACTTAGGCTTTAAAGTAGGTAAATGGGACGATAAGCAAGGCAAGAACGTTACTAATCCTAAAGCAAAGATGAATAACAAGGCATTGCGTCAAGCTATGGGCTATGCAATGAATGTTTCATCTGTTGATCAACATTATACTTCTGGTTTAAGCTTCCGCATCCCAACTCTAATCCCTGCTCAATTTGGTGATTACTACGATAAAAGTGCTAAAGGTTATGATTATAACTTGAAAAAGGCAAATCAGCTACTTGATAAGGCTGGCTATAAGAAGAAAGGTAAATGGCGTGTTCAACCTAATGGTAAGCCATTAACCATTAACTTCTTGGCAATGACCGGTAGTTCTGTTCAAGAGCCAACCGTTCAAAACTATATTCAACAATGGCAAAAAGTTGGCCTGAATGTAAAGCTTGTCGGTGGCCGTTTAAGTGAATTTAATTCATTCTATGATAAGATTCAAAACGACAACCCTCAAGTTGATGTGTTCATGGCTGGCTGGAGTTTAGCAAGTGAGCCATCGCCAGCAGCGCTTTATGGTGAAACTTCTCCAATGAACTACACTAGATTTGTTACGCCAAAGAACAATAAACTATTGAAAGAAATTGATTCGCAAAAATCATTCAATCATAGCTACCGTGTAGATAAGTTCCATGAATGGCAAGATTACATGAATGACGAGGCTTACGTAATTCCTCTAGATAACTCATACAAAGTAATTGCTGTTAATAAGAAGATAACTGGCTACTCAACAAATCCATCTGAAAATTCAAATGGGCACCAATTATGGTATAAAGTTGGTTTTACGAAATAATTTAGTATATAGCAGCACCTCAAGATATTATCTTGGGGTGCTTTTGTTTGCTGCTTTATTTTAAAACTTAATTTAAGGCTACCTTTTTCGATAAAAATTAAAATAATATTAATAAAAACAATTGACATGTTTAATTTGTTCATATAATATTAACAAAACAAATTTTTAATTCTGAATTTAAAGGAGTACTTTTATGAAAAGAGCAAAACTAGCTGGATCGGCAGGAATGTTGAGCCTTACTGCGTTGACTTTGGTAGCATGTGGTAAAAACAATAATGCGGATAACACTGATAATGCAAAAACAGCAAGTCGTTTTCCTATTGCAATGCCCAAAAAGGAAGCTAAACAAGGCGGCACTGTACGGGTGGCATTGGAAACAGATACTCCGTTCACAGGGATTTTTTTAGATGAACTGTCTGTCACTAGTTTTGATGCTCAAGTTGCTTCTCCAGGTGAAGAATCATTATTTGCAACTGATGACTACTACAAGATAACTGATGATGGTCCTGCTACAATGAAATTGGACAAAGACAAAAAGACTATCACCATTACAATCAAAAAAGGCGTTAAGTGGTCAGATGGTAAGCAAGTAACTGCTAAGGACATGGAATATTCGTATGAGATTTTAGGTAATGCAAAAACTAAAGCTCAACGATATTCAACCAAATTAGAGGCTCTTAAAGGTCTGAAAGAATATCATGAAGGAAAAGCTAAAACAATCTCCGGAATCGAATTACCAGATGGTGAAAACGGTAGAACAATGGTTTTACACTTCGATTCCATCAAGCCCGGAATGGCGTATAGTGGGAATGATTATTATTGGGAAGGCGCAGCGCCGTATCATTATTTGAAAAATGTTCCTTTTGACAAACTTGAATCTTCAGATGAGGTTAGAAAAAAGCCACTTTACTTTGGACCATTTAAATTGGCTAAATTAGTCCGCGGACAATCAGTTACATGGGTGCCTAATGAGTATTACTGGCGTGGCAAACCAAAGTTATCTAAAATTGTTTATCAGGTAGTTTCACCTAATTCTGCTTCACAAGCAATTAAGGCGCATAAGTTTGAAGTTGCCCAAGTTGTTAACGCACAATGGAAGCAAGTAAAGGACACTAAAGGCGTTAAGTTTATTGCACAAATACCGTTAGCATATAACTATTTAGGCTTCAAAGTCGGCAAGTGGGATGCCAAAAAAGGCAGAAACGTTATGAACCCTAATAGTAAAATGAATAATAAGTCTTTGCGTCAGGCTATTGCTTATTCAATGAATATTGCTCAAGTTACCAAGCACTATACAAATGGTTTGAGCTTCCAAGTGCCAACGTTGATACCCAAACAATTTGGTGATTATTATAATAAAGATGCAAAAGGCTACCACTATGATTTGAAGAAAGCTAATGAACTCTTAGATAAGGCTGGCTATAAGAAGAAGGGTAAGTGGAGAGCTCAACCGAATGGTAAACCTTTAAAGATTAACCTTTTAGCAATGTCGGGGGCCGTAACACAAGAGCCAATCGTTCAAAACTACCTACAACAATGGCATAAAGTCGGTTTAAATGTACAGCTTGTTGGAGGAAGATTAACTGAATTCAATTCATTTTATGATAAAGTACAACATGATGATTCTGCTGTAGATATGTTTATGGCTGGTTGGGGCTTGTCGAGTGAGCCTTCACCAAATGGATTATACAGTGAAGGTGGACCAGCGAACTATACTAGGTTTGTTACCCCAGAAAACAATAAATTAATTGATGAGATTGATTCACAAAAAGCTTTTGACCGTAAGTATCGTGTTCAAAAATTCCATGAATGGCAACAGTACATGAATGATGAAGCATATGTTGTCCCAATGTTTAACTCGTACAAGATTTTTGCTATTGATGATAAGATCACTGGTTACTCGCTTAAACCAACTGAAAATAGTAACGGACATCCTTTATGGTACAAAGTTGGCTATGTGAAATAAAAAATTTATCTAAAGCTCTCTTAAGGAGAGTTTTTTGTTATATTTAAGAGTGTGAACTGTTTATCAAATTCATAATCTAATGAACTTTTGTTTTTTTACAAACTTGGCAGATTAATAAGGAAAAAGTGTAGGTAAGATAAATGAAGAAAATCAAAACTTTAAGCTCAATTGCCCTGCTCAGTGCTGCTACGCTTGTTTTGTCAGCTTGTGGTAATAAAGCTGATAATAATACTGATGATTCAAAAAAGGCTAGTAAATTTCCAACAGAAATGCCTAAAAAAGAGGCTAAGCAAGGTGGAACAGTTAAGTATGCAATTGAAACTAATTCACCATTCACTGGGATTTTTGCTAGTGAATTGGCGATTTCAAAAACTGATATAGATTTGGCTTCTCCAGGAAACGAAAAATTGTTTGATATTGATGACGATTACCGTATTAATGATAAAGGTCCTGCAGTATTGAAAATTGATAAAGAAAAAAAGACAGTTACGATTACCATTAAAAAAGGAGTTAAATGGTCTGATGGTAAGCAAGTAACTGCCAAAGATTTGGAATTTCCGTACGAGATTTTGGCCAATAAAGCAACTAAGTCGCAAAGATATACAAGTCAACTTGAGTATATTAAAGGGATGAAAGCATATCACGAGGGCAAGGCGAAGACTATCTCAGGTTTAGAAATGCCAGATGGTGAAAATGGACGAACTCTAACTATTCACTATACAGAGTTGAAGCCAGGCATGTATAACAGTGGTAACGGTTATTTTACTGAAGGAGCCGAACCATATCATTATTTAAAAGATGTCCCATTTAGTAAGTTTGAATCATCTGACAAAATTAGAAAGAAGCCAATGTTTTTTGGCCCATATAAATTGGAAAAATTGGTTCGCGGACAGTCTGTTACTTGGATTCCTAACAAGTATTACTGGCGTGGAAAGCCAAAACTCGATAAGGTTGTTTGCCAGGTTGTTTCGACTAATTCAGCTTCACAATCAATTAAAAGTCATAAGTTTGATGTTGCTAATGTAATTAATGACCAATGGAAACAGGTAAAAGACGCTAAAGGAACCACTTTTATTGCTAATATTCCTTTAGCATACCGTTATATCGGCTTTAGGGTTGGAAAATGGGATGCCAAAACAGGTAAAAATGTGATGGATCCTAAGAGCAAAATGAATAATAAGGCTTTACGGCAATCAATTGCTTACGCAATGAATATTGAAGACGTTAATAAGAAATATAATAGTGGCTTAACATTTCAAATTCCGACGCTGATTTTAGCACAGTATGGCGATTATTTTGATAAAGATGTTAAAGGCTTTTCTTACAACTTAAAAAAGGCTAATCAAATTTTGGATAAAGCTGGATACAAAAAGAAAGGAAAATGGCGTGTCCAACCTAATGGCAAGCCGCTTAAAATAACTTTTTTAGTGCAGCAAGGTAACGACACTCAAGAACCAATTTACCAAAATTATTTGCAGCAATGGCATAAAATTGGTCTTAACATTAACTTGTATAACGGAAGGCTAATTGAATTTAACTCATATGCTGATAAGGTCCAGCATGATGCACCTGGAATTGATATGTTTACAGGGGGATGGAGTCTAACCAGCATTTCAAGTGAACCATCACCAGCATACCTTTATAGTGAAGGGGCACCTTTCAACTTTGCTCGTTTTGTCACTCCAGAAAACACAAAATTACTCAATGCAATTGATTCGCAAAAAGCATTTAACCACAAATATCGTGTTGAACAATTTCATAAGTGGCAAAAATATATGTTTGACCAGGCTTATGTAATTCCTACTACTAATGAATACACAATAACAGCTGTCAATGATAAGCTAACGGGATATTCAGTAAAACCATCTGATTCAAATGATCTTTGGTTTAAAGTTGCTTATAGCAAATGAAAGCTCAAGCTCTGCTTGAGCTTTTTTAAATTATGAAAAACAATTTAGTATAATTAAACCTGTTTTAGTATATATTAACAATAAAATTATTTATTTATTAAAAAATATATTGATATTTTAATTAAATATGCTAGTATTTTATTATTAACTTGTTTCCAAGAAAATACTCAAATTTAAAAAAGGAGTAGGTATAAATGAAAAAGTCAAAAATTTTAGGGTCTGTCGGAATTGCCAGCTTGGCTGCTTTGACACTCGCTGCATGTGGTAAAAGCAACGATAATAATGCTAATGAAGTAAAGAAAGCCAGCAAGTTTCCAATTGAAGTACCTAAGAAAACTGCTAAGAAGGGGGGTACGGTAAAAGTAGCTATCGAAAGCGACTCACCATTTACTGGCATTTTTGCTAGTGAATTATCGACTACTGCAACTGATGCTGACGTTGCAGAACCGGGTAACGAGTCATTATTTGATGTTGACGATGATTACAAGATTAATGATAAAGGACCTGCTAGTTTAAAAATTGATCGTAAGAATAAAACAGTAACCATCACTCTTAAAAAAGGTGTTAAATGGTCTGATGGTAAGCAAGTAACTGCCAAAGACATGGAATATGCTTATGAAATTTTAGCTAACAAGGCAACTAATTCTCAACGTTATACTTCTTCATTGCAATTCATCAAAGGTTTAAAAGAATATCATGAAGGCAAGGCAAAAACTATTTCTGGAATTGAAATGCCAGATGGTGAAAATGGTCTTACAATGGTTCTTCATTATTCAGAATTGAAACCAGGTATGTATAATAGTGGTAACGGCTATTTTTGGGAAGGCGCTGAACCATATCACTATTTGAAAGATGTTCCTTTTAATAAACTTGAATCGTCAGATAAAATTAGAAAGAATCCTCTTTACTTTGGTCCATTTAAGTTGGACAAATTAGTTCGTGGACAATCAGCAACTTGGGTTCCTAATAAGTACTATTGGCGTGGTAAACCAAAATTAGACAAAGTTGTCTGTCAAGTTGTTTCAACTTCTTCAACTTCTCAAGCAATCAAGAGTCATAAATTCGATGTTGCCAAGGTAATTAACGCTCAATGGAAACAAGTAAAAGATACTAAAGATACAACTTTTATTGCTAAAGTGCCATTGTCATATACCTATGTTGGATTTAAAGTTGGTAAGTTTGATGCCAAAAAAGCCAAAAATGTCATGGATCCAAAGAGCAAGATGAATAATAAAGCTCTTCGTCAAGCCATTGCTTATGCAATGAACATAGATCAAGTTAACAAGAAGTACAATAGTGGTTTAACTTTCCAAATTCCAACTTTGATTCCTGCCCCATTTGGTGATTACTATGATAAGGATGCTAAGGGCTATTCATACAATCTTAAGAAGGCTAATGAAATTTTGGATAAAGCTGGTTATAAGAAGAAGGGTAAATGGCGTGTTCAACCAAATGGCAAGCCATTAAAGATTAAGTTATTGGCTAATCAAGCTGATCCTTCTAAGGAACCAATTTTCCAAAACTATTTGCAACAATGGCATAAGATTGGTTTGAATATTAGTTTATATAATGACCGCTTAATTGAATTTAATTCATACATCGATAAACTTCAAAATGATGCACCAGGTTATGATATGTTTACTGGTGGATGGAATTTATCAAGTGAACCATCACCTGCCGATCTCTATAGTGAAGGTGCACCATTTAATATGACGCGTTTTGTGACCCCAGAAAACACGAAACTGCTTAATGAAATGGATTCACAAAAAGCATTTAATCATAAATATAGAGTTCAAAAATTCCATGAATGGCAAGAATATATGAATAAAGAAGCTTATGTAATTCCAATGAGTAATTCATATTCAATTACTGCTGTTAACAGTAAACTGACAGGATATACATTAAAACCATCTCATGGTAATTCAATTTGGTATGAAGTTGCATACGCTAAATAAGCAAAAAAACTCGAGTTTTACTCGAGTTTTTTGTTGCTTTTGAAAAAGAATAATATAAAAAGCTTAACTTTTAATTAATCAAATTATTGCAATTATCATTTTTAATGCTAAGATAAAATTGTTAACTTGTTTCGAGAGCTCAGTTAAATTCTTATTTATTTAAGAAGGAGAATCTCGCTTATGAAAAAGAGTAAGTTTTTAAGTTCGTTAGGAGTTGTTACTGCTGCAGCCCTAACACTAGTTGCATGTGGTAAAAGTGAAAGTTCAAGCAATGAAAGTGCCAAAACAGCAAGTAAGTTTCCTGTAGAAACTAAGAGTACAGCTGCTAAAAAAGGTGGCACTATCAAAGTTGCTGTGGAAACTGATACACCTTTTACAGGTATTTTTAATGAAGAACTGCAAATGGGTCAACAAGATGCTGATGTTGCAAGTCCAGGTCAAGAATCACTTTTTGATACCGATGATCATTACAAGATTAATGATAAAGGTCCAGCCACTTTAAAACTTGATCGTAAAGCTAAAACAGCTACAATCACAATTAAAAAAGGTGTAAAGTGGTCAGACGGTAAACAAGTAACCGCAAAAGACGTTGAATATGCTTACGAAATTATTGCGAATAAGGCTACTAAGTCACAACGTTATGCATCACAATTCAACATTATCAACGGCATGGAAGAATACCATGAAGGTAAAGCAAAGACCATTTCTGGTATAGAGATGCCTGATGGCGAAGATGGCCGAGTAGTTGTATTGCACTGCAAGGAATTAAAGCCAGGTATGTATTACAGTGGTAACGGCTATATTTGGGAAATGGCTGCACCATATCACTACTTAAAGGACATTCCATTTTCTAAACTTGAAAGTTCAGATGAAGTTAGAAAGAAACCTTTGTACTTTGGTCCTTACAAGGTTCAGAAGATTGTTCGTGGTCAATCTGTAACATGGGTACCAAACAAGTACTACTGGCGTGGCACTCCTAAGCTAGATAAAATTATTTATCAAGTTGTTTCACCTAACTCTGCTTCTCAATCAATCAAGAGTGGCAAGTTCGATGTTACTCGTGTTATCAACAGTCAATGGAAGCAGGTTAAGGATACTAAGGACGTAAACTTTGTAGCTCAAATTCCTTTAGCTTATCGTTATCTTGCCTTTAAAGTTGGTAAGTGGGATGCTAAGAAGTCTAAGAATGTCATGAATCCAAATTCTAAGATGCATGACAAGTCACTTCGTCAAGCAATGGCTTATGCAATGAACACTGATGCTGTTTACAAGCACTATACAGATGGCCTTAGTTTCCAAATCCCAACTTTAATTCCAGCACCATTTGGTGACTATTTCGATAAGAGCAATAAGGGTTATACATATAACCTTAAGAAAGCTAACCAAATTTTGGATAAAGCTGGATACAAGAAGAAGGGTAAGTGGCGTACAACTCCAGAAGGTAAGCCTTTAACAATTAATTTCATGGCAATGTCTGGTCAAGCAATTAACGAACCAATTGTTCAGAACTTCATTCAACAATGGCATAAGGTTGGGTTGAACGTTAAGTTGCTTGGTGGTCGTTTAACTGAATTCAACTCATTCTATGATAAGGTTCAACATGATGATCCAAAGGTAGATGTCTTTATGGCTGGTTGGACTCTATCAACTGAGCCATCACAAGAGCAAATGTTCAGTGAAGGTACAATGTCGAACTACTCACGTTTTGTAACTCCTGAAAACACTAAGTTGATTAAGGAAATGGACTCACAAAAAGCCTTTGACCACAAGTACCGTGTTGACAAGTTCCATGAATGGCAAAAATACATGAATGATGAAGCATATGTCATTCCTACTTACAATGAGTATCAAATTGACGCTGTTAACAGCAAGCTAGTTAACTACTCATTGAAACCATCTAAGATGAACAATGGTCACCAATTATGGTACAACGTTGGTTTTGCTAAGTAAAAAATCAAATAAGCTTTAAGCTTAATATATGAAAAGAGTGAAGAAATGTAGATTTCTTCACTCTTTTTGTGATAAATTATTGCCAAAATTCCTTCTATTATAAACAATTGCTAAAATAATAAAAATAAATGAAATAAATATTAATTTTTATATTGATTTTATAATTTTTGATGGTATTATTTTATTATTAACTTGTTTCTAATACTCAATTAAAATTTTACGAATTAAGGAGGAACACGCTTTATGAAAAAAGGTAAATTTATCAGTTCCCTTGGTATTGTGTCAACAGCTGCTTTAGCACTAGTTGCTTGTGGTAAGAGCGGTAATGGAGGTAATGAGGGCGCTAAGACGGATAGAAAGTTCCCAATTGAGTCTCCAAATAAGACTGCTAAACAAGGTGGAACGATTAAAATAGCGTTAGAATCTGATACACCATTTACTGGAGTTTTTAACGAAGAGTTGCAAAATGATCAGCCTAGTGCTGATGTATCAAGTCCTGGTCAAGAATCTCTCTTTGATACAGATGACGAATATAAAATTAATGATAAAGGTCCGGCAACATTAAGGCTCAATCGTAAAGCGAAAACTGTTACGATTACAATAAAAAAGGGCGTTAAGTGGTCGGATGGTAAACAAGTAACTGCTAAGGACGTTGAATTTGCTTATGAGATTATTGCTAATAAAGCAACTAAATCGCAGCGTTATTCCTCCCAATTTAATATCATAAATGGTATGGAAGAATACCATGAGGGAAAAGCCAAGACAATTTCCGGTATTGAAATGCCAGATGGTGAAGAGGGGCGAGTAGTTGTATTACACTGCAGTGAATTAAAGCCTGGCATGTATTACTCTGGTAATGGATACTTCTGTGAGAATGCTGCACCATATCATTATCTTAAAGATGTTCCTTTTTCTAAGCTAGAATCGTCTGATCAGCTCAGAAAGAAGCCGTTATATTTTGGACCGTACGAAGCTCAAAAAATTGTTCGTGGTCAAGCTGTAACTTGGGTACCTAACAAGTACTATTGGCGTGGTAAACCAAAATTAGACAAGATTGAATATCAAGTAATTGCTACAAATTCAGCTTCTCAGTCAATTAAGAGTCATAAATTTGATATTGCTCGAGTTGTGAACAGCCAATGGAAAGAAGTAAAAGACACTAAGGACGTAAACTTTGTTGCCCAAATTCCATTAGCCTACTTCTACATGGCATTTAAGGTTGGTAAGTGGGATGACGCAAAGTCTAAGAACGTAATGAATCCTAAAGCTAAGATGGGTGATAAGTCACTTCGTCAAGCAATGGCATATGCATTGAATACAGATTCTGTCTATAAGCACTATACTGATGGCTTGAGTTTCCAGGTCCCAACCTTGATTCCTGCGCAATATGGTGATTACTTCGACAAGAGTAACAAGGGCTATACCTTTAATCTCAAGAAGGCTAATCAAATTTTAGATAAAGCTGGATATAAGAAGAAGGGTAAATGGCGTACAACTCCTGATGGTAAGCCATTAACGATCAACTTATTAGCTAAGGCCAAGACCCCGATCGACGAACCAATTATTCAAAACTACATCTTACAGTGGAAAAAGGTTGGCTTGAATGTTAAGCTGGTCGGTGGCCGTTTAGCCGAGTTTAACTCCTTCTATGACAAGGTTCAACATGATGATCCTAAGGTTGATGTCTTTCTAGGTGGATGGACACTTTCATCTGAACCTTCACAGGAACAACTCTATAGTGAAGGAACCATGCAGAACTATTCACGTTTTGTAACTCCTGAAAACACTAAGCTGTTGAAGGAAATGGACTCACAAAAAGCCTTTGATCATAAATATCGTGTTCAAAAATTCCATGAATGGCAAAAATATATGAATGATGAAGCATATGTTGTTCCAACATACAACGTATATCAAATCGACGCTGTTAACAGCAAACTGACTGGTTATTCGTATAAGCCATCTAAGATGAACAATGGACACCCACTATGGTATCAAGTAGCTTTTACTAAATAAAAGCAATCTTAATTTAATGCAAATAGACCAATAATAAAGAAAACTATTACATGAATTTGATGTAATAGTTTTCTTTTTCATTTTTAAAGGTAAAAACTGGTATAATCTATAAAGAAAAAGGGGTTGAAAAGATGGTCAGTACAAAATTTATTAATCAATTAAAAACCAAATACAAGATTACCTTTAATAACCCAAAATTATTAGAGGAAGCTTTTACCCATTCATCGTATGCCAACGAGCATCCGAACGATGGCGTTCGTGACTATGAAAAACTGGAATTTTTAGGTGATGCAGTTCTTGAATTAGCCATTTCAGATTATTTGTATCGTAATTTCCCTCAACTTAATGAAGGGGAACTAACACGGATGCGGTCAAATATTGTGGATACCGAGGGCTTTGCTAGGTTTGCACAAGAATTTGGCTTTCCAGCTGAAATTAATTTAGGTCATGGTGAGGAAAAAGCAGGAGCAAGAGCCAGAAAAACGCTCTTGGAAGATGTTTTTGAAGCATTTAACGGTGCACTTTTTCTTGATCAAGGCATGAATACGGTTGAGCACTTTCTAAGATTAACGGTTTTCCCAGAAATTGATGCTGGTAATTTTGATGCATCGCGGGATTACAAAACGGACTTACAAGAATTTTTACAACAGGACGGACCGGTTAAGATTGAATATCAAGTAATAAAAGAAGTTCAGACACCTTCTAGTTTTACTGTTCAGTTAGTTGTAAATGGGAAAGTGGTTTCTCAAGGAAATGGGCATAATAAGAAGGCAGCTGAACAAGAAGCAGCTAAGGTTGCCTTAAACGAACTCAATTAGGAGGATAAGTGTTTGCCATTAACAGAACTTATCATTGATGGTTTTAAATCATTTGCTGAAAAAACTAAAATTGAATTTGACACTGGTATTACCGGAATAGTTGGCCCAAACGGTAGTGGAAAAAGTAACATTACTGAAGCAATACGTTGGGTAATGGGTGAATCAAGCGCCAAGTCGCTACGTGGGTCAAATATGAAAGATGTCATCTTTGCAGGTAGTGAATTTCGTAAGCCCGCTAATCATGCTGAAGTCTCAATGATTTTTGATAACAAAAAACGTGAGCTTAACTTTGATGATGATCATGTAATCGTTACTAGAAGAATATTGCGTTCCGGCGATAATGAGTACTTAATCAATAAGCGTAGTGTTAGGCAAAAAGATGTCCGTGCTTTATTTTTGGACTCAGGAATTTCTCAAGATAGTCTTGCAATTATTTCGCAGGGGCGAGTAGATCAGATTCTAAATTCCAGACCGGAAGAAAGACGAAGTCTATTTGAGGAAGCTGCTGGAATACTACATTTTAAAAAGCAAAAAGAAGAAGCCAGTGCTCAATTAGACCAAACTACTGAAAATCTAATCAGAATTAACGATTTGGTCAAGGAACTGGAACAACGAATTGAACCGCTACATGAGCAAAGTTCACTTGCTAAGGAATATCAGTTTCAAAAAGATAGTTTAGATGAAGATTTAAAAACCCTATTAGCATTTGAAATTGAAGACTTAGATGAACAAAAGAAAGCAGTTCAAGAAAAAGCTGATCAAAACCAAGTTCTTTTATCAAAGCTTGATAGTGAAGTGAAAGAATCTCAAGCTGCGGTTGCTGCCAAACGCTCAGAGTATAAAGCAGCTAATGACGAACGAGAACAAATTCAGGAAAAGCTACTTGCTTTGACAAAGAAACTTTCTGATTTGAATACTGAATTGCAGGTTGCTGAGCAAAGCAAACAGTATAGTGAAGCAACAAAGAAAGAGTACCAGAAAGAGCTAGCAAACTTAAAAAAGCAGATTGCTGACTTACAAGAAGAATCTGCGGCACTACTTCAGCAAAAAAAGGAACTGGCTGAAGAACAAGCTCAACTGAAAGATAAAAGAACTAAGCTAACCGAGCAACTGGATGAAAATCCAGAGCAATTAAATAAGAAATTAGACGATCTAAGAACTGATTATATTCAACTTTTGCAAGATCAAACCTCTAATAATAATGAAATTGTTTATTTAAATTCAGAACTTAAGCGCACTAGCGATGATAGTGATTACCAGAATGATGATGTAGTTAATCAGCTAGAAAAAGCGGATAGTGAGCTTGAACGGCTACGTGAACAAGGAAAAAAATTAAAAGAAAAACACCAAAAGGCTAGAGCCGATGTAAAGCAATTGACTGACGAGCAAGCTAGTCAACAAGCAACTTTAGCTAATTTGCGTCAAGTAGTCAGTGATAATAACCAGCGCTATAGTCAGGTTAATGCTAGGTATGAAGCACTTAAAAACATTAGAAACCGGCATGAAGGCTATTATTATGGTGTAAAAAATGTGCTTAATAATTTAAGTGATTTTCCAGGAGTTATTGGTGCGGTTGGAGAACTAATAACTTTTTCGGCTGAATTTGAAGCGGCAATGACTACTGCTTTAGGTGGAGGAGTTCAGGATCTTGTGACCACTTCTCGCACTAGTGCGCGGGATGCGATTAATCGATTAAAAATGAATCATAGTGGTCGTGCCACTTTTCTACCACTCGATGGTTTAAGAGTAAATGAAATACCTTCCTCAACAGTTAAGATTATTGAATCTTATGACGGCTATCAAGGGATAGCAAGCCAGCTTGTCAAAAGCTCTACTGAAGAAGATATTAGTGCTGCAATCAATTATTTGTTAGGCAGCACAATTGTAGTTGATACAATCGATGACGCAATGAAAATTAGGCAACGAGTTGCTCGGTATCGTATTGTTACACTCGATGGTGATATTATTTCGCCTGGTGGTTCAATGACAGGAGGAGCGAGAAATCAAAAAAATAATTCCCCGCTTCAGACTGTTTCTGAACTTAACCAATTAAAGAAAACACTTGCTCAACTGAAAGAGCAAATGGCAAAGGATCAAGTGCAGTTTGCTGAATTATCTGATTCTAGTGATTCTTTAACTGAAGAAATTACTCAGCTACAAAACAAGGAACGAGAATATAGCAGAGACTTAGGTGAGGCCGTTCTTTCTTTTCAAAATCAGGAGAAGGAAGTTAATCGATTAAAGGCTGCCAAACGTTTGCTGGAAGCTCATCAACAAGAACGTGACGAGCAAATTGCAAAGATTAAAGAAAAGATTTCGTCAGCTGAAAAACAAAAAGCTGATTTTGTCAAAAAAATTGACCAACAAAAAGAATTAATTAGCAAGATACAAGATAGAATCAAAAATTTTACCGAGCTTAATCAAAAAGTTCAGGCACAGCTTTCTGAATTAGATCCGCAAATTGCTGTTTATACTAATAAGTTGGAAAACTTAACTAGACAAGAAAATGACAAGGCCGTAAGCTTGAAACAGCATCAAGCTCAGCTTAAGTCTTTGTCCGAAAAATTATCTTCCCTCAGTCATAGTGGCGAGCTAGACCAGGCTAAGAAAAAGCAAATGGATGAAGAAATTAAGCAAGGCTCTATTGAAAAAGAAGAATTACAAGCTAGTTTAAATAATCTTAGTTCAAAGCTGGGACAATTTGATGCTAAGATTAATCAGCTCGATCAAGTGGCAAGTAGAAACTATGATTTGCGCAAAGATGCAGCAAGTGAACAAGAAGACTTCTCAGTTAAGATTGCTCGTCTAACTAGTCAAATTGATCAGCGACTTGACCAATTAAGTAAAGATTATTCTTTGAGTTTTGAAGCTGCTTTGAATCAGGCGGAAAGCCTAAATAGTCAAGAAACCCGTGAACAACTTCAAAAGAGTGTAAAATTACACAAAATGTCACTTGAAGATATTGGGCCAGTTAATTTAAAGTCAATTGAAGAGTATGAGAACGTTAAGCAACGGTACGACTTCCTTAACAATCAACAAAATGACTTAATCAAGGGGCGTGACAATTTGCGCGAATCGATGGCCGAATTGGATCAAGAAGTTAGTTCAAGATTTGAAGCGACATTTACCGCAGTTGCTGAGAGTTTTAGTCAACTATTTCCAGTAGTTTTTGGCGGCGGTAATGCTAAACTTGTTTTAACTGATCCGGATGATATGTTAACCACTGGAATCGAAATCATGGCAGAACCACCTGGTAAAAAGTCACAACGTTTAAGTTTACTTTCCGGTGGTGAACGTGCTTTAACTGCGATTACGTTATTGTTTGCGATGCTAAAATACAAACCTGTTCCATTCTGCGTTTTGGATGAGGTTGAGGCCGCTCTTGATGATGCTAATGTAACTAGGTTTGCCAACTTTTTGGAAGAATATGATATGCATACTCAGTTCATTGTTATTACGCATAGACGCGGAACGATGGAACGCGCGGATCAGTTATATGGAGTAGTGATGCAGGAATCGGGAGTTTCCCAGGTACTTTCGGTTTCATTAAAAGAACTAAAAGATGAGGTGAATTAACTTTGGGATTATTTGATAAGATAAAAAAATCTTTATTTGGTGAAGATGAAAATACAGATAAAGAAACCAAAAAGGACGAGAAAACCGAAGAAGAAAACGGTGAAAAAGCAGCTGACGTTGAAGAAGCAGAGCAAGATGAAAGTATAGAAGAAGCTGAAACAGCAGAAGAAAATCCGGAAGATGATTCTTCGAATCAATCTAACGATGTTGAAGAAGAGCAGTCTGAACAAGATAAAGAAGATACTGCCCAAGAAGACGTTGATTCTGACTCAACAGATAATGAGGAAAATGAAGTAGAGGATCAAACGGGTTCTGAAGAACAACAATCTGAAAATCAAACTGAGTTATATGAAAAGGGATTAGAAAAGACGAACAAAGGTTTTGGTGCTCGTTTGAATCGCTTTTTTGCTCAATTTAGAACGGTTGATGAAGATTTCTTTGATGATCTAGAAGAGCTGTTGATTGAATCAGATGTTGGTTATGAGACAGCAGAGCAGTTAACCGATGCTTTGAGGGATGAGGCTAAACTACAAAAAGCTAAATCTCGCGATGATCTTAAAAAAGTCATTGTTGAGAAAATGGTTGAGCTATACGATCAAAATGGTGACAGCGAAAACGAAAAACTAAGTCATCATGATGATGGCAAGACTAACATCTATCTTTTCGTTGGTGTTAATGGCGCTGGTAAAACTACCACAATTGGAAAATTGGCCAAACGTCTTAAAGATGAAGGTAAATCTGTTTTACTTGCTGCTGCAGATACTTTCAGAGCTGGTGCAGTTGAACAATTAGTTGAATGGGGTAAACGTGTCGATGTTCCTGTTGTTACCAGTAAAGAGCAAGCCGATCCAGCCTCGGTAGTTTATGATGCAACTAAGAGAGCAATAGACGAACAAGTTGATTACTTGATAGTTGACACTGCTGGACGTTTGCAAAACAAAAAGAACTTGATGAATGAGCTTGAAAAAATAGAGCGAACAATTAAAAAATTAGCTCCTGACGAACCAACAGAAACGTTGCTTGTTTTAGATGGCTCAACTGGCCAGAATGCATTACTTCAAGCAAAAGACTTTGACAAAACAACTAAATTGACGGGTTTAGTTTTGACTAAATTAGACGGTTCCTCTAAAGGTGGGGTTGTCTTGGCAATTAGAAACGAAATGAAATTACCTGTGAAATTGGTTGGTCTTGGTGAAAAATCAAGTGATTTAGCCGATTTTGATGCCGCAGACTATGCAGTTGGTCTTTTCCACGATTTGGTTTAAGATAGAAAGATAGAACAAAAAGAGGAGATACTTGATGAAAGAATATAGCGCATGTACCACAATTTTAGTAGGTAAAAATGCTTCTGTTGACGGTTCGACTATGATCTGCCGAAACGATGATACTTTTCGTCCAATTACACCACAGAAGTTCATTATCGAACCTGCTGCAAAAGGTGAAAAGGGCCGTAAAATTAAGTCTTGGCTAAACAAATTTGAAATGGATTTGCCAGAAGATGCTCAAGCAGTTCCAGCAGTTCCTAATGTTGATTATAAAAATCGTGGGTACTACGATGAAAGTGGAATTAATCAAGAAAATGTTGCAATGTCATGTACTGAATCAACTTATGGTAATGAACGTGCATTGGCCTATGATCCACTTGTAAAAGATGGTCTTGATGAAGATTGTATGCAGACAGTTGTTTTGCCATACATTCATTCTGCTAGAAACGGTGTTGAGTACTTAGGGAAATTAATTGCTAAATATGGTTCACCAGCTGGAAACTCTGTTCTGTTTGGTGATAAAGACGAAATTTGGTACATGGAAATAGTTACCGGTCATCATTGGGTAGCTGAACGTATACCAGATGATGCATATGCCGTAGCAGCTAACCGTGTTTCGATTGAGCAAGTTGATTTTGAAGACACTGACAACTTTATGTGGAGTGATGGTATTCGCGAGTTTGTTGAAGAACATCATTTGAATGTCGATCATGAAGGCTGGAATTTCCGTCATATCTTTGGTACTTACAGCCAACAAGACCGGTTTTACAACACTAATCGTGTTTGGTATGGTCAAAAGTACTTTAATCCAGAGATTGAACAAGATCCAACAGATGGTGATTTGCCATTTATTAGACGTGCTGCTAAAAAAATCACACGTGAGGATATCGAGTTTGTTTTAGGTAGTCATTATCAAAACACGCCATATGATCCTTTTGGTAAGGGTACAGAAGAAGAAAAGCATCGCTTCCGTCCAATTGGACTTAACCGTACCCAAAATGCACATATCTTACAAATAAGAAATGATGTACCAGATGACAAGGCTGCTGTAATGTGGCTTTGTATTGGTGGACCAACATTCACGCCATTTGTTCCATTTTTTGCTAATATGAATGATACTGATCCTTCATATAACAATACTTCAATGGATTACAATATGGATGACGCTTGGTGGTACTACAAGTCACTTGCAGCGTTGGTAGAGAGTCATTACCCACAATTTGTTCAGTTAGATACTGATTACTTGAATGAACTGAACCAATACTATCGTCACCGTGTACATGACGTTATTGAAGGTGCCGGTGAAAAATCTGGAGCTGAATTGACTGCTTACTTAACGAAGGCAAATCAAGAGACCGTTGCATATACTAGAAAACGTTCAGAAAAATTATGGGCACAAATGATGATTGATTCTATCAATATGTCTAAGCTAACCTTTAATATGGATGCCAATCTATAAGTCACTTTTAGAGATAAGTGAAAAAACCTCCTAGTTTTTACTAGGAGGTTTTTTAATGCTATTTAATTTCGTTTATCCATCGTTGAGTGTCTGATTCCGTAAAAGCAATAAATAATAAGCCCAATAATGGTCCAGAAGAACATGTATTTTTTAGCTTGCATGTCTAATCCCCAGAAAACGGCGAAAGATCCCAAAAATGCTAAGAACGGTAAAACCGGATACCATGGCATTTTAAAGGCTGGATCAGTAATATCTTTTCCTTCACGCGGACGTAAGCGATAAATTCCGATTGAAACGAACATAAAGGCAATTAAAGTTCCTGCAGATACCAATTGCGTTAAAAAGGTAAACGGTATGAAGGCAGAAATAAAGATAGCAATAATTGCAACTGTCCATAGCGAACATGTTGGACGACGAGAAGCCGATAATTTTCCTAATTTTTTAGGTAGCATCCCATCACGACCAAACGAATATATCAAACGTGAACTAGCCAAGCAAAGGCCAATCAAGGCGGTAAACATGCCTAAAACTGCGACAGATTGGACAATTACTGCGACCATCCCATGACCCGTTTGCCTTAATGCGTAGCCAACTGGTTCTGCTGAATTAAGATATTGTTGATAAGGTACCATTCCTACTAGAACTAGACTAACAGCAACAAATAATGCAACTGAAATAAGCAAGGAACCGATAATTCCACGCGGCATTGTCTTTTGCGGATTGACTGCTTCAGCTGAATTTGAAGCGATTGTGTCAAAACCTAAAAAAGAAATGTAAATCATTGAAACGCCAGCATATATTCCTTGCCAACCACCAAAAGCACCGTGGCTAGTAGGCCGGTATGAAGGAACAAAGGGAATGAAATTAACTTTTTGTACTGCGGTTAGACCAACAACAACAAATAAAAGGATTGCCAGAACTTTTGTTACAACTAAAACATTTTCAATTTTTGAAGCTTTAGATACACCACAGCTAACAATCAGAGCAGCTAGTGTAATCGCAATTAAGGCAATAAGATCAAAGAAGCCGCCGTTTACTCCTAAAGGGTTAGCTAACGCATTTGGTAGTTGCCACCCAAGTGGAGCAATTAAAGCGCGGAAATTGGCTGAAAGCCCAGAGGCGATAAAGGCCATTCCAATAAGATATTCAGCAAGTAGTGCCCAGCCAGAAATCCAGCCCCAGAATTCGCCGAAGATAACATTAATCCATGAATAAACTGAGCCTGCAAATGGCATTGCTGCTGCCATTTCAGCGTAGGCAAATGCAACCAAACCAGCAACGATTGAAGCAATTACACAGGAAATCGCGACAGCAGGACCAGCGTGTAGGGCAGCAACTTCACCAGGCAGGGTGAAAATTGAGGTTGAAACAATTGTTCCAACACCTAAAGCTAAAAAATCTCGGACTTTTAATGTGCGGATTAAGTGACCATCTTTTTCTTGATAAATGGCCGGATTTTCTTTCCGATTCATTTTTTTCCAAAAGTTCAAACAAAAATCTCCTTAGTGTTATGTTAAATTTAACAAGCAAAAGCTTGTCATTAGTGTATTCTTACCTTTTAGACAAAATAGCACCGTAATGATACAAGCTATTATCTTTGAATGCAAGAAACTTTAATTGGATTTTTTAGGTAAACTCATCTTTCTAGATCGTCAAGTACGCGCATTTTTGCTATACTGGTTCAAGGTGAACGCAATGGATGAACTAACAAAAAATGAAGTCCTAGGTGATTTATACGCCTATTATGGAAAATTATTGACTAAAAACCAGCAAAGTTATTTTGAAGATTATTATTATAATGATCTTTCTTTGGGTGAAATTGCTCTGAATCATCAAGTTTCACGGCAAGCGGTTTATGATAACTTACGACGTTGCCGCACGCTGCTAGTCAACTATGAAGAAAAACTGCATATGCAAAAAGACTATAATGAGATTGAAGAGAAGTTAGGTCAAATTTCCATTGCAATTAAAGAAAAACAGCAAGATCAAGCTTTAAATGATATTAACGAGTTATTGCATAAAATGAGGGGAGAATAATTCATGGCGTTTGAGAATCTAAGCGAAAGAATTCAAAAAGCTCTACGCAATTTATCTGGTAAGGGTAAAATTTCTGAAGAGGACATCAATAACGCTAGTCGTGAAATCAGACTAGCTTTACTCGAAGCGGATGTTAACTTTAAGGTTGTCAAAGACTTTATTAAAAAGATTAAGCAAGAAGCCTTAGGAAAAGAGGTTCAAGAAAGCTTA
This sequence comes from Lactobacillus sp. ESL0263, assembly GCF_003692845.1. Lineage (NCBI taxonomy): Bacteria > Bacillati > Bacillota > Bacilli > Lactobacillales > Lactobacillaceae > Lactobacillus > Lactobacillus sp. ESL0263. The sequence goes on along the minus strand of NZ_REHL01000004.1, from coordinate 669,011 downwards.
AATCCGGGTCAACAAGTCATTAAGATTGTTAATGATGAATTGACTAAGATGATGGGCGAGAGTGCTACAACACTCAACAAATCTAAGCACATTCCTACTATTATTATGATGGTTGGTTTGCAAGGTACCGGTAAAACGACAACTGTTGGTAAGCTAGCCAATCGCTTGATTGAAAAAGAAAAAGCCCGTCCCTTATTGATTGCAGGCGATATCTACCGTCCTGCCGCAATTGATCAGCTTGAACAAATAGGTGATCAATTAAAGGTTCCGGTTTATAGTCAGCGGGATGAAAAAGACGTTGCGCAAATTGTAAAAAATGGTCTGCAACAGGCTGATCAAAATAAAAATGACTATGTCATTATCGATACGGCTGGTCGACTAGAAATTGACGAACCATTGATGGAAGAGCTTGAGCAAGTTAAAGCAGTTGCACATCCAGATAATATTTTGCTTGTAGTTGATGCAATGACTGGTCAGGCAGCAACAGATGTAGCAAAGGGGTTTGATAGTCGCTTAGACATTACCGGCGTCATTTTGACCAAATTAGATGGTGATACTCGAGGTGGTGCAGCTTTATCAATTAGAGCTGTGACTGGAAAGCCAATTATTTATACTGGGCAAGGTGAAAAATTAACTGACCTTGAACAATTCCATCCTGATCGGATGGCCTCCAGAATCTTGGGCATGGGTGACATGCTGACTTTGATTGAAAAAGCTCAGCAAGATTACGATGCCAAAAAAGCTGAAGAAGTAGCAGAAAAGATGAAGGAGAATACCTTCGACTTTAATGACTTCGTTGATCAGCTTGAACAAGTTGAAAAGATGGGACCACTTGACCAAATTGTTAAGATGATTCCTGGAATGGCTAACAACCCTCAGCTAAAAAATGTCAATTTTGATAAAAAGCAAATCGTCTATGTTAAAGCAATTATTTCTTCAATGACAGAAGAAGAGCGTGAAAATCCTGAATTGTTAAATCCAAGTCGCAGAAGGAGAATTGCTGCTGGATCTGGTAGACCGATTGTTGAAGTTAATCGAATGATTAAGCAGTTTAAGCAAGCTCGTGACATGATGAGTAAGATAACCAAAGGGAATTTAAAAGGAATGGAGAATATTCCTGGTATGGATTCACCAATGGGAAGAATTGCAATGAGAAGAATGGGTAAGAAATTTAAGAAAAATAAGAAGAAGCGAATGAAGGTCAAGCGTTATCATTCTTAGTTTTTACCTGTTAAGGGAAAAAGCTTTACACCCTCAAAAAAACATGCTATATTATTATTCGTAAGTTTTAGGAGGATATTAATTTATGTCAGTAAAAATTCGTATGCGCCGTATGGGTGCCAAAAGAAAACCTTTTTACAGAATAGTTGTAGCAGATTCAAGAATGCCACGTGATGGTCGTTTTATTGAAGAAGTAGGCTACTACAATCCAGTTTCAGAACCTAAGGAATTGAAGCTTGATGAAGACAAGATTTTTGAATGGTTGAAGAAGGGTGCACAACCTTCAGATACTGTACGTTCACTTCTTTCAAGCGCTGGCTTAATGAAGAAGTTGCACGAATCAAAATTCAACAAATAATTGAATTTGTTAGAAAAAGTTTGGAGTAGTTTGCTTCAAACTTTTTTCTTGGTTTAAATTTAGGAGAAAAGATGCAGTTTTATGACGTTGCGCGCATATTGACGACACATGGTTTAAATGGAGAAGTCAAAGTAACGCAAATTACCGATTTCCCAGATGAACGGTTTGCTCCCAGGAGCAAGTTATCACTGAAAGATGATCTGCAAACGGAATTAACAATTAAGAGTAGCAGACCGTTTAAACAATTTTGGCTTATTCAATTTGAAGAGATCAATCAAATTGAGCAAGCAGAATTACTCAAGGGAAAAATCTTGGTTGTTAGTGAGACTGAACAGCATGAACTGCCACAAGGCTACTATTATTACCGTGACATTTTAGGGTGTTCGGTTATTGATAATCAAGATGGTAGTGATTTGGGAAAAATCACTGGAATTGAAACCCCAGGAGCCAATGACGTTTGGGAAGTTACTGAAGATTCAGGCAACGAGTATTTAATTCCTTATATTGATGATGTTGTCAAAAAGGTCGACGTCAATGCTAAAAAAGTTTATGTAGAACTATTGGAGGGCTTGCGAGATGAAAGTTAATATTCTGACACTTTTTCCGGATATGTTCACTCCTTTAACAACTTCAATGCTTGGCCGTGGTCTTGAAGACGGTAAATGGGAATTAAATTTAGTTAACTTTCGTGACTTTACTTCTGATGTTCATCATCATGTTGATGACACGCCATACGGCGGCGGCGCAGGCATGGTCTTACAAATTATGCCAATTAAAAAGGCACTTGATTCACTTTCCAATAAAGGTAAAGTGATTATTACGGCACCACAAGGAAAGACTTTCAATCAGAAAATGGCACAGGAATGGTCAAAAGAAGATAATTTAACTTTTATTTGTGGCCATTATGAGGGTTTTGATCAGCGTGTTTATGATTTAGCGGATGAAACTGTTTCAATTGGAGATTATGTTTTAACTGGTGGAGAATTACCAACGATGAGTATGGTTGACGCAACTGTACGGCTATTACCTGGTATTTTAGGTAACGCAGCCTCTCCAGTTGAAGAAAGCTTTGCACATGGCTTATTAGAATACCCGCAGTATACTCGACCAGAAGATTTTGAGGGAATGAAGGTCCCAGCTGTCTTGACTTCTGGTAATCATCAAAAAATTGATGAATGGCGTCATAAAGAGTCGCTACGAGCAACATACGTGCATCGGCCTGATTTACTGAAAAATTATCAACTGAGTTCTCAAGAAAAAATCATGTTAGAAGAGATTAAACAAGAAGACACAAAGGCTTGATTTTACAAGCTCTCTTTGCTAAGATAACAAAGGTGCAATTGTAATGTACTAATAGTTATGGGTGTTCCGCTGGCGCAGATAATCGTTGATGAATGCCGAAGAAGGAGAAAAATATGGATCCATTAATTCAAGAATTAACTAAAGAACAATTACGTGATGATATTCCTGACTTCCGTGCTGGTGACACTGTTCGTGTTCACGTACGTGTTGTTGAAGGTTCTCACGAACGTATTCAGATGTTCGAAGGTGTTGTAATCAAGCGTAAGGGTGCAGGTATTGCTGCAACTTATACTGTACGTAAGATTGCTTCTGGTGTTGGTGTTGAACGTACCTTCCCAGTAAATGACCCTCGAGTAGCTAAGATTGAAGTATTACGTCACGGTCGTGTACGTCGTGCTAAGCTTTACTACTTACGTGAACGTCATGGTAAATCTGCAAGAATCGCAGAAAAGCGTCGTTAATTCACGTTTAAGTAAAAGAGAATCACTCCGCAATGGAGTGATTCTCTTTTTTGTTTATGTTAAAATATTTATTAAAATATTTTTAATGAGGAAAAGAACTATGAAAGAACCATTTTTGTTAGAATTTGATCCTGAACCGCGGGCTGTTTTAGAACCAGATCACGAAAAAGAAATTAATCACTTTCCATTTCAGCCCAAGCTGCTGTTCGCATTCTTAACTCCTGATGTAATCAGTGATTTTTTGGCTCGTTGTCCTCATAAAAAAATTGGGTTCTTTGACTGCTTTGAAGGAGAAACCCCAATATATGAGGTTGATTTAGATGGACAAAAAATTACTTTTTGTCAGGCAAAGATAGGTGCTGCAGCTGCTGTAGAGCTATTAGATTGGCTAATAAGTTATGGTGTTAAACAGATTTTAGCAATAGGATCAGCAGGGTGCTTAGTTGATTTACCAGAGAACTATTTTCTAGTGCCTACAAAAGCTATTAGAGACGAGGGTACATCCTTTCATTATATGAAACCAGGAACGTATATTGACTTAAAGTCAGAGTTTTTAACTAAGACCAAAAAATTGCTGAATGAAGAAGGTCTTAAGGTTGAAGAAGTAACTACCTGGACTACTGATGGCTTCTTTAGGGAAACTATCAAGAAAGTAAAGCAGGCTAAAGAGTTGGGAGCCTCTTGTGTAGAGATGGAATGTGCAGCAATGGCTGCGTGTGCACAATTTAGAGAGGCAGATTTTGCACAAATATTATTTACGGCAGATTCTCTTAAAGACATAGAAAAGCATGACGAAAGAGGTTGGGGCAGGGATGCTCATGAGACAGCCATCAATTTAGCAGCAAATATTATAGCAAACATTTAATTTCCAACTTTGTGAAAAATAGAAGTGTGAAACCAATGTGAAACTATGCTGTATTTCACAAAGTTTAAAGCAAATATTGATATAACAGCATTCAATACTGAAATAACTTCAAAAATTTGTGAATTACATTTTAATAATTGCTGTGGAAAGATAAAAGGACAAATTTTGCATTTCTGCTTTATTTAGATGCGACTCAAAAATGTAGAAAAAAACCATTGAATTCCGAATAAAACTAGTTCGTAAATTTCAATGGTGTAATAAATAGTTTCTAAATAATGTTGTTTCGATATAAGCCAACAACTTTACCTAAGATATGAACGCTGTTCAAGAGTATTGGTGCCATACTATCATTTTCTGGCTGTAAACGGTAATGATCTTTTTCTTTATAGAACCGCTTGACGGTTGCTTCATTTTCATCGGTCATTGCAACAACAATCTCACCGTTAGTAGCAGAGCTTTGTTTACGGACAATTACATTATCTCCGTTTAAAATACCAGCGTTAATCATGCTTTCGCCGTGAACTCGTAGCATGAATAAGTCGCCAGCATCATTAGCTAAATCAGGGGGAAGTGGGAAATAATCTTCAATATCTTCAACGGCTAAAATAGGCTGACCTGCTGTGACATCACCAACAACGGGAATATCAGTAGGCTTGACACCAAGTGCCTTTTTGCCTTCTTCTGTTATTTCTAGTGCTCGAGGTTTAGTTGCGTCCTTAACAATTAAGCCTTTTCTTTCTAATCTAGAAAGATGACCGTGAACTGTAGAAGTTGATGAGAGTTCAACTCCTTGGCAAATTTCTCTAACAGTGGGAGGGAATCCGCGTTTTTCAACGGTATCATATATATAACGAAGAATTTGTAGTTGCTTAGAACTTTGCTTATTGGTCATTTTTTTCTCCCATTCGTTAGTTAATTCTTTGTATTAACTACATTCTAACAAATAATGTTGCCTAATACAAACAGGCGTTCTAAATAATTATTCTTTTTTTTATCCAAAAAGTAAGGTAGACTTTTACAAATGAGAGGTGCAAAAATGACTGAAAATAATGAACAAAGATTAACTGAAGAACAAGAAAAAAAACTAACTGATAGAATCAATGAGTTATACCATAAGAAAGAAGCTCAGGGGTTAACAAAAGAAGAAGAAGAGGAGCGACAAAAGCTTCACAAAGAATTTATCAGAAATTTCCGTGCTGGCTTTAAACAAGACGTCGAAGACTTGGTTATCGTAGATAAAAATGGTAAAGAAGTAACTTCCGAAAAAGCAAAAAAGGCACAGCGTAAGAAAGGCTTGAGAAAAGACTGATTTATAGCTTTTAATTTACTTATTTTTTAGGTAAGATATAACTATTGGACAAATTGAGGTGATTATTTTATGAATTTAGGATTAGCAATTGTATTAATTATTGTAGCGCTGCTAATAGGTCTTGTTGGCGGATTTTATGGTGCTAGAGCATACATGAAGAAATATTTTAAAGATAATCCACCAATCAGTGAAGATATGATTGTTGCCATGATGTCACAAATGGGTCAAAAACCTTCTGCTAAAAAGGTAAACCAAGTGATGAACATGATGAAACATCAAAAATAAAATCTTAACTAGATTGACATCAGACGGAGGATTATTTCTTCCGCCTTTTTATTTTGAAAGACAGGTGAAAAATGGGTATATTTTTTAAGTTAGGCTGGTTTTTTAAAAAGGAAAAGAAACGCTATTTAATCGGTGTTGCTTTTCTAGCACTAACTTCAATAATTAACTTAGTACCACCAAGAATTTTGGGTTTAATGGCTGATCAATTAGATAAAGGTCATATTTCTTGGCAAGAATATGCGACTTTAATCTTAGCCATTGTACTAGCTGCGTTAGTTTTATATGCTTTCCGCTATTTTTGGCGTCGTCAAATTTGGGGTGGTGCAGCCGAATTAGAATTGCAAATGCGCTCTAAACTGTTTGAGCACTTTATGGAAATGGATCGTACATTCTATCAACGCCATAGAACAGGTGACCTAATGGCACACGCCACTAATGATGTTTCAGCGATTCAGGAAGTTGCGGGTGAAGGTGTATTGACATTAGTTGATTCACTTTTGATGAGTGTAACAACAATGGTCGCAATGATAGTATTTGTTGATTGGCGGTTAACAATCGTTGCACTTATTCCATTACCATTTCTTGCCTGGGGGGCATGGAAATTAGGCGATCAGCTATACGGTGCGTTTGATGAATCACAGGCTGCTTTTTCTCGTTTAAACAATAAAACTCAGGAATCGATTTCTGGGATTAAGGTTCTAAAAACCTTTGGTCAAGGAAAAGAAGATACTGAAGCCTTCAATGACATGGTTAATGATACGATTAAAATCAATAAACGTGTCTTTAAGTGGGATTCATTATTTGACCCATTGGGAACGCTTCTTATTGGACTGACCTATACAATAACTATTATTTATGGTGGATTGTTGGTTAGCCACAAGGCTTTATCAATTGGGCAACTTGTATCATTTATTGCCTATATCGGGAATATGGTTTGGCCTATGTTTGCAATTGGTTACCTATTTAATATCCTTGAGCGAGGTAGCGCAAGCTATGATCGAGTTGAAAAACTACTTGATGAAAAACCTGAAATTACCGATCAACATGCTGATCAAAGTCTCCAAGCTCAAGATATTGCAGGTGATTTGAAATATCAAGTAAAATCTTTTGCTTATCCTGATGAGCCACAAATTCCAGTGCTGCACAATATTGATTTCACTCTAAAAACAGGGCAGACACTTGGACTAGTTGGGAAGGTCGGAGCAGGTAAAACTACGATTATTCAGCTGTTGCTGCGTGAATTTGATAAATATGATGGGAAAATAACATTAAATGGTCACGATATTAGAGAAATACCATTAAATGTTTTATTGCGTCAGATTTCATATGTTCCGCAAGATAATTATCTTTTCTCAACAAGTATTCAAAAGAATATTGCTTTTTCAGATGCAAATTCAGATGAGAGTGCGATTGTGTCAGCTGCTAAAAAGAGTGATTTGCACAATGATATTTTGCAAATGCCTGGTGGCTACAACACTCTTGTTGGTGAAAACGGCGTTTCTCTTTCTGGGGGACAGAAACAAAGAATGTCAATTGCACGAGCTTTGTTGAAGCAAAGTCAAATTTTAGTCCTAGATGATGCTTTATCCGCTGTTGACGCAAAAACTGAGATGGCAATTTTGAAATCACTAAGTAAAGAGCGTGAAGGTAAAACTACTTTAATTGCTACGCACAGACTGACCTCAGTTATGAATGCCGATTTAATTTTGGTTCTAAAGGACGGTCAAATTGTTGAAAGAGGAACACATGATCAGCTTTTAGCAGAAAATGGCTGGTATGCAGACATGTGGCAACGCCAAGAATTAGAAGCAAAGGTAGGTGAATAGGATGGACGAACAAAGTAATTATGAATCTGTTTGGTCAAAGGAAATACCTGTAAAAGAACAAATCAGTATCTTCAAGCGTTTAATGCGTTTTGTAATGCGGTTCAAAAATGAAATGATTATTGCAGGTATCGGAGCATTTTTGGTTAGTGTAATCAACATGCTTCTACCATATGGATTGCAGTTCTTTTTGGACAATTACTTAGTTAAAGAGAGTGTTACAACCCAAATCATCTTATTTGCTGGTTTCTTATATGCTTTTGGTTCGGTTATCAAAGCGGTTTTGCAGTTTACTTACGAGTACTTTTTTGCTTTAGGTTCTGAAAAATCGCTTGAGAGTTTACGGTCAGCATTATATAAGCAATTGCAAAGCTTGGGAATGCGCTATTTTGATCAAACTCCAGCCGGGTCAATCGTTTCGCGTGTTACTAACGATACGATGACTTTGAGCAACTTCTTAGTTGTACTTTCAAGTGTAGTCATGTCATTCTTCTCAATTATTTCCGCTCTAGTAGCGATGTTTACGACTAACTTCTATGCTGGTTTAATTGTTTTGGCATTTTTACCCATTTTATTGCTAATTATTTGGCAATATTCTAAGAGAAGTTCAAAGTTATACCGAAATTATCGCGAGCGCTTAAGTCGCATTAATACGAATTTAAACGAATCAATTGAAGGGGTTTCTTTAATTCAGCAATTCAAACAAGAAAAGCGGATGACTGATAATTTTGAACATGAAAACACTTCTTTAATGAAGACGCGTTTTAGTATGATAAACCTTAATTCATTACTTTTATCACCGTTAACGAGTATGCTTTACTCGATAGCACTTGCTTTAACCTTGATGTACTTTGGTTTTCCACTACGTGAGACTTTTGTTCCTGCAGGTGTGGTTTATGCATTTTCACAATATATCTCGCAATTCTTCAATCCAATTGCTAATATGATGGATCAAATGACCTTCTTTCAAGATGGAATTGTTGCAGGAAAGAGAATTTTTAGAATTCTTGACAATACAGACTTTGAACCTAAGCAGCAAGCTGAAAAAGGCTTAACAATTACTAAAGGTAAAATTGAATTTAAGCACGTAAGCTTTTCATATGATGGTAAAAATGAAATATTGCATGATATTTCTTTTACTGTTAATCCAGGTGAAACCTTGGGAATTGTTGGACACACTGGTTCCGGTAAGAGTTCAATTATCAACGTAATGATGCGTTTTTATGAATTCTACAAGGGGCAAGTACTAATTGATGGTGTAGATATAAAGAAGTATCCAAAAGAAGAGCTTCGCAAAAAACTGGGTCTAGTTTTACAGGAGCCATTCATGTTTTATGGTGATGTGAATTCTAATATTAGACTTTATAATAAAAATATCACTGATGAGGAAATTAAGGATGCAGCTAAAACTGTTCAAGCAGACGGCTTTATCGAAAATCTACCTGGTAAATATCATGCCAAGGTTGGTGAAGGCGGTAGCGAGTTCAGTCAGGGACAACGACAACTGATTTCCTTTGCACGTACTTTAGTCACTGATCCGAAAATTTTAGTTCTTGATGAGGCAACGGCTAATGTTGATACTGAAACTGAAACATTAATTCAAACTGCCTTAAAGAGTTTAAGAAAAGGCCGAACTACTTTGGCCATTGCACACCGATTGTCGACAATTGTTGATGCTGATCAAATTATCGTTTTAAACGATGGTAAAATAGTTGAACATGGAAATCATGAACAATTATTAGCTCAAAAAGGTTATTACTACAACTTATATAAGTTGCAAAACAGTCAAAAATAAGTTTATGCACGGGTTATTTAATTATCCCGTGCTTTTCTTTTACACCAATTGTTGACAGCGGTTACATAAAGATGTAAATTAATTATAATAACAATTAAAAATATTTATGTTTTAGAAATAGGAAGTTTGAAATGGAATACCATCAAATTAATGATACTGATCGTGAAAATTTACGTAAATTTATTTCAGAACCTGAGCGTTTTGTTACAGAGCCAACTAAACATTGGGATCATGACCAATTTAGAACAGTAACAGCAATGCCAGAATTAGTAATTCAACCAGTTACTAATCAAGAAGTAGAAAATGTTGTTAAATATGCGAGTGATCATCATATTCCTTTGGTACCACGTGGTAATTCAACTGGGTTAATGGGTGCCAATTTATCTGTTGATGGTGGTATCTCACTCGATATGGTTAAAATGAACCGTATTTTAGAATATGATCCGGATGGGTTAACTATGACAGTTCAAGCAGGAATCAGATTAAAGGATATTGAAGAATATCTTGCTGATAAGCCATTTACTTATATGCCTGCACCTGCTATGCACTGGGCTACAATCGGTGGTAATGTTGATACAAATGCCGGTGGTTTAAAAGCAATCAAGTATGGTGTTACAAGAGAGCACATCCGCGAATTGAAGGTTGTTTTAACTAACGGAAAATTGTATAAGTTTGGCTCTAAAGCAGTTAAATCTTCATCAGGTTATTCTCTAAAAGATTTGATTATTGGTTCAGAAGGTACGCTTGGCGTTGTTACTGAAGTTACATTGAGATTGTATCCAAAGCCACGCAAATCAATTAATGCAATTATTCCTTTCCCAACTTTGAATGATGCAATTAGATCAGTTCCAGCAATTCTTGCTTCCGGTGTTGTTCCAACTACAGTTGAATTCATGGGACGTAAAGTGATTAACTTATGGGAAAAATACGCAGACGATGAATTCCCAATTAAAAATGGTGATGGTTTTATTATCATGGGCCTCGATTCATTTACTGAAGAAGAGTGGCAAGCAGAACTGAAACAAGCATTGGAAGCTGTAAAAGAATTTAAAGCTGAAGATGCAGTTATCTTAAGTGCCGATTCAGAAGAAGCTAAGAAAATTTGGAAATGTCGTGAAGAATTACTTCTTGCAATTCAAAAGTCAACTCCAAAGATGGATGAAATCGATGTCTGTGTTCCGATTAACCACATTCCAGAGGTTTTAGATCGTATTGAAGAGCTTGAAAACGAATTGAATATTAGAATTCCAAACTTTGGACATGCTGGCGATGGAAACCTACATATTTATCTTTGCTCTGACGACATGTCTGATGAAGAATACGCCAAGACAAGTGATAAAGTAATTTCAGAATTATACAAGACAGCTAAATCACTTGATGGTAATATGTCCGGCGAACACGGTATTGGTTATGCTCGTGCTGGTTACTATGAAGATTTCTATGGTCACGACTACACTGAGCTTTTACGTCAAGTTAAGAAGTTGTTTGATCCTAATGAAGTGGTTAACCCTGGCAAAATCTTTAAGATGTAACAATATAGAAGTTAAATAGTTAATAAAACAACTTTCGATATCATAATTGAATTCGAAGGTTGTTTTTATTTTTAGCAAAAATTTCTAATTTAAAATAAAAAAGACTAGTTACGATAAAATACGTAACTAAATCTTTTTAAAATCGAGTTATAACTTATTTGCTTTGATTTTTAAGCATGTAATCACGAGTCATTGGTAAGTTTTTACCAGATGGCCCTTTGGTTAGGAGATATTGAACTACATCAATATTTCCCGATTCAAAGGAGGCAGCACATGCTTGTAAATAAAGGTCCCACATTCTAGTGAAGCGTTCACCCATGTTTTTTTGAATAACATCACGATGATTGTTAAAGTTTTTATCCCAAATTTCAATTGTTCGTTGATAATGGCGTCTTAACATTTCAATGTCATCAATTTGCATGCCATTTTCGACAATATGATGAACATTTTCATCTAGTCCTGGGATATAGCCACCTGGGAAGATGTACTTATCAATCCAAGCATTGCTAGCGCCACCTTGTTGGCGGGTAATTCCGTGGATTAGGGCAACGCCGTCTTTTTTAAGGTATTTTGCAACGTCATTAAAATACTGACCAAGATTTTCTTTACCAACATGCTCAAACATGCCAACTGAAGTAATGTAATCCCATTGTTGGTCGCCAAGTTCGCGATAGTCTTCTAGCTTAACTTCTACCTGATCCTGTAGATTTTCATCGTAAATTTTCTTTTGAACAAGTTTATATTGTTCTTCGCTTAAAGTTACACCAGTAACCTTAAGATCATATTCTTTGGCTGAAGTCAACATAAGCGTTCCCCAGCCACAACCTATATCTAAAAGAGTTTTACCTTTTTGTGGATGTAGTTTATCAAGAATGTGATTGATTTTATCAATTTGAGCCTTTTCAAGGTCGTCTTGATTACCTTCCTTGAAGTATGCACATGAGTAGGTCATCGTAGGGTCAAGCCACAACTTATAGAAATCATTACCGATATCATAGTGACTTTGAACGTCTTTTTCACTCTGTTGTTCAGTATGATTTTGCTTAGGCATAAATTTGCGGAATTTACTAGACCGCATAAAACTGTTTGGGCTTTCATAAGCTCCAAGGATAAGTTCCTGTATACTGCCCTTGATTTCAATCTTTTTATCCATGTATGCTTCGCCGAGTGCTAATGAAGCATTACGGGTGATTTCATTAACTGGAATTTTTTCATTAAAAATGATTTCAATGTTTGGGTTGCCATTGCCATAAACTTCACTCTTACCATCCCAATAGGTTACTTTCACTGGGAAAGGAAAAGATTTACTTAACATCATTTTATAAAATGTTTTCTCTAACAATTTTTTGACTTCCTCCATTCAATTACAGTCGTAATTATTTTAACACTACAAAAAAAGATTAAACTTATTAAAGTTTAATCTTTTCATTTTGTCTGTTTTTACTTTGGTTGATAATGAAAATTAGGATTCTGTTCTTGATCAATCTTATTCCAAGCTTCTTTAAGCTGATCATCTAACATTGCTTCATTTTCATGTGTTAGTTTGATTTTTCGATCAACTTGAATAGGGTCGCCAAAGCAAACCTCAAGTGGTTTTCTCTTTAGAAGTCCTGTAAAGGTCAGAGGACCTTGATAAACAACGGGAACAATTGGCTTACCGGATAGCTTTGCAATTGCAATAGTTCCGCCTTTTAGTTCGGCGGAATGTCTGGTTCCAGATGGAAAGATAATTAATGAATAATTCCCATTTTTTAGGCCCTTGATAGGTGTCTTTAGAGCAGATGGACCAGGATTTTTACGGTCAACTGGAAAGGCATGTGCATGCTTTAAAATGAAATTTAAAACAGGATATTTAAATAATTCAATTTTTGTCATAAACATGAATTCTTTCGGACTTGCAGCTAAAGCAAACAAAATCGGTTCCCACCACGTGCGATGCGGTGCTGCCAAAATATAATTCCCATCTGGGATACGTTCTTTATGATTAACATGTAAATGCCCATTTAGTAGCCAGACAATAAAGCGGGCAATTGGGCGAATGATATGATAAAACATTATTTCCTCCAATGATGTAAAATATTATAACAGAGCTTGAGGAGAGGAAGAAATTTTTATGGTAAATTTGTCAAAAAATGAACGAATTGATTATATGTATAGCGATAATCTTAAAATTGTTCAGGACAAAGATGCCTTTAGCTTTTCGTTAGACACATTATTACTGGCGTCAGAAGCTAAAGAATCAATTAAAGATAGTTCGAAAGTTGCTGATCTCTGTGCAGGAAACTGTGCTGCAACAATTTATATGGCATATTTTAATCGAGCTAAGTATGATGCAATTGAAATTCAAGATGAGGCTGCTTCACAAGCTAGGCGATCGGTTGAATTAAATCAAATGGAAAACCGTATTCAAGTTCATCAAAAAAATGTTAAGGATGCACCTAAATTTTTACGTAAAGATTCTTATGATGTAGTTGTAGTTAATCCACCATATTTTAAAGTGGCAAAGAATCATAAAGTAAATCCTGATCCTAAAAAAGCAATTGCACGTCATGAATTGTTAATTAACTTAGAAGAAATAATTATGGTTGCCAGTGATCTTCTTAAGATGAAGGGAAAAATGTATATGGTACATCGACCTGAACGTCTTAACGAAATTGCATATTTTTGCATAAAGCACGATTTAAGTATCAAATTTGTACAGCCGTATGTATCTCATCGTGGAGATGATGCAAATTTAGTTATTATTGAAGCTGTTAAGCACACGGCAACAGATGGCTTGGTTTTGAGGGATGCAATTGAAGTTCATGACGAAAACGGCAATTTTTTACCCACTATTCAAAAAGTAATTCGCGAAACTGATGAAGAGCGGCAAAAACATGATGAAGGGAAAAGTTACTATTTCTATGTTTTGTTGTGCAATGATGGCAGTTTTTATGGTGGTTTTACAAATGACCTACAAAAACGGTTAACTGCACATAACTCTGGTAAAGGAGCAAAATATACTAAGACTAGAAGACCTGTCAAAATGATTTATCATGAAAAATTTCAAGATAAGCAATTAGCATTGAAAAGAGAGTACTGGTTTAAGCACCATACGCGACAATGGAAAGAAAATTTTTTGCGTGAACGATCAGTTGATTTTTAACCTTGATTCTTAAGCATAAATTTAGTATTATTTTACTTGTGTGTTAAACACACAAGTAAGAAACATCAAGAGTGATCAACGTTTTGGTGCCACACACTGGTGAAACGTTGAAATGATCGCTTGAGAGGTATAAAACCATAGGAGGAAGTTAATTATGTCAGTAGTTTCAATGAAACAATTACTTGAAGCTGGTGTCCACTTCGGTCACCAAACTAGAAGATGGGATCCAAAAATGGCTCCTTACATCTTTACTCAAAGAAATGGTATCTACATCATTGATTTGCAAAAGACAATCAAGATGTTGGATGACGCATACTCATTCGTTAGAGCAGTTGCTCAAGACGGTGGTGTAATTCTTTTTGTAGGTACTAAGAAACAAGCTCAAGACTCAATTGCTGAAGAAGCAACTCGTGCTGGTCAATACTACATTAACCAACGTTGGCTTGGTGGTACTTTAACTAACTGGAAGACTATTCAAAGTCGTGTTCAAAGATTAAAGGACCTTAAGAAGATGTCAGAAGATGGTACTTTTGAAGTATTACCAAAGAAGGAAGCATCTTTATTAACTAAGGAAAAGGACAAGCTTGAAAGATTCTTAGGTGGTATTGAAGACATGCCTAGAATCCCAGACGTAATGTTTGTTGTTGATCCTAAGAAGGAAAAGATTGCTGTTCACGAAGCAAACATTCTTGGCATTCCAGTTGTTGCAATGGTTGACACTAACACTGATCCAGATCCAGTAGATGTTGTTATTCCTTCAAACGATGACGCTATTCGTGCTATTCGCTTAATTTCAGGCGCAATGGCTGATGCTGTTATTGAAGGTAAGCAAGGTCAAGATGACAATAACGCTGACGTAGAAGCTGAAATGACTAAGAATGCTGCAGCTGATGGTGCTGAAGAAGCAACTGAAGCTGAAGAAACTTCAGACGAAGACTAGTTAAATATCTTTTATTTGAAAGGATACATCAATGGCAAATATTACTGCTAAACAAGTTAAAGAGTTACGTGATCGTACTGGTGCCGGAATGATGGACTCCAAGAAAGCTTTAGTTCAAGCTGATGGAGACGTTGAAAAGGCAATTGATATTTTAAGAGAAAACGGTGTTGCAAAAGCTGCTAAGAAGAGTGGTCGAATTGCAGCTGAAGGTTTGGCTGAATATGCATTTTCTGGTAATACAGCTGCATTAGTTGAAATTAACTCAGAAACTGACTTTGTTTCATCAAACGATAAGTTTATCAAGTTAGTTGATGATGTAACTAAGGCAATTCTTGCTGCAAAGCCTGCTAACGTAGAAGAAGCTTTAAAGGCTCCAATGGCTGGTTCAACAATTGGTGAAGAAATTACCAACTTGACTGCTGTTATCGGTGAAAAGATCACTTTAAGAAGATTTGATTTAATCAGCAAGAATGATGACGAAGTATTTGGCGCTTACAAGCATAATGGTGGATCAATTGTTGCTGTTGTTACTTTAAAGGGTGACAACGAAGAAGCAGCTAAGAACATTGCAATGCACGTTGCTGCTATTAACCCTGAATACTTAGATAAAGCTTCTGTTCCAAAGGCTGATTTTGATCGTCAAAAGGCAGTTTTCACTAAGGAAACTGAAAACGAAGGTAAACCTGCAAACATTATCCCTAAGATCGTTGAAGGTCGTGTTAACAAGTACTTAAGCGAAATTTGCTTGGTTGACCAACCTTACGTTAAAGATGGCGATATGACAGTTGCAGAATACGCAAAATCTGAAGATTGTGAAGTTGCTGCATACACTCGCTACGAAGTTGGCGAAGGTATCGAGAAGAAGCAAGAAGACTTTGCTGCTGAAGTTCAAGAACAAATTAAATAGTCCTTGAAGTCTAAAAAAAGATTTACTAAAAACCTTATCCATTAGGATAAGGCTTTTTTATTCTTAAAGAAAGCTAAAGTTAATAAAGTAATTCTAAAATAAAACCAAATGAATTTACCGACAAATTTTAATATGGAAAAATATAACTAGATAAATTTCAAAGTGAGGTAAAGCACATGGGCTTTGTCATAATGATGATTGCTGTGATAGTCGGAACAATATGTATATATTTAAGCGTTGAAAAGTCCTTTTCTAAGTTAAACAATAACTTGGTATTTATTATGGGTATCATTCTAGATGCACTAGCATTTTTTTTAGCTGTCGGATAAAAACCCTTCTAAAATAGAAACATTTTCAGGTTAAATAAAAAGAACCCTCTTTATAAAGGGTTCTTTTTGCATTCTTAAATTGATTTAACGTCTATTTAACTATGTAGCTTTTTATTTTTGTCCACCAAATATGTAGGCAATATGCAGAAGTGAACGATAGTATCCAAGTTAAGATCCATGTGCCTAGGAAAGTTAAAAAAGGGTGGTAAGTAGCATGGTAACCCATATTTAATCCACGCCAAATCAGTTGATTCCAAAATACGTTTGAAAGGTAAGCACGGTAAGCATATGTAGCTAAAAAATGAAAAACTTTGAGTGAAGTTTCCGAATCATTCCTAACTTGATATAAGCATAGAGTTGCAACTAAAGCAATGACTGCTAAACAATAGAATGTCATTGATGGTTTATAATACGGAGCGTTTGCAAAAAGGACTGGATGGCCAAAGCCGTGTAATTCAAAATTTGTCCAAATAAAACAAGCAAGAAAAACTAATAGAATTAGCCACCAAAATTTACTTAATATTGAATTAACATAATCTCTCAGTTGCCATGCAAGTACTCCAAATACGCCGTAAATAAAGAACGAAATAAAAATTCGATCTAGCATATACCACGTTTTTTCGTGTGGACCATGGAATACGTAAAAATCATAAAACCATAGCCAGGCAAAATATAAAACAAAAGTAATTAGAGCGACAAGTAATCCTCTTTTTACATTTTTACCAACGTAACGACTAATTGCCCAAAACAATGGCATTAAAATAATAAATTGCAACATCATTGTGTTGTACCACAAATGCGGTGCGCCATTACCATTAATAAAATGCCAACAAAATGAACCAAAATTATTAAATTTATTTATCTGTTGGAGCCATGGCATTCCCAGCAAATAAATTAACGTCCACCAAATTGTCGGAACAAATAGGTTTGACCAGCTTGACCTCATATGTGCTTTATATGAAAAATTTCCTGCTAAATCATTTGTTCGAATTGTGGTGTATAGAATGCCAAAAATAAAGGCTGGTGCAGTGTATTTAACTAAATTATACATAATGCCAAATATATCTTGTGTGGCAAAAGGCTGACCAACCCCCATAACCAAAGACATAATTGGCTGCGACATAACTGCAGTACAGGCAAAGACTTTTAAGTAATCTCCAATATCTGCTGTTTTATATGCCGGATAAGGATATTTATCCATTTCATTTAAGACCTCTCTTAGTAGATTTGTGAGATCCCTAAGAAGTTCAGCCTTAATATATGCGATTTTTTCAAAAAAGGCAAGTTTTATTTTTTCTTTTAATTCGATTGTGCTTCAACTAAGACACTAGCAATTTCATTACTAAATAAGCGTTGAGTATCATTTAACGTCTGGTGTGGGGTATTTAAATAGATTGTTCGGTGTGGTGAATTGGGAAGGATTCTTGCAATATCGATTGAGTTTGAATTAGTAAAGTAATTTCCCCATGTGACTTTAGGTATAAAACCCATGCCTAGTCCTGCTACAATCATTTCTCGAACTGTGGCTGGTTCATCTGATTGGTATTTGAAATTTAATTTGATGTCATTACTTACTAAAAACTGGTTAACAGTTTGTTGTAACTCGGTTTCATCATTTTCACCGACAAAAGTAAAATTTTTCAATTCTGAAGCTTGAAAAAACTTTTTCTTATGCATGAAACTTTTTTTCCAGCCAATTAAGATTTCTTCTCTTAATAAAGGAATTGCCGTAAAGTTTTTAATCTTATGTGAAGAAATAACAAAGTCAAATTGCTTTAGGTCTTTAGCAAAGGTTGTACGCTGGTGAATATTTAGGCTGACATTTGGAAGTAATTTTTGCATTTTTAGTGCAATGATCGGAATTAAAGGTGAGCCAACAGTAAAAAGAACGTTGATTTGTCCATTTTCTTCTGCTGAATTAGTTTTCACTGCGTTGATGCCACGGCTCAGCAGGCTAAGACTATCGGAAACGTATGAATAAAAGATCTTTCCCTGCTGATTCAGCTTAATTGTTCTTCCTTGACGATCAAACAGTTTTACACCAATTTCTTCTTCAAGCTGTCTAATGGTTTTACTAATTGCGGATTCACTGACAAATGCTGCCCGGGCTGCTTCCGTTACAGAGCCCAAACTAGCTACACTGACAAAATATTTTAAACCAGTTAAATTCATTATTTTGCTCCAATTAATAACTTTTTGGTTAACTATTATTCCTATTATCTATTATAAATGGTTATCTATTGGGTTTAAACTAAATTTGTGAGATCCAAAGAGGTGATAACGTGAAAAGTTTATGGTTGTTTCCTGGGCAAGGAAGTCAGAAAGCTGAAATGTTAACTAATGTTGACCCCAATTTGAAACAAAATGTAGAAAATTGGACGGGAGTGAAACTTTTAGATACTAGTGAAGGCTATTCTGATTCGCAACAGATTCAATTAAGTATTTTACTTTTGCAAATTAATGAAGTTGATCAACTTAAAAAAATGGGTTGGCAACCAGATTTAGTGGCTGGACATTCCCTAGGGGTGTTTGGAGCAGCATATGCAGCAGGAGTAATTTCAAAAGAAGATGTTTTCAAATTAGTTAGCTTAAGGGCTAAGCTGATGCAATCCTCTTATCCCGAAGGATATGGTATGGGAGTAATAGTTGGTTTATCTCGACAAGAAGTTGCTGAACTTGTGAAACAGGTTCATACCGAGGAAAATCCGGTATATCTGTCGAATCAAAATTCAGAGTTGCAAAATACTCTGTCAGGTAAGTTAACTGCTATTAAACAAGTGTTAGAGCTTGCCAGCAAGCAAGGTGCAGCTAAAGCTAAATTATTGCATGTACCTAATCCATCGCATTCGCCACTAATGGCAAATGTTGCTGAACAATTAGATTATGAGATAGGGAAGTTACATTTAAGTAACCCTGCCTGTATTTACTTGGCTAATAATAACGGTCATCCGGTAAAAAAGGTTGCAGATGTTAAATACGATCTAGCTAATAATTTAACTCATCCTGTTTTTTGGGAAACGATGATTAATGTTGCACTTGAGTATAATCCGCAAGTGAGTATCGAATTCTCGCCAGGAAACGCATTTACAAAGTTATTAAAGGTTAAAACTGATCAGGTATCAAATATTACATTAAGTGAAATGGCAATAGATGATGCCGACTTTTTACTTAATAAATGGAAAGGAAAATAATATGACTGAAAGAAATTGGCATACGCATCGAGATGCAAAAGCTGCCCGTTTAAATGGCGCAAGTGCTCTTCTTGATGGCAAGTTTGCAAAAACAGAAGATGTTGTTAAAGTTCTTGAAGCGCTGATTAAGCCAGGTGATAAGGTTGTTTTGGAAGGAGACAACCAAAAACAGGCTTCATTCTTATCTGAAGCCTTAGCAAAAGTGGATGCAAATAAAGTTCATGATTTGCATATGATTATGTCCAGCATTTCGAGACCTGAACACTTGGATATTTTTGATTTAGGGATTGCTACTAAGATGGACTTTTCTTATGCTGGTCCACAAAGTACCAGAGTTTCCCAAATGATTGCAGACAAAACGATGCAGGTTGGAGATATCCATACTTACCTCGAATTATTTGGCCGACTGTTCATAGATTTAATTCCAAATGTTGTCTTAGTAGCAGCAGATAAAGTTGATCATGAAGGTAACTTATATACAGGTTTTAACACTGAGGAAACACCTACGATTGTTGAAGCTGCAGCATTTCATGATGGTATTGTCATTGTTCAAGCTAACGAAATTGTAGATAAAGTCCCGAGAGTTGATATTCCAGCTGGCTGGGTTGATGTTGTGATTCCGGCTGATAAGCCGTATCAATTGGAGCCGTTATTTACACGTGACCCACAAGCAATTAGTGAATTACAAATCTTAATGGGTATGATGGCAATTCGCGGAATTTATGAAAAACATAATGTTCAAACTCTGAACCATGGTGTTGGTTTCAACACTTCAGCGATTGAATTGTTATTGCCTACCTACGGCGAACAACTTGGTCTTAAAGGAAAAATTTGCCGTAACTGGGAATTGAACCCAACGCCAACTTTGATTCCAGCAATTGAAAGTGGCTGGGTTGACTCAATCCACTCATTTGGTGGTGAAGTCGGCATGGAGAAGTATATTGCTGCTCGTCCAGACGTTTTCTTTGTCGGTAAAGATGGCACTATGCGTTCTAATCGTGCTTTAGGTCAAGTTGCTGGTCAATATGCCTGTGATATGTTTGTTGGATCAACATTACAAATTGATCAATGGGGTAATTCTTCTACTGTTACTCATGGTCGCTTATCAGGTTTCGGTGGCGCACCTAATATGGGCTCGAACCCAACTGGTCGACGTCACTCAACTGCAGCATGGCAAAGTTTGAAGCCAGCTGATGATCCTCTAGCTAAAGGACAAAAATTAGTTGTCCAAATGGTTGAAACATTTGGTTCTAATAAGAAACCTGTCTTTGTTGATCATTTGGATGCTGAAGAGGTAAGAAAAGAAGCAAAATTGGCCAATGTACCAATCATGATTTATAGCGAAGATACTACTCATATTGTAACTGAAGAAGGAATTGCATACCTTTATAAGACAGATAGCATGGAAGAGCGTAAGGCTGCCATTGAAGCGATTGCGGGTGTAACACCTGTAGGTCTTCGCTCTAATCCTGAAGAGGTCAAAAAGCTGCGTGATAAAGGAATTATTGCTCTACCAGAAGATCTTGGGGTTCGTAGACAGGATGCAAAGCGTTCATTGCTAGCTGCACAAACGATGGATGATTTAGTTGAGTGGTCACATGGTTTATACAATCCACCTGCTAAATTCAGATCATGGTCATAAAGGAGGTTAGTTAAGATGGAGAAACTTAATTTTACTTATCAAAATTCAGAAACTGTTAAAAAGTTTGTTCATGTTGGTGTGGTAGCATCCGGAGATTTAGAAATCCTGCTTTACCCTGCAGATGAAACAACAATCGACATAGTAACTGGTAGTGATGGCTTTAAAGAAGTTTGGAAAAATGTTTTAGATCGCTTTTTCACTCGTTATCCGTTAAAAGGAAAATTTGTAATTCATGACTTTGGTGCAACACCAGGCGTTGTTAACTTACGGCTCACGCAAGCAATGGAGGCATTAAATGATGAAAAATAGTTTTGTTGAATTAAATGGACGTCAACGTGCTTTTAGCTTACTTGATGAGAACACTGGGCGCGAAATTGTTGGACCTGAGTTTGATTTTATTTCACCTCATTTGGAGCCGCAAAACATTGTACCTGAAAGTGATGATGGTGTAATTATTGCAAAAGGTAAGTTAGATGGGAAAGCTGCCGTTATTATATCAATTGAAGGTAGTTTTCAAGGCGGCGGAATTGGTGAAGTTTCAGGAGCTAAAATTGTAGCTGCTTTGGAAAAGACACTTGAAGACAATAAAAATGGAATCAAGGAATATCCAGTTATCGTTCTTGATACAGGTGGTGTGCGGTTGCAAGAGGCAAACTATGGATTACTTTCAATTTCAGAAATTCAAAACGCAGTTATTGCCTTAAAAGAATATGTTCCCGTTATTGGTATTGTGCCAGGAAGAGTTGGGAGCTTTGGCGGAATGTCAATTACAAGTGCAATTCTTTCTTATCTAATTACAACACCTAAAGCTAGAATTGCTCTGAATGGTCCAGAGGTAATTGAACAAGAAGCTGGTGTAAGAGAATTTGATTCCAGCGATAAGAACCTGATTTGGGACACTCTAGGAACACGGCAACGTGTTGAAACAGGAATTGCTGATGAAGTAGTTGACGATGATGTTTCAGCTATTAAGGACGCAATTAACAATGCAATTGAACAGAATAAGGATGCTCATAGAACAGACCAGGCTGATTTTTACCTTTCTTTACTCGATGAGATTGATTTTGCTCAACCGCTTAATACCAAGCAATACCGTGACCTTTATTCTAAGAATAAAGCAACTAAACATGTCGTTAATGAAGCTACTGCTAGTCAACAAGCGAAAACTAAGTCACGCGGTCGACTTTGGTTTGAAAAATTAACTGGAATTGAAAATGCAGAATCAAATTATCCTACTGTTTTACATGCTGAAAAAGATGGTAAAGAATATATTGCAATTGTCCCAGATGAAAATAATCGTTTTCCACGAGTTCGAAAGGGAGAAGTTGGCTTACAGGAAGGTTTTCTAGTAGCCGAAATTGTTAACAAGATAGTTGATGAAGACAAAGATAAGAAAGAAAAACGGCCACTTATTTTGGTTGTTGACGTACCAAGTCAAGCATATGGCTACAAAGAGGAACTAATTGGTATTCATATCAGTTTGGCATCCGCTGCTGCTGCATATGCTAAAGCACGTCAAGCAGGTCATCCAGTTATTGCGTTTATTCCTGGGGATGCCGTTTCAGGAGGCTTTTTAGCTCATGGTTTGCAATCAAACCGAATTATAGCTTTAGCAGACGACTCAATCACAATTCAAGCAATGTCTAAGGCTTCAGCTGCTCGAATTACTCAAAGAACAATTGCTGAATTAGAAGAAGCCACAAAACATGTTCCTGCAATGGCCTATGATATTCACAACTATGAAAAATTAGGTGCTCTTTACAAATTGGTTCAGGATGTTTCCTCATGGGATGCCAATGAAAACGCAGTTGAAGAGATCAAGACCGTTATTGATGAAGCAATTGAAAGTACTAAGAATCAACCCACTGATTTACACTTTAGATATGAAACGCCAATTGCGGTTGAAAGTGGGCGTCAAGCAACTAATAAGATGCGTAAAACAGTTTCTGAACAATGGAATCAATAAAACAAGTTTGGCCACATGATTTGCTCACTTTTAACAAAATTAGTGATTTGGTGCTAGGCGAGAATCCTTTACCTGAATGGGCAAAGGATTCTTTAGCTAAAGCAAAAATCGTTGTTGTCAGAAGAGGAAAAATAGATAATAATCTAATTCCAGTTGGAATAAGAGGATTTCGGAGAAATGAGCGTTTAGCCTGTTTCTTAAAAAAAGAGCAAGTAGTAAGTTGTTACTCGCCAGACTACTTTATAAAAAAACAGTTATGGAAAGAGTTGCCTCCTGCTCGGCAAAACATACCTCAATTTCAAGCTCTAATTAAAATGGTTCCTTTGTTAAAAGGATTTAAATGGGGAATCGGTGGTTCGGTAGCTTACGAAATGGCCACTGGAATAAAGATGGTAAAAAATAATTCAGAGCATATCAGTGATTTGGATGTTATTTTGTCGGCAACAAAAGAAATTAGTGTGAGTCAAGCGAGAGAGTTATTAAGAAAGATAAATTTATACGGAGTTCATGCGGATGTTCAGGTTGTACATGGACAAAAAGGCTTTTCGTTAGAAGAGTTTGCTGCAGGGCGCAACAAAAAAGTACTAATCAAAACAGCTACCGGACCTATTTTGGTAGAGGACCCGTGGAATTTTGTAAGGAAAGAATAGATGAGTTACTATCTAACCAGTGATCGGGTTAAACTTAATTATCATGTATACGGAAACGGTAAGCCAATTGTCTTGGTGACTGGCTTTGGTGGTTATCAAGAAATCTGGATAAAACAAGTATCTTATTTGTTGAATATGGGATATCAGGTAATAACGTATGATCACCGTAACATGGGTGAAAGTGAAAGAACATTAAATGGTCATACTCTCCAAAGATTGACTGATGATTTGATTGGTTTACTGAAATTTCTAAATATCAGTCATGCCACATTTATTGCGCATTCAATGGGTGGTAGTGTTCTATATGATTTAATTAAGACAAAACCTAGTTTAGTTGATTTAGCTTGTATCGTTGATCAAACCCCATATATGCTAAATACTAAGGACTGGCATTTTGGCTTCATGAACTATACTTTGGAAAACTACAAAGAGCAATCTTTGATTATTCCACAGGTTCATGAAACTCTTCATGGCCTTGATACTGAAGTTTTTAATGAGCTCAACCTAGTTAAAACTAAGTATCCTTTTGATCGCCAAAGTAATATGGATTTATTGCAAGAGCACATTAAGCGTGATTGGCGAAATATAATTACAACCACTACGCAAAAAATAGTTGTTTTTGCTGCTAAGAAAAGTCCATATTATAACTATCAATTTGCTGAATGGATGGCTAAACATAATTCGCAAATTGAATATGCTGTTTTAGATGATTGCGGACATGATATTATGGCTGAGGTTCCTCGACGATTTAATCAGCTGTTACGTCACTTTTTACTAAAAAATCGCTATTTACCTGAATAGTGTATTAGGTTTAAAGATTTTAAAATTTTTTAGAAGACCTCTTATTTAATTGGATAAGTGGTCTTTTTGATAATAGACATAAAAATAGTTTTTAATGTGAGATACAATTTTAAAGGTAGTTTTTGAAAATTTATGATACAGTATAATTCTTGATTGTCTAAAAGTAATGCAATCAAAAACTGAGTTTTAGTTTATAATCTTTTATGTGGCTTTATAGCTGTAACTTTTAATTTATCTATTGGTGAAGGATGAAGATGAAAAATTATTTAAGTATTGATATTGGCGGAACAGAAATTAAATACGCACAAATAGACCAAGCTGGTAATATTATTGAAAAGGGTAAAGTAAGTACTCCCGACAATAAAACTGACTTTTTAGTTGCAGTAGATAAAATTGTAAAAAAATATACAGATAGAATTAAAGGCCTGGCAATTTGTGCTCCTGGAAAAATCGAAGGAACAAAAATACGTTTTGGAGGTGCAATTCCTTATCTTGATGGCATTGACTTTGGAGAAATCTATCAAGATAAGGATTACCCTGTAACTGTTCTTAACGATGGTAAAGCAAGCATTCTGGCAGAAAACTGGCTAGGAAGTTTAAAAGGAGAAACTAACTGTGCAGCACTAACATTAGGCACAGGTGTTGGCGGTGGCATCATAGTTAACGGTCATCTTTTACAAGGCTCCCACTACCAAGCAGGTGAAATGAGCTTTATGATTGTTGATTTGACCCACCCGGAAAAAATGCAAGGTAGTGTCGGTAATCTATGCTCTGCTGTCAACTTCGTTAAGCATGTAAATCAAAAAACAGGTTATTCTGAAATCAATGATGGAATTCATGCTTTTGAAGAAATTAAAAACGGCAATGAAGACGCAATTAAGATTTTCAACGATTATTGTTTAAACATTGCAGCTTTAATTCTAAATATGAATACAGTAGTTGATGTTAATAAAGTGGCAATCGGTGGTGGCATTAGTGCTCAACCGATTCTACTTTCTGGCATCAATAAGGCTTATGATAAGTTAGTTAGCGAAATGAATTCAATCATTGGCCAAACATTAGTCAAACCGAAAATAGTTGCAGCCAAGTTTAGAAATGACTCTAATTTATATGGAGCCTTATATAACTTGTTATTAACTGTAGATAACGAAACTGATTATTAATAGTAAAACCTCACTTAATTTTAAGTGAGGTTTTTTATTAGCTTAAAAACTGCTGGATTAATTTTTTCTTTTCCGTATTCTTTTGATAAATGGCTTGGACATGATAGTTTTGTGCACTGCTGTTGCCCTCTAACGGTAAATATTCAATTTTCTCACTCGGAGAGTTTGAAGGTTGAAGTAAGCCATCTGGATAATATGCATTAGCTTGATTAGAGGAAACAAGAATTTGCATTTGTTCAATAGTTGAAATTCTAGCAACTGGTAAATTTTGATAAGCTTCAGGTAAGGTGGCAAGAAAGGCATGCTTTAAATAATTGGTTTTCTCAGGTCCATAATATAAAATAGGTTTTTCTTTAAGAGCAGTTAATGGAAAAACAGAACCGCTACTTAAAGGATTGAGTTTACTGACGCCAATCACCATTTTGCTTTGAAAAATACTCTTGTTAGTTAGGTTCTTAGTCAAGAATTCTTGGTCTCCATAATCTAAGATAAAAGCTAAATCTAATATGCCAAGAGAAACGTCCGATATTAGGTGTTCAATACTCTCCTCGGTTATCTTGATTTTTAATTCAGGCTGTTTTTGATTTGCATCAAAAATTTTTTGTAGCAGCAATGTCCCTTCAAAAGGAGAAAAGTAGCCAACTTTTAGTTCTTGATAGGTGGTGGCAGCTTCATGCCGCAGAGAATTGATTTCTACAGAAAAGCTATGTAATATTTCCTTGGTTTTTAAGAAAAACTCCTGTCCTTGAGAGGTAATTGAAATTTTGTTTTTGCCACGCTCGAACAATTTAAAGCCTAATTCGTTTTCTAGCTTAGCAATCGACTGTGAAACTGCGCGTTGACTAATGTATTGCGTTGCAGCTGCTTTTTGAAAACTCCCGGTTTCGACTACTGTAATGAACGTATTTAATTGAGTGAAATTCATCTTTATCCGAACCTTTTACTTCTAGTGTTGAAAAATAAAGTGACTATATTTTTGTCTTGTAAGCACTTACTATTAAAGCATAAATAGTTTTAAAGAGGTACATGGTTATGAATATTTCAAAAAAAGAAAATTACGATGTTGTAGTTGTAGGTTCGGGTGCTGCTGGTCAAGCTGCTGCATTAACAGCTGTCGAGAACGGTAACAGTGTTTTGATGCTTGAAAAGGGGCGTCACACTGGTGGTTCTGCAAATTATAGCGAGGGCCTTTTTGCAGTCGGTTCATATTTACAAAAAGAAAAAGGAATTAATGTTTCAACTTTGGATGTTTTAAAAGAAGAAGTTGAGTATTCTAGCTATAAAGCTGATTCGAGGATTTGGCGTAATTACTTGGATACTAGTGCCGAGAATATTAAGTGGTTACATGATGAAGGTGTTGAATACGAAGGTGTTCAAGCAATGGGTGCTGGGGAAGCAACGTGGCATATTTATAAAGGATACGGCGATGGCGCAATGCACAATGGTTTGGAACCTCGTTTCAAAAAATTGGGAGGAGAACTTTTAACTTCTACATCAGCAATTAACCTAGAAATTGATTATGATGGCAATAAAAAGGTAACAATCAAAAATGAAGCTAATGGTGACATTGAAACAATTACAGCCAAAGTAGTGATCCTGGCAACAGGAGGCTATTTAAACAATGACGAAATGATGGCAAAAGAAACCAATTATGATTTATCCAGATTGATTACAGTTTCATGTGGCAAAGGCACTGGTGATGGTTTGAGACTAGGATGGCATGTTGGTGGTCAAAAATATGGCATGGGTACAGCAATGCTATTTGGTGGCTATCTCAAAGATCCAGACCAACCATCGTTCAAGATGATGCGGAGTCAGATGAATGTGGCTGCAGGACAACAACCTCTTTTATGGGTAAATGAAAATGGTGAAAGATTTGTTGATGAATCAGTCGTTTATAACTTTTCATATGCTGGCAACGCTCTGTACAGTCAAAATAAGGTTTACAGCATTTTAGATAAAAAGATCATTGATGAAATGGCTGAAAAGGGTAACTTTATGGGACTAGGTGTTTACATTGAACGTGGACACAAGATGGATAAGTTACAAGAAGAAATTGATCAAGCAATTAGTGAAAACAAACCATTTATCTTTAAGGCAGATACGCTAGAAGAATTAGCAGAAAAAATGAACTTGCCAAGAGATAAGTTTGTTCAAAATATTGAACAATTCAATGAAGATGTAAAATCTGGTGAGGACAAGTCATTTGGCAAGGATCCAAAATATTTAAGAACTGTTGAAGACGGTCCATTTTATGGCTTTAAGTTAACAGTTGGTGCATATTGCACGATGGGTGGTCTAAGAATAACCCCTGATAATGAGATTGAAGATGAAAAAGGTCAACCAATTAAAGGTGTATATGCAACAGGTAATGATGCAAGTGGGTTAACTGGAGATACATATGGTCCAAATATGCCTGGAACTTGTGCAGGATATGCATTTTATTCTGGAAGAAATGCAGCGCAACATGCACAAAAATATTTGAAATAATAATAGATTAAAAAGCTCTGTTTAATACAACAGTGCTTTTTATTTTCATCAAAAAATAATAAATAAGTAGTGCGTTTTTCTTCTATTAAAATAAGCTTTTAAAGAGAAAATAAATTTCTTGATAAAATTCTGCTCTTTTGTTTTGTAGTCCTACATTTGCCATTTTTATATGGTAGAATAACTAAAGTTAATAGAGGAGGTTGTCATGACTCAAGTTAAATATAAGCGAATTGTTTTAAAGATTTCTGGTGAAGCATTGGCTGGTAGTCAAGGTACTGGAATTGATCCTACAGTTATCAGCCATTTAGCCGAAGAAATTAAATCAGTTCACGACCTAGGCGTTGAAATTGGAATCGTTTGCGGTGGCGGTAACATGTGGCGTGGTGAAACTGGTGAAAAACTGGGAATGGAACGTTCACAAGCTGACTACATGGGTATGCTAGCAACTATAATGAATGGTTTAGCTCTTCAGGATGGTCTAGAGCATGTAGGTGTGCCAACAAGATTACAGACATCAATCGAAATGAGACAAATTGCTGAGCCTTACATTAGAAGAAAGGCAATTCGTCACCTTGAAAAAGGCAGAGTAATAATCATGGGTGGTGGAACCGGTAACCCATACTTTTCGACTGATACCACTGCTGCTTTACGTGCAGCTGAGATTAATGCAGATGTCATTTTAATGGCTAAAAATGGTGTTGACGGAGTTTACTCCGCTGATCCAAAAATTGATCCAAACGCTAAAAAGTACAATGAATTAACTCAACTTGATGTAATCTCCAAAGATTTGAAAGTTATGGATAGAACTGCTAGTTCACTTTCAATGGATACAAATATTCCGTTAATTGTATTTAACGTCAATACAGAAGGAAATATTAGAAAAGTCGTTATGGGTGAACATATAGGAACTGTAATCGAAGGTGGAAAATAATGAATAACGAAACGATTAAAAAAGCGCAAGAAAATATGGAAAAATCTATCAGCGTTTTTGAAAAGAATCTCGGCTCTATTCGTGCCGGTGTTGCCAATGCAGCCTTGCTTGATGGTGTTCAAGTTGAATACTATGGTGCGCCAACCCCATTGACTCAAATGTCGAGTGTGACTATTCCAGAACCTCGTGTTCTCTTGATTACACCATATGACCAAAACAGTGTTGATGATATTGAGCATGCTCTTCTTGCGTCAAATCTAGGCTTAACACCAGCAAATGACGGTAAAGTTATTAGACTAGTTATTCCTCAATTGACTGGTGAAAGACGTCAAGAAATTGCCAAAGAAGTAAATAAAATTGCCGAAGAAGGAAAAATTGCTGTTAGAAACGTAAGACGTGATGCAATGAACTCACTTAAGAAGCAACAAAAAGATGATGAAATAACTGAGGACGAGCAACGTAACCTTGAAAAAGAAGTTCAAAAGGTAACGGATCAAGCAACTAAGAAGATTGATGAATTAGCTGATAAAAAGCGTAAGGAAATTACTCAAGGCTAAAAATGGCAGAAAAAAGAAATCAATTAAATCATCTTGCAATTATTATGGACGGTAATGGTCGTTGGGCTACAAAACAAGGTAAGCCACGTGTGGCTGGTCATTACGAAGGGATGAACAATGTTGAGAGAATCACTCTAGCAGCTGATCAACTTGGAATAAAAGTCTTGTCTCTATATGCTTTTTCAACTGAAAACTGGGCAAGACCAAAAGAAGAAGTTGCGTATTTAATGAACTTGCCTGTACGCTTTTTTGACCACTTCATGCCGACGTTAATGGAAAACAATGTAAAAGTTAATATTATGGGCTATTTGGATGAATTACCTCATAAAACTTATGATGTAGTTCAACGTGCAATGGCAGAAACTGCGCAAAATACTGGTTTAATATTAAATTTTGCTTTTAATTATGGCTCAAGAAGAGAAATAACCACAGCGGTTAAAGAAATTGGTACGTTAATTGAGACTGGGCAGCTTACCAGTGATCAAATCACTGAAGAACTAATTTCGAATCGGCTAATGACCGCAAGTTTCAAAGAATTTAGGAATCCTGATTTATTAATTAGAACCTCTGGAGAACAACGCATCTCTAATTTTCTGCTTTGGCAATTGGCCTACTCTGAACTTGCATTTAGCCCTAAAAATTGGCCTGATTTCACAAAAGAGGACTTGCAAGAATTTGTTAGTGATTTTCAAAATCGTCATCGCCGCTTTGGCAAATTAGATGAAACGGATAGTTAGGTAGTTATTATATGAAACAACGTGTAATTACAGCAGTTATTGCTTTGATTTTATTTATTCCAATCGTTATTGCGGGCGGTTTGTGGATGGATTGGCTGACAGTCGCTTTTGCTGCAGTTGGAATAAGTGAAATCTTTTTAATGAAAAAGCAGATTTTAGTTTCTGTTAACTTTTTGCTAGCTTTATTGGCAACAATCACTTGGGCAGTTCCCGATAGTTTTATCAAGAGTATGCCGTTCCACTGGACCAAATACGGTATTTACTTTGCTCTAATTATGTTAATGCTAACCTGGACAGTTTTATCAAAGAATAAGACAACTTTTGATGATGTTTCGGTGTATACACTTGGTTCACTGTATATCGGCACCGGTTTTCACTACATGGCAAGTATCAGGAATAGTTCAAACGGTTTAGCTTTACTTTGCTACGTTTTTGTTGTCGTTTGGTTAACTGATACAGGTGCTTACATGATTGGACGTAAAATTGGTAAGCATAAGCTATGGCCTGTAATCAGCCCTAATAAAACATGGGAAGGATCAATTGGTGGAACTATTTGTGCCGTCATTTGTGCCGCCATCTATGTATATTTCGTCAATGTCGATTATCCGCTATGGCAAATGGTTGTTTTTGCTTTGATTCTATCAATTGTCGGCCAAATGGGTGACTTAGTTGAATCCGCATATAAACGCTATTATGGTGTTAAGGACTCAGGTAAAATTTTACCGGGTCACGGTGGAATTTTAGACCGATTTGATAGTATGCTATTTGTTTTGCCGGTATTCGCGGCATTACTAGGAATTATACATTAGGAGTATTCCATGAAAGGTATACTGATTTTCTTAGTAGTTTTTGGCTTATTAGTGTTTGTTCACGAATTCGGGCACTTTATTGTTGCAAAAAAGTGCGGTATTTTAGTTCGTGAATTTTCTATTGGAATGGGTCCTAAACTATTTCAAGTAAGACGGAATCCAACCACTTATACTATTCGCTGGCTGCCTTTAGGTGGGTACGTTCGTTTAGCAAGTAAGGACGATGAAACTGAGCTTTCACCTGGAATGAATGTAGTTCTTCAACTAAATGATCAGAATAAAGTGGTCAAAATTGATGCCTCAGAATCAGATATTCCGGTGGAAGGAATTCCAGTTCAAGTAATAAAGGCTGATTTGGTAGATAAACTGGTAATCGAAGGCTATGAAAATGGTGACGAGGAAAAACCAGTTAGCTATTCGGTTGACCATGATGCAACTGTCATTGACCAATCAAAAACTGAGCTAATAATCGCACCTCGTGATACACAATTTCAAGAAGCAAATGTTTGGCAAAAACTTGCTACTAATGTTGCTGGACCTTTAATGAACATCTTGCTTGGCTTTGTGGTTTTCATGATTTGGACGTTTACAATTCCAGGTCCTGCAACTACAACAATTCAATCAGTGTCACCTAATTCACCAGCTGATATAGCTAAGATTGAAAAGGGATCAAAGTTTGTTTCGATTAATGGTCACAAGACGAGTTCATTTGAGGATGTTTCTAATATAATTGCTCAAAGTAAAGGCCAGAACTTAAAGATAGTTCTGAAAAAAAACAAGCAGACTACTACAGCTACGGTAAAGCCAAAGGTTGTAAAAGTCAGTGGTCAAACTGTTTACCAAATAGGAATTAAAGCTCAAAGTGATGATCGAGCTATTTCAAAAGCTAAACGTGGATGGAATACAGCTGTGTCAACCACAGGAATGATTTTTAACGCTTTAGGTGGTTTAATTAGAAACTTTAGTCTGAATAAATTGTCTGGTCCTGTTGGAATTTACTCTCAGACGGCACAAGTTTCGCAAATGGGCTTTTCATACCTTTTGGCATTTTTAGCAATGATTTCAATTAACTTGGGAATTGTGAACTTAGTACCGATTCCTGGACTTGATGGCGGAAAGTTCTTACTTAATATTATTGAAATTTTCCGTGGGAAGCCTATTTCTGAAAACCATGAAGCTATTGTTGAATTGGTTGGATTTGGTCTGCTCTTACTTTTAATCATCGCAGTTACTGGTAACGATATTTATCGCTACTTTATTAAATAAAGAATTTGGGGAGAATTTAATGCGACAATCTAAAATATTTATACCTACTTTAAAAGAAGCACCAACAGATGCGGTTGCTGAAAGTCATAAGTTAATGCTTCGTGGTGGCTATGTAAGACAAGTTACTGCCGGAGTTTATGCTTATTTGCCCTTGGGTTTTCGAGTTTTAAATAAAGTCGAAAAAATCATGGAAGAGGAAATGGAAAAAATTGGTGTTCCAGAAATGGAAATGCCTGAGCTTTTACCAGCAACTCTGTGGGAAGAATCTGGAAGATGGCAAAAGTATGGTCCTGAAATGTTTCAGTTAAAAGATCGCCATGGACGTCAAAGTCTCTTGGGACCAACCCATGAAGAAACTTTTACCGAAATTGTTGCTAAAAATCTCAAGAGTTATAAGCAAATGCCAATTGCGCTTTACCAAATTCAAACTAAGTTCCGTGATGAAAATCGTCCTCGGTTTGGTTTGCTTCGTAGCCGTGAATTTATTATGTTAGATGCATACAGTTTTGCTGCTACTAGCCAACAATTAGATGAGCAGTTTGATGATGAAAAGAAGGCATTTGAAGCGATTTTTAATCGTTGCGGTGTCAAAGTAACTCCAGTAATTGCTGATTCCGGCACAATGGGCGGTAAAAACTCAATGGAATTCCAGGCTCCAGCTGCAATTGGTGAAGATACCATTGCAACTAATGAAGCAGGTACTTATTCCGCAAATCTGGAAATGGCTCAAAGTATTGACACATTTAAACAGGATCCAGAACAAGTTGCCGAATTAGAAGAGGTTTCGACTCCTGGTCAAGAAACAATTGCTGATTTAGCTGAATTTTTGAAAGTACCAGAAACAAAAATTGTAAAAAGTGTTTTATACATTATTAATGAAAAAGAACACGTTCTAGTTTTAATTCGTGGTGATAAACAAATAAATGAGGTTAAGTTAACTCATTTGTTAGATGCTGACTCTGTTCGTGTTGCTACTGATGAAGAATTAAAGGAAATTACAGGTGTCGGCAAGGGTAGTGTTGGTCCAGTTGAAGCAAATTGGGCTGATAAGATTATTGCAGACGATACTGTTAAAGATCTGACTAACGTAATTGTCGGGGCAAATAAAGATGGATTCCAATTTAAGAATGCTAATCTGAATCGTGATTTTAAAGTTGAAGAATTCAGTGATTTACGTGTTGCAAATGAAGGTGAGCCAGATCCTGTTGACCACTTACCATTAAAATTCACTACTTCAATTGAAGTTGGTCATATCTTTAAGTTAGGAACCTACTATACCGATAAAATGGGCGCAAGTTTCCTTGATCAAAATGGGAAGGCTCAACCTGTTATCATGGGTTCATATGGAATCGGAGTAACCAGAGTTCTATCTGCTGTTATTGAGCAACATTTAACTGAGCGGGGAATTTCTTGGCCTAAAGAAATTGCTCCGTATGATCTTCACATTGTTCAAATGAAGATGAAAGATGATGACCAAACAAAATTGGCTGAAAGTCTTGAACAAAAATATAGTGCTGACTATGATGTTTTATATGATGATCGTAACGAACGCGCAGGAGTTAAATTTGCTGATGCAGATTTAATTGGTGCGCCTCTTAGAATCACAATTGGTAAAAAAGCTAGTGATGGAATTATTGAGGTTAAGCGTCCAACTGATGAAAAATCAATAGAGCTGAATGTTTCTGAACTCGATGATTTTGTAAATAAAGAGTTAGGATAATTTCTGTGGCTAATAAAAACGAACTTTTCTTAAGACTGTTAGAACAAATTCATTTTCCAGATCAATTTGAAGACAATGCCTTATTGAGAAAAGGTGAAATTAAGAACGTGGATGTATATGCTAAAGAACATAGATGGGATATCCATGTTCTTTTTGCTACTCCGCTTAAATTTGAAACATATGATGCTTTAAATAAAGCAATAGAAGCAAATTTTTCATCTTTTGTTAAAACCAGGCTTTTTATATCTACTCAAGATGGACTTGATGACTATTTAACCGATTACTGGAAATACGCCGTTCAAAATTCTGATATTTTACAGCCAGTTGCGCGCGAATTTATTTCTAGTCATAAACCAAAAAAAGAAAATGGGCGTTGGATTATTCCAGTAGATAACTTGGTGGTTGATGGCCTTATTGAACAAAAGATGCTGGACCAACTTGCAGAAGAAATGCGCGATTATGGTTTCTTCAATTTAAAGTTTGTTACTGAAGTTGATGATGCCAATTCACTAAGCAATTTAGAGAGTTTGCAGCAACTGCAAGAACAGCATGAGCAAAGCATGCAGGAAGTATACGAAGCTGCGCCGGTCAAAGAAAGACCAAAGCAAACTACTTACCAGACCAAAAAGACGCATTATGGCAATCGAAAATTAGATGAAAGCCTACCAATTACTCAAATTAAGGATGTTATTGACGGTACAAGAAATGTTGTTATAGAAGGAAACATTTTTAATACAGATAGTAAAGAGTTAAAAACCGGTACAATCATCTTTACTGGAGAAATAACTGACTATAGTGATTCAATTTCCTTTAAAAAGTTTATTTCAGATAAAGATCAATTGGAGTCAATTAAAGCTTTAAAACCGGGAACTTGGGCTAAAATGCAGGGTTCTGCTGCGGAAGACCAATGGAGTCATGATGTCGTATTCAACATTAACAGTTTTGAAGCAGTTGAGCATGTTGGAAGACAAGAAAAATATGAGGGTGATGAAAAGCGCGCTGAACTTCATCTTCATACTAATATGAGTCAGCTAGATGCGACAAACACAGCCACTGATTTTGTTTTAGCTGCTAAAAAGTTTGGTCAAAAAGCAATTGCGATTACAGACCACGCTGATGTACAATCTTTCCCTGAGGCTTACAATGCCGGTAAAAAGAACGGTATTAAGATCGTTTATGGTGTTGAAGCAAATATGATTGATGACCACGCCATGCTTGTTCTTAATCCAGCACCAATGAAATATGAAAATAGAGAGTTTGTTATCTTCGATGTTGAAACAACTGGTTTGTCATCAGTTTACGACACAATTATCGAAATTGGTGCAGTCAAAATGAAGGATGGCGAGGTACTTGAACGCTTTGACAAGTTCATTAATCCTCATCATGCGCTGAGCGAACAAACAATCAATCTAACTTCAATTACTGATGAAATGGTAAGTGCTGCTGATGATGAAGCAGTCGTCATTAAGCAGTTCCAAGATTTTTATGGTGACCGACCATTGTGCGGACACAATGTTCAATTCGATGTGGGATTTGTAAATGCTGCATTAAAAAGAGCAGGATTGCAAGAAATCACACAACCAGTAGTAGATACGCTAGAAGTGTCCCGTTTGCTTCATCCTGAGCAAACGAGACATACTCTAGATTCTTTAGCTAAAAAATACAACGTTGTTCTTGAGCATCACCATCGTGCTAATCAAGATGCGGAAGCAACTGGTTATTTAATGTTCAAACTACTTGAAGCCTTTACCAAAAAATATGGTGAGGATGATATGGGCAAGATGAATGATTATGCGGCTCATGGACAAGTTTTCAAAAGAGCTCGTCCGCAGCATATGACTATTTTGGCTAAAAACCAAGCTGGCTTGAAGAATATGTATCGGCTAGTTTCAATTGCTAATACAAAGTACTTTTACCGTATTCCGCGTACCCCTAAATCAGATTTAACTGATAATCATGAAGGATTATTATTTGGTTCGGGCTGTTCAGAAGGGGAAGTCTTTGTTGCAATGATGCAAAAGGGCTATGATGAAGCTCGTGAAAAAGCTAAATTCTATGATTATTTAGAAGTTCAGCCACCAGCAAACTATTCGCAGCTAATAGAAGACCATTTAATTGCGGATGAGGCTGAATTAGAGGAAATATTAACTAACATATACAAATTAGGAAAAGAATTAAATAAGCCTGTTGTTGCAACTGGGGATGCACATTATGTTGAAGAGCACGATGCAATTTATAGAACAATTTTGATTTCAGCACAGCGTAGTAATCCAGATCGCAATAAAAAGCAACCTGATTTACATTTTTATACTACACAGGAGATGCTTGATGCATTCAGTTTCCTAGGTGAAGATATTGCAAAAGAAATTGTTATTACTAATCCAAACAAAATTGCAGAATCGGTTGAAGAAATTGCTCCAATTAAAGACGGTTTATATCCACCCCATATTGAAAATTCAGATGAGGAAATGAAAAAATTGACTTACGATAAGGCTTACGAGCTTTATGGTAATCCTCTTCCTAAAATTGTTCAGGATCGTTTGGATATGGAGCTAAATTCGATTATTTCAAACGGTTATGCAGTCATTTACCTGATTTCACAACGTCTTGTTGCCAAGTCAAATAAAGATGGCTACCTGGTTGGGTCCCGTGGATCTGTTGGTTCTAGTCTGGTCGCTACTATGTCTGGAATTACTGAAGTAAATCCACTTGCACCACATTATCGATGTCCAAAATGTAAATATTCGCAATTTTTTGAAAATGGTGAGTATGGCTCAGGTTATGACCTTCCTGATAAAAAATGTCCTGAGTGTGGGGCAGACTTGGTGAAAGATGGTCAGGATATTCCGTTTGCTACTTTCTTAGGCTTCCATGGAGACAAAGTTCCTGATATCGATTTGAACTTCTCAGGTGACTATCAACCTGTTGCTCATAACTTTATTCGGGTTATGTTTGGGCCAGGTAATTCATATCGTGCTGGTACTATTGCGACTGTGGCTGATAAAACTGCTTATGGTTATGCGAAACACTATGATGAAGAAAAAGAACTGAACTTAAGAAAAGCTGAACTTGATCGTTTAGCTGCCGGAGTCAGTGGTGTAAAAAGGACTACGGGGCAGCACCCTGCTGGTATCGTTGTTGTGCCTGATGATATGGACATTTACGACTTTACACCAGTCCAATATCCTGCCGATGATGTGGACGCTGCATGGAAAACGACTCATTTTGATTTTCATTCAATCCATGACAACATTTTGAAATTCGATATCTTAGGTCATGATGATCCGACGATGATCAGAATGCTGCAAGATTTATCCGGTGTTGATCCGTTGACAATTCCACCAGATGATCCTGGCGTCATGTCATTATTTTCAAGTCCAGATATCTTGGGTGTCACTCCCGAACAAATTCAATCTAAAACTGGTACTTTGGGTGTCCCAGAATTTGGAACTAGATTTGTCCGCGGAATGCTTGAGGAAACTAAGCCAACCACTTTTTCAGAACTACTTCAAATTTCTGGACTTTCGCATGGTACTGATGTTTGGCTCGGCAATGCAGAAGAGCTGATTAATAACGGTACCTGCAAGTTGAAAGACGTGATTGGTTGTCGTGACAACATTATGATGGACCTTATCCACTGGGGTGTAAAACCAGAGGTTGCCTTCTCAACGATGGAATCTGTTCGTCATGGTCGCGGAATTAGTGATGAAGACATGGAAGTTTTGAAGCACAATGATAAAATTCCAGACTGGTATATCGAATCTTGTTTGAAAATAAAATACATGTTCCCTAAAGCACATGCAACAGCCTATATACTAATGGCTTTACGGATTGCTTGGTTTAAGGTTTACTATCCTGAAATATACTACACTGCATACTTTTCTGTGCGTGCTGATTTGTTTGACCTTGTAGCAATGAGTCATGGTAAAAATACTGTAAAAAAAGCTATGGCAGACATTCAGGAAAAAGGAAATGACGCTTCTGCTAAAGATAAGAGTTTACTAACTGTTTTAGAAATCGCTAATGAATGTTTAGAGCGAGGTATAAAAATTAGGATGGTTGACATCAATGAGTCAGAAGCCACAAACTTCAAAATTATTGATCAACATACTATTTTAGCCCCATTTAATGCCGTTCCTGGCCTAGGAAATAATGCAGCTAAGCAAATTGTTGCGGCTAGAGCAGAGCAAGAGTTCCTATCAAAAGAGGATTTGGCTAAAAGGGGCAAGGTTTCGCAAACAATTATGGACTATCTGGAAGAAAATGAGGTCTTGGAAGGGATGCCAGACCAGAACCAGTTATCACTTTTTTAATTTTTTGCAGCAAGAATATAAATATGGTATACTTTTAAAAGAAGTTCGAATAAATGATTCGGAGTGAGCAAGTTTTGCTCACTCTTTTTATTACGGAGGAAAGTACTTGGCGAAAGTTGAAGATTCTGTACTTGCAGAAATCAAACCAATCATTGAACAACGCAATGATGAATTTGTTGATATTGAATATGTTAAAGAAAAAGGTCAAAATTATTTAAGAATATATGTTGATCGCGAAAATGGAATTGATATGGATGAAATTGCTGGCCTTAGCGAATTGATTTCCGAAAAGCTCGACGAAATCACACCAGATCCTTTTCCTGATCCATATGTTTTAGAATTATCATCTCCTGGAATTGAGCGTCCTATCAAAACTGAAAAAGATTGGCAAAAGGCGCTTAATAACTATATTCATGTCGGCCTTTACCAAAAAATTGAGGGCGAAAAAGAATATGAAGGTACTCTGAAAGCCTTTAATGACGAAGAAATCGAACTTGAAGTAAAGGTAAAAACAAGGCGGAAACAGTTAACTATTCCCCGGAAGTTGATTGCAAATATTCGTTTTGCAATCGAATTTTAGAAAGGCTGATTAAAAACTTATGTCTAAAGAAATGCTAGAGGCCTTTGCGACTCTAGAAAAAACCAAAGGTATAAAACAAGATGTGATTGTTGAGGCTATCGAAGCAGCACTTGTTGCAGCCTATAAGAAAAATTATAATCAAGCAACTAATGTGGTAGTTGAGTTTGATGAACGTAAAGGCGATTTTAAGTTAATGACTGAAAAGGAAGTTGTCGATGAAGTTCACGATGACCGACTTGAAATCAGTTTAAAAGATGCTTTGACAATTAATAAGGCGTATGAAGTTGGAGATAAAATTCGCTTTGAAGTTGCGCCAAAGAATTTTGGCCGAATTGCCGCCCAGACTGCTAAGCAAGTTATTATGCAACATTTACGTGAAGCGGAAAGAAATCATATTATTGATGAATATTCACAATATGAAGATGAATTGATTACTGGTACCGTGGAAAGACGTGATAATCGCTTCGTTTATGTTAAAATTGGTAATGTCGAAGCTGTTATGCCACGTAATGATCAAATGCCAAATGAAAATTATAATCCGCAAGATCAGATACGTGTTTTGGTAACTCATGTTGGTTCAGACACCAAGGGAGCGCAAATTACGGTTTCACGTACTGCTCCAGACATGGTTAAACGTCTATTTGAACAAGAAGTTCCTGAAATTTATGATGGGACTGTTGAAATAGTTTCAATAGCTCGGGAGGCTGGCGATCGAACTAAAATTGCGGTAAAATCTAACGACCCTAATATTGATCCAGTTGGTACCTGTGTTGGTCAACGAGGTGCTCGTGTGCAAAACGTTGTTAACGAACTAGGTGGCGAAAATATTGATGTTGTCAAATATGAAGAAGATCCTTCAGATTTTATTGCAAACGCGTTAAATCCAGCAGAAGTCATTGCTGTTCAGTTTGGTAATGAAGAAGACGAAAAGAGTGCACTTGTAATCGTTCCTGATTATCAATTGTCACTTGCCATTGGTAAAAAAGGTCAGAACGTTAGATTAGCTGCTAGATTAACTGGCTATAAGATTGACATTAGACCAGAATCTGAAGTTGAATTTGTTGATGAAAACACAACTGAAGCTAACCAAGAAAATGCTGAAGCTGAAACAGAAGAAATTGTTGATTCAGTTGCTGACGGCATAGATGAAGATATTTCGGCTGAAGCTGTTGATCAAGATGATGTTGAAATTGAAGACTCTGCAGATAGCGACGAAGAGGCTGATTAAGAATAAAGCGAGGGGTGAGTTCTTTTGAAAAAAAGAAAAATTCCAATGCGCAAAGATCTATTAACAAATAGTATGCAACCGAAAAAAGAATTAGTCCGTGTCGTAATTGATAAGGAAAAAAATATTTCGGTTGATCCTACTGGGAAAAAGCCAGGCAGAGGTGCATACGTATCTTTAGATCCAAGCAAAATAAAATTTGCCCAAGAAAAAGGGTTATTAGATAAAAGCTTAGGTACAAAGGTTCCCGAGTCCTTTTACGAAGAACTCTATTCTTACGTTGATCATCAAAAAGCAAGGAAAGAATTGTTTGGTGATAAATAAATTTGCAAAATAGAACAAAAGCATTAAATTTACTTGGACTATGTGAGCGAGCTGGAAAACTGGTTTCTGGTGTAGATATCGTTCTTGCTTCACTAAAGTCGCAAAAAGTAAAAGTAGTTATTTTGGCTAATGACAGTCATGCAGACACCTGCGAAAAAGTCACTAGAGCTGCTAAGCAAAATGACGTAACAGTAATAGATGATTTTAGCAGCGATGAAATATCACATGCGGTAGGCAAAAACCGAAAAGTATTGGGAATTACTGATACAGGTTTTGGTAAAGCACTAATACAAAAAATACATAAAGGAGTGTGATTTGATGACTAAGAAAAGAATTTATGAAATTGCAAAAGATTTAGGCATCGATAATAAAGACGTGGTCAAAAAGGCGAAAGACCTTGGCTTTGATGTAAAAAATCATATGTCATCACTAGAAGATTCTCAAGTGAATCAATTGAAGGGTAGTTTTAGCAACCCCGCTCCCGCTAAAAAGCAAGAGAAGCAAGCCAATAAAAAGAGCAGTAAAATCAAAATTTCTGTCACTTCAATTCGTAAAAACGAAAAGAATCACGAAGAAGCTAAAAGTACTAATGGCTCTCGACGTAGCAATAATCGTAAGGCGAATAACCGTAGTCAACAAAATCAAGACCGTTCTAAGCAAGCTACCAATCAAAATCATGCGCAAAAAGTTACCAAACCAGCTGCCCAAGATTTGCTTAAACAATTGAAACAAAAACAAAGAGTTGAGCAAAGTTCATTAAACAAGCAGACAGAACAGGCGCGCGAGTCATATCATAAAGATATAAATAAGCCTGATAGTATAAAAGAAGAAAAGAAATCAACTGAAAAAACAGAATCTACTGTTTCAAAAGTAACTAAGGTGGAGAAAACAACGTCTACAGTAACTGGTCCAAAAATTATTAAACCATCACCAGCCAGATTGAAGCAAAATCAGGAAGCTTCTTCTGACCAAGTTAGAAAAATTGACAACGCTTCAGCTCCTGAACCTGCTAAAGATGAAAAAAGACGCGGTAACGGTCATAATTCTCGCAATGCAGGAAAACCTGGACGTAAGGGTAAAAATCAATCATTTGGCAATAACAGCAATGGTTACTCAAAACGTCAAGAGAAGCGCAAGAATAAAAACAAAAAACACCAGGTTGAGCAAGTACCTAAAAAGCAGCCAACGCAAAGAAAAGAGCGTCCGTTACCAGAAACTCTTGTATACGAAGTAGGAATGAATGCTCAAGACTTGGGTAAAATCTTACACCGTGAACCTGCTGAAATTGTTAAGAAGCTGTTCATGCTTGGTGTGATGACCAACCAAAATCAATCATTAGACAAGGATGCAATTGAATTAATTGCTGCAGAATATGGTATCGATGCTGAAGAGAAGGTACATGAAGATATAGCTGATATCGATAACCTTTACGGTAAGCGGATGGAAGCTTCTAAAGAGTCGAAACATCAACACAAGCGTCCACCTGTTGTTACAATCATGGGTCACGTTGATCATGGTAAGACAACTTTGCTTGACCGTTTGCGTCATACTCATGTTACTGATCATGAAGCAGGTGGTATCACGCAGAAGATTGGTGCTTATCAAGTTAGAATCGATAACCAACCAATCACATTTTTGGATACCCCAGGACACGCTGCATTCTCAAACATGCGTGAACGTGGTGCTGAAGTAACCGATATTGTCATCTTAGTTGTTGCTGCAGATGATGGTGTAATGCCACAGACTATTGAGGCCATTGACCATGCTAAAAGTGCTAAGGTTCCTATTATTGTAGCCATTAACAAGATGGATGCTCCAGGTGCAAATCCACAACACGTTACTGAACAGTTAATGAAATATAATTTAATTCCTGAAGATTATGGTGGCGACACAATTTTCGTTAACATTTCTGCTAAAACTGGTGAAAATGTTGATGAATTGTTGCAGATGATTTTATTACAGGCTGATATGATGGAATTAAAGGCTGACTCCACACAGATGGCAATTGGTACTGTAATTGAAGCACGTTTATCTCGTGGTCGTGGTCCTGTAGCCGATGTTCTTGTTCAACAAGGAACTTTGCGTACGGGTGATCCAATTGTTGTCGGTAACCGCTTTGGTCGTGTCCGTGTAATGACAAATGACCGTGGTCGTCAAGTAGAAAAAGCAACGCCGTCAATGCCAGTTGAAATCACTGGATTGAACGATGTTCCTGAATCAGCTGATAAGCTTGTTGTCTTTGAGGATGAAAAGACTGCTCGTAGTGTTGGTGAACAGAGAGCACAACAGGCATTGCAACAATCACGTGAAAACGTTCAACATGTTACTCTTGACAACTTGTTTGATACAATGAAGAAAGAGAACATGAAGGAAGTTGACGTCGTTTTGAAGGCCGATGTTCAAGGTTCAGCAGAAGCACTACAACAATCACTTGAAAAGATTGAAGTTGAAGGCGTTCGCGTCAATATCATTCACGCAGGTGTAGGTGCTGTTAATGAATCAGACGTTACACTTGCTGGGGCTTCTAACGCATTTATCATTGGATTCAATGTTCGACCAACTGCAACTGCCAAATCACAGGCTGAAGCTGATGGTGTTGATATTCGTTTATACAGTATTATCTATAAGGCAATAGATGACGTTAAGGCTGCTATGCAAGGTATGCTTGAACCTACTTATGAAGACAAGGTTGTTGGTAATCTAACTGTTCGTGAAACCTGGAAGGTTTCAAAAGTTGGTACAATTGCCGGTGCATTTGTTGATTCAGGTTACGTTTCTCGTGATGCTGATGTCAACTTAATACGTGATGGCGTGGTTATTTACTCAGGTAAAGTAGCTTCTTTGAAACGCTTTAAAGATGATGCCAAAATTGTTAAGCAAGGATTTGATTGTGGTTTAACCATAGAAGGCTACAATGATATTAAAGTAGGCGATGAACTTGAAGCCGTTGAGCAACAAGAGGTAAAGCCTAAAAACTAGTTTAACTAGGAGGAAAACATGAAACACAGAGTAGGTCGTGTTGAAGGAGAAATCCTCCGTGAATTAACTAAAATTTTGCGGAAAAATATTCGTGATCCGCGTGTAAGTGATGTTACGATTACAGCAGTTGAATGCACTAATGATTTATCATATGCAACTATTTATTACAGTATTCTCTCTGAAAGTGCTAAAAAGGAAGAGGAAGCTGCAGCTGGTTTAGAAAAAGCAAAAGGGATGATGAGACACTTGTTAGGACAAGTGCTGACAGTCTATAAAGTTCCTGAGCTGATTTTTAAACGTGATAATTCAGTTAAATATGGTAGTAAAATTGACCGTTTAATTGCTGAAGTAAAGAAGCAAGATGAGGATCGCAATAATTAATTAAAAAGCGCTTGCGAGCGCTTTTTTTATGGAATAGGAAAATATGATAAACGGAATTTTAGTAATCGATAAAGATAAAGGCATGACAAGTGCTGATGTTGTCTATCATTTGAGAAAAGCATTACATATCAGAAAAATTGGTCATGCTGGCACACTCGATCCAGATGTGACCGGTGTATTGCCAATTGCAATTGGCCAAGCTACTAAGCTGATTGAATTAATGCACACACAGAATAAAAAGTATGAGGGCACAGGAATTATTGGTTATGCGACTGATAGCTATGATGTGAGTGGGACAGTTTTGGAATGTGAAAAAATCACAGCTCCAATTTCAAAGGAAACCATCCAACAAGCAATGCAAAGCTTTGTGGG
Organism: Lactobacillus sp. ESL0263; assembly: GCF_003692845.1. Lineage (NCBI taxonomy): Bacteria > Bacillati > Bacillota > Bacilli > Lactobacillales > Lactobacillaceae > Lactobacillus > Lactobacillus sp. ESL0263. The sequence continues at coordinate 624,642 of NZ_REHL01000004.1, read as the reverse complement.
AGAAATTGAACAGGTTCCGCCAATTTATTCTGCTGTCCGCGTTAATGGTAAGCATTTATATGAATACGCTCGTGCTGGTATTGAAGTAGAGCGACCAAAGCGGCAGGTGCAAGTTTATCAATATGATATTAAAAATGATCCAACCTTTGATATGGAAAAAGGTGAAGAAACTTTTGATTTTCAGATTGAATGTAGTAAGGGCACTTACGTGAGATCTTTGGTCAACGATCTTAAAACTGAATTGAATGTTCCTGCAGTTATGGAATCATTGAGAAGAACGGCTAGCTCAGGTTTTGATTTGAGCCAAGCAGTTAAATTGGATGAAGTAATTAATGCACCTGAAAAGATTGCCGATTTTATTCAACCAATTGATGCCTTTTTCAAGGATTATGAAAGTATCAACTTGAATGATCAGCAATGGCTTAAGGTGAAAAATGGTAATGCAATAGTTTTGAAAACGAATGCAAAAAAAGTTGCGTTAAGGTACAATAATAGAATTAAAGCAATATACGAAAAGGATGACCTTATGTATCATCCGTTTTTAATGTTATTACAAAACCAATAGAATGAAATGAAGGCTTTATTGTGCAGATTATCCAGTTAACTTATCCAATTAAGGAAAAAATTTTTTCTACTAAGATCGTACTTTCTTTGGGCTTTTTTGATGGTGTACATCGTGGTCATCAACATTTAATTAGAACTGCCAGAGAAAAAGCAACAGAGAAAAAGCTTCCTCTTGCAGTGATGACATTTGACCATCATCCAAAGTCAGTTTATCAAAAAGCAGATGTTAGCTATATTGATAGCATAGACGAAAAAGCACACAAGATGGAAAAACTGAATGTTGATTATCTTTTGGTAATGCATTTTAGTGATGCTTTTGGTAAGTTAAATCCTCAACAATTTGTTGACGAAATTATTATAAAACTTAACACAGATACAGTCGTTGCTGGATTTGATTATACATATGGTCCAAAAGACGTAGCAAATATGAAAAATTTTCCTAAGTTTGCTAAAGGAAGGTTTGATATCGTCAATGTGCCGCAGCAATCATATGATGGCCAAAAAATTGGTTCTACTGAAATAAAAAAAGCCATTGTTAATGGAGACATGGAACTAGCTAGCGAACTTCTCGGCTGTCCATATATGATGTCTGGAAAAATTGGTCATGGATTGCGCAACGGTCATAAACTAGGTTTTCCAACTGTAAATTTGGTATGGCAAGATAGTAAGGTAATTCCAAAAATTGGTGTTTATGCCACAAAAACAAAGATTGATGGACATTGGTATGATTCAATGACTAGTGTTGGATACAATGTAACTATCGGCGATGGAAAAAAAGTTTTAATTGAATCAAATTTATTTGGCTTTGATGAAGAAGCCTATGGCAAAAAAGTGGCTATCAAATGGTACAAGTATACACGTGGTGAGATTAAATTTGCTAATTTGGATGATTTAAAGAAACAAATGGAAGCAGACGAGACCGAAATTAAGGCTTATTTTGCTCAGCAAAGTTAATTTTAGTTAAACAGTAATTCAAGTTAAAATTAATTGCGAAAAAATTAGCACTCAACTTGACATTCTGCTAAAAGCTAGTATCATAATAATTGTTAGCACCAAAAAAGTATGAGTGCTAAAAGTGAGGGCGATATTTATGTTGACCGAACGTCAAGAATTAATTTTAAAAACAATTATTAATGATTTTACTCAGACGCATGATCCTGTTGGCTCAAAAACAGTGATGAATCAGTTACCGATGAAAGTCTCAAGTGCGACAATTCGAAATGAAATGGCTGCGCTTGAAGATAAGGGTCTTCTTGAAAAAACACATCTTTCAAGTGGACGAATTCCGTCGATGGACGGTTATCGGTACTATTTAGACAACTTGCTTGAGCCACTTAAGATACCATCCTCTGTTTACAAGAGAATTGTTAGTCAACTTGATCAACCATTTCATCAAGTTAATGAAATTGTTCAAGAAGCAGCAAAGATTTTATCTGATTTGACTAATTACACAGCTTTTGCAGAAGGGCCAGAAAACAATGATATCACAATAACTGGTTTTAGAATTGTCTCTTTAATTAATAGACAAGTGATGGCAATTTTAGTTACTAGTGATGGTGATGTTCACAACCAAGTTTATAACTTGCCACGTAACATCAGTGGTGATGAAATTGAAAAAGCAGTCCGAATGATTAACGATGAGTTAATTGGCAAAACGCTAAATGAGGTTACATCATCTTTGCTTAATCGAACTTTGGGTAAGAAGCTTGCTAATTCTCATGCAAGTGACTTACTTGAGTTGGTTGAAGACGTCATTAAAGATGCTACAAGTGAGCAAATGTATGTTGATGGTCAGATTAATTTACTTAATAATACTTCTTTGGATGATGTCTCAAGTTTACGCTCTGTTTATGAGTTAATTGATCACAATGATTTGATTTCAGATATGGTTGATCAATGTATGAACTCAGACAGTGGTAAGTATCCAATTCGTGTTAGTTTGGGTTCAGATTTGCCAAGTGATTTACTTAAGGACTATAGCCTGCTCACTGCGGAATATAGTGTTGGTTCACATGGTAAAGGCGTAATTGCTTTACTTGGTCCTAACAATATGCCATATTCGCAAGTAATTGGTCTTTTGGAATATTTTAGAAATGAACTTGCTAAGAAACTACTTGAGTATTATGGTAGATTCAAATAAAGGAGGTTAGCCGTGAGTAAAGAAAAATATGCTAGTGAAAAAGATCTAAACAAAGATCAAATTAAAGCTGAAGAAAAAAAGTCTGATACAAAGGCTAATACTACAGATAAAAGTAAGAAACCTGAGACTTCAAAAAAGCTTGAAACAGAATTAGCAAAAATAAAAGAAGAACAAAAAGAACTAGAAGACAAGTACCTTCGTAGTCAAGCGGAAATGCAGAATATGCAAAATCGCTACAACAATGAACGTGCCCAATTGATTAAGTATGAATCACAATCCTTAGCTAAAGATATTTTACCAGCGATGGATAATTTAGAAAGAGCATTGGAAACCAAGGTAGATGATGAGGCTTCGCGTCAACTTAAAAAGGGTGTTCAAATGACTTTGGATGCGCTTGTTAAAGCCATGAAGGATCATGGAATTAGTGAAATTGATGCTGAAAAAGCACAGTTTGATCCGAACTTACATCAAGCAGTTCAGACTGTTGCAGCTGAATCTGATGATCAAAAAGATCACGTCGTTCAGGTTCTACAAAAGGGATATTTATATAAAGATCGCACATTAAGACCAGCAATGGTTGTTGTTGCTCAATAATTGAAAGGATGATTATTAATGTCAAAAGTTATCGGTATTGACTTAGGAACTACTAACTCAGCAGTTGCAGTTCTTGAAGGAAAAGAACCTAAGATAATTACTAACCCAGAAGGTAACCGTACTACTCCATCTGTTGTTGCTTTTAAAGATGGTGAAATTCAAGTTGGTGAAGTTGCTAAGAGACAAGCAATTACCAACCCAAACACAATTTCATCAATCAAGCGCCACATGGGTGAAGCTGACTACAAAGTTAAAATTGGTGATAAGGCTTATACTCCTCAAGAAATTTCAGCAATGATTTTGCAATACATTAAGAAGTTTGCTGAAGACTACTTAGGTGAAAAGGTTACTGAAGCTGTTATTACAGTTCCTGCATACTTCAATGATGCTCAACGTCAAGCAACTAAGGATGCTGGTAAAATTGCTGGTTTAGATGTTAAGAGAATCATCAACGAGCCTACTGCTTCTTCACTTGCTTATGGTCTTGATAAAGATGCAGAAGATGAAAAAGTTTTAGTATACGACCTTGGTGGTGGTACTTTCGATGTTTCAGTTTTGCAATTGGGTGATGGCGTCTTCCAAGTATTGTCAACAAACGGTGATACTAACCTTGGTGGTGACGACTTTGATAACAAGATTATCGATTGGCTAGTTCAAAACTTTAAGGATGAAAATGGTATTGATCTTTCTAAAGATAAGATGGCTTTGCAACGTCTAAAGGATGCTGCTGAAAAAGCTAAGAAAGACTTATCTGGAGTATCTTCAACTCACATCTCACTTCCATTCATTTCAGCAGGCGAATCAGGTCCACTTCACCTTGAAACAGACTTAACTCGTGCTAAATTTGATGAATTAACTGCTGATTTGGTTGATCGTACAAAGATTCCATTTGATAATGCCTTAAAGGATGCAGATTTAACTGTAAATGACATTGACAAAGTTATCTTAAATGGTGGTTCAACTCGTATTCCAGCTGTTCAAGAAGCTGTAAAGAGATGGGCTGGCAAAGACCCTGATCACTCAATTAATCCTGATGAAGCTGTTGCCTTAGGTGCCGCAATTCAAGGTGGTGTCATTTCAGGTGACGTTAAGGATGTTGTTTTACTTGATGTTACTCCACTTTCACTTGGTATTGAAACCATGGGTGGTGTCTTCACTAAGTTGATCGAAAAGAACACAACAATCCCAACTTCAAAGAGCCAAATCTTCTCAACAGCTGCTGATAATCAACCAGCCGTAGATGTTCATGTTTTACAAGGTGAACGTCCAATGGCTGCAGATGACAAGACTTTAGGTCGTTTTGAATTAACAGATATTCCTGCAGCTCCTCGTGGTGTTCCTCAAATTCAAGTTACTTTCGATATCGACAAGAACGGTATCGTTAATGTATCTGCTAAGGATATGGGTACTGGTAAGGAACAAAAGATTACTATCAAGAGTTCATCTGGTTTGTCTGATGAAGAAATTCAAAAGATGCAAAAAGAAGCTGAAGAGCATGCTGAAGAAGACAAGAAGAAGAAAGAAGAAGTTGATCTTCGTAACGAAGTTGACCAATTAATCTTCTCAACTGAAAAGACTTTGGAAGATGTTAAGGATAAAGTATCTGAAGAAGATACTAAGAAAGTCAAAGATGCTCTTGAAGCTTTAAAGAAGGCTCAAAAAGATAACAACTTGGACGAAATGAAGACCAAGAAGGATGAATTATCTAAGGTTGCTCAAGACTTGGCTGTTAAGCTTTACCAAGCTAATGGTGGTGCTCAAGGTGCTGAAGGCCAAGCTGGTCCTCAAAACCCTGGTTCACAAGATGGCAATTCAACAGGTGGTTCTGCTGACGAAGGTGAATTTCATAAAGTAGACCCAGACAAGTAAAGGGTTTATAATTAAATAAATTAGAAAAGAACTGCCGCAATAGTAGTTCTTTTCTTTTGTAAAGTAAGGAGCTTTTAGATGGCACAAGAAGATTATTATGACGTGCTAGGTGTTAGTCGTGATGCCAGTGATAAAGAAATCAACTCTGCTTACCGTAAATTAGCTAAAAAGTATCACCCTGATATAAACCATGAGCCAGGCGCTGAAGAAAAGTATAAGAAAATTAATGAAGCTTATGAAGTTCTTCATGACCAGCAAAAGCGAGCACAGTATGACCAATTTGGTTCTGCTGGTGTAAATGGTCAAGGCGGCTTTGGCGGTGGTGCAGGTCAGGGCTATGGTGACTTCAGTGGTTTTGGTGACTTTAGCGATATTTTTGGTGATATCTTTGGTAATGGTGCGCGTCAGCAACATGTTGATCCAACTGCACCTACTAGGGGCGAAGATTTAGATTATACTTTAACCATTGATTTTATGGATGCAATTACTGGTAAGAAGACTCAGGTTTCATATACTCGTAGCGAAATCTGTTCAACTTGTCAGGGTAGTGGTGCTGAAAAAGGAACACATCCAACAACATGTGACAAGTGTCAAGGAACTGGTTATATGACCATTACGCAACAGTCTTTAGTTGGTGTTGTACGAAGACAAACAACATGTGACAAGTGTCATGGCCGTGGTGTAATTATTGAGCATCCATGTCAGACATGTCATGGTAATGGTGTTGTTGATGGCAAGAATACGATTGAAGTTAATATTCCTGCAGGTATTGATAACGGCCAACAATTGCGCTATGAAGGTCAAGGTGAAGCTGGTAAAAATGGTGGACCTTACGGGGACCTATACATCAGTTATCGAATTAAGCCTTCAAAAGAATTTGAACGTAGTGGTAACACAATTTATACAACAGTACCGATTTCATTTGCACAAGCTACTTTGGGTGATGAAATCAATGTTAAAACCGTTCATGGTGAAAAGAAGTTGAAGATTCCAGCTGGTACTCAGCCAAATAAGAAGTTCACTTTACATGGTGAAGGTGTACCATACTTACGTGGCAACGGTAATGGTGACCAAGTAACCACGGTTCAGGTTCAGATTCCTAAGTCAATTAATGAAAAGCAAAGAGAAGCACTGGTTGAATTTGTCAAAGCCGGTGGAGGATCAATTACTCCACAGGAGAAGGGTTTCTTTGAACGCTTAAAAGATAAATTACAATAAACTATCAAAGCAATGAGTTTAATAACTTGTTGCTTTTTTGTTTAAGCGGGATTAAAAGATTAGCTGAGATCACAATTAAAAGTTTTATCCCTTTTAGCGAATTTGCTATAATAGGAAAGATAGAGTAAAGGGTGCAATTTATGGATATTAAAAAATTACAAGATTATCAAGAACACATTCGCAATTTTTCTATTGTGGCACATATTGATCACGGAAAATCAACAATTGCTGATCGAATTTTAGAGCTGACTGATACAGTTTCAGAGCGACAATTAAAAAATCAAATGCTGGATGACATGCCACTTGAGCGTCAACGTGGTATTACCATCAAAATGAACTCTGTAGAAATTAAGTATCATGCAAAAAATGGTGAAGACTATATTTTCCACTTAATTGATACACCAGGTCACGTCGATTTCTCTTATGAGGTTTCGCGTTCTTTGGCCGCCTGTGAAGGAGCACTATTGGTTGTAGATGCTTCTCAGGGTGTTCAAGCACAGACTTTAGCTAATACATATTTAGCAATTGATGACGATTTAGAAATTTTGCCAGTAATCAATAAAATTGACTTACCTTCCGCAAATCCAGAGCAGGCTAAGGAAGAGATCACTGAAATGCTAGGTCTAGACGCTTCGGACGCTGCCGAGGTTTCTGGTAAGACTGGACAGGGAATTGACGAATTACTCGAACGGATCGTAAAGGATATTCCTGCTCCGTCAGGTGATTTAGAGGCTCCTCTTAAAGCGTTAATTTTTGACTCAAAGTATGATGATTATCGAGGCGTAGTTCTTTCCGTTAGAATAGAAGAGGGAACAGTAAAACCTGGTGATCAGATTAAGATTATGAATACCGATCAAGAGTATGAAGTTACTGAAGTTGGTGTCTCAAGTCCTCATCCAGTTAAAAAAGATTTATTGATTGCTGGTGATGTTGGTTACTTAACGGCTAATATTAAATCTGTTCGAGAGACACGAGTGGGTGATACGATTACTTCAGCTGAACACCCCACTGCAGAACCTCTTCCTGGCTATCGTCAAATACCACCAATGGTATACTCTGGTATGTATCCAGTTGACAATGCTAAATATGACGACTTAAAAGAAGCTCTCCAAAAGCTGCAGTTAAATGATGCTGCATTGGAATTTGAACCAGAAACTTCAACTGCTTTGGGATTTGGATTTAGATGTGGTTTTCTAGGCTTACTACACATGGATGTGGTTCAAGAACGGTTAGAACAAGAATTTGATTTGGATTTAATTATGACCGCGCCTTCGGTTGATTATCATGCAATTATGAATGATGGTTCAACCAAAGTAATTGATAATCCAGCCGATTTACCATCAGCAGGAGAATATAAGGAAGTTCAAGAACCTTATGTTAAGGCAGAAGTAATGGTTCCAAACGATTTTGTCGGACCAGTAATGGAACTTTGTCAACGTAAGCGCGGTGAATTTGTCACAATGGATTATCTTGATAAATACCGTGTCAATGTGATTTACAATATGCCACTTGCTGAAATAATCTATGACTTCTTTGACGATTTGAAGTCTTCGACTAAAGGTTATGCTTCACTTGATTATGAAATTACGGGATATCGTGCAACTGATTTAGTTAAAATAGATATTTTGCTTAATAAGCAGGTAATTGATGCATTGAGTTTTATTGCGCATAGGGATGAGGCACAAGATCGTGCACGTCAGATGACCTCTATGCTTAAGAAGTTGATTCCGCGGCAAAACTTTGAAGTTGATATTCAAGGAGCAATTGGTGCAAAAATTATTTCACGTGCTACAATTAAGCCTTATCGAAAAGACGTTACCTGGAAAATTCACACCGGTGACCCAGACCGTCGTGCTAAGTTATTAGATAAGCAAAAACGTGGTAAGAAACGAATGAAAGCCGTTGGTCGTGTAGAGGTACCACAAGATGCTTTCATGGCTGTCTTACGAATGAATGATGACGATTTAAACTCTAAATAATAAATTGTTTAACAAAATAAGCAAGGCTGCGACTCTATTATCTGATGGATATTAATCCTTATGTATTTTTAGAATATAATCAGATAATGGTGCCGCAGTTTTAATCTGGTATTTTTTATCAAGCAGATAAAGATAAGTGTAAATAGAAAAAAGGCTTAATTAATTTAATGATAGATTGGAAACAGCGTACAGGAGAAGAGTTAGCTCCTGAACTAGTTGAAAAATACCAACTTGGCAATACTGAGGCAAAATTATTTTCTTTGCGTGGTATTAACACTGATGAAAAACTGAATTTTTGGTTTAATGCAACAGAAGAAGATTTAGCAGATCCCAGCTTAATGCACGACTTGGATAAAGCAGTTGCAAGAATCAATGATGCAATTGACAACGGAGAGAAAATAACAATCTATGGTGACTACGATGCTGATGGCATTACTGCAACCAGTATTATGATGGAAACACTCGCTATCTTAGGTGCAGACGTTCATTTTTTCATTCCAAATCGTTTCCGTGATGGTTATGGTCCCAATATGGCAGCTTATGAAAAAATCGTTGCGGACGGAACCAATTTAATCATTACTGTAGATAATGGGATAACAGGTGTTGAAGAGGTGGCTTACGCTAAGTCACATGGGGTCGATACGATTATTACTGACCACCACAAAATTCAAGAAGATGTACCGGATAGCTATGCTATTGTGCATTGTAATTTTCCTGGCCAAGATTATCCCTTTGACGACTATTGTGGTGCCGGTGTAGCTTATACAATCTGTCGGCAATTAATGCAAGATCCAATGCCGGAACTATTAGAACTTGCAATGATTGGAACAATTGGTGATATGGTAAAAGTTTCTGGTGAAGGTCATATCATCGTAAAAAGAGGACTCCAGCAGCTTAATCAGACTGAGCGCCCTGGATTACGTGCTTTAATTAAAAATTCTGGCTTAAATTTTGGACAAATCAATGAAACAGATATCGGGTTCAATATTGCGCCACGACTTAATGCGGTTGGTAGACTGGCTGATGCAAGCTTAGCTGTAGAATTATTACTAAGTGAGGATGAAGAAGAAGCCCAAGAAATTGCAGACCGGGTTGAGAAGCTCAACGATGAACGTAAAGAACTTACGGTTGAGGTTTATCAAAATTGTTTGGAGCAAATTAAAGCAAAGGGCTGGCAATCCAAAGGAACACTAGTAATTTATAATCCTGAATTCCATGAGGGTGTTTTGGGCCTTGTCGCAAACAAGGTTGCTGAGCAGGTGCATAAACCAACAATCGTTTTAACTAAAAATGATGATGGAATTATTAAGGGATCTGGACGTTCTATTGCAGGTTTCAATCTATTTGATGCTCTCGATCCACTTAAAAAGGATTTATTCTTAAAGTTTGGCGGCCATGATTTTGCCTGTGGTCTTTCTATGGAAGAGAGTAAAATTGGGGCGCTAAGAAAAGCATTTGAAGATAGTTATCATGGCGTTCATGAGCAAATTGTAAAGCCATATGATATGGAATTGCCTTTTGAAGAACTTACGATTGATTTAATTGATAAAATTGACCAAGTCGGCCCATTTGGAACGGATAATCCGCAACCCATTTTCTGCATATCTCAACCACAAATTAGTGGCTGCTTTTTTATGGGCAAAGAGAAAAATCACATTAAAGTTACGGTAACTAAGGGAAATAGAAAACTTGAGGTTGTTGGCTTTAACAAAAGATATCTGACAAAAGTTCTGTTGCCATACATCGATCAGATGTTTATTCAACTCGGTAAGAACACTTATCGTAATCAAGTTAAGCTGCAAGGCATTATGGAAGGGATGATTTTTGCTGCGCCTAAACTAGCTATTCCTGCTCCAGTAGTTGATTTAAGGCAAGAAAAATATGTCATGGGTTTTGCTGACCGCTACCTGTTATTCGATAAGAAAAACAAGTTTGCAGCAATGAATAATTTCGACCTGGATGAAACCAAAATTACTTTAGCCAGTGAATATGATGAAGATGGAGAAGTAGTAGTTTTACTTGATGCTCCTCACAATCAAAATGAGCTAGATTTTGCACTTAGCAATGACTTTGAGCAACTGTACTTGCGCTTTTTAATGGATCAGCTACCTGTCAAGAATATTCCAGATAATAATGCATTTGAGAGTGTTTTACGCTATGTTTATTCCCATCCTGGACTAAGTGCAGAAGATTATCGTCAGGTAGGGCCATTTCTCAACCTAGACTATAATAGTATTCTATTCATTCTTCGGGTATTTTTTGAACTAAATTTCGTTGAAATGAAGCAAGGAAAAATTGTAGGCGTTAAAAATCCGTCTAAGAAGCCTTTGACTGCTTCTAAATATTACAATGGTATTAGCTCACAGCTAAGTTTTATCAAGCAACTTCGACGGATGCCAAGCAGTCAATTGTTAATGTACGTGAATAAGCAATTAAAACAGCATTAAGACAGATGCGCAAATGTGCAAAAAATGGTAGAATGAGTAAGTAAAACAGCTTAAGTTATAAGATTGTATTTTTGGAGGTTTTTCTTCTTTTGGCAAACGATTTTAAAGAACACATTGCAAGTGTTAATAATTTCCCTAATGAAGGTATTGTATTTCGCGACATTACCCCGATTTTACAAGATGGAAAATTATTTCGAGAGGCCACTCATGAGTTGGCTGAGTATGCTAAAAATAAGGGTGCTGACGTTATTGTTGGCCCTGAGGCGCGAGGATTTATCGTTGGTTGTCCTGTTGCAACTGAATTAGGTATTGGATTTGTTCCAGCCAGAAAGCCGCATAAATTACCTAGGGATGTTGAACGTGCTTCTTATGATTTGGAATATGGTTCAAATAGTCTAGAGATGCATAAAGATGCCCTTAAGCCAGGGCAAAAAGTGGTAATTTGTGACGACTTACTAGCGACTGCAGGAACATTAACTGCATGCAAGCAGTTAATTGAAAACCTAGGAGCAGAATTAGTTGGCGCTGCTTTCTATATTGAATTACCTGATTTGAATGGTCGAGAAAAGTTACCTGATTTAGATGTCTTTTCATTAGTTCAATATCACGGTGCTTAAAAAATAAAAGATTGCACTTTCATAAGTACAATCTTTTTTTGTACTCTTTTTAGAGCAAGATTTTTAACATCAGTGAAAAAGCAAACTATACTAAATATGTCTGAAGGAATAGTTATGGCAAGGAAAATGCCATGATCTTTTCATTTAATTTGGATTGTCAAAATGTTGTTAAAAAAAGAATTAGCCATCAAAAATAATTCCTAAATGAAAATCATTTTAAGTTCCAAAAAAAGTGTTCAATTTTTTTTACAAGTGAGACTTGAGTGGATATAATGGTACGGTATTTCAAAAAAGGGGATAGAGTAATTTGCAATTAAGAAAAGCAACAATGGCCGATTTTGACCAAATTATCACTATTTTAAAAGACGGTGCTAACCAGTTAGCCGAACGTGGAGTCAATCAATGGCAAGGTGATTACCCTTCAAAAGGCCAAATTGAAGAAGATATTGAACACGGTTGGGCTTTTTTGGCTGAATCTGATGATCATGAGACAGTTGGTGCTATTGCAATTGTTGATGGTCCAGATCATGTTTATGACCATTTAGATGGTAAGTGGCTGTGTGATACTGATAACTACGTAGTAATTCATCGTGTTGCAATTAAATCGAACCATGCTGGAAAAGGCTATGCTACTCAACTTTTGCAAGCTGTAATTAACGACATTAAGGACAATCGTGAAGAAATTGATTCCGTCAGAATAGATACACACGAAGACAATAAGGCAATGCAACATTTAATAGATAAAATGGGCTTCACCAAAGTTGGTCTCCTTCATGGGGTTTACCGTCCAAATGAAACCTCATATGTCTATGAATTGAAAAAATAAATAATTAGTTTTGATGAAGACTCCCAAGTATTTGGAAGTCTTTTTCTACTAGAAATAAAAAACGCACCAAATTAATTTGATGCGTTTAAAAATATGTATTTAACTTTGCTTACTTTTACCTGTTCTTCATTATTGGTTGGTAAAAGAGGTCAATGACAATTGCAGCTACTAGTGCCACCAAAAATGTAATTGCCAGATTAGTCCAACTAATCTTGTCCATTGCAATCCCCAAGATTGCTAAGATGACTGTTAGGATGATGTCACCTAGCTGAGTTAAACCGACAGCTTTGGAAGGATAATCTTGCCAAAAGTAACGTTTTGTTCTTGTAATTAAGATCAGGAACATTGCACTCAAAACAAGATATACGTAAACCATAGTTGAAATCGTCCCGTGATTCCAGCCATGAGTATTCAGATAGGCAACGGCTAGGATACCTATTAAAGTCCAACCAGAAGCCAGTGAAAAAGCAATTTTTGCCAATCTAGCCATATTCCAATTTTCTGGTTTGTAGGTAATATGAGTTCGGTCAGTACCAATCATCATCGTTACCATATTATTCATAATAGTATAAATAACCATTGCGTTTAAAGCCATTGGAATGTAACCAAAGAAGAGGTAGCCAAAAGTTAATAACATGGTCAGTTCAGCTGTTCTTGCGAGCTTGGTAAGAGACCAAGTAGTCATTCGTTGGTATACGCGATGTCCCGCATCGAGAATTTTAACGATTGAAGTTAGTCCATCCGTTAAAAGAACCATTTTACCTGAGCGTTTTGCAACGTCGGCCGCATTTGAAACAGCAATTCCGACTTCAGCCTGTCTAAGGGCAGGTGAGTCGTTCACCCCATCGCCAGTCATTCCGACAATATAACCTTTTTGCTGGAAAAACTTAACCATTTTTAGCTTATCTTCTGGTAAAACGTCTGCGATTCCGGCTAACTTGCTGGTATCAGTTTGATCAGTAAAATCATGAATTGAAATTACTTCGCCTTCTAAGCCAACTTCTTTAGCAACCGCCTCAGCAGTTTTTTGGTTGTCACCAGTTAACATAATAGGCATAACACCACGTTTTTTAAGTTCAGTCAAAGCTGCTTTTGAATCGGAGCGAACTTTGTCTTGTAAAATAAAGACACCAGCTAACTTATCATCAATTAATAAGGCAACGGAACGGCCTGCACCAAAATTAATGTCCTTAACTTTATCATTAGCGGATTTATCAATAAGTGACAGCTGCTTAAAAGAACCTAATTTGACATTATGTCCATCAATATTGGCCATTGAATAACCAGTACTTGAAGTAAACGGTGTAAAGTCATCAGGTGCTTTAACCTTTAGGCCAAGACTAGAAACGTAATCATCGATTGCAGAATCAATGATTTTTTTATTACGTTGGTCAGTTGCAGCAGCAGCTAGTTCTAGAACTTCGCTATCAGTCATCTGACTAAAATTGGTCCAATTGGCAACTGCAGTCTTGTTTTCAGTAATAGTTCCAGTTTTATCAAGTAATATCAGATTTAAGTTGGCAGCATCTTGAATACCAGTTAAATCAGCTGTCAAGACACCTTCCTTACTTAGTCGAGTTGCTTCAAATGAGTTCGAGAGGGCAAAGGTTGAGGGCATTGCAACAGGAATAGAGGCAATAAACATCATTGCCAAGAAAGGCAACATTTCAATAAAATCACTTATCTTTCCACCCTTAAAGAAGAAAGCAATGACTATCACTAGGGTCAAGATACCATCTAAAATACACAAATAATAAATAATTTTGGTTAGGAGTTGTTGTAAGTGTCCTGGAGCAGCAGAGTTGTTAATTAGATTAACGGTCTTGCCTGAACGGGAATTAGCACCAGTTGCAGTTACCGTTGCCAAGCCACTACCTTCTACAACCGTGGTTCCAGCATAAGCAGTGTCTTTTACCTGCTTTCTAACAGTTTTTGCTTCACCTGTAATTGAGCTTTCATCTGTAGAAATTTGTCCGTCGATTAGCTTCACATCAGCTGCAAGAACGTCTCCAGCTTGAATACTAACTAAGTCACCAGGTACAAGGTACTTTGAATCAATATTTTGCCATTTACCATCGCGCATTATCGAAACAGTTGGAGTTAATTTATGCGAGATATTATTTAAAACTCGCCTTGACTGTTTCTTTTTAGATGCTCCGTTCCAAGCCGCAAATAATAGCATGAGTAGGACAAAAAGCGACTGGATCCATTTGCCTAAAATGCACTCTAGTAACAATGCTGCTTCCAAAATCCATGCCGATAAATTCCATAATTTTGATAAAAATTCCTTGAAAAAGTTGAATTGAGGTTCGGGGACTTCATTTAAACCATTTTTAGTAAGGAGTTCATCTGCTTTGGCTTGAGTTAAACCTTTAATATTTTCAGACATAATTTATCCTTCCTTAGTTTTTAAATACTTATCTAAATTAGCATAAAAGGGGCTTTTTTTCTAGCTAAAGGGTTAGCTCATATCAGTTTTTTACCGACATTATACATAACTGAAAAGTAATTTTATCTGCATACAAAAAGCCTGCATTGCTGCAGGCTTTTTTCAAGTTAACAAATTAGTCTTTGTCAACGCTGTCTGGGAAAGTAGCTAAACGCTCGCCTTCACCAAGTTCTTCTTCGATTTCAAGTAAACGGTTGTACTTTTCAACACGTTCTGAACGAGCTGGGGCACCAGTCTTCAATTGTCCACCGTTGATAGCAACAGCGAAGTCAGCGATGAATGTGTCACCAGTTTCACCTGAACGGTGAGAAATCATAGTGTTGTAACCATTCTTACGTGAAAGACGAATAGTTTCCAAAGTTTCAGTAACAGTACCGATTTGGTTCAACTTGATCAATGATGCGTTACCAGCACCTTCCTTGATAGCTTTAGTTAAAAGCTTAGGGTTAGTACAAATAAAGTCATCTAAAACAATTTGAATTCTGTCTTTGTGGCTTTGAGTGAACTTGATCATACCTTCAACGTCGTTTTCGTCGTATGGGTCTTCGATAGAAATTAATTCTGGGAATTCATCAAGTAACTTGTCGTAGTATTCAGCTAATTGATCATCATCGAATACTTTGCCTTCAAAGTGGTACTTGCCATCTTCTTTGTTGTAGAAGTATGAAGCAGCACAGTCACAAGCAATAGCAATATCTTCGCCAGGCTTGTAACCAGCTTTAATGATAGCTTCGTGTAAAGCTTGTAAAGCTTCTTCAGAGTTCTTCATGTTAGGAGCGAAACCACCTTCATCACCAAGGCCAGTTTCGTAACCCATATCTTCAAGAACTTTCTTCAAAGTATGGTAAGTGTTAACGATCTTTTCAAAACCATCACGGAAAGAAGTCTTCTTAACTGGAGTGATCATGAATTCTTGAACGTCAATACCGTTGTCAGCGTGCTCACCACCGTTAATAACGTTGTGGAAAGTTTGTGGCATTTCAAGGTCAGTACCGCCAAGGTATCTGTACAAAGGTTGGTTGCTGTCCTTAGCAGCAGCGTCAGCTGTAGCCATTGACACACCTAAAATTGCGTTAGCACCAAGTTCAGCCTTGTTTGGTGTACCGTCTAATTCGATCATTACACGGTCAATGTTAGCTTGGTCGTGAGGGTCTAAGCCTTTCAAAGCTTCAGCAATCTTAGTATTAACATTGTTAACTGCTTTAGAAACACCTTTACCACCAACGCGATCGCCACCGTCACGTAATTCAACAGCCTCATTTTCACCAGTTGAAGCACCTGATGGAACTTCAGCTTTACCTACGACACCGTTTGAAAGGGTAACAAAAGCCTCTACAGTTGGGTTACCACGTGAATCATAGATTTCCAGTGCATGAACATTTTCAATGACTGATTTTAACATCTAAAAACCTCCTAAATAATACATGCTGTACCAAGTAGGTACATACATTAAGAGGAGCAAAGGGCTCCATCTCTACATGACAAATTTTAGCCTAAGTTTGTGATTATGTAAACATTTGTAAACGATTTCTAGCATTAAAAAAATTTAAAAAATAATTAGTCGCTTTTTTAATTCAATTGAATTATTATTTAGCTATACATTTTTTAAAAAAATCAGTTTATTTTCTATACAAGGTGTTTATTATGGAAGAAGTAAAATTAATAATCGATTCTGGTGCCAATGAAAAAGCTAGTGAGAATTTAACCGTTGTACCATTGACAGTTACTATAGCGGGTAAGGATTTTCTTGATAATGAGGACCTTAACATGGAAGAATTTCTTACTAGTATGGAAGAAAACACTGAGGAAGGTAGAACTTCTTGTCCAAGTATCGATGAATGGCTAAAAGCCCTTGAAGGAAGTAAAAGAGCTGTTATGCTAACCATTACCAGTGGCCTCAGTGGCAGTTTCTCATCCGCTTATCAGGCAAAACAAATTTATGAAAAGGACAATCCTGGTAGTAAGGTAATTGTTGTTGATTCAAGGACTGCGGGTCCAGAAATATCGGTTATTCAACGTGAAATTAAACGCTTAGTAGAAGATAAATCAGTTCGTTTTGTAGATATTGAACAAAAAATTTCAGAGTATAAAACCCATACTCACTTATTAGTTATTTTGCAATCATTACACAATTTGGCCTTAAACGGTCGGGTCAACATTGCTGTAGCTAAGATGGCAAAAATGTTGAATATTGATGTTGTCGGCACTGCAAGTGAAGAAGGTAAGCTAGAACCAATTTCAAAAGTGCGAGGAATGAAACGAGCTTTTAAAGAGCTTTTGAAGTTAATGGATGAACGGAAATACAAAGGTGGACCTGTCATTATTGACCAGTGCAATAACGAAAAAGATGCCAATAGTCTTAAAGAAAAAATTCTTGCTCTATATCCCAAAGCAGAAATAGTCATTCGTCCAATGCGTGGTTTGTGTGCATTCTATGCTGAAGAAGGAAGTCTGATGGTTGGTTTTGATGATCTATAAAGTCCTAATAGCTGCTTACCAATTTTGTAATTGCACATAAAATAACAGCATAGTAATAGCCCTAATTATGATAAACTAGGGCTTTTTGTCAGGAAGATTATTTATTTCTTATGATATTTCAAAAAATTGTTCTTAATTATCTTTATAGTTGGTAAGCTACTTAGATATCTTTAATTTTAAAAAAGAATAATAAAAATACCGCAGTATTGTTGTAATGACTGCGGTATTTTTTTACAAACTTAAATTACTAATAATAGAAATTGCTGACAAATACTAAAACAAAAAACAGCTAGAGAGGTTGCCCCTAGAATATCAGAAGGAAAGTGGGCTTTTAAACTAATACGAGAAATTACAACCATCATCCAAATTAAAATAAGAATCGATAATAATTTGCTACCTAATGTATCTGCAAAAAGTCGCCAAACGATTAAAGCCATGATTGTCGTTCCCAAAACGTGTCCGCTAGGGAAACTATAACCGTCTTCTAAACTAGAATGCATGATTGGTCTTTTTCGGTGCATCCATTTTTTTAAAACAATGCCGACAAAGTCGGTAAAGCCAAGAGTAAATAAAGCCCAGAATGCTAATAAAGTTTCATTTTTACTCATTAAAAAGCTAGCAAGAAATACATCCCAAACCACTAATAATTTAGGATCATTGATGAAAGCAACGATTTGCCAACTAATTCCGTCACGCTGTCTGACCAATTTGTGATGTAGCCAGTGATCTAACAGGTTAAAGCGCCGTGAATTTCTAACATTGAAAATAAGTAACAGCAGAATTAAAGCGGATAAGCTAGCAAGCCAAATATAAATATCCAAATTACAACCCTACTTTCAGATAAATACCGATTGTATTTTATCAGCTTAATGGTGTTAGTTCCAACTAGGTACATAGCCTTGAACAAAACTTAAGAAATAACAACCTTGTAACTAAATTGGCCAGTTTCAAAAAAATTTTGTTGTGTATTCTATTTAGTAATATAATTTCATAAGTAAACATTTGATAGTGGGGGATAGAATGAAGAAGTTTATTAAGAAAAACCAAGTGGCAATCATTGCAATCTTTTTTTCAATTGCTATACCACTAGTTATCTTTTTATTTGTTGGTGATAAAACTAGTATAGGTGACTGGCTGGGATTTTTAGGGTCTTATATTGGAAGTATTATCACAATTATCTTTTCTTACGTGAATACGCAATATCAATTAAAATCAAGTGAACGGCAAAAGGACATGCTAGCTTTGCGCGGTTTGTTTAATTCCTCTAAAAAATTGTCATTAAGATTCACACGCTATATAGTTCTATTAAATCAATTAATGCAAAAATCAGATAAACCGCTAGATAAAAAAGTTCTTGCAGTCTTTTTTGAGCAGTCAGAAAAATTCTTTGATGAGTCAAAAGATTATCTTGATAATTACAATTCTGCAATCATGGCAACAACCGAGGAAATATCCGGAGAATTGAAGTCTTACAATAGTAATTTTAGTAAAGAAGCTGGCAAGACATTTCTGACATTTACAAAAATGCTTAGTGCAGGAGATAAGAAAAATACTCAAGGTAATAAAGATGTAGTTGAAGTAAGAAAAGACTACCTAGAAGAAGTAAAACGACTAGAGAAGGAACTAACAATAGTCCATAGAAAAATTAGGAAGCTATATAACCAACTTAAGTCAGGCAAATAATAGTATAAAAATGGGATTGGAAGTATTAATAGTAATGAATAAAGTTTATCGATTTCAAAAGCAAAAAGGGAATACAACAATAAAAATGAAAATAGATTTGAGAGTAAAGACAATTTTAAAAACGATAATCATTAGCATGATTGCAGTAGCTGTGATTTTCAGTTTGGTTAAACTGTAGGGCTAGTTCTAAATGATTTTGCAAATATAATGAGAGAGCTCAATTTGATTAGATTGCAAGTTTAGACAAATTAAAAAAACAATAGAAGTGCTTTTGACTCTTTGGCAAATTTTACTGCTAAAGAGTAAATGAATAGAATCAAGTAGATAATAAACTACTTGATTTTTCTTTTGCCGTAATATAATAGGAAATTTTTAAGGATAATAGTGTTTACTTGACATTGATGAAGGAAAAATTAAAATTAACTGTATAGAATAAAATACTGAACAAAAGGAGATAGAAATTGAATAATAAAACAAACAGGCATGAAACTGTTGGTGAAGCTTTACGTGATATTGCACATCATGAACATGCTTTTGCGCTTGCAGACAATTCTACTAACCACATGGGAGATATGGTTATATATGGACTTACCTATCTTTTCTTGATTCTATTACCTACTGATATCTTTGAAGTTGGCTGGCTATTTATTCTTGCGACACTCGTAGCAGCTATTAGTTTGGTTCGTTTTCAGAACTTTTTAAAGCATAAAATAGCTTCTGGTAAAATGACGACTTTTTGGGTAAATGCTAGCTTGCTTTCAACAGGAATTCGAAGTTTTGTATTTGTTAATGCTCCTTTAACTTTTTTGAGTATTTCTATGAAACCAAGTGCTAGTATGTTTTTTTCGTTAGTCATCGGTTTAATTACCGGATTTGGCGGAATAGCACTACAGTACCACTATTTAGTAAGGAATAAAGTTATCGACAAACAGAAGGAGTCAAGAAGACAAACGGCCAAAAATTTAGGCAACTATATCAGTGAAGCTGCTAAAAAGAGTTATGCTGATCGCTTTTATTTTTTGGATCTTGTATGTGGCTATGTGATTTGCCTGAATTATTATTCATATTACAGTATCAACGTAACTAGTTACAAAGTCTGGCAGTTTGGCTTCACAACAGTCATAGTCCTTTTGGGTACTTGGTTATTTCAAAAGTTCCTACGTTACCGAATTAGCAAAAACCAAATTAGTAAAAGCTTTAAGTGGTGTTCTTTATTAATGACAGGAGCACGTGGTTACTTGTTAGTCACAGCTCCCTGGATTGAAATTTGTTTGCTTACAAATGCTCCGATTAATCAGTTGATGGTTAATCTCTTTGGTTGTCTTGCTGCAATAATCGGAGTAGGTTTACAGTATTTATTTTTAGTAAAAGCAGGAATATTTAAAGGCTTAGTTTAAAAAATCAGTAAAAGTAATTTTTTATTGATGAAGGGATAAAATAAACTACTTTCGGAGAAAATCTGACTCTAAAAATTTAATTTTGAAGTATGCTAATGAAGAAGATTTAGACAAGACACTAGAGTATGTTCAGCAACGAAGAAATGAATTGAAAAGTTGAAGGCATTTAGCATAATAGACTGGCACGAGCAATGGTTAAAACACTCTTAGACTAATAGTTTAAGGGTGTGTTTTAGTAACTAACAAATAAATATTGTTTCTTGCCTTTTTACCTTTATGCTATGTTTTTTTACCGAGCAAACAAAAAAAGACTGTAACATCAACTGTTACAGTCTTTTTAAATAAATACAAGGAGAGTACAGGATTTGAACCTGCGCGCCAAGGAAAACTTGGTTCGCCGGATTTCGAGTCCGGTGCATTACCACTCTGCCAACTCTCCATAACGAATATCATTATACCTTATTTAAATGTTTTTTCAACTTACTATTTTGAATACTAGTCAATACCAAAAGTACATTTGCTTAGCATTTTACTAGTATAAGGTACGAATTTTGCTTCGCCCTTGTTCAATTATCAGTGTATAATAAGAACATATGTTTGTTGTGGAGGCGGACAAAGTGAAAAAAAGGCGCGATCAAAAAGAATTTGATCAAGTTTTAGACGATTTTTTTAGAACATATCAAGACCGTGGAATGAAGAAATGGCAAGGCTTTATGCTAAGCGACTATACATCAACCGTTAGTAAGATTGATAAAAAACGCGCTCAAGTTTATGAAAAAAAGCAACCAATGTCCCAGGAGGCAATTAGTGAGTTGCTTCTTAGTGCATACGCTAATCATCATCCCGTATCAGTTCAACTTAAAGTCATCGATAGTGAAGATGATTTTTTGCCGAATCTAGTTGGTTTAGTTCAAGGCTATCAAGCAGATCATATTGTCATTTCAGATACATGGGTCGAATTAGAAAATATCAATCACGTTGAGCTATGCTAGTACTTTTATAAGCTCAAGGTGTGACAAACGTGGTGGTACAGGTAAGATATGCTCTTATTCTTTTAAATCCCCAAGGGTCTTAAGATATGTTTTGATTTTTCCTTCGATAAAGGAAATGCTATCATCAATTTCTTTTTCTTTCTTATGCAAATTGTCTAGCTGATTAAAAAGTAAAACAAGCCGGTCAGGAATAGTTTGATCACCTTCATAGCGCAGTTTTGCATATTTTTGCATCTCTTTAATACTCATATCTGTCTTTTTTAAGCGCGAAATAAACTTAATCCAAGCCACATCTTTTTCATAATAACAGCGACGATTATTTTCATCTCGACTTGGGAAAAGTAGTTTTTGTTTTTCATAATAGCGTAGCGTATCAATTGAAAAGCCACTAAGTTCAGAGAATTGACCAATTGAATATTTCATCTTATTTCCTCCTGAAATAACTCTATTTCAGTATAGTACTTTATCATATTTTAGCATGACAAAATATTTTTAAAATAGCGGTTGACATGGACTGCACTCCAGCAATTATTCTATTAACTGTTGAAAATAAGTTTGTAAAACGAAAAGGAGAAAAGCTATGGAAAATAATGAACGCTATGAAAAAGGTTTAGAAAATTTGGAAAAAGTTGACCGCGAAGGTGGTAAGTCAGTTATTGATTCATTAGCTGGTTTATCCGAAGATGTAGGTCGTTACATCATTGAATTTGCCTTTGGTGATGTATATGATCGTGGTGTCTTAGACCTTAAGCAAAGAGAAATGATTACAATCACATCTTTGCTCTCACAAGGCGATACTGAACCTCAATTAAATGTTCATATTAATGGTGCCTTGAATGTAGGCCTAACACCAGAAGAAGTAATTGAGACTTTTATTCAAACTATTCCTTATGTAGGATTTCCAAAAGTATTGAATGCGATTAATGTTGCTAAAGAAGTATTCAAAGATCGTGGAATTGATTTTACAAAATCAAGTAAAGATTAGTAAGTAAAGTCATAAATAAAACTAGTTGCTATAGTTGGGCAACTAGTTTTTTAGTTCAGTGCATTTAGCGCCTGACAGAAATTGGACCTTATTAAACGATGAATGTAAATTTGCTTCGATTTATTTTAAATTAATATTTATAGCTAAGGAGGCGTAAGGTGGACGATTCATTAACTAAGCGAGCTGCAGTAGTTGATACTCTTCCAACAGTTTTTGGTTACTTAGGAATTGCGACTGCTTTCGGGGTGATTGCTCGTGCCTCGGGATTTTCGACCATTACAGTAATTTTAATGTCAGTCATAATCTATGCCGGTTCAGCACAATTTACCACTGTTAGTATGCTAGCAGCGGGCAGTCCGATTGCTTCAATCGTTTTTGCTACCTTTATGGTTAATTCAAGAATGATTTTAATGAGTACAACCGTTGCACCATATTTTAAGAAAGATAACTTGGGTAAAGGGATGCTAATTGGCACGCTTTTAACTGATGAAAGCTTTGCTCTAGCAATGAATAAACTTAATTATACTAACGGGAAAATGAATTTTAGCTGGTTCAATACCGAAAATATTATTTCTTATTCAACTTGGGTAATTGCCACAATGATTGGTGCCTTGCTAGGTAATTTTATCGAGGATCCAAAGAAATTAGGGCTTGATTTTGCAAATGTAGCGATGTTTATCGGCTTGTTATATTTACAGGTAAACAGTGATAAAGCCTTAAACAAGACATTACAAGTAATAGTGGTTTTATTGACATTGGTATTAACTTACATTTCAACCATAATTTTGCCAGCTAGTCTAGTTATTATTGCTGTAACACTTATTGGATGTACATTGGGGATGGTAATAAAACATGTCTTCTTCTAATTATCTATTTTTAACTATTGTCGGCTGTGGAATTGCGACGTGGTTATCACGTGTACTTCCATTTATTTTATTAAAAAAATTCACTTTGCCTAAAGTAGTGGTTGAATTTTTATCCTTTGTACCAATTGTTATAATGTCTACAATGTGGTTTAGCAATTTATTCACTGCTCAACCGGGGCAGTTTCCAAAAATTAACATGGAATACCTAATTGCTTCAGTACCAACATTGGTATCAGCGGTTATTAGTAAATCACTTTTAGTAATCGTTATTGTAGGAATAGCTTCTTTAGCTTTGCTGCGATTGTTTTAATAAAATAGCTAGGCTAAAAGTTTTCCGTCTTTCAAAGTTTGTATTAAAAAAATTGTGAGTTATACTAATAAAAGTTGCCAATTTATACTGATAAAGTAAATTGGTCATTAAAATGAATCAAATAAAAATTTGGTTGGAGTCTAAGACTTTCAAGAATTGTCCTCAGGTTTGGGTTGCCTGAGCAATTTTGAAAGTCTTTTTTGTTCATTTCAGAAAGTGGAATTAATAATGCAGATTATGGGAATTTTATGTTTAATTTTGCTATTTGCCTTAATTGGCGGACAGATCGCCAATCGCTGCGGTTTACCAGCTGTAATCGGAGAATTGCTAGCCGGAATTGTTATTGGCCCAGCTATGCTTAACTGGGTACAGCCTAGTGGTTTAATTAAAAGTTTTTCCGACATTGGAGTTGTCTTGCTAATGTTTTTAGCTGGACTTGAAAGTGATCTAGCGATTTTGAAAAAATTATGGAAACCTAGCTTCCTTGTGGCCACTTTTGGAATGGTCGTGCCAATTGTAATTGCTTATTTAACGGGGATTGCTTTTAAATTCTCGCAAACAGAAAGTCTCTTTTTAGGTATTACGTTTGCCGCCACTTCAGTTTCAATTTCTGTCGCTGTTTTGCAAGAAATGAAAAAGTTAGAAACTAAAGAGGGGATGACGATTCTTGGAGCTGCTGTGGTTGACGATTTGCTGTCAGTTATTCTCTTAAGTGTTGTAAGTAGCGTTACGGGAACCCACACGGACTCCGCGAACGCGAATCTTGGCCTAGGACTGACTTTACTATTACAGCTAGTTTATTTAGTGATATTACTAGCTGCAAGTATTTGGTTATTTCCACGCATGCTTAAACTGAGTGAACGCTTTTTACTACCAGCGGCTAAACCACTTGTTACGATAATTATTGTTTTACTGGCAGCGTTTGGAGCAGAAAAAGTGGGCCTGAGTAATGTCATTGGCGCTTTCTTTGTAGGATTAGCTTTCAGTAGATTGCCTGATAAACAAAAACTGCAAAAAAGTTTTACGGATATCGGTTATAGCTTATTTATTCCTATCTTTTTTGCCAGTATCGGTCTAGAAATGTCAATCACTGGAATTTTTAAGGATGGCTTATTATTTATTGTCCTATTTGTAGGAAGTGTTATCTCTAAATTAGTGGGTGCAAGTGTAGGAGCTAAAGTGGCCGGTTTTTCTAGTAGTAGTGCTTACCAAGTTGGAACAGGGATGATTTCACGTGGGGAAATGGCACTGGTTGTAGCACAAATTGGCTTGTCCAATCATTTGCTCGCTCCTGCTGCTTATTCAACTGTAGTTGGAGTAATAGTTTTAACCACACTAATCGCTCCAATAATGCTAAAAGGGGCGCTAATGAAAAAGAGATAAGGAAAAGCTGACAACAAGGGCTATTAATTGATTTGTATGATAAAAATGCTATGATAGAAAACGTGTTTTTGCACAAATTAAGAAAAATGGTGGGATAGTGGATAATGAATTTTCAACCAAATACCGACATCTTTAAGCCTAAATGGTATTTAGAGCAAATGAGAGGATGGAGCTTCAAGACTTATATGCTTCTGATGCTAGGAATTGGAGTTATTATCGGAACAACAATTTCTACGCCGGTTAATCCAATTAGTTTAATTACGATGGTTGCTGCAATAATAGGTTTTACTTGTACGCTCGCAATTACTAATGCCAAACCGATTAATGGAGTTTTAGGTTTACTTTCTTCAATCATCTATATAATCGTATCGATTTACGCACAAAATTATGCAAATGTTGTCTTGCAAGCGTCCTATATCTTCTTACTCGACTTACCGGTATTGTTGCTACCAGCATGGTCTAAAAACGCTGAAAAGCACATTAAGGGGCTTAAATTTAAACAATGGTGTTTTACCATGATCTTCTTTTTATTTGTTACAGCTATGCTTTATCTGATGGACACAAGAATATTTATTAGTCCTCGTCCGTGGATCGATGCAATTGCTGGTGCAATTGGGATTACTGGCTCTGTTTTATGTACTTTTAGATTTCGCGAGCAATATTATTTCTGGACGATTCAAGGGGTTATGTCAATTATTTTGTGGGGTGTAACTGCATTTCAAGGAGACGCAAATTTAACGCTATTTTTTACATACATCCTATACTTGAGTAATGACGTTCTTGCATTTACTGACAAGCATACGCATTGGTTCCATTAATTTTGATATAACTAAAAAACAAGGTTCAATCATTTGAAACCTTGTTTTTTTATTTTGCTAAATGTGCTTTAACTATTTTAATTAAGATCTTAGTTGCGCCTTTTCCTGCTTTATCATCGTAATATGACTGATAGCGCTCGTCTGTCTCATAGCCGTTAGCAATACCCAAATGTATTTCTGGAGTATAATTTGGCATAATTATTTTAAGCCATTTTTGGTGGTTTTGGAAAATCGTATCGCTTAGTTCAGTTTCCTTACTAGGATCTTTTACTACTTTTTGCAGTTCCCGGACTAAGTCAGCTTCAGTTGCTTTCATTTGGTTAAATTTCTCTTCGGAAAAATTGTCAGCTTTACTATTCATTATCTTCTCCTTTTCCTTATTGATTTTATTTAACCACTATAGCAAATTAAATTACAGTATTTTTGTATGAAATGATTAGTGAAAAGGATTATTTAAAAAAATGAGAATAAAATTGGTAGAGCTGTAAGCAAAGACTAGCCTTAAATGCGTAAAGCGCGCTATAATGGAGTTGGAGATGAAGTAATGATTACATTTATTTGGGCTGAAGATGAACAACACAAAATTGGTCTAGATGGACATTTACCGTGGTATATTCCTGAAGATCTGAAGCATTTTAAAATCTTAACGATTAACCATCCGATTATAATGGGACGAAAGACTTTTAATAGTTTGCCACGTATTTTGCCTCAAAGACGGCATATTGTACTATCACAAAATCAAGTTTTTAAAGAAGAGTATGAACATAATCCGCAAGTGATAGTTGTTTCATCAGTTAACAGTTTAAATAAGTGGATTAATGCGCATCAAACAGAGCAACTGTATGTAATTGGTGGAGTTTCAGTCTTTGAAGCTTTAAAAGACCGCGTAGATTGTCTTGAAAAAACTGCAATTGCTGCAACTTTTCCTGCCGATACTGTAATGCCAGATCTTAATTATGATGATTTTAAATTAAGTAAAAAAGTGCATCATCAAGCTAATAACAAATGTCAATATTCATATGATTTTTTAACTTATCTAAGGAAGAAGGATTAGAATGAAGAAGATGATTATTGCTGCTATTATTCTGCTAAT
Source organism: Lactobacillus sp. ESL0263 (assembly GCF_003692845.1). Taxonomy (NCBI): domain Bacteria; kingdom Bacillati; phylum Bacillota; class Bacilli; order Lactobacillales; family Lactobacillaceae; genus Lactobacillus; species Lactobacillus sp. ESL0263. Next base: position 597,934 of record NZ_REHL01000004.1, on the reverse strand, counting down.
TTGTGTGTTGGTTTTGATTAGTAGCATTATACAAGCAGAGAGTATTAACCATAACTTTTGGTGGCAAGCTATTGGTATGGCTATTGTTACCTTTGCTGTAGGAAGAGTTAATGTCGACTTATTCCATAATTTAAAAATCGACCATCTTAAGTAATTTTTAAAATTCGTAGTTGACAGAACAAAAACAAGGTGCTAAATTAATAAACAATTAAATAATTAATACATCTTGAAAAGCAGAGTAACTATTATAATTACTGATAAAGAGAGCTGGGATTTTGGTGAGACTCAGCCAGTTAGTAGTGGTGAACATGGGCTCGAAATGATGACCGTTAGTGATATTTAGCTACCGGCGGAGTTGCATCCGTTAGCATTGCAAGCTATTGATTGATAGCTAGTGAGAGATTTATTACGTGAGTGATAAATAATTTAAAGGTGGTAACGCGAAGCACTCGTCCTTATAGATAGGACGGGTGCTTTTTTAGTTTATTTTGGAGGTTTTTTAATGTCGAAGAAGAGAAATAGAAATATTATCATTGGGGTAATAGTCGCAATTATCGTTGTCGTGATAGGTTGGTTTAGCTTTGGTCCTAAACCAAATAATCAAAAGAGTAGTAACCATGTTGTAACGGTCGGAATTGTCAGTGAAACAAAACCCAAACAGGATATTTGGAAGCACGTTGCAGCTACAGCAAAAAAGAAATACGGCGTAACTGTTAAAATTAAGAATTTTACTGATTATACTCAACCTAATAAGGCTGTCAAAAACGGTGATATTGATTTGAACGCTTTCCAACATTACGCATTTTTAGATGCTTGGAACAAGTCAAACCATGGTGGCGTTGTAGCAATTGGTCGAACAGAAATTAATCCAATTAGATTATATTCTAAGAAGTATCATAAACTTAGTGACCTGCCAGATGGTGCAACAATTGCAGTTCCAAATGATGCAAGTAACGAATCTCGTGCACTTTTCGTTTTAAAGAATGCTGGTTTGATTACTTTACCTAAGGGTAAGAAATTACCAACAGTAGCTGATATCGTTAAGAACCCTAAGAAACTTAAGGTTAAAGAAGTAGCAGCAGACCAATGTGGTCGTGTAATTGATTCAGTTGACGCAGCGGTCGTTAACAATGACTTCGCTCGTCCTGCAGGCTTAGGTAAGAAACAAACAATTTTCATTGAGCCAGTTAATAAAGACTCATTAAAATGGGTTAACATCATTTGTGCTCGTAAAGGTGAAGAAAAGAAGAAGGACTACTTAGCAGTTGTTAAGGCTTACCAAACCGAAGAAACAAAGCGTTTGGATAAGAAATATTACGGTGACATGCAAAAAACTGCTTGGGATATCAAGTTTTAGTCATCTTTAACGAATGGAGAAGATTTGTATGGGTATTATTGAATTACAGCATGTTAATGTGGATTTTCCTGATAAGAAAAGAGAGGTTGTGCACGCTGTTCATGATGTCAATTTGACAATAGAAAAAGGCGATATATACGGAGTTGTTGGCTTCTCTGGTGCTGGTAAATCGACATTGGTTAGAACAATTAATCTGTTACAAAAACCAAGTGGCGGTAATATCAAAGTCAATGGCACTGATTTTATTAAAGATGGTAAGCAAGTTATTTCTAATAAGGACTTGCAATTAGCTCGAAGAAAAATTGGAATGATTTTTCAAAATTTTAACCTTTTAAATGAAATTACTGTTGTTGAAAATGTCGCTTTTGCCTTGAAGCATTCTGGTTTAAAAGACAATGAGGTTGAAGAAAAATCATTGAAATTGCTGGAATTGGTTGACTTAAAAGAAAAAGCTGAATTCTATCCAGCTCAACTTTCTGGTGGACAACAACAGCGTGTGGCGATTGCTCGCGCATTAGCCAATGAACCAGATATTCTGATTTCTGATGAGGCAACTAGTGCACTTGATCCACAAAATACCCAACAAATTTTGGATTTACTAAAGAAATTAAAAGATGAACTTAATTTAACAATTGTTTTAATCACTCATGAAATGAGTGCTGTCAAGAAAATATGTGACAAAGTTGCGGTAATGCAACAAGGCGAAATCATCGAAAAAGGTAACCTAAGAGACGTAGTTCTTCATCCGAAAAATACTCTAACCAAGAGTTTTGTTGGTGGATCACTGGAAGTAATTAATACTCTTAAATCACTCAATTTAAGTAATCTAAATGATCAAGAGGCAATTTACCAACTTATTTATAGTGTCGCCAATGTTACCAAAACTATTATCATTGATCTTTACCGAGAAATTGGCGTTGAAGCAAGTATGCTTTATGGTAACGTCGAATTGTTAGACGATGAGCCAATTGGAACATTGCTGGTCTTAGTTAAAGGAGACAATGAGAAGCAGCAACAAACTGTTCAATTTCTAGAGAAAGAACAGGTTGCAGTTACGCGGTTAAATGAGAAAGGTGACTTATATGAGTAGTTGGTTTAATAAAGTTTTTCCAAATGTAATTAATTTAGGTTGGACTGGAGATACTGGCTGGGCATCCAGTATATATCAAACTTTGTTCATGACATTTTGGTCAGCAATTTTTGGGGGAATTCTAGGTATCGTCTTTGGGGTAGTCCTTGTTTTGACTAAAGAAAACGGTGTTAAACCAAATAAATTCTGGTTCAATCTCTGTGATAAGATCGTTTCCATCTTTCGCGCAATCCCGTTTATTATCTTGCTAGCTTTTATTGCTCCAGTAACTCAAATAATTGCTGGAACCCAAATTGGAATGAATGCTGCACTTGTGCCATTATCTTTAGGAGTTTTTCCTTTTTATGCTAGACAGGTTCAAGTTGCTCTAGAAAGTGTAGATCAGGGTAAGATTGAAGCTGCACAAAGTTTAGGTGCAACAACTTGGGATATTATTTTCAATGTTTATCTGAACGAAGCGCGCTCTGAGTTAGCCAGAGTCTCAACTGTAACTATAATTAGTTTAATTGGTTTAACGGCAATGGCAGGTGCAATCGGTTCAGGTGGACTAGGAAACACAGCTATTTCTTACGGTTATCAGAGGTCTAACAATGATGTTACATTCGTTGCAACTTTACTAGTCGTAATCTTGATTTTTATTGTTCAAATTATTGGTGATTTCTTAGCTAAACATTTAAACCACCAAAATAGATAAACTAACTATAAATAAAAATAAACAACAAAAAAACAACAGGCAGTTTTGCCTGTTGTTTTTTATTTAAGAAATAAGTAATTATTTTACGGCATCCTTTAAAGCTTTACCTGGCTTGAATGCAGGAACTTTAGTAGCAGGAATAGTCAAAGTCTTACCAGTTTGTGGGTTACGACCTTTTCTTTCGGCACGATCACGAACTTCAAATGAACCAAAGCCGATGATTTGAACTTTTTCACCTTTAGCTAGGTTATCCTTGATTGATTCGATTAAAGAATCGATCACTTTTTCTGCGTCTTTTTGCTTAAGACCAGTTTTTGCTGAAACTTCTTTAGTAAGTTCAGATTTGTTGATTGAAGCCATATTTTCTTCTCTTTTCTATAAATTTTTTAAACAATTCGACAATTTTGAAAAAAATCATACATAAATGACGAAATGCTTTGTGTCGCTTGATATTTCGCAACTTTTTATATTTTAGCACAGTTCCTGTGTCCTTCAATAGAAAAACGCAAATATTGTCGTTAGTTTATTTGTTTAAGAACACGATTGGTCATTTGTTGGTAGTTTAAATACAGTGCTTTGAATCTTGAGTGTTTTTCCTTTTGCCATGGTTTGGGTTTGCCGCAAAAATGTAAAATACTGGTGTTTTCCATTACCCATTCGGTGTTGTATTCGCCTGTACTTCGAGTGAGATACACAGAATAGGCTCTTGCATCATAGTTCCAGCGGGTTTCAGGTATCTTCAAAATGTCCTCACCGTAAAGGTAGTTTAGAATATCTTGATCAGGCAAGATTAAGGAATCATGATGCTCTTCGATTGCCTTTGTAATATCTTCAATGTTTACCTTTTGTCTCATCTGATCCAAATCCATTAGCATGATGCCGGAATTAAAATAGCCGGTTGTTGTCCCAAGTCGGATATTATTAATCGAGCTCATAATATCTGTTAGACCTTCATGGACAGAAGCAGCGAACATTTTATTTTGAAGATCTAGATCCCATAGAGGCTTAATTGAGTTGATAACCAAGATGTCAGGATCTAGATAAATAACCCTGTGTAGATTATCTGGTAAAACTTGTCCCGAAAGAAGACGGAAATACATTTCTTTAGGATAATCATGTAAGTTAAGTAATGAATCTGGGAAAATAATATTTTGGTTCATTGCTACAGTTTCGAGCTTAACATTAATTTGTTCACAAAACTTTTCAAGTCCAGCTAGGGCAGAGTCATCGATGTTATCGTGAATCAGCCAAACGCGGAAATCTTGGTCTAAATTGTTAAGTCTGACGGAATACATCATTACCTCAAGGGGCTTAAGATAGTTTTGGTCAATTGTGACCAAAATTTCAATTGGACTGGATTTTCGCTGTTTCATATAAAATCTTCCTTAATAAAAATTGTAAATGAAGTTACCTTCCTAGTATAAAGCAAAATAATAAGAGATACATTCATAGTATAAAAATTTTAATTATTCTAAATACAAGAATTAATTCAATTAATGTAGTAAAATTATTTCTAATAAGATTATTTTATCAATGAGGTGTAAATATGAACAAAAAAACGCTATTTAGTTTAGTTGGTGCAGCTTCAATTGCCGTTAGTTTAAGTGCAACTGCTCCAGTTTTGGCAGCAGAAACTACTAATCCAAACCCAACATCAACTACCACAAATAATACTGCAGATCAAAAGGGTACTACCACAAATACTCCTTCAACAGGTCAAACAAGCACAACTGATACTTCAAAGACTCCTACTACAGGTCAAACTGGAACTACCGATACTTCAAAAACTCCTGCTAGTGGAACAACTGATACCTCAAAGACGCCTGCTACTGGTACTACTAATCCATCAACTTCAAAGCCAATTAACTCAGCTGACTTAAACAAGGCTATGAGCCTAAATGGTAAGTATGCCAAGTTGACTAGAAATTCTTATGTATACGATGCTAAAGGTAAGCGTGTTAAGAATGCTAAATTAAAGAAGGGCACACTTATTGGTGTATCTGGTGTTACGACATCAGATGGTAAAGTCTTAATCGGCTATAACAATAAAAAGGGTAAGTACATCAAGGTTAATAATGTTGTGCTCTTTAAGGCTGTTCAGTATAAAGTAAAGAAGAATGCTTTCGTTTATAACAGTAAAGGAAAGCGCAATACTCGTGTTTACGTGCCAAAGGGTAAAACAATAACAGTCTTTAAGACCAAGAAAATTAAAGGTGTTAAATATGTTGCGTTTTCAGATTCACAATACATTAAATGGTCAGTTTTAGATCACAAGAGCGGCAAAGTTATTTCAGGCTAATTTTTCGCTCTTGAAAAGGGTACCTATTAGATAGGTACCCTTTTTTTATTCTGATTTTGTATAGAATATGCATGTGAATTCCAAGTACATACTTTCACAATACAAAATTTTGTTTACAAAGTAACGGCAATGCAATACTATATATTTGTGAAGTATATCATTCTATAAATTTTATTTATAGAAATAAAAAAAGTGGGAGAAGAAAAATGAATAATAGTTTGTCTATGCAGTTAATAGGTGAATTTCTAGGAACTGCAATGCTTGTTTTGCTTGGTGACGGTGTTTGTGCTGGAACCAATTTAAACAAGTCTAAGTCAAAAGGGGCAGGTTGGATTGTAATTTCCTTTGGCTGGGGATTTGCTGTAGCGTTCAGCGTCTATAGTGCTCGCTGGTTATGTCCAGGACATTATAACCCTGCAGTTACCCTTTCAATGGCAATCGCCCATAAGTTGCCTTGGTCTTCAGTTTTACCTTATTTCTTGGTACAAGTACTGGGTGCATTTGTTGGAGCTATTTTAGTATGGTTAACTTATTATCCACACTGGAAAGAAACAGATGATCAAGAAGCAATTTTAGGTTCTTTTGCTACAGTTCCAGCAATTCGAAGCTATGCATGGAACTTTTTCACTGAAGCAATTGCTACTTTCGTTTTAGTATACGGATTGCTGGCATTGACTAATGGTAACTTAGCTGCTGGTTTGAATCCGTTACTAGCTGGTTTCTTAATTACATCAGTTTGTTTATCACTTGGTGGACCTACTGGTGTTGCTTTAAACCCAGCACGTGATTTTGGTCCTAGATTGGCTCATCAATTAATGCCAATCGCTAACAAGGGACAATCAGACTGGGCTTACAGTTGGGTTCCAATTGTAGCACCATTAGTTGGTGGGGCACTTGCTGCTTCATTATTTAATGTGTTAGCTTAACAATTAAAAAAAGCACATGACTTCTTAACTAGGTCATGTGCTTTTTTGTTTGCTCTTTAAAAACTAAGGTTTAAAGTGTCGCAATATGTCAATTCCTTTTTTCTGATATTTGTTTGGTACGAAGCTCTTGCGCATTGCAATTTGCATATAGGCATATAATTTTTGTCCTGGCTTCAGTCTGATAACGTGTACACCTGTTTGGTCCTTAAGACTACTTTCCATTGCAAGAGCAATACCAACATCTCTTTTGACTAAATCAATCATCGTTTGCATTGTTTGCGCAGTGTAAATGACATTAGGATTAAAATTACCTAATTTGCCAACTTCTTCCAGACATTCTCTAGTTAAATAACCACGACCACGAGCAACAAACTTGCGATTACGTAAATCAGATGCGCTGATTTGGTGAACATCCTTCCAAGGATCGGCTTCACTGGTAATAATAACTAACTCAGTTCGATTTAAATTATGGACAAAGTACTCAGGATCGTTGATTGGCACCATCCAAGAATAAATTGCCACGTCAACATCCCCGTTAGTCAAATCAGAGAAAGCATCAGCTGAGCGTTCAATATTGGTATCAATCAAGTCGGTTAAACCTGCTTGATAAAATTTCATGATAATATCGGCAATATAAGAATTACCAGCTTCACCAGAAAAAGCTAAGCGAATTTTCTTGTCGCTAGCATGCTTAACATCATAATTGATACTGGAAATATCTTGTAATAAAATTTTGGCTTTTTCATAAAGAAGCTCACCAGCATCAGTTAAAGTGATTTTACTCTTTCTATTTTTTTGCAAAATAAGCGGGTCATCAAATTTATCAGACAGTCGCTTGATTGCCATTGAGATAGTTGGTTGGGTTACATCAAAGAGGGCAGCAGTAGCTGTATAATTACCCGTTTCTACTAATTTACAAAAGTATAGAAGATCTTTTTCGTTCATATTTATCTCCTACTATTAATCAATAACTTTTATAATCCCATCTTTTTTGATTATATTAAACTTAAGAAGAAATTGCAATTATTCCTTATCGGGCGCTTACTTTAATTGATTTATTTGCTCAAAATCATCTTAAAAATAAATTGGACTTGGTTTTTTATTAAGAATATATTTCCAAGTAAAGAATTTATTAGAAAGAGCAGGTAAGTACATGATTTATGACTCGGCTATTAAGTGGGATGCCATTTATGATGTAATCGTTATCGGTTTTGGAGGAGCAGGTGCGGGTGCGGCTAGATTTGCTGCAGATAATAATGCACATGTTTTACTGATCGACTCAGCTCCTGAAGGCCACGAAGGTGGCAATACACGCTACGCTGGTGGTGCCTTTGCTTGGAGTGATAATTTTAACGATCTTCGTGAGTATTATAAAGAGACATATTACCCATTTAAGTATGATCCAAAAGATTTAGACACATTTGTAAATAATGTTTTACAAATGAAAGAGTATTCGGAAAAATACTTTGGGATTGAAGCACAATATACCGGAAGAAGACCAAAGGGAGAATATCCAGAATATCAGCATGCAGATACTATGCGTTCACAAAGCATGACAACTGGCATGTATAATGGCGGATTTTGGAAACTGTTACGGGAAAAAGTATATGATCGCTTAGACAAGATTGATATTTGGTTTGAAAGTCCGGCAGAGCACTTAATTCAAGATTCTGAAACTAAGACGATTGTAGGTGTGCAAATTAAGCGTCAAGGAATTAATAGAAATATTGCTGCCAAAAATGGTGTAGTTCTATCGTGTGGTGGCTTTGAAAACAATCAGGACATGATTCAGAATTTTTTGGGACAAGGTTCTTTAGCTCCAATTGGCACTTTATATAACAGAGGAAAAGGAATTGATTTAGCTGTTGAAGTTGGGGCACGACTTTGGCATATGTCTAATTACGATTCACATGGATTTTCACTAAATGAGGGGCTACCACGAGAAAAGTTCGCCTACATGATCAATTGGAAAAGTCTATTTAACGGTAGTATTTTCGTAGCTGGTGATGATGGTACCAGGTATTACCGCGAGGACGAAGAAGATCGTCATGGTTATAAATATAACCACGGTAACTGGATTATGTTACCGAACCAAAATCACCCACATATTGTTATGGACCAAATGCAGTTCAATCAACTGGCAAATGATAAATCTGCAAATGCTGATCAGATTAAGGAACTCATAGCTCATGCTATTAAAGCAAAGTCAATTGAAGAGTTAGCTGCAAAAATCAAAGCGCCAAAACTAAAAGAAGCAGTCGAAGATTTTAACTTTTTAGTCAGCGAACCAAAGCGCGACATGTTTCTAAACCGAAATATTCAAACAATGCGTGCTTTTAGTGCTGGACCATATTATGCAATTCCTATTCGTCATAACATTTTACACACACATGGCGGTGCACGCCGCAATGAGAAATGTGAAGTATTGGACTTAGAAAATAATGTTATTCCGCATTTGTATGAAGCCGGTGAATTGGGTGACATTTTTGCTACTAAATATATTGGTGCTAATAGTATTGCTGATTTACTTATATCAGGCAAAATTGCAGGTGAAAATGCAGCTTGGCCTAAGAGACAATCTCTAACTTTTACTGTCTCAACAAGTGCATCCGAAAAGCCTGATTTAGAATCAGATGCTCATATTTCAACAAATGATTATGCAATAAAAGAAAACCAAGGTATTGGTATTAGTACTAACGGTATCAATGATTTACCAATTGTGGTTCGAGTTACTATGGCAAAGGGCAGAATAGCTCAAATTGAAACCCTTCAAGAGCATGAGACACCTTCTTTGGGTGGAAAAGCAATTCCTCTACTTATAAAAGAAATGATGCAGAATCAGACTACAGATGTTGATGTAATAAGTGGAGCAAGTACAACAAGTGCGGCATTTAAAGAGGCGGTAGACAAAGCTATTGCCAATGCTAAGGAAAATAAAGAAGAATAAAAAATGAAAAGTAATGAAGAAATTAAGTGGAACGGAATTTATGATGTTATTGTCTTAGGTTTTGGTGGTGCCGGTGGAACAGCAGCTCGTTTTGCAGCTGATCAAGGAGCGAGTGTTTTACTAGTTGATGCTGCACCATATGGACATGAAGGAGGAAATACTCGTTATTCTGCTCAACATGTGGCAATGGCACACGATCGGCAGAAGATTGGCGACTACTACGACCAGTTAGCAAAACCTTTTAAAGTTGATAAAGAAACAATGCAAGTATACCTTGATGGCTTCACTAAAATGCCTGAATATTTCGAAAAGTATTTAGGAATTAAACCCTTTATTTGGTCACAAGATTATCAGCTAGGAGATCATTTAGCTAAGAAAAACAAACTTTGTGAGTATCCTGAATTTTCTGGTGCGGAAACATTTGATTTTGCTTTAGTTCATAATCGCGACTTTGACGCTGGGTTATGGCAGGAAATTCGGAAAAAAGTTATAGACCGTTCAGAGCAAATTGACGTTTGGCTAAATTCTAGAGCTATGGAACTTATCCAAAATCCCAACGATAAGGAAATTACTGGTGTCATCATTAGTCGCAATCATAAAGACTATTACATTCATGCTAAACAGGCAGTTATTCTTGCTACTGGAGGTTTCGAAAACAATACACAAATGCAGCAAGATTATCTACATGTCAAAAAATTAACTCCATTAGGAACGCTATACAATAATGGTGATGGTATTAAAATGGCTGCTGATGTAGGGGCAAAGATGTGGCACATGAGTAATTATGAGTCTCTTGGTATTGTTCCTAGCTATGTCATTGCCGAAGGCGAGAATGAACGTGGACGTCAAATTAGTGGTTGGCAAAATGTTAAGTCTGGTTCTATTTTTGCGGTCGCTAATGATGGCAGTCGTTTTATGAGGGAAGATGCAAAATATCGTCATGGACATATATATGAACATGGCGAGTACTTATTGCCCCATGCTTTTGATAATGCGTGGCTTGTTTTTGACCAGAAGCAATATGATAAATTCATGGAAGAAAAAGAAACTGGCAAGCTAAAGTATCAAACTTTCTTTGAAAAAGTAATTCAAGCTGAGTCTGTCGATAAATTAGCGTCCGAGATCGAAGTACCTTCAGATAACCTGGAAAAAACCATTGAGAAATTCAATCAATTTGCTAAAGAAGGCATAGACTTGGAATTTAATCGTGCGCCAGAAAGTATGGAATGCTTTGATTTAACAGGAAAAATTTATGCAATTAAGCTGGCTCCAGCTGTTTTGAATACTCAAGGTGGTCCAGAGCATAATCAAAAAGCTCAGGTTCTTGGGATTGATGGTCAACCTATCAAACGGCTTTATTCTGCTGGTGAACTAGGTGGCATTTGTGCCAATAGCTATCAAGGAGGTGGCAACCTTGCTGAGTGCTTGATTTTTGGCCAAATAGCTGGAGAAAACGCTGCAAGAATGACGAAGAACAAAGAAAAGATAACCATAGAAAATGCTGTACCACGAATTAATGACTTAATAGATGGAAATAAGGAAGATCAAATTAGTCTAAAGGAGAATCAGTATATAGGTTCTTCAGAGGCAGGTATTGGCGGTCGTGTTTTAGTTCGCGTCACATATGAAAACCAAACAATTAAAAATGTTGAAGTCCTAGAAAATCACGAAACTGAAGGAATAGGCGCAGTTGCAATTAAGCGTGTTCCACAAGAAATGGTAGAGCAAAACTCAGTCGAAGTTGACGCCGTTTCTGGAGCTTCAACTACTACTCAGGCCTTAAAGAATGCCGTTAAGGCTGCAATTAGTAAAGCAAAATAAAATTGTTAAGGAGAAAAAATATGTTAGATAAGTTTGAATGGAAAAAGTGGATTTTACCACTTGTAATAGGGATAGGTCTGTGGCTTCTTACACCCTTAAAGCCTGCTGCTATCAGTGTACAAGCATGGCACCTCTTTGCTATTTTTATTGGAACAATTGTCGCCTGTGTGACTAAGCCATTACCAATGATGGCAACAACAATCATTGCAATTGTTATTGCTACCTTAACTGGTATTTTTAAAATGGAAGAAGTCACAGCAGGTTTTGGAAATTCTACTGCCTGGATGGTTGCAATGTGTATGTTTATGGCAGCTGGATTTATTAAGTCGGGTTTAGGTAAACGAATTGCTTACTTTTTCGTCAAAACCTTTGGTAAGAAAACACTAGGCTTGGCATATGCCTTATCCTTGGTGGAAACCGTTTTAGCTATAGGTATACCAAGTAACAACGCTCGGGTTAATGGAATTATGTACCCAATTATTGACAATCTTTCTAAGGAAATGGGATCTGATCCTAAAAAAGGTACACAGCGTGATATGGGTTCATATTTAGTATTTAACGAGTACGAAGTAAATATTGTAACCTCGACAATGTTTTTTAACTGGCTTAGCAGGAAACATGGTTGCTTTAGGAATTGCTAAAACGCAAAATGTTTCGATTTCATGGATGCAATGGTTTTTAGCAGCAATTGTACCCGGGTTAATTTCATTGCTTGTTGTTCCATTTATTTTGTACAAAATTTATCCTCCTAAGATTAAAGAAACTCCTAATGCACACAATTGGGCAGACACTAAGTTAAAAGAACTTGGGAAAATGACCACAGCAGAAAAAATAATGGGTATAGTCTTCATCCTTTCTGTTGCATTATGGTTAGTTGGTCCAGAGTTTGGAATTGATGCAACATTGGTAAGTTTTATTGCAGTTGCGCTCTTGCTAATTTCTGGAGTAATTAATGTTAAAGACATTCTAGGCCAAAGCTTTGCTTGGAATATTCTCACATGGTTGTCAATTATCATGTTAATGTCACAAAAGCTAATGACTCTTGGTTTCTTCCCATGGTTCTCAAAAACATTGGGCAGTGCCTTACACGGAATGAACTGGATTGTAGTTTTAGTAATTCTATTTTTAGCCTACTTTTATCTACACTATTTGTTCCCAAGTGTTTCTACACAAATTTCTGCACTATACGCTGGCTTTTTGTCGATTGCAATCGGAGCCGGTGTTCCACCTGTTATGGCTGCATTAATGCTTGCTTTAGATGGCTCACTTTACCTATCGACTTCAAGTTATTCAGCTGGTCCCGCAGCACTTCTTTCTTCAACTGGTTATGTATCAAATAAAGATTGGTGGAAGTTGAGTGCGATCATTGGTGTAATATTAAACGTCATTTGGCTTGGTGGCGGTTTGATTTGGACTAAAGTAATTGGAATGTGGTAATTAAAAAGATTCTAAGCTTCTGGTATAAGATGCTTAGAATCTTTTTACTTTGGTTTTGTATTCTGTAAGTGCTTGTCACAATTTTAGGCCTAGTATAAGATTAACGATAAGAAATGGTAAAGGAAGGAAAATTATGACTTGGGCAGCAATATCAACCTGGAGAATGTCATTTGATGGCTTAAGTGAAGCTAGTATACTTTTAGATAAAGGAATTAATGCTGGTGATGCAGTTGAAAAATTAATTAATGTTGTAGAAAACAATGAACACTACAAATCTGTTGGTTTTGGCGGCTTGCCGAATGAAGAGGGCATAGTGCAAATGGATGCTGGCTTTATGGATGGCGATACATTTGCGCAAGGATCAGTTGCTTCAATAGAAAATGTTAAAAATGCCGTTTCAGTGGCGCGGAAATTAAGTGAAAATAAAACTAATAGTTTCTTAGTCGGTGATGGCGCAACGAAGTTTGCTGCCAAAAATGGTTTTGAAATGACTAATATGCTAACAGAAAAAGCCAAAAAAGAATGGCAAGAGCGTCTAAATGTTAATCAACAGGAGCAACTCCGTGCCTATGATGGCCACGATACAGTTGGTGCGGTAACGCTTGATCAGCAAGGCTCGATGGCAGCCGCAACATCTACATCTGGTTTATTTATGAAAAAAGATGGGCGTATTGGAGACTCACCTTTATCTGGATCAGGTTTTTATGCTGATAGCCAAGTTGGTGCTGCTGCTGCAACTGGACTAGGTGAGGATATTATGAAGGGATGCTTGTCCTACGAGATTGTTCGTAAAATGGCCGAGGGACAGTCACCTCAAAATGCATGTGATCAGGCACTGTTTTCTTTTGCTAAAACTTTAAAGGATCGTTATGGAAGTTGTGATGCTATTTCGTTGATTGCCTTAAACTCTAAAGGAGAATGGGGAGTTGCAACAAATGTTGAGTTTGCTTTTTGTGTTTCTAATAATGAGCATGAGGCAAAAATCATGATTGCTCAACCGACGGCAAAAGATAGGACTAAAATTTTCCCAATGACAAAAAAATGGTTGGCAGATTACCAAAAAAGAACAGAGTCAACAATTGACTAAGCTATAAGGAAAAAGATAGAGAATGTTAAAAGAAGCTTGCGTTGAAAATTTTACTAATGTACCTAAAGTGATTGCTGCAGGAGCCAACCGAATTGAACTTAATAATGATTTGGCTGTTGGTGGTACGACACCCTCATTTGGAGTAACTAAAAAAGTCGTGGAATATGCGCATAACTTGAATGTCCCAGTGGTGGTAATGATTAGACCTAGAGCAGGCAATTTCGTTTATACAAAAGATGAAATAACCATTATGCTTTCAGATATTGAAATGGCTTCACTGGCAGGAGCAGACGGTGTTACTTTTGGGTGTATTGATATGAATGGTGACCTGGATCAAGAAAATATGAATAAATTGATTCAACTGGCTCATATCCTAGATTTGGAAGTTGTAATGCATATGGCTTTTGACGAGATAGCTGAGAATCAGCAACAAAATGCTATTGATTGGTTAAGCTCTAAAAAAGTTAAACGCATTTTGACGCACGGGGGCAGTTTAGAGCAAACTATTTCCGATAATTACCCTCACTTAAAAGAAATTATTAATTGGGCTAAAAATAAAATTGAAATTCTTCCTGGCGGTGGAATAACTGCTCAAAACATAGCTAAAGTAGCTAGAGAGCTCGATGTTGATCAAATGCACGGGACGAAAATCGTGAGCTAAACAAAAAAATTATTGACAAAAAATAAGACAATAATTAAAATATAATTAATATAAAAAGCAATGAAAAGAAGAGTAAGATTATTTAAAGCGTATTAGAGAGTTCTGTTTGCTGAAAATGAACCGTGAGAGTAGTCTGAAAGTAACTTTGAGCTATATGGTGAATTTTAGTAGCTAATATTGGTGACACCCATTATCGTGTTAGCGTATCGCAGTTATGCCGTACGTGAAGTGACCTAACGACATTTTGTTCGTTGGTAAAATAGGTGGTACCGTGCTAAAGCACCCTTGATGAAAATCAGGGTGCTTTTTTTATTGGTTTTTACAAAGTTCAAAGCTAAAGTACATGCTAGAAAGTGAGAGAAATGAAAAGTATTTTTTAAAGTAGGCATCTATTGAAGACATACAGAAATATGAAAAGGTAGGAGAGTAAAATGGAAGAATTTAAAGACGATATTAATAAAAAGCCATTAAGTTGGAAGGAATACTTAGTAGTCGCCTCTTTATTGTTTGGTTTGTTTTTTGGAGCTGGAAATTTAATTTTTCCAATCCATTTAGGCCAATTATCTGGAGCAAATTGGGGGATGGCAACTTTTGGCTTTTTAGTGACAGCAGTTTTGTTGCCCTTACTGGCTGTCTTAGCGATTAGTGCTAGTCATGCTAAAGGTGTTTATGATATTGGAAAGCCCTTAGGACCTAAATTTGCATTGATTTTTATGGTTTTAATTCATTTGACGCTAGGACCATTATTTGCAACACCACGTACTGCAAGCATTTCATTTTCGGTCGGGTTAGCACCAGTGCTGCCACAAAAATATGCGAAAATTAGTTTATTAATTTTTTCGGCTATTTTCTTTATTTTAGCTTTTATCATTGCATATAAGCAATCAACCATTTTAAGCAGTATTGGAAAAGTTTTAAACCCACTGTTTCTAGTCTTATTATTCTCGGTATTTTTACTTGCAGCTCATTCGCCAATGGGCGCAGCTAAAAATCAAAGTGCTACGGCAGCTTATCAAACAATGCCATTTTTTAACGGTTTCCTGCAAGGATACAACACAATGGATGCTTTAGCTGGTCTTGCTTTTGGTTATACGATTGTGTCTGCCGTTAATCAATTAGGTAAGACATCTGCTAAGAGTAATGCTAAGGTAACCGCGAGAGCGGGTGTGATTGCTACAAGTGCGATCGGGGTTATCTATATCGGCTTAATTTGGTTAGGTGCAACTACATTAAATCACTTTAAAATTGCACCCGAGGGTGGAACAACGTTTAATCAAATCGTTACTTATTATTTAGGGGATGTTGGCCATGCACTTCTTGCAACTCTAGTTACACTCACATGTTTGACTACTGCTGTTGGTTTAATTGCAGCATTTGCGCAAGACTTTCACCGTAGTTTCAAAAAGATTAGCTATCACGCATGGCTTGCTATCATGACATTTGTTTCCTTTATAACGGCTAACTTTGGCTTAGATACGATTATTGCTTGGTCCACACCAATGTTGATGTTTTTATATCCGATTGCAATGGTTTTAATTATTTTGTCAATTTCAGGTACTCTTTTTGATCATGATCCAGTTGTTTATTATTGGGGAGTTGGGTTAACACTAATTCCAGCTGTTTTTGATATGCTTGCGTCATTTCCTCCAGCAATTAGTCAACAGGGCTGGGCATTAGCACTAAAATCGATTCAATATCGTTTCTTACCATTTTCAGACATTGGTATGGATTGGGTTATTCCAACTGTTCTTGGGCTGGCTATTGGTTTTGCTGTTCACTTTTATCACAAAGCTAAATTGCAAGATGCATAACAATTCATATAGTTCAACTTTTAGAGCCTCTTCTTTGACATCACTGCTTGATAAAAGTAGATTTAACTTAAAGAGTTAATTAAATTGATGTAAAAAGAAGTGGGGCTGATTATTTTGAACGATATGAATATGAGCAATCAAGGTAAAAATAAAAGTGCTCAGTCTGGGACAAAAATGCACCACTCATCAATGCAAATGAGTGGTGGAAACATGATGATGCACGGAAATCAGATGATGGACATGGGAAATCTGAAACAAAAATTTTGGATTTCTCTAGTGCTTGCATTACCGATACTGTTTTTATCACCAGCAATGGGAATTAGTTTGCCTTTTCAATTTTCTTTTAACGGTTCTGAATGGATAGTAGCTCTTTTTGCAACTATCCTATTCTTTTATGGTGGCGAACCATTTTTAAAAGGTGCTTTTTATGAGTTAAAAGCAAAAAGACCTGAAATGATGACCTTAATCTCCCTTGGTATTGTTACGGCGTATGTTTATAGTATCTATGCTTTTGTTGAAAACAATATCTTACATAATCAAAATCAGGTAATGGACTTTTTCTGGGAGTTGGCAACCCTAATTTTAATTATGTTATTAGGTCATTGGATTGAAATGTCTTCCATGATGAGTGCAAATAGTTCAGTAAATGACCTAGCTAAATTATTACCAGATAAGGTCCATCTTCAAGATAATGGTCAGACAAAAGATGTTTCAATTAACGGTGTACAAAAGGATGCAATTGTTTTAGTTAAACCAGGTGAGAGCATACCATTAGACGGAATTATCATTAATGGTTCCAGCGATATTAATGAATCCTTGGTTACAGGTGAATCACAAAGTGTAACACGCAAAGTTAATGATAAAGTGATCGGTGGTTCAATCAATGGTTCCGGCACAATTGTAGTTAAGGTATCCAGTTCAGCTAACTCAGGCTTTTTGGCAAACGTAAACAAGTTAGTTCAGTCATCGCAAATGAATAAATCTAATTTACAGAATTTAGCAGATCGCGTGTCCGGTTGGTTGTTTTATGCAGCACTAATTATTGGTGTCATTGCTCTAATTGTCTGGACTAGTTTAAAAGGAATAAGTAACGGACTGGAGCGGATGGTTACAGTGCTAGTCATTGCCTGCCCACATGCATTAGGTTTAGCTATTCCCCTTGTAAATGCAAAAAGCATGTCAATTGGTGCAAAAAATGGACTGTTGATTCGAAACCGCAATGTAATTGGTATTAGTCAAAAAATTAAATATGTTGTAATGGATAAGACGGGTACACTGACTGAAGGAAAATTTCAGGTTCGTCAGTTTGATACACTAAACCAAACAATCAATAAGGAAGGTGTATTAAGATTAATTGCCTCGCTTGAACAAGATTCAACGCATCCAATTGCAAAGAGTATCTTGCAATTTGCCGATGAAAATAAAATCAGTCTTTTACCGTTATCAAATAGCAAAACTGTTTCGGGTAAAGGTGTTACTGGAACAATTAATGGCAAATATTATCAATTAGTCAATGAAAAAACCGCTCGTTCTTTAGTTAATAATTTTCCTAAAATATCTGCTGCTGATTATACGGTAAGCTATCTTTTACAGGATTCCAATCTGCTCGGCTATGTTGCAGTTGGTGATCAAGTCAAGAAAACAGCAATTTCACTAATTAAAGAACTTAAAGCCCAAAACATTATTCCAGTAATGTTAACTGGTGATAATGAAAATGTTGCGGATAGTATTGCAGAAAAACTGGGAATTACAGAAGTTTACTCAGGGCTTTTGCCAGAAGATAAACAAAAAATTATCGGAAAGTATCAAGCTAATGGCAATAAGGTAATGATGGTAGGAGATGGAATTAACGACGCTCCTAGCTTAGCAAAAGCTGATATCGGTGTGGCTATTGGTACAGGAACTGATGTTGCAATTGATTCCGCTGATGTCGTTTTGGTTAATAGTAATCCAATTGATATCATCAATTTTTTAAAGCTAGCTAAAAACACACAGAAAAAGACAGTTGAAAATTTATGGTGGGGAGCAGGCTATAACATTATAGCCTTACCACTTGCTGCAGGTGTTTTAGCTCCAATTGGAATTCTTCTTCCACCAGCAGTTGGCGCAATCTTAATGTCGCTTTCAACTGTGATTGTGGCTATCAATGCGGAAACAATCCGAATATAAAACTATTAAAAGGCAACTAGAGAAAGGTGCCTTTTTTGTTTTTATACACTTTTTAAATAATTAAAATGATAGCACTTTAATTTGAAAAATATTGAACAAAAATTAAATAACGCGTATCATAAATAGTGAGGTCGCGAAAGAAATATTTTTCAGTTAAAATAGAAATATAAGTTAAAAAGGAGAAGCAAATGAGCGAAGAAGAATACCGTGTTGAAAGTGACACTATTGGTCCCGTAAAAATTCCTAAGGACGCATTATGGGGACCCCAAACAGAAAGAAGTCGAAATAACTTTCCAAGTGGAGAACTCATGCCGCTGGCAATTATTCGTGCATTTTTAAACCTGAAAAAGGCTGCTGCTGAGTCAAATGTAGAAGTAGGCGATGAACCAGAAGAAAAAGGTGCAGCAATTGAAGATGCAGTTGATCATCTTTTACAATTAAGTGATGAAGATCTGCGCAAAGATTTTCCACTTCACGTATTGCAAACAGGTTCTGGTACTCAAAGCAATATGAATGTTAATGAAGTTGTTGCCAATTTAGCTAATAAATTACACCCTGGCTTAAATATTTTGCCAAACGATGATGTTAACCGTGGTCAATCCTCTAATGATACTTATCCTACTGCAATGAATATCGTAGCTGTTGAAGCACTTGATAAGTTAGAGCCAGCTATTCAGCATTTAATTGACGAATTAAAGATTAAGCAAGATAAATACTGGAAAACTGTAAAGGTAGGACGTACGCACTTGCAAGATGCAACTCCGATTACCTTTGGGCAAGAAGTTTCTGGCTATATTTCTGCTCTGAAACATGACTTATCATACATTCAAGAGTTAAAACCTACTTTATATGAATTAGCAATTGGTGGTACGGCTGTTGGTACTGGACTGAATGCTGCTCCAGGTATGACAGAAAAAATTGTTGCTAAATTATCCGAAGTATACGGTCATGAGTTCAAAGTTAAGACCAACAAATTCTGGGGATTAGCTCATCATTCTGGTATTGATGTTGTTCATGGAGCATTAAAGACTCTAGCAGCAGATATGTTTAAAATTGCGCAAGATATTCGCTTCTTAGCTTCGGGTCCAAGAGCTGCTTATCATGAATTAAACATTCCTGCTAACGAACCAGGTTCTTCAATTATGCCTGGTAAAGTTAACCCAACTCAAGCTGAAGCAGTGACCATGGCTGCTGCTAAAGTTTTTGGAAATGATACAACAATCACTTTTGCTGCTTCACAAGGAAACTTCGAAATGAATGTCTTTAAAACCGTCATGATTGCTGCCTTTTTGGATTCATGCGATATTTTGACAGGTACAATTGAAGGCTTTGCTGATAAGATGATTTCTGGTTTAACAGTTAACTCAGAAAAGATGGATGAATTACTAGAAAATTCATTGATGACAGTTACTGCATTGTCACCTCATATTGGTTATCATGCTGCGGCTAAGATTGCACAAGCTGCAGATAAAGAAGGAACAACGCTTAAAGAAGCAGCTTTGAAGAGTGGCGAGTTAACAGAGGAACAATACGATCAATGGATGGATTACATGCAAATGACTAATATTGATCGAACAGAACCAGAAGATTAAATTTACAGGAGGAATTTGATGGCTAAATTTGTTTTTACACCCAATGATAGTTCTGAGATTGCCAATGAGTACGATGCTGTAATTATTGGCGCGGGTGGAGCAGGACTTACTGCTGCAATTCAAGCAAATGAATTAGGATTAAAAGTAGCCGTTTTTGAGAAAAACCCTGAACTTGGTGGTAACACTAATCGGGCTTCATCTGGAATGAATGCTTCTGAAAGTCTTGTTCAAATCAATGAAGGTATCATTGATAACAAAGAAGACTTTTATGAGGAAACGTTAAAGGGTGGGGGACGTTTGAACGATCCAGAACTACTTCGCTATTTTGTTGATCACTCAGCTTTAGCAATTGATTGGTTAAGTGATCACGGAATTGAATTAACTAATCTGACAATTACAGGTGGAATGAGTAAAAAGAGAGCTCATCGTCCCGCTTCAATGGCTCCAGTAGGTAATTATCTTGTATCAGGTGCGCTTGAACAGATTCAAAAAGAAAATATTCCTGTGTTTAACAATACTAAAGTGACGAAACTGATCCGTGCTGATAAGCAAAGAGTTACTGGTGTTGAAGTTGAAACACCTGCGGGTACTAAAACAGTAAATGCTAAGGCAATTTTACTAGCAAGTGGTGGTTTTGGTTCTTCTAAAGAACTTATCAAAAAGTATCGTCCTGATTTGGTTGATTTTAAAACTACTAATCAGCCTGGAGCAACAGGCGATGGCTTAAAACTAGCTGAAGAAGTTGATGCACAGCTTGAACAAATGGACTTTATTCAAGTTCATCCAACTGCACAGACCGATACTGATCACGTGTATTTAATTGGTGAAGGCTTACGTGGTGAAGGAGCAATTTTGGTTAATAAATCTGGTAAAAGGTTTGTTAACGAAATGAATACTAGAAAAATTGTTTCCAATGCAATAAATGATTTGCATGAAGGTGGAGCATATCTAATATTTGATCAAGGTATCAGAGAAAACTTTACTGCAGTCGAATTTTATGATCATGTTGGTCTGGTTAGCCATGGAGATACATTACAAGAAGTTGCGCAAACAATTGATGTTGATGGTGATAATCTTCAGGCAACTGTCGGTACTTGGAATGATGCTATTAATCAAAAGAATGACGCTCAATTTGGCAGAACTACTGGAATGGATCGCTCAATTACCAAGGGACCTTTCTTTGCTATTCACATTAACCCTGCCATTCACTACACCATGGGCGGAATTCATATCACTCCGAAGACTGAGGTCTTAGATACTGACGGTAATGTGATTCCGGGCCTATATGCAGCTGGTGAAGTTTCCGGTGGGCTTCATGGTAATAACCGAATTGGTGGAAATTCAATTGCTGAAACAGTAATTTTTGGCCGTCAAGCAGGTATGCAGATGACTGATTATGTAAGAAATAATAAATAGTTTATTTAAACCAAAAAGTGCTTAGCCTAATGCTAAGCATTTTTTTATTTAAAAATAAAAAAGCTCTTTCATTTTTATAAATTTAAAAAATAAATTACTTTTTTAAAATATTGCAAAAAGGAGGGGCTTTATTTATAATATGTTTTGTAAAGGATTACATACCCAGAATTGAAAGGATTTTAAATTATGTCAAGAAAAGTTTTACTCGTTGGTGATGGAGCAGTTGGTTCAACTTTTGCAAATGACCTTTTACTAAGTACCCAAGTTGACGAATTAGTAATTACGGATGTTGTAAAGGAGAGACCAATTGGCGATTCAATGGATCTTGAAGACATTACCCCATTTGTTGGTTCATGCAATATTCATGCAGGTGAGTATGCGGATGCAAAGGATGCTGATGTTGTAGTTATTACAGCTGGTATACCACGTAAACCAGGTGAGACTAGATTAGATTTAGTCAATAAGAACGTTAAAATTTTGAAAAGTATTATTCAGCCAGTCGTAGAATCTGGATTTAATGGAATATTTGTTGTTTCTGCCAATCCAGTTGATATACTGACGACCTTGACACAAAAACTTTCTGGTTTTCCTAAGAACAAAGTTATTGGTACAGGTACATCGCTTGACTCTGCTCGATTAAAAGTAGAACTGGCAAAAAAATTAAATTTATCTGTGGAAAGCGTTAACTCCATTGTGCTAGGCGAACATGGTGACACTTCATTTGAGAACTTTGATGAAACAGTAGTTGATGGTAAACCATTAAGCGAATATAATGAACTTAATTTTTCAGATTTATCTAATATTGAAAGTGACATACGTCAGAAAGGTGGGGAAATTATTAAAAGTAAAGGGGCAACCTTTTATGGCATTGCAATGATGCTAGCAAAAATAGTTAGTGCAATTTTGGAAAATAAAGCAATCGTCTTACCGCTATCAGCACCTATAAATGGTGAATATGGTATTAAACATGACTTATATTTGGGTACTCCAACAGTGATTGATGGTACTGGAATTAGTCATGTGATTGAAACTAAGCTATCAGATAAGGAATTAGCTAAAATGGTTAATTCTGCTGATAAAATGCAAGAAGTTCTAGAAGGTATCGAATTGAACTAATTAAAGAGGATCAAAATGCAAGTAGGAAAAAGAATCTTTTTAAAAAGAGAGTTACCTGACAAAGATGTAATTATGGGTTTTCGTGATATTCCCACCTCAAATATTGCTGATTGTATGAATCGTAAAGGGGCAATGGCTACACGGATTAAGTTAATGTCTAAACCAACAAAGCAAATGTGTGGTCCAGCCTTTACAGTTCATAATCGGCCAGGCGATAATTTAACCATTTATGCAGCTTTAAAGTACTGCCATGAAGGCGATGTAATTGTAATTGATAATGAAGGTGATAACACTCGAGCTGTTATTGGAGAAGTTATGATGACTTGGCTTCGTGATCAAAGACATGTTGCTGGAGTAGTAGTAGATGGTCCTATGAGAGATATTGACAGTTTACGTAATTGGGACTTGCCAATTTATGCTGTCAGCACTTCGCCAAATGGTCCATACAAGGAAGGACCTGGAGAAATTAATGTACCAGTTTCTTGTGGCGAAATTAGTGTAAATCCAGGGGATTTGATTGTTGGAGATGCAGACGGTGTTGTTAGAGTAGCTCACGAAAAGGCGGCAAAGTTACTGCCTGAGGTTCAGGCCTATAACAAACAAGATAATGCTAAAGCAGCAAGTTTCCATGATGGTACAGGTAATATTAGTTGGGTAGATGATGAACTGAAAAATAAAAACTATCAGATTATCGACGATATTTATCGCCCGTAAATATAAAGAAGGCTAATTATGAAAACTCTTGAGAAAGTGAATTATAAAGGGTTTATTTTGCCGGTAGTAATTGGAGCAATTTTGTGGCTTCTTACTCCTGTAAGACCTGGTGGATTATCAGTACAAGCATGGGAAATGTTTGCTATTTTTGTTGCTACCATTGTGGGTTGTATCACAAAACCATTACCAATTGGTGGTACAACGCTGATTGGTTTAATTGTGACTGTTTTAGTTGGTTTAGCTCCTGTTCAAAATGAAGTGAATCCTAAAACAGGTGCAGTGAATGCCGGAATTTTGAGTGCATTTAGCAATTCTGCTTCATGGTTGATTGCAATGGCTTTTATCATGGCCTATGGCATTAGTAAAACAGGCTTAGGAAATCGAATTGCCTATTGGATGATTAGACGCTTTGGTAAACGTTCAATTGGGATTGCTTACGCTATCACTGGATTGGAAATTGTCTTAGGAGCTTTAATTCCATCCAATAGTGCTCGAACAGGTGGTGTTGTTTGGCCAGTGACGGAATCAATTTCTAAGGATTATGATTCATTACCAAATGATCCCTCTCGTAAAAAGATTGGTGCATTTTTAAGTTTTATTGCTTTTCATGCTAATGTGATTTCAACCGCTCTATTCATTACGGGGGCTGCACCTAACATGGTCGCTTCTCAAATGGCTGTTCAAAAAGGCTACACAATGTCTTGGATAAGCTGGTTTACGGCAGCAATTGTCCCAGCTTTAATCGCAACCATTGTTATTCCTTTAATTATCTATAAGATATTTCCACCTGAAATTAAAGAAACTCCAGATGCTAAAAATTGGGCAGACGAGCATCTAGCTGAAATGGGCCCTGTGTCTAAACCTGAAAAAATCATGTCTGTCATTTTCTTATTAGCTATTATTTTATGGGTGTTATCAGGAATTTTTAAAATTCCACAATTAGATTCTACTTTTGTTGCTTTTCTAGCAGTTGGCTTACTTTTAATAACTGGCGTTTTAACCATGCAAGATGCCTTAAAGCAAACTGGAGCTTGGAATATTTTGATTTGGCTTTCCATTTTGGTTTTCATGGCCGGTAAACTTATATCATTTGGTTTTATTGACTGGTTTTCCAAAACAATTCAGACGGGTCTCCACGGTATAAGTTGGGAAATTGTTTTGGCAGTTTTGGTAATTCTAATGTTCTATACGCACTACTTCTTTGCTAGTGGAACTGCCCATATGACGGCTTTATACTTACCATTTCTTTCAGTTGCTGTGGCAACTGGAGCACCGCTTGCTCTTTCAGCAATGTTACTTGCATTCACTGGAGCCATTAATGCTTCAACTACTCACTATGCCAATGGTCCGGCTTCTATTCTAGCTACGACGGGCTATATTAAGCAGGGAGAATGGTGGAAATTCAACTTTATTTTAGGACTCGTGTATCTACTGATCTTTGGAGTCATTGGTACCGTATGGATGAAAATCATAGGAATGTGGTAAATGATTGATCAAGCAGATTTGATTACTAATGATGGCATTAGGATCCATTATTACGATACTAAAGCTGACAAACCTCCAATTCTTGCTATTCCAGGAATTGGAGGGTCTGCACGCTTATGGGAAAAGGCCGTTGACCTTTTTAAAAATGATTTTCGCTTTATTATAGTTGATCCAAGAAATCAAGGTAAATCTGCACGCACATATAAAGGCCAAAGAATTAGTCGCCATGCAGAAGACCTTAAAGAACTTATTCAGAAACTAGGATTAACTGACATAATTGCGATTGGCAATTCTATGGGAGCAGCTACAATCTGGGCTTACATTTCTTTATTTGGAGAAAAGCGCTTTAGAGCTTTAGTTGATCTTGATCAGCCACCTAAAATGATCAACGATTCAACATGGCAATTTGGCTTTAAAGAATTGACTTGGGAAAATTATCCCGATTACTTAAAAATTGATTTTGGCTCAGGATTTTATACACATATTGATGATGCTTTGTTTCAAAGAGCAAAAAAAGAAGCACTGAAATATCCTTATTATCCTGAAAACAACTTTTTGTGTCGAATCAATCATGCTGAACAAGATTGGCGCGATGTAATCACTAACTTAACAACCCCAATGTTAGTTTTGGCTGGTAAAAACTCACCATTTTTTGACTATCATTTTGCTTATGAAATGGAAAAGTTAAATAGCAACATAACTGCTGCTGTTGTACCTAATTGTGGGCATATTGTTCAAGCTGAACAACCTCAACTTATGTATAACAAAATAGCAGAATTTTTAACCCAAGTAGATTAATGACGCGGTTAGGATGTGACTAATTACGGATAAAATTGTTGATTTATATTTAAATATTCCTGAAACAAGAAAAAAGTGGCAAGACTTTTTAGTTTCTAAAGGCATAAATAACTTTGGCTCACGTGAAATTAACGTGATTGATCACACAGTTGGTCTAATTGATGACAATGGCAAGCTTGTAGGTACTGGTAGTATAGCTGGTAACGTCTTAAAGTACATTGCCGTTACTAATGAAAATGCAGTCCAAGGTGCACGCTTCAGTCAAATAGTAACTGCACTACAACAATATTTGTATAGTATAAAGTGCTATCACAGTTTTGTTTTCACTAAAGCACAGTATGCTGCAAGTTTTTCTCATTTAGGATTTAACGAATTAGCAAGAACTGACAAGGCTGCTTTTTTAGAAAGTGGCACGCCGAATATAGATAATTTTGTGTCAAACATTCCTAACCCTGATAAAGGAAAAAACAAAAAAGTTGCTGCAATAGTGATGAATGCAAATCCATTCACTAAAGGACACCAACAATTAGTGGAACTTGCTAGTAAGGAAAATGACTTGGTATATGTATTTGTTGTACAAACGGATGTTTCGCTTTTCAAGACTGATGAGCGCGTTAACTTAGTTAAGCAGGGGACAGCCGATTTTAAAAATGTGTTAGTTATTAGTGGCGGTGACTACATGGTTTCTAAGTCGACGTTCCCAGCGTATTTTTTAAAATCATCTGATGAACTAATAACTACGCAAACCCAAATTGATGCACACGTTTTTAAAAATTTTATTGCTCCTAGTCTATCAATTACAAGAAGATATTTGGGAACAGAACCATTCTCGCGAACGACTAGTTTTTATAATCAAAGCTTAAGTTCAATACTTAATCCTGAAATAGAAGTTAAGATCATTAATCGTTTTCAAGCTAATGAACAAGTAATTACAGCCACATATGTTAGGCAACTAATAAAAGAAGATAAGCTAGCTGAAATTGCATCTTTTGTACCCAATTCCACAATGCAATTTATTAGTGCAAATAAAGAAGCGTTACAAACTAGGATTAGGAAAGGAATGAATATTAATGGAAATTAAAACTACTGGAGTTGCCGGAACTTTGGAATCATCCGATATACAAATTATGATTTCAAAAGGAGATGATGGCATTCAGATTGACCTTGATTCAGAAGTAATTAAGGCATATGGAGATCAAATTAAAAAGGTCATTACTGATACCCTTGAGAAATATGGTATTGATAATGCCAAAGTTAAAGCAGTTGACAAAGGAGCTCTTGACTGTGTGATTGCTGCTAGAACTTTAGCAGCTGCGCAGAGAGCAACTAAAACTTCAGATAAACCAGAATTGGGGGTATTGCAATAAATGACTTACATTAAAAATCGTTTGCGGCGAACAATGATGTTTGTGCCAGGTAATAATCCGGCAATGGTAAAAGACGCTGGTATTTATGGTGCTGATTCAATTATGCTTGATTTGGAAGATGCCGTTTCTTTAACAGAAAAAGACGCTGCTAGAATGTTAGTCTTTAACGCAATTAAGACGGTTGATTTTGGCGGTGCAGAAATTGTAGTCAGAATTAATGGGCAAGACACACCTTTTTATGATGAAGATGTTAAAGCAATGGTACGAGCTGGTGTTGACGTCATTCGATTACCAAAAACAGAATCGGCTGACATGATTCGAAAGTTAGTTACAGATATTGAAAATGCAGAAAAGGAATACGGTGTAGAAAAAGGTTCAATTGGGGTAATGGCAGCAATTGAAAGTGCTAAAGGGGTACTCAATGCACCAGAAATTGCTACAGCAACTCCATTAATGATGGGACTAGCTGTTTCAGGCGAAGACTACACTGCAGATATGCATACACACCGCTATCCAGATGGTCGAGAACTAGAATTTGCGCGTAACATGGTCTTACAAGCTGCCCGTGCAGCAGATGTCTATGCATTTGATACTGTCTTTTCAAATATGAATGACACGGAAGGCTTTTATAGAGAAACTAGGTACATTTATGAATTAGGCTATGATGGTAAGTCTTTAGTTAATCCTCGCCAAATTCCAATGGTTAATGAAGTCTTCAATCCTTCAAAAGAAGAGATTGAAAATGCAATGGCCGTCCAAAATGCGATTAGTGAAGCCAAGACAAAGGGCTCTGGTGTTATCTCAATGAATGGAAAAATGGTTGATAAGCCGGTAGTCGAAAAGGCTAATAGAGTAATCGAAACAGCTAAGGCTTCAAATTTAATTGATGAGGAGGGCAATTACATTGGAAAATAAGGTTAAACGTAATCTACCAGATGAATTGATGTCTGATATGAAATTAAAACCGTTTGAATCAGTTGAAGTTGGAAACCCAGAAATTAAAAGGATTGCGCCAAAAGTTCATGTTACAACCGGTGAAAACAAAGTAGTTGATTCATTAGAAGAAGTTATAAAGAAGACTCTTAAAGATGGAATGACTATTTCGTTTCACCATCACTTTAGAAATGGCGACTTTGCCTTTAATAAGGTAATGGACTTAATTATAAAACTTGGTTACCAAAATTTGACGCTAGCACCATCATCATTAACTAGTGTGATGAATGATAAAGTCATTGAAGCAATTCAAAAAGGAGTAATTACTAATATTACTTCTTCGGGAATGCGTGGCACTTTGGGCGACTTTATCTCCCATGGAGGTCTTAAAAATCCAGTTGTTTTCAGATCTCACGGAAATCGAGCTCGTTCAATTGAAGAAGGAGAAATTAAAGTTGATGTTGCCTTTTTGGGCGTTCCAAACTCTGATCCTGCTGGTAATGCCAATGGTCAAGAAGGAGACGCTGTTTTTGGCTCATTAGGTTATGCACTTATTGATGCACAATATGCTGATAATGTCGTTCTTTTAACGGATAATATCGTTGATTATCCTAATACCCCTGCTTCAATCAAACAGACTCAGGTAGATTATGTGGTTAAGGTAGATCAAATAGGGGATGCAGATAAAATTGGTTCTGGAGCAACTCGTTTTACCAAGGATCCAAAAGAACTGAAAATTGCTGAGATGGTCAATCAAGTTATTGTCAATTCACCATATTACAAGGAAGGATTCTCATTCCAAACTGGATCTGGTGGTGCTGCGCTTGCAGTTACACGTTACTTAAGACAATCTATGATTAATGATGGAATCACAGCTTCTTTTGCTTTAGGCGGTATCACAAAGCCAACCACAGACTTGCTTGATGAGGGCCTAGTAGAAAAGATTATGGACGTACAAGATTTTGATAAGGGTGCTGCGGCTTCAATGGCAAAAAATAAGAATCAGCAAGAAATTGATGCTTCTTGGTATGCTGATCCGCATAATAAGGGAGCAGTAGTTAATAATTTGGATGTTGCAATTTTGTCAGCACTACAAATTGATACCGATTTTAACGTAAATGTTATGACTGGTTCAGACGGTGTCATACGAGGAGCGATTGGTGGTCATCAGGATGCTGCTAACGCAAAAATGACAATAATTACAGCACCTCTAGTTAGAGGCCGAAACGCAACCGTTGTTCCATCTGTTGAAACAGTTGTTACACCAGGTGATTCAATTGATGTTTTGGTCACTGAGCGTGGCATTACCATTAATCCGAAAAGAAAAGACCTAATCGAAGCATTCAGTAAGATTCCTGATCTTAACATCGTCGATATTACAGAATTACAACAGATGGCTGAAAAACAAGTTGGTGTTCCAAAACCATTAGAATACACTGACAGAACAGTTGCTTTGATTCAGTATCGTGACGGAACAATTATTGACACAATAAGACAAGTGAAGGATTAAAAGTAAAAAGTGGGTACAAGTATCGTTGTCCCCACTTTTTATTTATAATTATTAAAAAGGAGGGAATATCAAGTTGGTAAAATCAATCTTTACTGAAGGTCAAAAACAGGACATTTTAGCTGTTTTAGCTGATAAAGATAAGCGTGTAGACATGCAAAAACAGTTATTTCGGCAATTTCCTAATAAGACGCTCTTAGATGTTAAACTCAATATCCCAGGGCCAATAAAAAACAACTGCTACTTAGAGCAGTTGTTTTCAGCTGGAATAACTAATTTGGAAACAATCATGCAAGCGCATCACTTATCTTTTCAGTTAGCTGAAAGTTGGGATAAGCCGACTGGTTGCGAGAATTTTTATTTACTCAGTAACGATGCAACTGAAGTTAAGCAAACTGCTATTGAGTTTGAGAAGCAGTCAAAACTAACTAGACTGTTTGATGCCGACGTCCTAGTAAAAAATGGTCAAACAGTGGGAATTATTTCCAGGTCAACTTTAAAAATACCTAGTCGCACTTGTTTTCTATGTAATCGACCAGCCAAGGAATGCGCGCGTGCAAGAAGTCACTCCGTTGACGAGTTGCAGAATTATATAAGTAAAATCTTTGGTGAAGTGTTTAACTAAAACTCTTATTTTTACGTAAAACTTGTTCAGCGATTCCACTATTGGTTATCAGATGCGTGATCATGTTGCCTCTGAGTGCTCCAAGAAGTGCATCTTCTTTGAAATGGTTTTTTACGATGATAAAACGATTAGGTACTTGCATTAAAGTATCTAAGTTAATGCCGCAAATATGTGGTTCAATTGGTTTGTAAAAGTTACCATTAATGTCATAGGGACGACCGAAAACAATCCCCGCCACTTGATGACTATCAACATTTTGCAAGACACTTTTAGCATAATTATCCATAAAAAACTCATTAGATTCAAGCGATTGCATAGTTCCAAGGCTTGCACAAACCATGTCAAGTTGGTCAAACATTTCTTCGGCGTGGACATAAAATGGTTCTTTCTTTAATTCTGTTACTGTACTTGTATTAACAGAATAAAGTGGAGCAGGAAAAGTTAAACATTTAGCATTAAATTTGTCTGCAGCTTCCTGCACCAACTGATTTTTCCTTTTGCCTGCATTGACAGCTTGACCTAGAAGCTGCACGAATGTTAAATCCTCACGATTAACTTCAGAAAAGTCGTTAATAACATCGCGTAAAAGTGCACCCCACGTTAAACCAACTACGTGCGCAGATTTTGTATAATTTTGAATTTGCTTTGCAGCATAGCTAACAATTACTTCATTATCTTGGTTTTTGGTTTCCAGATCTTCTAGGATGTAAACTTCCTTTAAATTGAATTGCTTTCGAAATTCACTTTCCAGTTTTTGCGATCTTTTTGGTGTTTGCGCGATACTAATTTTTACAATGCCCTTGTTTCTTGCGTCTTCAAGTGACTTTGTAATCAAATAACGCGATAAGTTATATTTCTCTGATATATCTGCAATATTCATTTGACTTAAAAAATAGTCGTGTGCAATATTGGCAAGCTGTTCATCTGTTAATAATGTCATTTTTAGATTCCTCATCTTTGATCTTATTTTTAAATTATATTCGAAAAAAGCGCTTCATTCTAGATTAAAAACGGGATTTGGCTTAAAATAACAATTTAAAAAACACATTTAATATTCTTATTTTCTATTCGAGTATATCACAGAAGGTTCCAGCGGTAATTTTTTGTAAATCATTTGGATTTAAAAAAACACTCCTACCAATTTTTCCACTCGAAACCGCAATTTCCTTTTCATTTTCCATACTTGAATCAAGAAAAATTGGAAAATGATGATTAAAATGGATTCCAATTGGCGTATTGGCACCGTGAACATACCCGGTAGTTTTCACAAGATCCTTTAAAGGAAGCAATTCGCATTTTTTGTTACCTGAATTTTTGGCGAGTTTTTTCATGCTTAAATGCTCAGTAATAGGAATAACACCAACTAGGGGACCAGTCTTATTGCCTGAACAAACAAGTGTCTTATAGACCAAATGTTCATTCTCGTTTAAAATAGATGTATCCATTTGCGCTACACCACCAGAATCTTCGTGTGTAGCAAATTTTGCTGGACGATAAGATATATTGTTGCGTTCAAGTATTTTTTCTACTAACGTTTTTTCAATATTATTTTTCTTCTTAGACATAATTATCACCTTAGTTAAATATTAGCATTGATGAGGGTGGTTGAAAAAGGGAGTTTAGTCATGAAATTATTAGTTATAAAAATAGAAACAAGTCATGAAGTTGAAGATGCGCTTACTGTCTTTAGTCAAGACGAATTGAAATGCCTGGGCACTGAAACACGTAAACGCTCTGATTTTGAAAATGCAGGTGAGCAGAAAGATTCAACCATTGTACAACTTGATGAAATTGAAAACTTGCCTGAGGATTTAGAGTTCTTTTCATATTTTAATGAAGATGCGAACCGCGATAGTTTAATTGAAAGCTATCAAGCTAAATTAACGGAGTTAAAGTCTTATGGTTTAGATATAGGCTTAAATCAAATCAGTTCTTCTTATATTGAAGACAAAGACTGGAATACGGTTTGGCAAAAATTCTATCATGTAATCAATTTTTCGCGTCACTTGGCAATTGTTCCAGAATGGGAAAATTATCAACCAAAATTTCCTGATCAAAAATTAATCAATTTGGACCCAGGCTTGGCTTTTGGTACTGGTGGACATAAGACAACTCAGCTAGCAATGATGGGTCTAGAACGTGCGCTTATTGAGCCTAAGAGTGTGATTGATGTTGGAACTGGATCTGGAATTTTAGCAATTGCTGCTTCACTTCTTGGCGCAAACAAAGTTGAAGCAACAGACATTTCAGATGAGGCAGTTACATCAGCACAGACTAATATTGCACTTAACCACATAGATAATATTGAGGTTAGAAAAGCAAGTTTATTAAAAGACGTCCATGGAAAATTTGATATTATCGTTGCTAATATTTTAGCGGAAATTTTGCTCGACTTAATCCCGCAATTAGATGAACATTTGAATGAAAATGGGCAAGTAATTTTTTCCGGGATTGATTATTTACAATTAGATAAAATCAAAGACGCACTTATTAAAAACGGCTTCCACATTGTTCTAACAATGCAACAGGATCGTTGGGTTGGATTAGTAATCGAGCGTATCGAAAAATAAAAGTTAAATTTAGATAAAAAGTACTATAATATTTAATTAAGTTAAGTAAGGAAAAAGAATTGATTGATAAATTAGAACAAATAGCACTAATTAAAAAATTGAATCAACATAAACCGATGCCGATTATTTGGTGGACATGTTTAGTACTTGTTTTGCCTCTCTTATGTAGTTTATTAGGAATTCAAACAATTTGGCGTATCGGTTTATTATTTGGTGTTTTTAATTGTGTGGTCAGCTATCAAGTAGGAAAGTTAATTAAAACACTTAGCCTGAAGCCATATTGGCTGCTTTTTTTACCGATTTGTTTTTGTTTACTAGTATTATTAAAGTATGCAAAATACAATCTGTTATTTGGACTAATTTATCTAATTTTTGAAGTCTTTGGCTTGATGGACAGACAAATCTATAAATAGAAGGGGCGGATTCGATGTCAAAATACGTTGAAATGACGCATGAACAGGTAATTGATGCCTGTAAAAAATATCTCGATGATGAGCAGATTGCTTTTATCGAAGAGGCATATCAATTTGCAAAGAAAGCGCACGCAAATCAGAAACGTGCTTCTGGACAACCGTATATTGTCCATCCAACTCAGGTAGCTGGTACATTAGCTAATTTAGGTCTTGATCCTGATACAATCGCTGCAGGTTTTTTGCATGACACTGTTGAAGATACAGATGTAACTAATGATGAATTAAAAGAAAAATTCGGAAAAGACGTTGCTTTTATTGTTGACGGTGTGACCAAGCTAAATAAGTACGAGTACAAGTCTCACCAAGAGTTTTTAGCCGAAAACCACCGGAAGATGTTAATCGCAATGGCTAAAGATATTCGTGTAATTATGGTTAAACTAGCCGATCGTTTACACAATATGCATACGCTTGAGCATTTAAGACCTGATAAGCAACGGCGTATTGCTTCAGAAACGATGGACATTTATGCGCCACTTGCTGATCGTTTGGGTATTGGAACAATTAAATGGGAACTTGAAGACTTAAGTTTTCACTATTTAAATCCTAAGGAATATTACCGTATCGTTAATTTGATGAGTTTAAAACGGAGTGAACGTGAAAACTATATCAATGATACGATAAATACCTTGAAAAGTAGCTTAGATAGTTTAGGAATCAAGTATGACATTCAAGGACGTCCAAAACACATTTATTCCATTTATAAAAAAATGGTTAATAAGCATAAGGATTTCAATGAAATCTATGACTTACTAGCTGTGCGCGTTATCGTGGATACTGTCAAAGATTGTTATGCTGTTCTGGGTGCAGTTCATACTAAATGGAAGCCAATGCCGGGACGCTTTAAAGACTATATTGCTGTTCCTAAGGTTAACGGTTATCAATCGCTTCACACTACAATCATTGGCCCTGGTGGACGTCCACTTGAAATTCAGATTAGAACTGAGCAAATGCATGAAGTTGCTGAATACGGTGTTGCGGCACACTGGGCATATAAACGTGGAAACTTTAACGGAGTTGAGCAAACCGATTCTAATGAAAAGCTTGATATGGTGCGTGAAATTCTTGAGCTTAAAGATGAAACTCAAGATGCCAGTGAATTCATGAAAAGCGTTAAGAGCGAGATTTTTTCTGATCGTGTTTATGTTTTCACACCAAAAGGTGAGGTATACGAATTACCAAAAGGTTCTGTAACTCTAGATTTTGCTTATGAAATCCACACTCAAGTTGGTAGTCATGCTGTTGGCGCTAAGGTTAACGGCAAACTTGTTCCACTTGATTACAAATTGAAAAACGGCGACGTCATTGACATCATGACTCAGTCCAATGCCAGCCCTTCACGTGACTGGATTGATCTTGTAAAAACATCTCGGGCACGTAATAAGATTAGACGCTACTTTAGAAACCTTGACCGTGAAAATAGCATCGAACAAGGCGAGCAAATGGTAGCCGACAATTTGCGTGAGCAAGGTTTTGCCCCTAAAGAATTTATGGATAAGGAACATATCGATAAATTATTGGAAGACATGAACTATCACACAGCCGATGAAATGTACGCTTCTATTGGATTTGGTGATCTTTCGGCAATCAGTGTCGTCAACCGGTTGACAGCTGATATTCGGCATGAAAATGAGCGAAAACGGCAAAAAGAGCTTGAAGAAGAAATTTTAAATTCCGGTCAAAAGGCAGTTTCAGAGTCAAATGCCAAAAATAGTTCCGCGACAATGAAAATCAAGCATAAAAATGGTGTGATGATTCAAGGAATCAGTGACCTAATGCTTCATTTAGCCAAATGTTGTAATCCGGTTCCAGGAGACGACATAGTTGGTTACGTTACTAAAGGACGTGGAGTTACCATCCACCGAAGTGATTGCCGCAACATTGCAAATAATAAAGATAGTCAAGGGCGTCTAATTGAAGTTGAATGGGAAAACGTAGAAGAAAGTAGCGCACAATCATTTAACGCAAATATTGAAGTTTTTGGCTATAATCGCAGCAAATTACTTAGTGATGTGATTACGATGCTAAACTCATTGACTCCAAATATTAATAATCTTTCTGGTAAAGTGAATGAAGACAACATTGCCCATATTTATGCTACAGTTGCGGTTAACAATTCAGCTAAGTTAGATCGTATTTTAGCCAAATTACGCGACATTCCAGATGTTTATGAAACTAGAAGGGCAGATAATTAATGCGAGTTGTAATTCAAAGAGTTAATCATGCAGATGTTAAAATTGACGGAGAATCCGTTGGTGAAATTAAAAAAGGTCTTCTTTTACTCGTTGGCCTAAAAGAAGGAGATAGCCTAGAAACAGTCAAAAAAGCAGCTGCTAAAATCACTAAAATGCGTATTTTTGAAGATGAGAATGGCAAAACGAATTTAGGCATTAAAGACGTTGACGGTAAAATTTTGAGTGTTAGTCAATTTACTTTACTTGCGGATACCAAAAAAGGAAATCGTCCGAGCTTTATTGAAGCTATGCGACCGCCAAAATCCAAAGAACTTTGGGAAGCTTTTAACCAAGAACTTGAAGATAATGGTTTAGAAGTTGCAACCGGAAAATTTGGTGCAGATATGAAAGTAAGCCTTGAAAATGATGGTCCGTTCACTATTGTTTTAGATTTATAAGAAGTTCAACCTAAATCTAGTTGACATTTTTACAGCAAAAATATATTCTTAAAAAAGAATTATCAATGACAAAGACTGAAGATTAGCATTTTTATTGACAGAGACCGTGGATTGAGCTGAAAAAACGGATAAAAGCTAACTGTGACCCCTTTACCAGATAATAAATCGTTTCGCGAGCGTTATTCGCAGCAGGTAAAAGGTGGTACCGTGCTAACTCAGAGCGCCCTTGATTTTATTCAAGGGCGCTTTTTTTTATTAGAAGGATGATTAAATGAAAGTACAAAAGCCGAAAGGAACAGTTGATATTCTGCCAGACCAATCTGGTTCTTGGGAAAAAGTAGAGCAAATCCTGCGTGATTTTTTTAAACAGGCAAATTACCGTGAAATTCGTACACCTAGTTTTGAAAACTACGAAGTTTTTTCTCGTTCGAGTGGTGAAACCTCTGATGTAGTTGAAAAAGAAATGTATGACTTTAATGATAAAGGTGGGAGACATATTGCCTTAAGACCAGAGGGAACTGCCGGTGTAGTTAGAGCTTACGTCGAAGATAAGCTTTATGCACCCGAGGTTGTTAAACCGCTTAATGTTTACTATATTGAGTCAACATTCCGCTATGAACGACCACAAGCAGGACGTCAGCGTGAGTTTCATCAAATAGGAATTGAGAGCTTTGGCTCCGACAATCCATTGGCAGATGTCGAAACAATTGTATTAGCTCATGATTTGCTAGCTAAATTAGGTGTGAAGAACTATGAATTGCACCTTAACACACTAGGCAATGAAGAAGTTCGTCAAAATTATCACGATGCTCTTGTTAACTACTTTGAACCATTAAGAGATCAATTATCTGATGATTCAAAAAGAAGATTGGAGAAAAACCCTCTTAGAATTCTAGATTCAAAAGATGAACAAGATCAGCAGTTTTTGGATGACGCTCCTAAGATCATCGACTATCTCAACGATGAGGCAAAGGAAAACTTTGATAGAATTCTGGCAATGCTGGATCAGTTAAGCATCAAGTATGTAATTGATAATGATTTAGTACGTGGGCTTGATTATTATACTGGCGTGATTTTTGAATTCATGGTTGAGGACAAGAGTATTTGGCAATCTAAATCAACAATTTTGGGTGGCGGACGCTATAACCACCTAGTTGAAGAATTTGATGGTCCTGCTACACCAGCCGTTGGTTTTGGTATAGGTGAAGAGAGACTGATGCTTGTACTTCAAAAGCAAAATCCAGCACTATTTACTGATGAAGGAATTGACTTTTTCATTACTAATATCGGTGAAGGTACTGAAATTAAGACAGTAGAAATTGCACGTGCACTACGCAAGCAAGGCTTTAAAGTGCAATACGATGTTGACCAAAAGAAGCTTAAAGCTCAGTTTAAAAAAGCTGATCGAGTTCACGCTAAATATGTAATTACCCTTGGCGAAAAGGAAGTTGAAAACGAAACTTTGAATATTAAACGCCTACAAGATGGTAAAACACTAGATTTAAAGTTTAGTGATATTGAGAACATGCAAGAAAATATAGCAAAATTAAAGGACTAATATAAATAATGGAAAAAAGAACAAATTATTGTGGCAACATTACCGCTGACTATTTAAACCAAGAAGTTAATCTTTATGGCTGGGTTCAACGCGTTCGGAACTTGGGTAACCTTGTCTTCATTGATTTACGTGATCGGGAAGGAATTGTTCAAGTTGTTGTTAACCATGATTCTGGTAAAGAACTAATGGAAGCAGCAGACTCACTTGGTAACGAATATGTTATTCAAGTCAAGGGTAAAGTGGTTAAGCGTTCCAGTGTCAACCCTGAAATGAAAACTGGTGAAGTTGAAGTTGATGCTAGTGAAATCATTGTTTTAAACAAGTCACAGAACCCACCGTTTGAAATTAAAGATAATATTGAAGTAAGTGAACAAACTAGATTAAAGTATCGTTACTTGGATTTGCGTCGTCCTAACTTACAATCAGCAATTATTTTGCGGGCAAAAATCTTACAAGCTACCCATGAGTATTTCGATCAAAACGGATTTATTAATATTGAGACTCCTGTATTAGGTAAGTCTTCTCCTGAAGGGGCACGTGATTATTTGGTTCCTTCACGAATTTATCCAGGAAGTTTTTACGCTCTACCTCAGTCACCACAACTATTCAAACAACTGTTAATGGGTGCAGGTTTTGATAAGTATTACCAACTAGCAAGATGTTTCCGTGACGAAGATTTGCGAGGAGATCGTCAACCTGAATTTACCCAAATTGATATGGAAACTTCATTTACTGATGAGCAACAAGTACAGGATTATACTGAGGGCTTGCTCAAAAAGATCATGAAAGACGTTATGGGAATTGATCTGAAGACTCCAATTGACCGTATTTCATGGACTGACGCAATGAATAATTATGGTACTGATAAACCTGACATTCGCTTTGGTATGTTAATTCATGATTTAAGTCCTATTTTTAAAGATAGTGACTTTAAGGTCTTTTCAGGTGCAATTGCTGATGGCGGCTTTGTTAAGGGAATAGCTGTCAAAAATGGTGCGCAGGCATATTCACGTAAGCAAATTGAAAAGAAACAAGATTACATCAAGCGTTTCCACGCTAAAGGTCTAGCTTGGGTTAAATTTGAAGATGGCGAATTTTCGGGTCCAATTGCACGCTTCTTGAATGATGAAAATCAGAGTGCACTAATTAAGGAATTTGGCCTTGAAGGTGGAGAGCTTCTCGTCTTCGTAGCTGATAAGTGGAAGGTTTGTTGTGACTCACTTGACCACTTGCGTCGTGAGTTTGCTAAAGAAACAGATATTATTCCTAAGCATGAATTTGATTTTGTCTGGGTTGTTGACTGGCCATTATTTGAATATGATGAAGGAATTGGTAGATGGATTGCTGCTCACCATCCATTTACGATGCCTGACGATGAGGGTATTGAACTACTTGATACGGATCCACATAAGGCACATGCGCGTAGTTACGATATCGTAATGAATGGTGATGAACTTGGTGGTGGTTCAATCCGTATCCATAAGCGTTCAATCCAAGAAAAAATGTTTAAAGCACTGGGCTTTACTAAGAAGCGTGCCTATGAACAATTTGGCTACTTACTTGAAGCCCTAGACATGGGATTCCCTCCACATGCTGGTTTAGCAATTGGATTAGATCGTTTTGCAATGCTCCTTGCCGAAAAAGATAATATTCGTGATGTACTTGCTTTCCCTAAGAATGCAAATGCCTCTGAACCAATGATGCATGCACCGGCACCTGTAGCAGAACAGCAATTAACTGACTTAGGTATTGAAATAGAAGAACAGTATCAAGAGTCAGCTGCACAAACTGATGCTAAGTTGCAAGAACAGGCAATGAAAGACTATGCATCCCATTCAACTTGGGAAGAATAAGGATTAATGAAAAGCATGAAAATGTACTTCATGCTTTTTTGTTACTTAAAAAAGGAAGATTAGATTAATGACTGAAAAATATCATCGTGCATTTGGCTGTTATGGCATTATCGGTAATAAAAATGACTTAGTTGTAATAAAAAAATTAGGAGGACCCTATATTAATCGCTATGACTTACCCGGTGGTAGTCTTGAAGATGGGGAAGAGTTAAACCATGCCCTTGTTCGTGAGGTGAAGGAAGAAACAGGATTGAGTGTTTTAGATTTTCACCAAATTGGAGTAACTTCATTCAGATATCCATGGGATTACGAAAAATGGCATTTCAATCAACATATTTGTGTTTTTTATGAAGTAATTAAAACTGATGGTAGTTTAGAAGCAGAAGTTGACCAGTTTGAAGGTCAAGATGCATTGGGTGCAGTCAGAGTAAGTCTAGATCAGCTTAACTTGGAAAACTCTTCGCCATTAGTATTGAAGGCTAAAGAATATTTACTTAAAAGAAATTCGTTTAGTCTAGTAGATCAAACTTTTCAAAAATGGCCAATACTTAAAAAATCTGTTTTTTAAAGCACAAAAAAAAGCAACTTGTTAGCAAGTTGCTTTTTTCTTACTTCAAATTATCTAAGAAAGCTAAAGCGGCGCTGTAATTTGGCTCATTAGTCATTTCTTGAATCAGTTCTTGATAGATAACTTCATGATTGCCATCAACAATCCAGATGCTTCTAGAATCAACACCAGCTGACTCAATGTATAATCCCATCTTCTTACCAAAGTCAAGCTGTTCATCTGATAGTAGCTCCATTTTAGCAACACCTTCAGCAGCACACCAGTCTTTTTGTTCTTCAGGAGTATTAGTAGAAACAGTATAGAAGTCAATGCCTTCATACTTATCTACTTCACCATTAAAGCGCTTGGTTGAAATACTGCAGACACTAGTGTTAATGTTTGGCACAACACTAATCAAAGTTGGCTTAGTAATTAAATTAGCCATCTTAACTACTGATCCATCAGCCTTTTCAACTTCAAAATCAGGTAACTTTTCACCAACAACAGGTGGTTGACCATTAGTAGTTAATGGCTCATTTTTCCTTGTGATTTTCATTAATAAATCTCCCTTATATAAATAATATAACACTACTTATTTTAACTCAAAAAAGAGGAGATACCCAAACAATAAGTTTATTCTTTATCTAGAACGTCGTCCACATAGTTGGTAATTCTTTCGACTGCCATTCTCAAGTGTTCTTCAGAAGAGGCGTAGGAGAGACGAACATAGCCCTCTCCACCTTCACCAAAGTAGCTTCCAGGAACAACACCAACTTTTGCCTTATTTGCCAAATCAGTTGCAAACGCAACATCATCTGAGCCAAAATGTTCAGGGATTTTAGCAAAAATGTAGAAAGCACCTTCAGGTGTTGCCATGGTAAAGCCATTCTTTTCAAGACCCGTTTGAATGATGTGAAGACGCTTTTCGTAAATTGCGCGCGCTTCTTCATAGTCTTGCTCACCATCTTCTAATGCTTTGGCAGCTGCAATCTGCACGTTATCTGTTACAGAAGTAATTAAGAAGGAACTTACTTTAACAACTGTCTTCATAATTTCAGCTGGACCAGCAATATAGCCAATTCTCCAACCAGTCATTGCAAAGCTTTTTGATAAACCAGAGAGTATAAGAGTACGTTCTGGAATAATTTGCGAAAGTGAATAGTGCTTCTTATTGTTATAGGTTAATTCGGCGTATATTTCGTCACTAAGTGCAAATAAATTGTAATCTGTAATAACCTGGGACAACTGTTCAAGTTCTTCTTTATCATATACTCGACCAGTTGGATTTGAAGGATCTGTAAGTACGATTGCCTTAGCGCCTTTTCCTTCATTATTCATTACTTGCTTTAAATGATCAGCTGTCAAAATAAAATTGTCTTCTGAAGTTTCAACTTCAATCGGAATACCACCAGCCATCTTAATAATTCCAAAATAAACGCCCCAAACGGGTGTTGGAACGATTACTTTGTCGCCAGGGTTAAGTACAGTCATTAACGCAACATTCAATGCTGCTGTAACTCCGACAGTAGCACAAATTTCATTTGCTGGATTGTAGTAAACGCCTAAGCTGTCTTCCAAATATGAACTTACAGCGTTTAAATATTCTTTTTTACCAGGCTCAGGTGCATAGTGTGAGTCATCACTTTTTATATCTTCAATCGCGGCTCGTTTTATGCGTTCAGGTGTGTGAAGATCTGGCTCACCGACAGTCAGTTTAATAATTCCTGGAATCTGCGAAATTTTATTGCTGAAGGCACGGATTTCTGATTTTGGAATTTCATTAATCTTTTTGTTAATTGTATTGGATAAACTTTTTGCTAAAGTTGGCATAAAAACGAACCTTTCTTAATTTTTTTATTCAGATACAATTATAACCTAGTATCGTTCGAGGGAAAGTATAAATTAGTATTAATTTATTAAGCTTTACGACTGGTTATTAAAAGAAACTTTGTTATAGTTGACTTAGAAGGTGAGAAAATGGATCAAGAAAAGAAAAACCAAAGACTAAAAAAACTGTCAAAAGACCAATTTGAAGTTACTCAACACGCCGCAACTGATTATCCTTTTAAGGGCAAGTACGATGATTTCTATCAAAAGGGCATTTACGTTGACGTCGTTTCCGGAGAACCTCTGTTTTCTAGTGAAGATAAATATGATGCTGGCTGTGGTTGGCCAAGTTTTACAAAGCCAATAAAAAAATTAGTTTACAATCGCGATCAGTCCCTAGGCATGGAACGCACAGAAGTAAAGAGCCCAGATGCTGATTCCCATTTAGGACACGTATTCAATGATGGGCCAGTCGACCAAGGTGGCTTGAGGTACTGCATTAATTCATCGGCTTTAACTTTCATTCCATATGATGAACTTGAAGAAAAAGGCTACGGTGAATACAAGAAGCTTTTTGACTAAAAACGCAATAAAAAACTGCATTTCAATTATTGAAGTGCAGTTTTTTAGTTTAAACAATTTCTTGTTCCTTAAAGCTACCATATACTTTTTCTACTTCAGTGACACTCATGAAAGCATAGGGATCACTTTTCTTAACGATTTGTAAAACATCGTACATATCGTAACGATCAATGACTGTAATCAAAACTTTTTTCTCAATATGACTATAGGCTCCTTCAACATCATGAAAAATTGTGATCCCACGGTGCATCTTTTCCTGAATACCATCAATAATTGCCTGAGGCTGATCAGTGACAATTGTAACTTGCAATTTTTGATGTTGGGTATAAATTGCATCTATTACTCGTCCGTTGATAAAAATTGTCAAAGCAGAATATAAGGCGCGATTCCAGCCAAAAGCAAAGCCCGCCGCAGCAATAATAATTAAATTGATCATAATGCTAACCTTACCATAGCTTGCACCGGTTTTTTTCCGAATCACAATGCCAATAATATCTAATCCACCAGTTGAAATTCCGTTCTTTAGTGCAAATCCGGTTCCCATACCATTGATCATGCCACCAAAAAGTGCACAAACTAATGGGTCAACATGCATATCTATTGGATGAATTACACGCATCATAATCGAGCCCAAGATGACTGTGATTATTGTAAATAAGGTGAATTTATGACCTATTTTAAGCCATGCAATTAAAAGTAATGGCAAGTTTAACGCAAAGTACATTACAGACGTTGATAAAGTGAAAGGTAAAAAACGTGAACTCAACGTATTAATCAACTGCGCAAAACCAGTAATTCCCGATGAATACATATGGCCAGGCTGCCAAAAGAAATTTAAGGCAATCGCAACTGCTAATGAATAGAAAAAAGAAGCGGAGATTTTGGAAAGTAGGCTGTAACGCCTATTGAAAGTATCTAGTTTGTCCATTAAATTTTGAGTCCTCTATAGTTTATTTCATAATCTGGCAACATCAATTCAGTCATAATATCAGTTTCAGCAATTAATTTTAACAAAAAAGCAACCAGGTTTTAGACTGATTGCTTGATAAATGCAAAATTGCTTTTAGCTTAAGCTCACTGAACTTTATCTAAAACCGTTGCATTTTATACTAACACTATTATTACTTGAAATGATCTCAATTTCTAAGATTTTAAAATTAATCTTGCCAATGTTCTTTTATAAAGGCATCACGACCACCGGATTCTTCTAGTTGGTATCTAAGTGGATCTTTTTTATAGAAGTCTTGGTGATATTCTTCGGCTGGATAAAAGGGACAAGCAGGTTCAATACTTGTGACAATCGGATCAGAGAATTTACTACTATTTTGTAAAACAGCCTTGGATTTTTCAGCTGCCTCTTTTTGCGCAGGAGAATTATAAAAAATTACCGGACGATAATTATCACCACGATCTTGAAATTGACCGGAAGCATCAGTAGGATCAGTTACTTGCCAATAG
This sequence comes from Lactobacillus sp. ESL0263, assembly GCF_003692845.1. Lineage (NCBI taxonomy): Bacteria > Bacillati > Bacillota > Bacilli > Lactobacillales > Lactobacillaceae > Lactobacillus > Lactobacillus sp. ESL0263. The sequence goes on along the minus strand of NZ_REHL01000004.1, from coordinate 554,585 downwards.
TATTGTAGTAATTGATCATATGGCATAATTTCAGGATCAAAGGTAATCTCTACAGCTTCAGTATGTCCAGTTGTTCCAGAGCAAACTTCTTCATATGTTGGATTAGCAACGTGGCCACCGGTATAGCCAGAGATAACTTTTTTGATTCCAGGTAAGGAGTCGAATGGCTTTACCATACACCAAAAGCAACCACCAGCAAATATTGCTGTATCAAAGCCGTGATTATCAGATTGTTTGTTAGTCATATGTCCACACTTTCTTTTTGAAAAGCACTTAAATCGATAATTAGACTAATTGTATTTCAAGGAGCAATAGTCCGCAACCAATACGGTTTAGGTAAAAATTCAAAATAGCTTCAATATTAATTAGTCTTCGATACCCAAGTGGTCTAAAATTAAAGCAGCAGTTTCTTCTATTGAACGATGAGCAACATTGATGACAAAGCAACCCAATTTGTCGTAGAGTTTTTGAGCAGAGTCAAGTTCAGCCTTAATCGCATCAGTATTTGAATAAGTGGTATCTGGATTTAAGCCATAAGAAATCATTCGTTGACGTCTAATTTCGTTTAGAACAGATAAATCATTTGTGAGACCGATGATTTTCTTTGGATCCACCTGATATATTTCCTTAGGAATATGAGTGTCAGGAACTAAAGGAAGATTAGCAACTTTCAAATTTTTATTTGCTAAGAACAGGGAAAGTGGGGTTTTGGAGGTTCTTGAAACGCCCAATAGCACAACATCAGCTTCCAAAAATCCTTTCGGATCTTTACCATCATCGTACATAACTGCAAATTCCATCGCAGAAATACGATCAAAGTATTTTTGGTTCATTTTATGTTGCGCACCAACTTTCATTTGTGGACGAAGTCCGGTAACTTTTTGAATTGCTTCGACAGCAGGAGAAAGAATATCGATGCTCTCAATATGATGTTCACGTACAAACCTAATAACTGGGATCTGCATTTCATCTTTTACTAAACTGTAGATGAGAATTAGATTTGGATATTGCTCAATTTCTTTAAATGTTTCTTCAAGCTTTTCCTTGCTAATAATAAATGGGTATCTACGATAGTTGATTTCTGCATCAGGGAATTGTGCTGCCGCAGCAACTGCATTATTAAACGCTGTATCTCCCGCAGAATCGGAAATAATTACTATGTTAACTTCTTTTTTTGGTGTATTTTCAGCCATTATTTGCTCCTTTTTTATTTTAATTATACATTTTAATAAAAATCTTTTACAGATTTAGTAGAAAAAAATAAGAAATCGCAAAAAATATTGCTCTTTTGTATTGACCGTGGAGGATGGTTTGATATAATTGATATAAATGTATGGCGGTAACGTCAAGAAATGGAAGGAGGGATCACATATGGCCAAGACAGTCGTTCACGAAAACGAGTCTATTGATGATGCTCTTCGTCGTTTCAAACGTTCCGTTTCAAGAAGTGGTACTTTGCAAGAATACCGTAAACGTGAGTTTTATGAAAAACCTAGTGTCCGCAGAAAGCTGAAATCTGAAGCAGCTCGGAAGCGTAAGCATTATTAATAACCAAAAACTTCTATCAAGTTGATAGAAGTTTTTTTGTGCCACAAATACTAGTTTTATTGCTAATTTGCTAATCATTACTTATAGAATTTGGTATAATTTAACTATACTTTTTAGAAAGAGGGAGTTTACTTTGAGTTTATCTGAACAAATAATGTCTGACATGAAAGAAGCAATGAAATCTCGCGATAAGATTAAATTGAATACCGTAAGAATGATTAAGTCTGCTTTAATGAACGAAAAGATTAAGGTTGGTCATGATCTTACTCCAGATGAAGAACTAACAGTTCTCAACCGTGAGAAAAAACAACGTGAAGAATCAATCGAAGACTTTACAAAAGCTAAACGTGAAGATTTAGCTGAAGATACTAAGAAAGAACTTGCTGTTGTTGAAAGCTATATGCCAAAACAACTTTCAAAAGAAGAGCTTGAGGATCTTGTTACTGAATCAATTAAAGAAGCAGGTGCAACAAGTAAATCTGAATTTGGCAAAGTAATGAAAGTGCTCATGCCAAAAATTAAGGGTAAAGCTGATGGTAAAGTAGCTTCTGACGCAGTTCGCAATCACCTTAACTAAAGAAAAGGAGCAATTATTTGGCTCAAACTACTTTTATTCCTAAAAATGCTGAAAATATTCAAAAACTTGTAGGGGTTAATGATAGAAACTTAAGCATACTGGCCGAAGGATACGATGCAACAATTGTTGATACCGGAAATCAAATCGTGATTGAAGGCAATGACGATAGTATTAAAAAGACGCTGGCTGTTTTGAAAGCTCTTGACAACATTGTTAGTGCTAATATTAATATTAGTGCTCCAGATGTTGTTAGTGCAATGAAAATGGCTGAAAAAGGCACAATTGAGTATTTTCCTGATCTTTACAAACAAATTCTAATTCGTGATGCTAAAGGTAAACCGATTAGAATCAAAAATATGGGACAGAAACAATATGTTGAAGCGATTGAAAAAAATGACGTTGTTTTTGGTATCGGTCCAGCTGGTACTGGAAAGACTTTTTTGGCAGTTGTTTGCGCAGTAGCAGCTTTTAAAAAGGGTGAAGTATCTAAGATTGTTCTTACTAGACCTGCCGTTGAAGCAGGGGAATCACTTGGCTTTTTGCCTGGTGATTTGAAAGAAAAAGTTGACCCGTATTTGCGTCCAATCTATGATTCTCTCTACTCAATTTTGGGAACAAACACAACAGATCATTTAATGGAGCGCGGAGTAATAGAAGTTGCACCTTTGGCTTATATGCGTGGCCGTACACTGGATGATGCTTTTGTAATTTTAGATGAAGCACAAAACACGACTGACGCACAAATGAAAATGTTTCTAACTAGACTTGGCTTTAATTCAAAAATGATTGTTAACGGTGATATGACGCAAGTCGATTTACCCGGTCGTCAACGTAGTGGCTTAATTGATGCGCAACATATCTTAAAGAATATTAATCAAATTAAGTTTATTCATTTCTCAGCTAATGATGTCGTAAGACATCCAGTTGTTGCTAAAATTATCAGTGCGTATGAAAAGGAAGAAGAAAAACATTGATTACACCAATCGATATTACCTATAACGATGAGGTTGGCTTTTTAAAAGATAGTAATGAAAATTGGGAAGATTGGATTTCTAAACTTTTATTACTTGCTAAAAAGGAAATTGGTAAAAACACCAATTTGGAAATGAGTATTAATTTTGTTGATGAGGAACGTAGTCAAGAAATTAATAAAAAATATCGTGGAAAAGATCGCCCAACTGATGTAATTTCATTTGCCATTGAAGATGGTGGCGATAATTTGGATTTGGCTATTTTCAGCGACGATCCTGAATTTCGCGAAGACATCGGTGATCTTTTTATGTGTCCTAGTGTAATCAAGCGTCATAGTGAAGAATATGGCACGGGCTGGAATCGTGAATTTGGCTATACACTTGTTCATGGTTTCCTACATCTTAATGGTTTTGACCACATCGATCCAGCGGAAGCAAAAGAAATGTTTGGCATTCAGGGCAAAGTTTTGGAAACTTATGGTTTGCCATTATACCCTGATCAATTGGACGAAGGCAGAGGTAAATAATGTCTCAAGAAACAAAAAATAAATCAGGTTTTGTAGCCCTAGTTGGGCGACCAAACGTTGGCAAATCGACTTTGATGAACTTTTTAGTTGGTCAAAAAGTGGCAATTACTTCTAATAAGCCGCAAACAACCAGAAACAAGATCTCCGGTATATATACTACAGACGATATGCAGGTTGTCTTTGTTGATACACCAGGAATTTTTAAGCCACATTTAGAACTTGACGACTATATGGATAAGGCAAGTCTTTCAAGCCTAAAAGATGTCGACTTAATCTTGTTTATGGTGGAACCAGAAAAAATGGGACGCGGTGACGAGTATATTATCGAACAGCTTAAAAAAGTAAATGTTCCGATTCTTTTGCTTATAAATAAGGTTGATCAAGTTAATCCTAATGAACTTTTGCCAATAATTGATGAGTATCAGAAGCTTGATGTTTTCAAAGAGTTTTTACCAATATCTGCTACTCAAGGAATTGGAATTGCTGACTTAATCGAAGTATTGCGTGAATATTTGCCTGAAGGACCAGATTATTACGATCCTGAACAAATTACCGATCGTCCAGAATACTTCATGGTTGCTGAACTGATTCGGGAGCAGATCTTAAAATTGACCGCTGAAGAAGTTCCGCATGCTGCAGCTGTTTGGGTTGAACGAATGAATCAACATGAAAATAACAAGCTACAAATTGAAGCAACAATTTATGTTGAAAAAAGTGGACAAAAAGGCATCATCATTGGTAAGAGTGGTGCCATGTTAAAACAGATAGGCATTAAGTCTCGCAAACAAATTGAAGAACTCCTAGGTGAAAAAGTTAATCTTAAGTTATGGGTAAAAGTTCAGCGAAACTGGCGCTCTGATCCAAGATTTTTGAAGCAAATCGGTTATAATTCCAAGGATCTTTCGTAAAAATGAGTAAAGAGCTAAAAGAAGTACAAGGAATCATCTTTAAACGTCAAAAATTTCATGAGGCAGACCTTTTAGCTAAAATAATAACGAAAAATAGCGGGATTATTACAATGATTGCTCGTGGTGCACTTAAGCCTAAGTCTAAATTAGGTGCGAGTCTGCTTAACTTTTCTTACGGTACATATGTGATTGTTTCTTCTGGACAAGGACTAAGTAATCTCCGCACCTATAAAAATGTTAAGCAATTTGACGGCATCTTTAATGATCTAACCAAAAATGCCTATGCCTCATTTATTTTGGATTTAGTTGATCATGCTTTTGTCGAGTATCAGGATTTAGGTAAGTACTATGAATTAACAAGTCTAGCTCTTACAAAGATCAATGATGGTGAGGATGCTGAAATGATTACTCAGACAATCCAAATGCAACTTTTAGCAGCTTATGGAGTTGAACCTGAACTACGTCATTGTGTGATTTGTGGTAAAGAGACTGGTGACTTTGATTATTCAATTGCTAAAGGCGGAATCATTTGTAGCAATCACTTCTATACTGATGCTACCCGCTTGCATTTGCAGCCAAAAGAAACTGCAGTTCTAAGAACGATTGGCTTAATACCATTTTCACGTTTAGGCACAATAAAAATTAATCAGGATACAAAAAAAGCTACACGAAGAGCAATTGATCGAATATATCAAGAAACTATTGATTTAAACTTAAAGACAAAAAAGTTTCTTGATGAGCTTAATTTATTTACCTAATCCTTTAGATTAAAATATGATTATGGTAAAATACTATTGTATTTTGACGAAGATGAGGATTAAAAAAAGTACCAGCAAAGCGAATGTTAGATAGTGGAAGGACATCTGGGAAACGGCACCTCTAGTCAAACTAATTAAGAGCAGGGAAATATCCCTGAATTAGGGTGGAACCGCGATAAATCGTCCCTATGCAGTGTTGCATAGGCTTTTTTTATGGCCTGATGCAGGGAGGAAGAAAAATGGCACAGAAAAAAATAACAATTCAAGACATGATTTTTAAATTAGAAGAGTTTTGGTCTTCTAAGGGATGTATGGTAATGCCATCTTACGATGTTGAAAAAGGTGCTGGTACCATGAGTCCATATACTTTCTTAAGGGCTGTTGGGCCTGAACCATGGGCCGCATGTTATGTTGAGCCTTCTAGACGTCCCGCTGATGGACGCTATGGTGACAATCCTAATCGTTTATTTCAACACCACCAATTCCAGGTAGTTATTAAGCCTGCTCCTGACCAAATTCAGCAATACTACTTAGATAGTCTTAAGGTTTTGGGTATTAATCCATTAGAGCATGATATTCGTTTTGTTGAAGATAACTGGGAAAACCCATCAATGGGTTGTGCTGGTGTTGGTTGGGAAGTCTGGCTTGACGGAATGGAAGTAAGTCAATTTACTTATTTCCAAACTGTTGGTGAACTTGACGTTAAACCAACTATGAGTGAAATTACATATGGTGTTGAACGCCTTGCTTCCTATATTCAAGATGTAAACTCCGTTTTTGACTTGGAATGGGGAAATGGCATTTTATATCGCGACATCTTTAAAGAAGCAGAATACGAAAACTCTAAATACGCTTTTGAAGAATCTAATCAAGATGACCTGTTGAAGTTCTTTGACGTATACGAAAGAACAGCAAAAGAACTGATCAAGTTAAATCTAGTTCAACCAGCTTACGATTATATTTTGAAGTGCTCACATACCTTTAATTTGCTAGATGCTCGGGGAGCAGTCTCTGTTACAGAACGTGCAGGATATTTAGCTAGAATTAGAAATATGGCTCATGAAGTGGCTGTATGTTTTGTTGAAGAACGAGAAAAAAGAGGCTTCCCTTTACTGAAAAGCGCAGAAGACAAGAAAGCGGGGCTTGAAAATGACTAAAGACTATTTATTTGAAATTGGAACAGAAGAAATGCCAGCACATGTTGTTGCAAAAAGCGTTAAACAACTTGCTGACAGAACTCAAAAGTTCTTGAAAGAAAATGGCTTAAAGTTTAAGGATATCAAAACTTTTTCTACACCACGTCGATTAACTATTTTGGTTGAAGATTTGGCTGAAAAGCAAGAAGATATTGATGAAATAAAAAAGGGACCTGCTAAGAAAATTGCTTTGGATCAAGATAAAAATTGGACCAAGGCAGCTCAAGGCTTCGTTCGTGGTCAAAATATGACTACTGATGATATTTACTTTGAAGAACTAAAAGGGACAGAATATGCATATGTTCACGTCCAAAAAGAAGGTAAGAAAGCTACTGACATTCTTTTAGGTATGAGTGACATTATTAAGGCAATGACTTTCCCAACTAAAATGCGTTGGGGCGGTTCAAATGACTTTGAATTTGTTCGACCAATTCACTGGTTGGTTTCTTTGCTTGGCAATGAGGTCGTTCCTGTTCAAATTCTTGATATCACTGCGGGTCGAAAGACTGAAGGTCACCGCTTTTTAGGTGATTCAGTTGTTTTAGCCAATGCCGATGATTATGAAGATGCTTTAAGAGATCAATTTGTCATTGCTGACGCTAAAAAGCGTAAAGAAATGATAGTTGACCAAATGAATGAGCTGGTTAAACAAAACAATTGGAAAATCAAGATGGATGCTAACTTACTTGAAGAAGTAACCAATTTGGTTGAATATCCAACTGTCTTTGCTGGCTCCTTTGATAAAAAGTATCTTGAAATGCCTCAAGAAGTATTAATTACCTCAATGAAGGATAACCAACGTTACTTTGAAGTTTATAATCAAGATAACCAATTAATTAATCATTTTATTTCTGTACGAAATGGAAATAAGGATTACTTAGAGAATGTTATTTCCGGGAACGAAAAAGTTTTAGTTGCTAGATTAGATGACGCACAATTTTTCTACGATGAAGACCGTAAATATCCTCTTAGTCATTTTGTTGACAAGCTTAAGAATGTTTCTTTCCATGACAAAATTGGTTCTATGTCTGAAAAAATGGAACGTGTACGTATAATTGGTGACTACCTCGCAAAACAATGGAATCTTGATGAACAAACTATCAAGGACTTTGATCGTGCGAGTGAATTGTATAAATTTGATCTTGTAACTCAAATGGTTGGCGAATTTGCTGAATTACAAGGTGTAATGGGTATGCACTATGCAAAACTTGCCGGTGAAAAAGATGATGTTGCGGTTGCAATCAAAGAACATTACATGCCAACCACTTCAGAAGGTGAGTTACCACAAACTGTAGTAGGTTCATTACTTTCAGTTGCTGACAAACTTGATACAATCATCACTTTCTTTGCTGTAGATATGATTCCAACTTCATCTAATGATCCTTACGCCTTACGTCGTTACGCCTATGGAATTGTACGTATTTTAATTAATCAAAAGTGGTCATTAGCCTTCAACAAAGTTTTGCCTGAACTTGTTTCTGCATTGAACGGAAAAACACCAGCTAAATTACCTAAGTCGGATGAAAAAGAAGCAGAAATTGCATCCTTTATCCGTGATCGGATTAACCAGTATCTGACTAAAAACAACTACAAATATGACATTATCGATGCAGTGCTTGCATCAAGTCAGCAGGATCCAATTCAAATTTTGGCAGCGGCTAATGTCTTGCAGCTACATCATGATGATGAACAATTTAGACCTGTTGTTGAAAGTCTAATTAGAATCAATAATATTTTGAAAAAGGCTAAGCATAAAGGAAATAATGTCGTTAATCCAGACTTGTTTGTTAACGAGAGTGAAAAGGAACTTTACTCTGGTGTGAACAATTTGCAAGACTTAACTGATTTAACGCAGCTTTATGATGGTTTTGTTAAATTGCAACCAGTTATCAATTTCTATTTTGAAAACAATATGATTTTGGATAAGGATGAAGCAATTAAGAATAACCGATTAAATCAATTAGGTGCAGTGGCACAACTTGCTGAACATTTAGGTGACTTAAGTAAGTTAGTCATTAAATAATTTATCAAAGTAGGTGAAAAGATGGCTGGATTGATACCTGAAGAGACGATTAGCAAGGTACGTGAGAACGTCAATATTGTTAATGTCATCAGTCAATACGTTTCACTAGAAAAAAAGGGAAAAGATTATATTGGTCTTTGCCCATTCCACGAAGAAAAAACACCTTCCTTTACAGTCAATGAAGGAAAACAGTTTTTCAAGTGCTTTGGTTGTGGTAAAGGCGGCAATGTTTTTACCTTCTTAATGGAAAAAGAAAATTTAACTTTTCCGGAAAGCGTGCAAAAGGTTGCTGATTTTGCACATATTGAAATTGGTGAATATGGTCAACAAAAGCCAAAATATTCCAATATTTTAATTAAAATAAATGAGGAAGCTGCTGATTTTTATCATCGGGTTTTAGTTTCAACTAATGCTGGTAAACGTGGGCTTGAATATGCACGTGAAAGAGATTTGAGTGATGAGATTTTAAATCACTTTCGTATCGGATACGCGCCGAAACAGAATAATCTTCTCTTAACGTATTTGCGTGGTAAGAACTATCGCGATGAAGATTTATTAGCAAGTGGTTTATTTGTTCAGTCTAAGAGTGGTGAGATGTTCGATCGCTTTAGAGATCGATTAATGTTTACTCTTACAAATGAGGGCGACTATGCAGTAGGCTTTTCAGGCAGACGATTATCAACGGATAAAACTGAGGCAAAGTATATCAATAGTCCCGAGACAAAAGTTTTTGAGAAATCACAAGTCCTATTTCATTTCTCTGAGGCGAAAAAGGCGGCTAGATCTGAAAATCACTTAGTTTTGTATGAAGGATACATGGACGTAATTGCAGCATATAAAGCTGGTGTAAAGTCAGGTATTGCGTCAATGGGTACAAGCTTAACGGACCAGCAAGTTTACATGTTGAAACGAATCACTAAGAATATCATTATTAATTATGATGGTGATGATCCAGGAGTGCATGCGGAAGAACGGGCAGTTAAACTGTTTAATAAAGCTGGTGGCTTTGACTTGGGTGTTGTTGTTCTACCAGAAAAACTTGATCCTGATGAATATGTTCAAAAATATGGTGTTGAAAAATATCAAGAACAGATCAAAGGTGCATTAACACCGACTGACTTTTTCTTAAAGCGACTTGCTAAGAAATATAACTTAGATAATGATCGGCAAAAGCTTGCATATCTCGACGAAGCTATGCAAGAAATTGCGCAGCTCTCAAATCCAGTTGAACAAGATTTATATTTAGATAGAATTGCTCAGCAGCAGAATGTTTCTAAAGATTCATTAAAAGTGAATTTGCTAAAATATCGTCGTCAATTTAATACTGCTAAGCAACATACAGGCGGACAAATTCCAAATGAAGCAGAATTTCAACAAGATGACGGTCCAGCACCAGAGTATCATCAAGATATTGCTATTAAGAATGATCCAGTCCAAACAAGGCTATTGTACTTATTCATTCATTCGGAGCATGCTCGCGATTATCTTTTGCAGAACAAGTTCTTATTTCCTGATTCCGATTATCAAAAATTAGCGGAATTATGGTTAAATTTCAGCGAAACTCATGAAAAACCGACAGTAAATAGTTTTTTAAATTTTATTCCTGAACAACTTCAAGGTATAATAGTTAATGCCGAAATGGCAGATATGCCGCAGGATTTTTCAGACCGTGAGATTTGTGAACAAATCTATGCTTTAGAAATGCGTCAAGTTGACAAACAACTGAATAAGTTGATGAATGAACTTCAAGATGCAAAGAGAACTATGGATACGGACAAAATAATGTCTATTACGCAACAAATTTTACAGTTAAAGAGAATTCAAGGGCAGAGGGGGGCTTTATAGTGACAGAAAAGAAAAGCACTAGCGAAAAAGAACAACCATCTTTAGATAAAGTAGTACAAGAGGTTGTTAAAGCGGTTAAGAAAGATAAATCAATTACTGAAACTGAATTTGTTAATCGTTTGGTTAAGCCCTATGATTTAGAGGGAAAAGCAGTCGATCAATTAGTTCAAGAGTTTGAAGACAATGGCATCAGTATAGTTGATGAAAATGGTGATCCATCCAAACTAGCTTTGAAAAAGCAAAAAGATGTTGAAAAGGCTGAACTAAAAGATATGTCAGCCCCTTCAAGCGTCAGGATGAACGATCCAGTAAGAATGTACTTGAAGGAAATTGGACGTGTTCCACTTCTTAACGCAGATCAGGAAATTGCTCTTGCAAAGCGAATTGAAAAAGGCGACGAAGAGGCTAAGCAAGAATTAGCTGAAGCTAACTTACGTTTAGTTGTCTCAATTGCAAAACGCTATGTTGGTCGTGGTATGTCATTCCTTGACTTGATTCAAGAAGGAAACATGGGTCTAATGAAAGCCGTTGACAAGTTTGATTACAGTCTTGGCTTTAAGTTTTCGACTTATGCTACTTGGTGGATTCGTCAAGCCATTACTCGTGCAATTGCTGATCAGGCTCGAACAATTAGAATTCCAGTTCACATGGTTGAAACAATCAATAAGCTGATTAGAATTCAAAGACAATTGTTGCAAGACTTAGGTCGTGAGCCAACTCCAGAAGAAATTGGTGCTGAAATGGATATGCCAACTTCTAAAGTGCGCGACATCCTAAAAATTGCTCAAGAACCTGTTTCTTTGGAAACACCAATTGGTGAAGAAGATGATTCCCATTTAGGTGACTTTATTAAAGACAAAGATGCAACTAGTCCTGAACAACATGCTTCATATGAGATGCTCAAGGAACAGCTAGAAGAGGTACTTGATACTTTAACAGATCGTGAAGAAAATGTTCTGCGCTTGCGTTTTGGTCTTGATGATGGTCGGACAAGGACTCTTGAAGAAGTTGGTAAAGTTTTTGGCGTCACAAGAGAGCGAATCAGACAAATTGAAGCAAAAGCACTACGTAAGTTGCGTCATCCGAGTCGTTCAAATCAGTTGCGTGATTTCTTAGATTAAATAGCTAAACAAAAAGACAAGTTTTTTGAAATCTTGTCTTTTTTATTATAGCCGTATATTCCATAAGTATCAGCTATCAGCTAATCCCCATTGCTTCATGTTGTATTCAATAACACTTTTGCGTTTACCTGATAATAAGAAAACTGAAAAAGCTAGATAAACTAAGGTTGTTAAGATTAAATACTGCCATTCAAAATTAGTGGGGTTAGTCATGACAGTAGTACCGGAAGCCAAGAAAACTAGGATATCAAAAACTGCATGGTAGCCTATATTTATGAAAAAAGATCCAGTATAAAGATAAATTGCTGCAAAAGCAATACCAGCTACACTTGCATCAATCATTTGTAAAATTGTAGCCGGTAGTGGCTGCTCTATTAGGTTAACAATATGGAGTGCTCCAAAAATCAAACCGTCTAATACAACCGCCCATGAGATTTGATGTTGCGCATTTTTAAAAGTTCTGAGTAAAATGCTTAAAATACAAAAACGCATCAACCATTCTTCAGCTATACCGGCTTCTATGCCTCTGCAAACGAGCTTTATTATATGTTTCGTAGTAATCTGAAAATTCCAGCTCGTGAGCAGTTGCCCCCAGTTATCTGCTTCATTAAAAGCATTAAAAAAGCAGTCAACAAAAATAAATAAAGATATAAACGCTAGAACTGCATATTTAGCTCTTGAACTCAATCTCAAGCCGGGAGCTTGATAGCCCCATTTATGCATGACAACTACTGAAGTGATTACAAAACAAATTGTCCCAGTAACTTCAGTTTTATTAAGCATTTGTAGCAAAGAAGGGGAGCTGTTCATAGTCAACGTTCCCGGTATAGCAAGTATCAGACTTGAGAATAATAATAAAGTTATGATTTGCCCAATTACACTGCTTATTTTTCCCCAGGAAAGTTCTGCCATAGGAACTAGCAGAACTAGTTCATACAGAGTAAGTGGAATTATCAGCCAGATAAGGTTCTTAGTATTAAAAACTTTGATAAAATCTGCTCCGATTGCGAGGAGTACTAAAAAACATATTTGGATATTAACGGCTTGAAAATAATGATTAAATTGGACTATTTTTCTCGTAGGATGTTTTTCGCATAGAAGAGTTAGTTGTAGAGATACCAGTATGAACAAAACTGATAGAACTACCACTGCCTCATTTTTACTTTTGGTCAGGGGCTTGATTTTAAAAAATAGCACAAGCGCCACAATGATCAAAATTTCTTGAACTATTATTTGTCCTAGGTGCCAACGCTTAATTGCTTGTTCAGAAGGCATTTCAAATTCTCCTTAAAATAATTCATCTCTGCTTTCATCCAAGATATGCTCATCAATATCGTCGTTAAAGTATACAAGTAAGTCACGATCAAAATTATAGGCCAATTGATGATTTAACAATTCTTCTTTCGTCATCCAAACTAAGTTTCCTTCATGAGAAGCTTTTACAGTGCCTGTAAACTCTGTAGCAATATAGAAAAAAACTAAATAACGATGATCGTTTTCATCGAAAAATTGCTTAATACCACTAAGACGTGGATTTTTAATGTCGAGATTGGTTTCTTCTTTAACCTCACGAACAACAGAATCATAAAAAGACTCATGTGCTTCAACATGTCCACCCGGAAAAGTTAAACCTGGCCAGGAGGGATCATTTCGATCAATGACCAAAATTTGTTCACCTTTTTTAATCATACACATATTTGTTAAAGTAACTGGTTCCGTTCGATCCAAATTTAAAATTCTCCATCTTTTTAAAACTATTTAACTTTGCGTTCTTTAAAGCTACTTCCCAAAAGGATGAAATGGAAAGTTTTTGCCATTGATATTAATTGTTTGGCTGTTGCTATCGCTGATAATCTTTCCTTTTACAGTATTGGATGTGGACAGGTCGGATTTTTTCAAAGGAACATTAGTCCAAATTGCCCTTAAATCCGCTCCGTTATCAGTGCTCTGCAGATTATTTCTGAACAAATCAGGCTGTAGAATTTCTGGAGGTACAGCGACGTTAACCGAAGTTGGCATTACCGGCTGAATTAGTTTTCTATTTAGCTGATCTCGAATAAAGGGCTTGAGTTTATGAGTCTCTGATTTATTCATTCAAAAAGTCCTCTCATTACAAAATTACGATATTTTTATTATAAATCTTTTATCAGTGAAAAATACAGCGGTTTCTAACTATTTTGAACAAAGAGCAGTAAGTGTATGCTAAAATTTTATACATGGAAAGTAGGTCGAAAAGTGAATTTACGTTTAAACAAACTCGCAACCATGGTAGATCAAGATGCGCGAATTGCAGATATTGGTACTGATCACGCATACTTACCAATTGAATTAGTCAAATCAGGCAAGGTCAATTTTGCAATTGCTAGTGATATTGGAAAAGGACCGCTTGATAATGCAAAACAGGATATTAAAGAGGCTGGCTTAGAAGGAAAAATAGAAACTCGTCTAGGCGCTGGACTCGAAACCATCTCAGCCAAAGACAACATTGATACTGTAGTGATTGCAGGCATGGGCGGCAACTTGATGAGTCAGATTTTAAATGATGCCTTAGTTAACAAAAAAATGAGTTTCGACACCTTAATTCTTGAACCAAATGTTGGAGAATATGGTGTTCGTAAATGGTTGATGCAGCACAGCTATCAGATTGTCGATGAACAAATTGTGGCTGAAGCCGGTCATATATATGAACTGATTAAGGCTAAAAAAACTGAATCAAATATCCCATTAACTAAAAAAGAATTATATTTTGGTCCAATCTTAATTAAGACTAAAAATCAGACTTTTACTAATAAATGGGTGGGGCAGCTAAAGTACCAACAAAATTTGTTAGTTAATTTAAATAAGGCAAAAAACAAAGATATGTCCCATATCAAACAGGTTCAAGAACAGATTGAAATGATCAAAGGAGAATTAAATGACTAAAGTTAAAGACCTAGTGAAAGTTTTAAACGATTTTTTTCCTGAAGAAATTGCAAGTGCTGGTGACCCCGTTGGCATTCAAATTGGTTCTTTAGAGCAACCAGTTACCAAGGTTATGACCACATTAGATGTTCGACCACAAGTTGTTGAAGAAGCAATAAAAGAGCATGTTGATCTAATTATCAGCCATCATCCTTTAATGTTTAGGCCTGCCCCTAACTTAAACTTTGCTGATCCACAAAATGAAATGTATGGCAAAATAATTGCTAACGGCATTACTGTCTATTCAATTCATACTAATTCTGATAAAGCTCAAGATGGGTCTAGCGATTGGCAGGCAGAAGAATTAGGTTTGACTGATGTACAGCCTTTTTGTCTAGATAGTGACGGCATTGCTATTGGACGAAAAGGCAAGCTGCCTAAACCACTCTCTGCAATTGATTTTGCATATTATGTAAAAGAGAAAATGAATATCAAAATGGTTAGATTGATTACTGCTGATAACCAGCAACAAATTTCAACTGTTTCACTTATTTGCGGAGATGGGGGTAAGTACTGGCACCAAGCGGTTAATGAAAAGATAGATGCCTTTATAACCGGAGACGTTTATTATCATACTGGTCACGATATGATTTCTTCAGGAATAACAGTAATTGATCCTGGGCACTATACAGAAAAATTATTTAAGGATAAAATATATGAAAAGTTAATTAAATGGAATGAAGAAAATAATTGGAATGTTAATGTCATTAAGTCACACGTTTCAACTAACCCGTTCCAAGATTTAGTTTAAATAAAGGAGTTTTTATGGAATACCCAAATTTATTACCCAGATTTTTAAAATATGTAAAAGTTAACTCGCGTTCGGATGAGCACTCAGACCGTTTTCCATCCACTAAGCGTCAAGAAGACTTCCAAAAAGAAGTTGTAATGAAGGATTTAGAGGATTTGGGCTTAAGTGATGTACATTACAACCAAAAATCCGGCTGTGTAATCGCTGAAATTCCTTCAAATATTGATTATGAAGTTCCAGTAATGGGTTTTCTAGCACATTGTGATACGGCAGATTTCAATGCGGAAAATGTTCGCCCACAAGTCCATGAAAACTATGATGGTAAATCAAAAATTCAATTAGGTGATTCTGATTTTTACTTGGATCCTGAGGTTTTCCCTAACCTCAAAAAATATGCCGGTAAAACGCTTATTACTACATCAGGTGATACATTGCTAGGTGGAGATGACAAGTGTGGTGTCAGTGAAGTAGTAACTCTAGCTGAATATTTGATGAATCATCCAGAAGTTAAGCATGGAAAAATTCGTTTGGCCTTTACACCTGATGAAGAAATTGGTACTGGTGCCCCTCACTTTGACATTGATGAGTTTGGTGCAGACTTCGGGTATACACTTGATGGGGCTGCTCCAGGTAAGCTTGACTGGGGAACTTTCTCAGCAGCAACATTTACACTTAACATTCAAGGAGTAAATGTTCACCCATCAGTTGCTAAAAATCAGATGATCAGTGCAATCCAAATAGGTATTAACTTCCAAAATCAACTCCCAGCAGACGAAGTACCAGAAAAAACTGATGGACGACAAGGCTTCTTCCATTTAACTGATTTCCAGGGAACAGTTGATAATGCATATCTTGAGTACATTGTCCGTGACTTTGAACGTGATGGTCTTGAGCGTCGTAAAAACTTGGTTAAAGACATTGTCACTAAAATGAATGATGAATTTGGTACTGAGCGAATCAAATTAACAATGAGAGATCAATATTACAACATGGCAGATGAGCTTGAAAAGCACATGGATGTTGTTAACTTAGCAAGAGATGCATATCGTAAAGAAGGATTGACCGAAATCGACGAGGATCCAATTAGAGGTGGTACAGACGGTAGTCAACTGACTTATCGTGGTTTACCATGTCCAAACCTATTCTCAGGTCAGGAAAACATGCATGGTCGTTACGAATACACTGTTTTAGAATCAATGTACAAAGCAGTTGACGTTATGATCAGAATGGTCGAAATGAACGCAACAAATAATAAATAGTGAAACAAAAAAGGTTAGAAAAGCACTTTCTCTAAAATTAACTTAAATGAGATAAGTGCTTTTATATCAATGATAATTACTGTTGGGTAATACCAGCTTAATTATGCACATCTACTCTAATAATCAAAAAATGCCGATTAAAACGTTGCTATTAATGAGTTAATCGGCTTTTTTGTTTGAAATCAAGTAAAAATGCAGAGTCGTGGAACACTGAAAAAATAATAAGACTCTTATAAACGATCAATAAGAACATAAAATTACTTTTTAGAAGTATTTATTAGGAAGAAATAAAAAAGATTGCACTAACATATAAACTGCGGTATTATTACAGTGTATTAGAAATGTGATACAGTAAAAGGATGGTGGATTTGTGGAATTCAAGGATAATATTCCCATTTATCTGCAAATCAAGCAATATCTATATCGTCAAATTGTTACCGGCGAATTAAAGCCAGGGCAGAAAATTCCTTCTGTACGTGAGCTAGCAGTTCAATTGACTGTTAATGTAAACACGGTACAAAGAGCTTTGCAACAAATGAACGTAGAGGGGATTTTGTATACTAAGCGCGGAGAAGGTAATTTTGTTACCGAAGATACAGACTTGCTTGAAAAGACAAAACAGGAATTGATTAATGATGAGCTAAATAAATTTGTTCAAAGTATGAATGATTTGGGTGTGTCAAATGATCAAATTCGTGATATCTTATCAGCTTATTTAAAGTAGGGGAATAGTTAATGAGCAATCTCTTAGAAATTGAAAATTTAACATATAGAAAGAACCTAAAAGTAATTCTTAAAGATATCAATTTAAACTTAAAGCATGGCAAAATTGTTGCTCTTTTAGGCGAAAATGGTGCTGGTAAAACAACATTGATGCGCGTAATCGCAGGAATTAATAAGAATTTTCGCGGTATGGTTGCAATTGATGGAGTTCAATCTGTTGCGGACCGTAAAAGGGTCATTTCTTTCTCTGACAGTTTATCAGGATTTAAGGAAAGTACTAAAGTTGCGAAAATAATTAATTTTTACGAATATCTTTATGATGATTTTGACAAAAATAAATTTAAGCAGCTACAAAAGTTCATGAGATTAAATGAAAACTTACGTCTGTCTGAAATGTCAAAGGGTATGCGTGAAAAGCTAATTATTGCTTTGACTTTTTCACGTCAAGCAGAACTCTATTTACTCGACGAACCTTTCTCTGGAATTGACGCGATGGCTCGAAAAAAAATTATTAGTTCAATTATTCTATGGAAAGCGGATGAAGCAACTATTCTAATCTCTGATCATTTCGTTAACGAAATTGCTTCTATGCTTGACGAAGTTGTTGTTGTAAAAGATAAAACAATCTACTGTCACAAATCAACTGAAGAAATACGTGAGAGTAATCAAAGCATCGAAGAATTTTATGAAAACATATATGGAGAGGGTGAAGAATAATGTTCGGTCGGCTTTTTGCTACTTTATTTACACGAAAAATTAAGAAGGCTAACTACGTACTGCTTGTCCAATTAATTGCAGCCATAGCAATTACTGTACTTAGTTTTACTACGAGTGGACATGTTTATTTTGGAAGGCAAGATTTAGGGGTTTTTCCATCGTTTTTCATGTTTTTCCTCTTTTTCTCCTTTATTGCAGCATTGGCTTTATACTGCATAACTTGTAATGAAAATGAGTCAATTAACGTGAACCAGTCTTTGCGGTTATTACCAATCTCTGATTCAAAGTATTATTTGGATAATATCTTCACTTCAATTGCAACATTAGCATATTTTGCATGTATAGAAGCCATTGGTATAGGTATTAGTTTTTTGTTGGCCTTTCAATTTGATGGCACATTTCATTCAGAAGTTATGACATCGTATGAAAAAAGTAGTTTTGTTTTCAATGTTGAAGATTTTATTGTTGTTATCCAGTCACTAATCTTACTTGTTTTATTTTGTCTACTCTTTTATTTAATGCTTAGTTTTTTAAACTTCTCCAGCCAAGCAATTATTAGTTTTTTACCAGGATCAATTAAAAACAAGTCTTTGTTGGGGTTCATCCGCGTTTTTCTAGTGTTCATTCTCATATGGGCATTAGTCAAAGGAATCCGAGCTCTAACGCCTATTTTTGATGCACCATTTGCAGTCTTTTTTCAATCAACGTCGTCAAATGATTTATTGGAGCCAATTTCAATATTCATTTGCTTTGACTTGCTTTTCATTGCCATTAATTTGTTCTTGTTCAATCAATATATTGAGCCAAAAGAAAAGAAATAACTATCAAACTACTCATTAAAAATATTAGTGAGTAGTTTTTTGTTAAAAAGGATTGCATGGCAGATTTTTTTAGTCTATCATAATAGTGTAATAGAAATATAATACAGTATAAACAGCTGATTTGATCTCCAAATTGAATTATCTCAGGGTATGATGATTGACAAACGTACTCGTATAAAGCAAAAGATTTAGTTGTTAATAAAGTGTATTAGAACTAGGAGCGAACTTAATGGGAAATCTACTAGAAATCAAAGATTTGACGTATCGAAAAAATCAAAAAACGATCTTAAATAATGTCAATCTAACATTAGGACCAGGAAAAATTGTTGCATTATTAGGAGAAAATGGTGCAGGAAAAACTACTTTGATGCGAATTATTGATAGCATGGCTAAAAATTATCATGGCACTGTAATGGTAGCAGGAGAGGATAATGAAGTTGAAAGGAAAAAGCACATATCCTTTACTGATAATTTATCTGGATTTTCTGAAAATACAAAAGTAGAACAAATTAGCAAATTCTATGAAGTTATTTACCAAGATTTTGATGTAAATGAATTCGAACAGCTACGTGGTTTTATGAAAATTGATTCTGAGATGCGCCTTTCTGAAATGTCAAAAGGTATGCGTGAAAAACTAGTTATTGCACTAACATTTTCGCGTAAAGTAGATTTATATCTATTAGATGAGCCCTTTTCCGGAATTGATGCGATGGCTCGAAAAAAGATCATTAACTCAATTATTTTATGGAAGGCTAAGGAATCTACTATTTTAGTTTCTGATCACTTTGTTAACGAAATTTCTTCCATGCTAGATGAGGTTGTGATTATTAGAGATCATACTGTATATGAACATTTATCAGCGGATGATATTAGAGCTAGAAATCATAGTATTGAAGAATACTATGAAGGACTTTATCAGGAGGAAGAAGAATAATGTCACTTTTTAATTGCTGCTTTACTGAGCTATTCAAATTAAAAACTAAGAAGCTTAACACCTTGATGCTTTTTCAGATTCTAACTTCAATGGCAATAACCTTTTTTTCTCTGTATAAATTTGAAAATAATCACTTTATCCGCAATACTTATGTAAATGATTTTAATTTCATAACCAACTGGATGACGTCTTTCTTCTTTCTTGTTCTTGTTTTTGGATTTATTGCTGTTTGCTTGATAGCAATATTTGCTCAAAGGGTAAACCGCAGTCAAACCTGGCGGCTAATTCCAATGAGCAGCACCAATCTTTATCTTGATAATACGCTTAGTTCATTTGTCTCAATTGTTTATCTCGGAATCTTAGACGTAATTGGACTTTTGCTTTTATTCGGAATGTCGGTACTAACGGATAGTCGTTTCAAGAAGAACGTGATTACAGGTTTCTCCAGTCCTTCAAACGCAATGTCTCAATTATTCAATGAACGAGCTTTCAAAATTTGGGGCTCTATATTACTATTGATTTTAATTACTCTTTTTGTCTTTTTTGTAGTTGATTTTTTAAACTTTTCAAGTCGTGCAATTTTAGAATTTTTACCCACTACAAGCGGTCAAGCTTTTCTCAGAGTCATTTTTATCGTAGTCATAGTTGTTGCTTGTTGGGTTGCCTTTAGTGCTAATAGCTTCTTAGCGTCACTTATCGACTTCCCGATAAACTTTCTGTTTAGCAGTATTTTTGGCTATGAGTATAATGATAGGTATATAGACTTTGGTATTTCTCTTATTATCATGTTAATCTTTGATATCTTTTTATTTATAGCTAATACTTTGATATTCAACTACTTTTTCGAAGCAAGGGAAAAGAAATAGTGTATTTCTCTTCAAACAAAGAAAAATGACCCCAAGCAAGACTTGAGGCCATTTTTTATATTCGTTTCAACTTAACGCTTGGTAGCAAGAAAGTCATACAGTTGATTGATTTCTTCAGGAGTGAATTCACCTTCACCAGCCTTCATTGCATGAATTTTCTCGACCGACAGGTGACTAGCAAATGCTAAATCTGTATCTGTAGTATGATGTTCTGTCTGGTAAGTAATAATTGCATCGGATAATTCTTCTATTTGCTGATTCATAATAAAATCTCCTTTACAATTATTTTAGCCAAAAAACCAAAAAATTCAAAGAAAAGTACTGCTAAAATCCTTGAATTTTATTAAAAGGCCAATATCTAAAGGTAACTTTACCGACTAGATTTTCTCTTTTTACAGGTCCAAAAATGTGGGAGTCTTTTGAGATATCACGATGATCACCCATTACCCAATAATAGCCTTTAGGTACTTTATAAGTAAAATTAGTGGTGTATGTATGTCCAGCATCATTGTCAGCTTTTTTGTATTTGTTATTAAGGTATGGTTCAGCTAATCTTTTGCCATTAATATACATTTTGTCGTTTTTAGAAACGATTTTATCACCTGGCAAACCAATAACACGCTTAATATACATTGCTCCAGGAGTGTCATTTGCGGCCTTAGGAGCTAATAATACTACCACGTCGTTACGTTTAGGCGTAAAGTTCCGTACCGAAATCAAACGATCTTTATCTTCAAAAGTTGGCTGCATTGATGGACCAGAAACTTCATCATTTGAAAGAACGAAGTGGAAGACAAGATAGAAAGCACCAAGAATTACCACCATCATTATGACAACGTCTAGGATGAATTTTCCAAGACTTTCTTCTTCGTTATCTTGCTTTTTTGTTACATTTTTTGCCATAAAATATTCTCCTTTATTCAGTTACCTTTTATTATAACTGAAATCTAGTCACATGAATGGTAAAATCATTGTAGGTATTAGAAATGACAGATTATTTAAAGAAAATTAATCAATTAGATGCTCAGCTTGATAACCCACTAATTCATGACCAAATTAAAGAGGTTAATCAAATTGACCGCTACATGAAAGAAAAGAAAATCTTACCGACTGCTCCTAGACGACTTGGTTTTTATCCAAATGAAGTTGAAAAGCTTGAAAGTTGTATGTCAAGGCAGCAGAAGGGCAATATAAAAGTTACTAATCAGCTTCTTAATAGCATGAGGCAGTATCTATCAATCAATTACGGTGTTTGGTCATTGCCAAATTTGGAAACTGCCAAACTAATTAAGGAGCAGTTTAAAATTAGCTCCGTTTTAGAAATTATGGCAGGAAATGCATATTGGTCTAAAGCTTTAACTGAAGTAGGTTTAAAGACAATTGCAACAGACTCATTAGAATGGTCAAAAACTTCAAAAACTGGAAGTCAACAGGCTACAAAGGTATTGAATTTATCTGCACCTAAGGCAATTCAAGCGTTTCCTGAGGTTCAACTAGTTATTTGTGCATGGGCACCTAATTTTGATGAAAGTGATTTAAACGCGATAGAAGCTTGGCAAAAGTACAATCCATCTAGTCGCTTACTATTTATTGGTGAAAAAAATGGTGTAACAAATTCTGCTACTTTTTGGCACCAAATCCATTTCACCCATTCGCCAGAATTACAGACAATTAATCATTCATTTACAAGTTTTGATTTTATTGAAGAACAAATATTTGAGATAAAACATGAGATCTAAAAAAATCCTCTTACTATTAATTATTTTTTTAACATTACTCGGTACGGGTACAATGCTTTCAAACGTCCAGTCCCAAGAAGCTAACCAACTACTTGAGGCTTATGGCTTGAGCAACAACACGCGCAGCTTTGAAATCAAAAATAACCAAAGTGTTAGCGACTTTTTAAAATATCTAGAAAAAACCTTTCCCCAAAATAAAATTCAACTTCACTTAACGAGTAAAAGAAAGGACAATCAGACATTAGTTTGGTCCAATCATGATGTTTTAACATTACCAACGGAATCTGGACGATATTTTACTTCAGATGACTTTAAGGGACGTGTTTCATTTGGAGTTTTAGGCCTAAATGCTAAGGTTCCAACATTAAAAACACAAAATAATGAGTACATTAATTTAAATAATACTTATTATTCTGTGATTGGTACCCTGAAGCACTATCGCCGAATGAAACAAAATGGCTATTATCTAACAACCGGTACCAAGCAGCCTACAGGTAAATTCAAGCTTAAAGACTATACCATCATTATTGATAGCTCTAATAAGGTAATTAGAAAAATTGCCCGTCATTATCATGTTAAAGTTAAAACACCAGTATTTGTAAGAAAGCATCAAAAGCGTCAGCTTTCCGTAATTAAAGAATTTTTATTCATCATTTTGCTAGTCTTTGTGGCCACTATTGCTAACATCATCTTGGCTTACTTGGATTGGCAAACCGTTAAAGCGACTCACTTAAAAGGTAGTTTATTACGCAATTGGCTTGCCAATCATGGCTTTAGAATAATATTAGTAGAGCTATTATTATCACTTGGAGCATATTTCTTCCTTTGCTGGCGTGCTTTTTATTCAAATCGAGAGCACCTTTTAATGCTTCTTTTGGGTAGTTGGGGCGTAGTTGCGCTTGTTTATAGCTTCTTCATCTTTTTATGTTGGCGAAAGGAAAACACACATGCTTAATTTACCCGCTGAATTTATTTCTAAATATCAAAAATTACTTGGTCAAAAGCAAGCACAAGAATTATTTGATGCGATGAACCAACCCGCCAAAAAGGCATTTAGAATCAATACTTTAAAAGGGCAGCGAGAAGTCTCTTATTCTCTCGATCAACCGATTCCTGGACTTAAAAATGCATACTACGGCCAGATTAATGGTCAAGACCCGGAAGCTATAAGTGGCTTAGTCTATTCTCAAGATCCTGCAGCAATGTTTCCTGCCATGATTGCTGATATTCACCCTGGAGACAAAGTACTCGATTTATGCGCTGCTCCTGGAGGAAAAAGCACGTTTATCGCTGAACAACTGAAAGGTAAGGGACTACTTGTTGCAAATGAAATTTCTAATATACGAGTTAAAGCCTTAAGAGAAAACTTAGAGCGCTGGGGGGTAATTAATGCACTAATAACTTCTGCAAGCCCAGAAAAGTTAGTTCAACCGTTTACGCAATTTTTCGATAAAATTATTGTCGATGCTCCGTGTAGTGGGGAAGGGATGTTTCGAAAAAATCCTGAAGCAATTTCTTATTGGTCACAAGACTATGTTATGACTTGCCAAAAAAGACAACAGGATATTCTGACCGAAGCAGTAAAAATGCTTAAGCCTGGTGGCGAATTGGTTTACTCAACTTGTACTTTTTCGCCAGAAGAGGATGAAGAAATCGTATCCTGGTTAGTTGAGCAATTTGGCTTTAAAATTCTTCCAATCAAAGTAAATACATCTGCTGTTGAACCAGGACATCCAGATTGGGCCAATAACGATCCTGCAATAAAGGGGACATTACGTTTTTGGCCAAACGATAATTTAGGTGAAGGGCAGTATGTAGCTAAATTACAATTAGCTGAACGAGAAGAAAGCACCAGCACTAAAGTCAAAAAGCGGAAAACTCATCAAAACAAAGCAAAATTGACGAGGTCAGAAAGTGCATTAGTTGAAGAAGTTTTAAAACCATTTAATTTACCCCTAGAACTTGCTAACTGGTCAACATCTTGTTTAGTAAGTCAAAATCATGTTTATCTTCCTGCAATCGAGGCTGACAACATGCATTTTAAAATTATTAGTAACGGATTAGAGTTAGGAATTTTAAAGAAAAAGCGCTTTGAACCGAGTCATCAATTAGCGCTGGTATTAGGACAAAGAAAACAAAAACAGGTAGTAAATTTAACTAAAGAAGATTATGCTAAGTATATTCATGGTGAGACTATTCGCCTAGAATCAGCTTTACACGGTTTTGTGCTAGTTAGTTACCAAAATTGCGTGTTCAGTTTTGGTAAAATAACTAATAATGTGTTAAAGAATTTTTATCCAAAGGGATTACGGAAGTAAAAGAAAGTAACTATTAAAGATGATTAAATTAATTGCCACCGATATGGACGGTACATGGTTAACCGATGAAAAAACCTATGATGAAGAACTATTTTTGCGCGAATTTGCTTTAATGCAGGAACAGGGAATTAAGTTTGTAATCGCAAGTGGAAATCAATATGAAAATATTTATTCTCGCTTTCCTAAAACAGCTCAACAAATGTATTTCATTGCAGAAAATGGTGCACTGGTTGCTAAAGGAAGACAAGTTCTTCACGTTGACAGCTTATCCGATGAAGATTTTCAAACCATTTTGGAAATTGTTCAAGCATACTCGGATGAGAAGGTCACTGTTTCTGGTCTTGCAAGTGCATATGTTTTAGAAAAAGATGGTCAGCGCTATGCAGAAGAGCTTAAAAAATACTACCAAAAGCTACGTATTGTTGAGGACTTTAACCATTTAGACGATCAAATTTTCAAGGTAACGTTAGATGTTCCCGAAGATAGAATGCCAAAGTTACTAAGTAAACTTCAACGCGATTATCCGCAAATTGGCTTTGTTTCTGGTTCATCTACCTCAATTGACATGTCAACTAAAGGAATGAACAAAGCTGTTGGCCTAGAATACTTAAGCAAAAAATTCCATATTAGCTCACGTGAAATGGTTGCGTTTGGCGATAGTGGTAATGACGTTGGGATGCTAAAATATGTTGGCCGGAGCTTTGTTACCGCAACCGCTTTGCCAGTTGCCAAAAGTGCAGCGGACCAAGTGATCGGATCAAGTAATGAAAGCGCCGTTCAAAAAGAAATATGGCATCTATTAAATTAAGACAAAAAATATGCAAAGTAAAATTCTACTTTGCATATTTTTAATTATGTAAAATTAACTTAATTGCTCAATTAAGTTCTTCAAGGGCAGGTCGAAGTAATGCTTGATTTTACTTAAATTTGTCAAGTCATTTTGACCGTAAATAGCTAACAAACTAGCTAATTCTTTTTCCCACGCCAAAATCATTTGTAATAATGCATCTTCGCCTTGATCCTGATATGTCTGCAAAAAGACATTGGAAATACCGACGTATTTTCCTCCCAAGCATAAACCTTTAAAAATATCTAATGGATTACGAACACCACCTGACACGATAAAGGTAACCTTTTCTTCAGCCGCCATTAAAGCAGAAACAACAGTTGGCAATCCAATCGTTTCAAGATAAGAAAGGTCATTTTGGTTTCGCGCATTTTCAATCTTAGCAAAATTTGTTCCGCCACTGCCAGCAATATCAAATAGCTCAAAACCTTCATTTTTTAGTAAATGAATTGTCGCTTGGTCTAAACCGCAGCCAACTTCTTTTATAATCATCGGAACGGTCACATTTTGACGTAATTCAATTAGGTTATCTAGCCACAAAAAATCGCGATCGCCTTCAGGCATAGCAATTTCCTGAACTGTATTCAAATGAATCTGTAAAGCATCAGCATTAAGCTCATGAACAATTTTTTGAGCATCCATAGCTTCAGTCTTCGCATTTACGTTTGCAATTATGACACCGTCAGGATTTTTTTCACGTGCAATCAAAAAGCTGTCAAGTTGTTCAGCTTCTTTAACTAAGATACTTGCAGAACCCAATGCAAGACCTATTTTAGCTTGCTGAGCAATTTCACCAAATGCTTGGTTAATAGAGAATGATTTTGCAGAACCACCGGTCATTGCGTTAATAAAAAAGGGCGCATTGACGTTTTTGCCAAACATAGTTGTTTTAATCGAACTTAAGTCAACTTGTGCTTCTGGCAAAGCAGGTCGTAAAAGCCCCATTTGGTCAAAGCTATTTGGCTTATTCGGTTCATAAAATTGGTTTGCTAAAGAAAGGTGTTCTTCCTTACGTTTTGATCTAATTGACATTTTTCTTCTCTTACTGCATTAGCCTTACTTGATGAACGTGAAGGTCAAGGGGCAAAACATTGTTTTTACGCCATTGCTGTTCAAGTTCATTAACATTAGTTTGTTCGTCGGTTATAACGATGCCACAATCTCCGTTACCCGCACCTGATGTTTTTGCCGCACCACCAAATGACTCTGCAATATTAATCAATTTTGACAAGCGAGGGATCTCAATTGCAATTTGATTTATTTGAGCAAAGTGCTGTAACAGTTTCCTGTTTACTCGAATTTGCATCTTTATTAGGTCAATATTGCCTTGTTCAAAGCCATCAATCATACGTAATACACATTTTCGTGATTGTTGTAAAAATTGTTTATATTCGACATTTAATGCTGCTTTATTGGCATTAGTTTCATCAACTAAGCGTGAAGTTGAAGCAGGTTTTTGACTCCATCCAATCAATAAGTTCATCCCTGCAGGAGGGGTCAATAATTGAATTTTTAACCCTGGCCATGCTTCATCAACAACTTCAGAAAGTGACTTTTGTGTTAATTCACGTTTCAGCCATTTTTTATCAAATGTTTGATAGGCAATCCAGCCACCGTAAACACTCGCTGCAATATCTCCTGCAGAACCGTTTCCTTGAACAGAGTAGTGGGAAATAGCGGACAGCTTATAAACTAGTTCGTTACTAAAAGGTACGTTATAAAAACGTAGAATCGCTTTAACCGTGGCTACCGTAACAGCCGCACTAGAACCTAGACCATATTTTTTACCGTCAGCTGAATCAAGATCAGAATTGACGTGCAAATCATATACTCGTAATTTGATATGTTGTTCGAGGCAAAAACGTTCCGTTAAGTTTATTGCCGACAAAATATATTCAAAAGGATTATCACGGTTGTCGATTACCATTTTGGCACCACGTCGTACCCAGTGAATAGAATCCTGCGAATATTGTTTGGAATGAATCGAACCAGTAGATGACTTAGATTTAGTAATCGAAACCCGGATAAATTGATTAACTGCGACCAAAATTGCGGGGCAATCCTGTTCTAAAACTGCATATTCACCGGCGATGTATAACTTACCGGGCGCTTGTTCTGTTATCAAAGAATTTAATCTCCTAACCAATTTAAATACATTATTAATCCAAATATTTGATACCTGGACCAAAACTTGCATTTACTATCTTAACATTGTCAAATTCTGATATGAAACGCTTAGTAATTTCTTTTACATTTTTTAACCGAGTCATAACTTTTACATTTGGACCAGCGTCGATTGTATAGTAACATTCTATTCCTTCTCTTCGCAGCTGCTCAACAAGTTTGATTGCTCTAATCGTATCCGGCTCAAAATAGGTAAATCCAGGTTGAGCCGTTAAGTTAACAGCATGCATCTCATTAGCATTTAATTCGGCTAATTGACCCAAAGCCGTAAAGTCGTTTTGTTCAATTGCTTCAATCATTTTATCTATTTCTGCTTGATTGCGTTCTAGCCACGGCTGGAAAAAGGGCGAGGTTTTGGCCAGCTGCATTCCGTTAGTTGAAGATAATTCTTTGGGGTTGGGATTAAGTTCAACCGCTAATAAATGTAAGTCCATTTCAGGTTGCTCATTTATTGCATACGCATAAGAGGTCAAATCACTATTTCCTTTCTGCCACATCGTAAAACCACCAAACACTGAACGACATGCCGAGCCTGACCCCATTCTTGCCAAGCATGAAAGTTCTTGACGGTCAATTTGCAGATCATAGTATGAGCTAAATGCACCTGCTAAAGCAGCAAACGCCGAACTAGAAGAGGCGAGACCAGCTGCAGTTGGAACATGATTTGTAGATTCAACTTGCAAGTGTCCACTTAAACCAAATCTTTCTTGTAAAAATCTAAGATACGAAAAAACGCGCTGAGCACTTTTACCAGTTTGCTCAGTACCATTTAGAATGAAACGGTCTTTTTCACTATCAGAAATTTTGGTATCAGTATAAAATTCATCTAGTGTCATTGAAATACTCGACATAGCAGGCAAGCGCATAGCCTGGTCTTCTTTTCCCCAATATTTTATTAGAGCAATATTTGTGTGTGCACGAACAGTTTTTTCCATTAAATTTCCTCGATCCAACTATTAACAGCAACATTTTGACATTTTTTAGCAATTGACTTTGCTACTTCAATGTTGTCGCAAAGTACAATGACGATTCCACCTAAACCACTTCCAGACAGCTTAAAGCCCAAGGCTCCATTTTCAAGAGCAAGTTGTTGTAACTGTTTAATTTTACTCGTGGCAAGGCCAAAAGAATCTAGTATTTCTTCAGCTTCATTAAAAATTTTGCCAACACTAACGCGGTCTTGATTAACCCAAGCTTGTTTTGTATCATCGGCCAATTGCCCCAACTGCTTAATCTTTTCATTAGCCACTGGGGATGATTTGACTTGCTGATGAACTTGAGCAACAGCTTTTTTTGTACTACCTAATTCCCCTGTATCCATAATCAAGAGGGTGGCATTTAGCTTGGCGCGTAAAACACTGGGACCTGACTTTTTATTAAAAAAGACAAGGTAATCAGAATTAACGGTCGCAGCATCTAACCCTGACGCTTTGCCATGATTAATTGTTTCAGCATGATTCGTAACTTCAATTATTTCATCATTTGACAAGTTTAAATTAAAGTAGTCGTTCATTGCCTTGGTTGTTGCAAGGGCAACTGTTGCACTTGAGCCTAGTCCACGCTCGATTGGAATTTCTCCTGTATAAGTTATCTTTAAATTTTCGTTACTATTAGCTTTTGTAAGCATCGTTTTAACGACATACTTCAAGCCATCGTATTCATCTGGCGCCATAAAAAAAGGCCCATGATATGATGCAGTATCCATCCACATTTGTGGGCCCGGTTCTACGGTTGCTTTAATGTGTAAAGACATGATTGGCAAGGCTAGGGCATTATAGCCATAAACCACTGAATGTTCACCAATCAAAATCACTTTTCCATGCGCTAAATAACTCGATTTCATTTTATTTAAGATCCTTAATGTTTGTGAAAAAAATTTAGCTCCTATGCTAAAATATGTAGCAAAGGAGAAGAGAACAAATGATCAAAATTCTAGTCGGTCGTCAAACCGATCCAATGCAAGAAAAAGTTTTACAAGCAGCAGTTGAAAATTATCAAAAATTTCCAAAGCAACAAACTTTTGTCATTGTTCCCAATCACATTAAGTTTACCACAGAAATCAGAGCAATAAATAGGCTTGCGATTAGTCAAGGCCATACTGAGCAATCAGTTAAGAACTTGCAAGTGTTATCTTTTTCACGACTTGCGTGGTTTTTCCTAAAGGATTCAAAGCAGGTAATGCCCACCCAGCTTGACAACACTGCGGCAGCAATGATTTTAGCTAAAGTCATTGAACAAAAACGTGATCAGCTCGACCTCTTCAAAAATGTCAATGTTAGTCCTGGCCTAGTTAAGCAGCTTTACAGTACTATTTTGCAAGTTAGAGAAGGTAATCTAGACTTAGATGACTTTGATCAAGATAAGTTAGACCTTGAAACTAAAAACAAAGTGGCTGATTTGAAAATTCTTTATGAAGCTTTCATTGACACCATTAAGGGCAAGTTTTCTACTTCTAACGAAATTCAGTTACAGCTAAATGAATTTCTGGCTAGTGGGATTGATTTGAGTAAGACTGACTTTTACTTTAGCGATTTTTCACACTTTTCCTTGCAGGAATGTTTGACTGTCAAATTATTGATGAAGCATGCAAATAGTGTAACTCTGGCTTTTAAAACAAAAACCGGTGAGCTTGACGCTAAAGCAGAACCCGGTGATTATGACTATGTCATTCAAAGAACGATTAACCAATTAGTTAAATATATCGAAGCAAACGAACTAAATTATCAGGTTGAAACAACTAAACCCTCGGCATCGCCAACTAACCGAGAACTACTTAACTCATTTTGGACTGGTGCCGTCCCTGAAGTGGGAAAATTAAATAATATCCAGCTAATTCGTGCCGACAACCGTTATGCTGAAGCATATTTTGTTGCTCGAACTATTTACCAGCAGGTGGCACTTAATAATTACCGCTACCGCGATTTTTTAGTGCTTGCGCCAAATCTGCACGAATACGAAACCTATCTTTCGCCAATTTTACGACAAAATGACATTCCATTTTTTAACGATTTACAACAGGAAATGAAATATCATCCCTTAGTTGTTTTAATTGAGAATATCGCTCAGCTGTTAACTAGGCCACTTCAAACACAAAATATGCTTGCGATTATGAAGACACACTTAATTATTCCGGACTGGTATAAGGATGAAACTTCATACATTCATGATGTTGATGAGCTCGAAAATTTTGTTTTAGCCCACGGCATTAATCATAACTTGTGGAAACGCGATTTTACAGATTATATTGCTGCTGAAGTCATTCGACTGGACAAAATTCCAGATGAAGTTGCCAAAATTGAAAAACTAAAGGACTTTTTTGTTAAAAAGATTACTTCTTTGTTAAAAAAACTAGCAGAAGAAACAGACACGCAAAAGGCCATTACCATTTTCTTCAACTTTTTAGTTAACAATCACGTGCCAGAAGTACTAGAAAAGTGGCGCCAAGGTGCCCAAGAAGACGGTGACCTTCAACAAGCAAGGCAATCTGAACAAGTTTGGGATTTATTAATTACGCTACTTCATGACTATCTATTAATCAATCCTGATGAGTTTGAGCTTGACAGTTTCTTCAATGTACTAATCAATGGCTTTAAAGAAGCAACATTTGCCCAGATTCCTTCTACACTGGATGCTGTCAACATTTCTGAAACGGGAATTGTTCAACTCAGTGGCTACAAGCAGGTCTTTATCATGGGCGCCACTAATACAGGTTTGCCTAAGATTCAAAATGTACCAGGCTTTTTGAGCTCTGAAAATTTACAAATTTTAACTAACAGTGGTGCATTTAAGGAAGATTCTTATATTGAAGACCAGCAACAAACCAGTAACCTTGACCAAAATTATCAATTTGGTCTTCTACTGGCGCTTGGTAGTGATATGACCTATGTTTCATACTCTGTAGTAAACGCAGAAAATGAGTCGGTTCAACCTTCTATTTATTATGAACGACTTAAACGTGTCGCAGGTGTCGATACCAGCGTGCAAAAAGCAGCTAATAAAAAAGAGGCTGAAGAAAAGGAAAGGGTTGAATTTGCTCAACATAATCTTCCAGAAAAGCTAAATGATCTCTTGTCTTTTTTAACCAATCCGCAAGCTAGTCTTGGTTATTTAACTTACCTAAAGCAGGCACATCCAGAAGTTAATATTGAGCACTTATTTGAACTGACTAAGGAGCGCATCCCTAAAAAGACTAAAATGGTGCTTGACGCAAGTCAGTTTGACAATCACCCACAAGATATCGGTGCAGAGCTTGCTCAGCAATTATACGGAGAAAACCTAAACTCTTCAGTTTCGCAACTCGAAACTTTTTATGAAAATTCTTATGAATACTTTTTAAATTATGGCCTTCGTTTACGCAAACGATTTGATAATGAATTTGATGTAATCCAAGCCGGAAATTATTTCCATGAAACCTTTGATCGTTTAGTGAAAGAGCTGAATAAGGAAAAGCTTGATTTGGCCGAAATTGATGATCTGAAACTGAATCAATTGCTTGAAGTTGCTCGCGAAAAAATGAAGAGCGAAGCAAAATATAAACAACTTCGTAATGATCCATTTAATGTGTTCCTCTTTAAGTGTCTCGATCAAACCACTACTAATGTGGCTGTTAATTGGCATCGCGCGGTTAAAAAGACTCCATTAAGAGCAAAGTACTCTGAACTTAGCTTTGGCTTTGGTGAAAAAGTACCTGGACTAGACTTATTAGTGCCAAATCTAGATGGGAAGCATTATGTCAATTTACGAGGAAAAATGGACCGAGTCGATTTGGCAAAGGTTAGTGATCAAAACGAGTACATTGCCCAAGTTATCGACTATAAGTCCTCCGCCAAAAAGTTTAATTTAGGGCTGTTTTATCAGGGAATTTCATTGCAAATGGTCTCGTATATGGATGTGCTAATGCGAAATCAGCAGTTTTTTACCGGTAAAGAGCCGATGTCATTACTCGGAGCATTTTACCAAACCATTACGAGACAAACTGAACGTTTAAACGGTAAAGATCTATACGGTAATAACTTGCAACTTAAGCAAGCTAACTTAGATGGAAAAACGAAGCTCAAGTATAACGGTCTTATTAACTATGATCAGGCCGTTATCTTAGATGCAGATCCTGCACTACGTAATGGTGGTACTACTTCGGAAATCTATGCTGGGGTCAATAGTAAGAAAGATGGCTCGTTGAGTTTTCGTGGCAACGCGTTTAATGATGAAGAAATTGAACTTCTTCTAAAATATGATGAAGAATTAATCAAAGATGCATCTAGTCAAATTCTCTCTGGTAAGGTTCAGCTCAATCCCTATAAATATGGCCAGCAAGTCACTGCTTTGACATACTCTGACTATCGGGATATCTTCTTCTTTGATGCAATGCTAAAAGAAAATAAGTACCATCAAATTGATAATTTGAGTAAAACAGAATTAATGAACAAAATTAAAGAGAAACTGGGAAAGGAGGAATAAGTGATGCCAGATTATACGAATGAACAACAGCAGGCAATAGACGATCGTGACCTTGATATTCTGGTTTCTGCTTCTGCTGGGAGCGGAAAGACAACTGTTTTAGTAGAGAGACTTATGCAGGAAATTCTCACTGGAACGGGTGTAAATGAGTTATTAGTCGTGACCTTTACTAAAGCTGCTGCCCAAGAAATGAAAGCAAAAATTAAAAGTGCCCTTGAGCAGAGACTAAATAAGCATGAAAAGCTTAAAATTGACTTACGAGAGCAGCTTAACTTAATTGACGCTGCTAATATTTCAACGATTGATGCTTTCTGTCTAGATGTTATTCATCGTTTTTACTATGTCATTGACCTTGATCCTAGTTTTAGTGTTTTAACGGATGATACTCAAGCAGCACTAATGCGTGAGCGAGCACTGCAAGAAATTGAAGGTGAATTTTTAGAAAACGATGATCAAGCTTTTTTTGCTTTTTACGAAAATTTTGCCGGCGACCGTAGTGCTGAGTCTGCACGTGACTTGTTATTAGACTTATATAATTATGCAATGGCTAAGCCTGATTACCGTGATTGGTTAAAAAGCTTACCAACTCAATACGAAATTGGTGACGATGTCACTCATTCAAAGCTATGGCAGAAGAGCATTAAGCCTTATCTTTTGACCACTTTTTCTGATTTAAAGGAAAAACTTGAGCAGTTGCTAGCAACAGCTGCCATGGAGACCAAGGAATTAGCAAAAGTTAAAGACAGCTTCCAACTCTTTGATAAGTGCTTGCAAAATTATCTAGCTAGTATTGAAAGTGATGAAAATTATGATAAGCAAAGAGAGCTACTAAGAAGTTGCCTCTTTACTAGTTTTCGTAAATCGAGCAAATGGGATGAAGATTTACTTAATTTTTATGAGGAATGCGTTGAACTTAAAAAAGATGCTTCCGAGCAAGTATTTACGTCTTTTACCTCCTTTTATGCTACTGATGAAAAAGAACAAATCGCTTTACTAAACAAAGGGCATCAAATTATGACTGCAATTGTTAAAGCAGAGCTGGCCTTAATTGAGCGATTTGACCAATTGAAGCGTGCAGAAAATCTGGTTGACTATAGTGATATGGAGCAATTTGCTTATCAAATACTGAGTCAAGATACTTCAAATTCGCAAATGGCGCGGTCGTTTTATCAAACTAAGTTCAAAGAAATCTTGGTTGATGAATATCAGGATATTAATCCCTTGCAAGAACGAATACTGCAATTGATTAAAAAGGATGGACAAAATAATTTATTTATGGTGGGGGATGTTAAGCAATCAATCTACGGTTTCCGTCAAGCCGAGCCTTCGCTTTTCCTCCATAAGTATCAAGAGGCAGCCAAAGATGAGAACAAGCAGGATGAACGGATTCTATTATCTGCAAATTTCCGTTCAACAAAGCCGGTAATTAAACTCGTTAACCAGGTATTTGATCATGTTTTGACTACTGATTTTGGTGGGATTGACTACCAAAAAGAAGGGCAGTTAGTTTTAGGTGCTAATTACTATCCTGAAAAACTGCCCCAGGCCAGTGAACTAATATACAGCGAAAAAGATAGCCAAGATGGTTCAACTAATACCGAAGATGAAGACGAAATCGATTCAGCTGAAATTGCAATGGTGATTAACCGAATTAAGCAGTTTAAAAACGAGAATTTGCAAGTTTACGATACTCAGACCAAGGAAAAGCGGAACTTTAAGTACAGCGATATTGCGATTTTAACAAGAAGTCGTAGCGACAATTTAGCAATTATGCAGGAGTTTGCCAAAAATGACATTCCGTTACTGGTAACGGATGCGAAAAATTACTTTCAAACGCTTGAATTAACAATTGTGCTAAACTACTTGCGCATCATTGATAACCCAGATCAGGATATTCCGCTAGTTGCAGTATTGCGGTCACCACTATTTAATTTCACTGAAACTGATTTAGCCAAAATCAGAGTACATAGTAAAAATACCGGTTTTTATGATGCCTTAACTTCTTATGTTGCGGTCAATGATGAATTGAGTCAAAAAACAAAAATTTTTCTTAATCATTTAGAAGAGTTACGTCACTTTGCAGCTAATCACCGTATTTCTGAGTTAATTTGGAGTATTTACGAACGAACTAATTTACTTGAAATAATGACTGCTTTACCAAACGGAAAGCAAAGACGCGTCAACCTTGAAGCACTTTATGAGCGTGCCAGTTCATATGAAAGTGCTGGCTTTAAAGGACTATATCAGTTTATTAACTTTATTGAGCGAATGAGGCGCAGTCAAAAAGACCTAGCACAACCTCTAGTTACTAAAGAAGCGGGGGACTCTGTTAGACTAATGACTGTCCATGGTTCTAAAGGGCTTGAATTCCCAATTGTTTTTTATATTGGTTTACAGCACCGCTACCAAATGCGCGATTTAAGTGGTAATTATATTATTAATGCAAATAATTTGGGGCTGACAATCAGGCAAGAACATTATCGCGCAGATACACTGCTCAAATCTTACGATAATATTGCTCAAAAACAGCAATTGTTGGAAGAAGAAGCACGTATTCTTTATGTAGGGATGACACGTGCACGTCAAAAACTAATTCTTATTACAGAAGTCAAAAATTACGAAAAGACGCGCCAAAAATGGCAAAATCAGCTTAATGGTCGACAGAAATTGCCTTTAAGCAGTAAATTAAACGCTACTAGCTCAATGAGTTTTATTGGTCCAGCAATTAATTTTGACAAATATCCCGAAATCAAGATTAGTGATATCACGAATTCATTAGATGAAGAGACACCATTTTTGTTAGTCCATTATGAAAATGAAAAAATTTCTTCTGAAATAGCTAAAACAGAAGAAGTGGCCTCTGACCAAGATCATGCTTTATTAACAAGAATAGCTCCTAAGTTGTACGATTACGACTATCCTTTTAGAGATGCCAGTTCGACTACGGCTTATCAATCTGTTTCGGAAATAAAGAAAGCATTCAATGATCCGTTGGAAACTGAGTTAGAAAATGCACACTTATTGGCTTCAACCAATCGTTATCTTCAACCAATTGAAACTAAACCTGACTTTTTATTCGAAACTAAATTTACTGGGGCAGAGATTGGTACTGCGACACACTTGCTTCTCCAGTACTACGATTACAATCAAAAAGGTGAGCCGGAACAACTTGAACTTGAAATAAAAGATTTAATTAAACAAGACAAGTTAAATCCAGAAATTGTCCCTAGCATTAATCAGCAACAAATCAATTGGTTCGTTCACAGTGATTTTGCTAAACCGTTCTGGCAAAATCCTGCTCAACTTAAGCGAGAGGTTGAATTTTCCAGCCTGCTTTCTGCTAGTACCTTGTTTAACGATTTTAGTGATCCAAATGCTAAAATATTAATTCATGGTACAATTGATGGTTATTTCGTTGAAGATGATGGCATAATATTATTTGATTATAAAACTGACCACATTGATCAGCATAATTTAGATTTAGCAATTGCTAATATTAAGCAAAAGTATACTGGTCAACTGCGTTTATACGAGCGAGCACTTAACTCATTTGCTGAAAAAACAGTTAAACATAAGTACCTAATCTTACTTGACGCAGAAAAAATAGTAGAAATAAATTAATTGAAATGAAGGTGAACTGATGACTGCTTTTGCTAAGGATACCTTTGCAGTCGTTGATCTTGAAACAACAGGTACCCAACGCGAAGACGATAATCATATAATTCAATTCGGTTGCGCGATTATTAAAAACATGGAAGTCGTCAAGACCTATTCTTTTATGATTAACCCTCATCGCGAAATTCCTTTAACGGTTCAAAATTTGACCCACATTCACGATAGTGATGTTGCCAACCAAAAGGACTTTTCTTATTACGCACCAAAAATCATCAAAATTTTGAAGGACACTGTGTTCGTAGCACACAATGTCAATTTTGATTTACCTTTTTTGAATTACGAACTTGTGCAACATGGTTATGAAGCTCTAACTAACCGAGCAATTGACACGGTTGAATTAGCTAAAATCGCTTTCCCAACATTACCGTCCTATAAACTAACAGATTTGACTAATCAGCTTCAAATAAAGCATCTTAATCCGCATAAGGCAGATTCTGACGCATATGGAACCGCAGTTTTACTAATCAAAATCATCAAAAAGCTTGAATCGCTACCGCAAGCAACTTTAAATACACTGAGCTCACTAGCTCACGGTTTAATTCGTGATACGTCATGGGTTTTCTCGACAATAGCAGATGAAGCTCGCAAGCAAAAGCGCCCACTAAATAAAAGTCAGATGCAAGTGCGTAACATCGTTTTGCAAAAACAGGAAGTACATTCAACGGTTAAAAACGGTGACGCCGAAGCTGTTTTCCCAACTAATAATAAGGCAAAGTATAGTTTATTTAAAAACAAAATTAATTATCGCCAGCCGCAAGTTGACTTGATTAACCGAATTAATCTTTTTCTTGAAAGTCCCGATCAACGGGCTTTATTGGTAGAAGCTCCAAATGGGACAGGGAAAACTTTCTCTTACTTGTTTGCATATTCATACAGGCTCTATACTAATCGCAAATTAGTAATTGCTACACCAACCAAGGTACTACAAGATCAAATTATTAGTCAGGAAGTGCCGCAGCTATTAAATGTAACTAAACTTGATTTAGCGGCAGAAGTTGTTAAATCAAGTAGTCATTATTTGGATCTCGATGGGTTTTATCAAACCCTTTATCAGGGCACGCCTAATAAAATGACTTTAGTCATGCAGATGCGAATTTTGGTTTGGTTAACAGAAACTAAGACTGGTGACCTAGATGAACTGCAATTAACCAATTATAAGGCACCGTTATTTGTTAAAATATCACATCCTGGTGACGCACGTGTTGGAAGTAGTTTTGCGGACGTTGACTTTTGGAATTTAGCACGCCAAAGACAAGAAGAAGCAGACATTCTTGTTACTAATCACGCATATTTGGCCAATCACTACAATGATTCAATTTGGGGACAAAATCCTTACTTAGTAATTGACGAAGCACATCGATTTGTTGATAACGTTATTACTTCACGTAATGATTCGTTCCAATTTGAATCTTTTTGGGGCACTTTGACACATTTACGCAATTTGCTCTTTTATGCAGATGATAGTGTTCTAAACCAGTATGGTGATGATGTGCAGTTTAATTTCTTACTGGCAAAATTAGACCCGGCAATCCTTAAACTAATCAATATCATCAACCAGCTGCAGCAAGAACTTTATCAAAAACGTAGCCGGGCAATTAGCAAAAACATGTTGCCGAATGGTAATTTGTTGCTGAGTTTTCAAGCAAGCGACTTATTCGGCGAAGACAGCAAGTTTTTAGCTACTTTAGCCAAACTGCAAAAGAAACTTGAAGAAGTCCGCCAGCAAACAAACGAGATTTTGTTTAAGCTTTATAATGAAACAGACACTTCAGGCACTGATCGAGACGCTATTTTAAGTGAAATAACAGAACAAATTGATCACCTTGATTTTTACATTACCAAAAGCTACCAGCTATCTGATTTATTACAAACAGATACCAGTATGAGCCAAGAAGGCTTTATTGTTACTTTAACTAATCCAGCTGATCCACTAAGTGCAAATTTAAGTTGGCTAATGCTTGACGCTTCAGATGAACTAAAACAAATCTACGATCGTTTTGATCATCTTTCTTTTGTCAGTGCTACCTTAACAAGTGAAGGCAACTTTGATTATCTTGTTAAACAACTTGCCTTAACAGATATGCATCCCCGAGAATATATTGGTAAAAGCACCTTCAAATTGGAAAGTCATTTGCAAGTACTTGCCGTTAGTGATCTACCTGATGTCGCCACTAACCAATTTGATCAATCACTGGCAGAAATACTAGAACATGATTTAAACCATAAAAATCACGTGCTTGTGCTAATGACCAATTTGAATAAAATCAAAGATGTCTACAGTATAATTTCGAATTCTCCAGCTCTGCGTGATTTTGAAATTTTGGCTCAAGGAGTTTCAGGCTCTAACAACCGCATTACTAAACGATTTGCAATTGCTCAAAAGGCAATTATTTTAGGAGCTGACAGTTTTTGGGAAGGAATCGATTTCCATGATTGTAATATCGACCTCGTAATTGCTGCAAAATTACCTTTTGAATCTCCAGACTTGCCTGAAGTAAAATTACGCCAGCAACAATTGCAGAAACAAGGAATTGATATTTTTAAGACAGATACAATTCCGCGTGCAATCATTCGTTTTAAGCAAGGGATGGGAAGGCTAATCCGTGGTGAAAACGATCGTGGTCAATTTTTAATTTTAGATTCACGCCTTTGGACAAAAGATTATGGTAAAGTATTTTTAAATGCTATCCCTGTTAAAACAAACAAAATTAGTTTAAAAGAATTACGGAATAAGTTAGATAACTATGATAGAAGACGACACAAGACAAACGATTAAATTTGTAGCATGGCTAATTGGAATAATTATATTTCTCTATGCCGCTTCAGTTCTCATTTTTTATAAAGCAAGTAACCCCGAACGAAACGAAACAAAGCAATTAAATCAAATTGCATTAGCTAAGTCCCCAATTACTAAAATTGAAAAAAATTATCACTTAGATCGGGGAGTTAACAGTTATTCGTTAAAAGGTTCAAGTAAAAATCGCCAACAATACTATTTTATTTACCTGCCTGGTTCGAAAAAGGGCTACTTACTCTCAGCTAAAAAGGGCGTTGGTGAAGCAAAAGTTCGAAGTAGCTATCAGGCTCAAAATCCTAGCAATAAAATTACCAAAGTTAATCTAGGTTGGTACAATAATCGAGCAGTTTGGGAAGTAACAGCAAAAGATTCGTCTGATCACTATCAATACCAATTATATGAATTTAAAAATGGAAATTTGCTAGGTTAAGTCGCTAAATAGCAAAATCTTTGGTATGATTAAATTGATTTGATAAGGAAAGTGGAACAAGAATTTATGACAAAATTAATTTCAATTGCTGATTGTTCTAAACATGTAGACGAAGAAGTTCAAATGCATGTTTGGCTAACAGATAAGCGCTCAAGCGGAAAAATTGTTTTCTTGCAGTTACGTGATGGTACTGCATTCTTTCAAGGTGTAATCAGAAAAAATGATGTTTCTGATGAAGTTTTTGAAGCTGCTAAGTCTTTACACCAAGAAGCTAGCTTCTACATTACCGGTACTGTTCATCAAGATGAACGCTCACACTTTGGTTATGAAATTCAAATTTCTGATTTAAAAGTTGTTACTAACAGCGAAGGCTATCCAATTGGTAACAAGGAACACGGAATTGACTTTTTACTCGATCATCGCCATTTATGGCTACGTAGTAGAAGACCATTCGCAATTATGCGTATTAGAAACATGATTTTTAAAGCCACAGTCGACTTTTTTGAAAACGAAGGCTTTGTAAAATTTGATGCCCCAATTTTTATGCATTCTGCACCAGAAGGCACTACTGAATTATTCCATACTGAGTATTTCGGTGGGGATGCTTATCTTTCTCAATCTGGACAATTATATGGTGAAGTAGGTGCCGAGGCTTTCGGTAAAATCTTTACTTTCGGACCAACCTTTAGAGCTGAAGCATCTAAGACTCGTCGTCATCTAACTGAATTCTGGATGATGGAGCCGGAAATGGCTTGGATGCATCAAGATGAATCACTTGATATTCAAGAACGTTTTCTTTCATACGTTGTTAAACAAGTACTAGATAATTGCCAATATGAATTAAGTTTACTTGGTCGTGATTCAAAGAAATTGGAACCAGCTGCTGAAGGAAACTACACCCGTTTATCATACGATGATGCTGTAAAAA
This sequence comes from Lactobacillus sp. ESL0263, assembly GCF_003692845.1. Lineage (NCBI taxonomy): Bacteria > Bacillati > Bacillota > Bacilli > Lactobacillales > Lactobacillaceae > Lactobacillus > Lactobacillus sp. ESL0263. The sequence goes on along the minus strand of NZ_REHL01000004.1, from coordinate 513,704 downwards.
TGCTTCAAGAAGACGGTCGTGACTTTAAATGGGGCGATGATTTTGGTGCTCCAGATGAAGCTTTCATTTCCGAAAAATTTGATCGTCCATTCTTTATTGTTAACTATCCTACTTCAATTAAACCATTCTACATGAAGAAGAACCCTGAAAATCCAAAAGAATATCTTTGTGCAGATGTTTTAGCCCCAGAAGGATATGGTGAAATTATGGGTGGCTCTGAGCGTGAGAGCGATTATGACACCTTAAGAGAGCAAATTAAGGAAGCCGGTTTAAACGAAGATAATTACAGCTGGTACCTTGACTTACGTAAGTATGGTAGCGTGCCACACTCTGGCTTTGGAATGGGCTTTGAACGTGTAATTGCTTGGATTTGTAAGCTAGATCACGTACGTGAAGCAATTCCGTTCCCAAGAATGATTAACAGAGTTGAACCTTAAATTTGATTAATTAAATAAGTTAAAAAGTTGGACTAAGTTACTTTAGTTCAACTTTTTTAAAAGGGAGAAATTGTCATGCAATATAATGACTACCGCTTTTTAGGATTTACCATGTTCTCAAACGGATTACTTGCGTATTATCCTCAACTTAAAATTACTAATTCTGAACTGATTTTAATTATCCAATTAGAGTTATTTGCACAAAAAGGAAACAAGTTTCCATCGAATGAACAGATGGCAGCCAATACTAATTTTTCATCGACAGAAATTGCTAGTATCATTCAACAGTTAATAGATAAAAACGATTTAACGATAGATCAAGTGACAGATGAAAAAGGACGCATTGGCAACTATTATAATCTTGATCGGCTTTATTCAAAATTAGATGATTTGCTAGAAAAAAATGTCGCAACACCGAAGGCTGGGGAAGAAACTACAACCACTACTTCCGAAATTGACAATAGTCCTTTGAACCAATTAATGAGACAATTTGAGATTGAGTTTGGTCGTTACTTAAGTCCAATTGAACGTGAAGAAATTTCTGCTTGGTTAAACGTTGACCACTATGATCCAGAAATAATAAAACTTGCCTTGCGAGAAGCAGTTTTATCGCAGGCATATAGCCTTAAGTATGTTGATCGGGTTTTACTTAATTGGCAAAGACATAACTTAAAGACAACAGGCGAAGTTCAGAAGTTTTTACAAAGGAATCGATAAAGAAATGCCTAAAGAAAAATTATTGAGTACAGAGGAAGCTCGTAAAGTACTGCGAACTATTAATCAAATGTATCCCGATGCTAAAAGTGAGTTGGTTTGGGACAATAAATTTCATTTATTGTGTGCTGTTTTAATGAGTGCACAAACAACCGATAAAATGGTAAATCGAGTAATGCCAAAATTCATTGAAGATTACCCAGATCCAGATGCATTAGCAAAAGCTTCAATTAAAGACATTGAAAACCATATATCAAAAATTGGTCTTTTTCATTCCAAGGCTAAGCATTTAAAAGAAACTGCTGAAATTTTGGTTGATAAATATCATAGCCAGATTCCTGAAGACAAAAAAGATTTGGTTTCTTTGCCTGGAGTAGGAGAGAAAACCGCTAATGTTGTTCTAGCTGATGGCTTTGGCGTCCCTGCTATTGCAGTAGATACGCACGTATCTCGCATCTCAAAAAGATTCCATATCGTTCCACAAAATGCCAAACCTTTGGAAATTGAAAAGAGGTTAGAAGAGATTTTGCCCAAAGATGAATGGATTCACACTCATCATGCAATGATTCTGTTTGGTCGCTATTCGATGACCGCACGTGATAAAGATGATCCGTACACATATTTGAAGACAAAATAAAAGAGCTCTTTGCCAAGTCATGCTAATAAAGAGTAAGAATTTAGAATTTTCTACTAATTAGTAAAGTGCTCAATGAAAAAAACTTCAGCTCATAAATTGAGTTGAAGTTTTTTAATTTATACTTACTTAATGATGTTCATGTTCTTCAGGAGGCTGATCTTGGGAGTCAGAATCATTGCCTTGATTGTGTTCAGTTGTATCAGAATTATTATTTTGATTTGGTTTCTCTTTGTTTTTGTCCTTATCAGGCTTACCAGAATTATTATTTGCATTGCCCTGATCGCGATCATGTCCTGTATTATTTTTGTTATCATCCAAATGATTATCAGAAGATTTCTTTCTTGGGACGACTGTACGCTTTTGTTCATTGTAATTGGTTGAACTTGAATCATCGTCTTTATCGTCGCTAGTGTCATCAACAATTCCGGCAGGAGCATGTCCACGAACAAATAGTTGCCATTCACCAGTAGAGGACACCATTGGTGGATTAGAGTTTTTAGCAATTTTGGCTCTAATTACCGAATTCGGTTTTTGCCAATCAACATTTTGCTTGTTTCTCATCATATAAGTCATCATGTTTTTATAGAAGAGTTGTGCAGATTGTTGACCAATTCCTGAAATAGTACCATCTTTAAGATTATCGTAACCAGTCCATACCCCGATAGAGTAGCTTTGCGTATAGCCCACAAACCAAGAGTCTTTTGGGGTCGATCCGTAGCCAGGGTAACGAGCAAGCTCTTCATTGGAATACTTGACTGAACCGGTTTTTCCTGCTTGATATAAGTCTTTAATCTGAGCATTAGTTCCTGACCCACGCTTAATGACACCTTTAAGCATATCTGTAATCATATAAGCAGTGGACTTGCTCATCACTCTGATACCTTCAGAGTCATAATTTCTAGTCAAACCATCAGGAGTCTCAATCTTTGAAACAAATTGTGGCTTATGATAGATTCCGTTTGCTGCAAAAGCACCGTAGGCACCAGCCATTTGCAAACTTGAGGCATCGGCTCCAATTGCTACAGAGAGACCCGAATTTTTAGGAACATGAATATCCATTTGACCAGCAAATTTTGCAGCTCGCTTAACACCAACTTGTTTCAAAGTTTTAACGGCTGGAACATTTCGGGATTGTTCGAGCGCATGACGCATTGTCATTAGTCCATCATACTTGTTATCCCAGTCATAGAGTTGAATATCAGTGTTAGGGTAATAGTATTTACTATCATCTAACATTTTAGCAGTTGACCAGTTTAAATATTCAATTGCAGGACCATAATCAAGAACTGGCTTAATTGAAGATCCAGTGGACCGACTTGTTTGAACAGCACGATCAAGTCCTAATTGAACAGTGGAAGGTAAGTGACGACCACCAATTATTGCTACAACATGTCCGTTACTTGGATCTACAACAGATGCACCAATTTGCATTTTGTCATTTGTGAAAGGCACCTGATTACTGTTAGCTAACTCATATAGTTTGTTTTGGGCTTTTTGATCAATATTAATTGTAATCTTTAGGTTGTCACGGTAAGGGTCAAAGCCTTTATCTTTTACTTCTTGGATAGTTTCTTTAATGTAAGGATCATCTATTTTACGTAAATCAGATTGTGCACGTTGACGATGTGGCTTTATTCCCTTAGTAATGCTTTCATTTTTCGCCGTTTGATATTGTTCGTTGGTAATCTTTTTGTTATCGAGCATTGCTTTTAGCACAAGATCTCGACGATACTTAGCATATTTAGGGTAGACATATGGATTATAAACTGTTGGTCGATTAGGCATTCCAGCAAGTAATGCTGTTTGAGCCAAGTCTAGTTCACCAATTTTCTTACCATAATAAAAGTTTGCTGCAGTACCAATTCCATAATTGCCGTAATTCATATATACCTTATTGATATAAAACTCGAGAATTTCATCATGTGAATATTCTCGTTGCACCCGCATTGCAAGCCATGCTTCTTGCGCTTTACGGCGAAGCGTTCTTTGTGAAGGGTCAGTTGAAAAGACGGTTAACTTAACTAACTGTTGCGTAATCGTTGAACCACCCGCTGAAACACTTTGGCTTTTGGCATTTGTTAACATTGAGCCAACAATTCTGATTGGATCAATGCCAAGTTTATCTTTATAAAAACGTTTGTCCTCAACAGATACAATTGCATCCTTTAACAACTGCATGTCTGAATTATCTTTAGCGTAAATTCTTTTCTCAGAACCCAATGAAAGTAGAAACTTGCCATCAGTATTGTAAAGAGCAGTTGAACCACCACTTTGCAGTTGAGCTCTACTTATGTTAGGAGCATCCTTGGCATAATATGCAAAAAGTCCAACTCCTGAAAGCAGTACTAGAAAAATAGCCAAAAAAAGCCAGCTGATTATTCGTCGCCACAATGGTTTTGGCAGACTTTTACGGTAACTTTCTCGTGATTCGCGTCCATTATCTGAATTATAATTTCTGTTTGCCATTATTTAATTTCCTATCTGCGATGAATTGATCAACTGCCTCTAAATAGGGTAAAGTGGGTTGAAAGCCACTACTAATTTCAATTGACCATTCTTCAACTTCTTCTATGGTTACTGAACTTTTGTCCTTTTCCCACCAAGCTTTAATAATTGCACTTGCAGGGGTAACAAAGTATCTATTAAGTGCAGTGAAACCTATAATCGTAAAACAAATCCCTTGCTGCTTTAAACATTGCTCCAAATGAATAATTTGGTGTTCGTGAAAGTTCTTTAAGGGAAAGTTCGTTTTATTTTTGGTTTCTTTAGCCTCAAAGTCGAGGTAATAACCCTTATATACACCATTATAGTCCGTTGTGGATTCTTGGCGAAAATAAGCTTCTTTTATTACAGCTCTTGAACGTTTAGGATAATCTACCTTAACAATTTGAATTGGGGTTGGCTTTTTATGAACAACCGCAATTTCTTTTGTTAGGTAATATTTGTTTGATTCATTAATCATTTGTTCAAGAGTCATCCCGCGATCAGAAAAACTAATATCATCTTTATGGACATATTTTTTTCTTTTTTTAGGTTTATCGCTGGATTTACGAAAAGCGGCAGAGCTGCCACTCGGATATTTGACCATCAATCTCACTCCTGCTAGCATTATAGCAATAAAGGTAAACTTTTTGAATAAGGAGCCATCTCTTTCACTATGCAACGTCTTTGGATCACTGGGTACCGAAATTATGAGTTAAATACTTTCGGTGATAAGGACCCTAAAATCAAGTTAATTAAATTACTAATAGAAAAGCGGTTAATCGATTTGCTAGAAAACGATCAGCTTGACTGGCTAATTACTGGGGCTAATCTAGGAATCGAGCAGTGGGCTTGCGAAGTCGCAATTAGCTTAAGAGAAAAATACCCGTTGCATGTTTCAATCATTATTCCATATGAAGAATTTGCTAATCGTTGGAATGAGGCAAACCAAAACAAATTTTTAACTCTTAAGAGTCAAGTTGACTTTTTTGCAGCTACTTCTAATCAGCCATATCAAAGCCCAGTTCAGTTGCGAAACTATCAAAATTTCATGTTATTGCATACTGATGGAGCAATGATGATTTACGATCCTGAAACCCCAGGCAAACCTAAGTTCGATTATACCGCAATTAAAAACTTTCAGGAAGAAAACGATTATCCTTTAGAATTAATTGACTTTTATGATTTGCAAGATTTTGCGGAAGAATATCAATCGGACCATGATGAAAGCAATTTTATCAACTAAATATAAAACTTTTTCTAAGCTTAGCTTTTTAGTTTTAAGAAGGGGGGCTTTTTGCTAGAATAAAAGAGGAATATTAAAGGAGCTTTTATTCATGGCAGATTTAAATGATATCAAACTATCCACTCAGGATATTTTAAAAAAACAATTTAGAACAAAAGTTAAGGGAATTGATCCAGATGAAGTCGATGCTTTTTTGGATCAAGTGATTGCTGATTACGACACATTTGAACAAATCATTGAAGACTTGTACGGCCAGATTGGTAAACTGCAAGGTGAATTAATGAATAATCAGCCAAAGGAGACTCCCGCTGATTTGCAGAAAACAAGACGAATTACGCCAATTCATTCTGATGATACGGTTAAAACATATTACCCAAGTCAAAGCAGTGATGCGTTTAATTCACTTAGCGACGACTCACAAACAGAAAATTCAACAAATATGGCAATAATTCAACGAATTTCAGCCCTAGAACGTAAGGTTTACAACCTTGAGCAACGAGTTTATGGGTTACAAAAAGAGTAAGCTCTGTTATAATTTTTAATAGTGCAAATTTTGAGCAGTCGCGGTTTGGCTTTTTAAGTCAGGCTGAGGAAAGTCCACGCACACACAAGCTGCGATGCTTGTAGTGATCGTATTTAGCCCAATAAGCTAAAGGATTTTAAACAATTACGGCGAAAAAAATGCTAAGTTAGTAATAATATGCATGAATATTCTGAAAAGTGCCACAGTGACGAAGCTTGAGTGGAAACACTCTTGGTGGAACGAGGTAAACCCTGCGAGTGTGCAACCCAAATTTGGTGGGGGCGTCTCAACCAAAAGGAAATGAACTAAATGGTTGGATTGCTTTTTAGCAAAGATAGATGGCTGCTGAAGGTAATTATGCCAAAATTACTGGAACAGAACGTGGCTTATAGAAATTTGCATGGCAGCGCTGAGCTTTTCAAAGGGCTCAGCGCTTTTTTTAAACGAAAGAGTTAATAAATGAAAAAATATCAATTATATACAACAATGGGTGCTGGCTTTGAAAGCGTAGTAGCAAAAGAATTGCAATCACTTGGCTATGAAACACGTACTGAAAATGGTCGCGTCTTTTTTGAGGGTGACCAATCTGACATAGTTAAGACCAACTTATGGCTAAGAACTGCCGATCGGGTTAAAATTCTACTTAAAGAGTTCAAAGCAACTGATTTTGATACCCTTTATAATCAAGTTTATGACATTGACTGGGCAGAATTACTGCCTGTTGATGCAAAGTTCCCAGTTCAAGGTCGTTCAGTTCGTTCTAAACTACATTCGGAGCCAGGTATCCAATCAATTGTTAAAAAAGCGATTGTTAATAAAATGTCTGATCAGTACCATCGCCGTGGTTTTTTACCTGAAACGGGTAGTGAATATCCTTTGGACATTCATATCTATAAAGATCTTGCCCGAATTTCTCTTGATACCACTGGTGCAAGTTTATTCAAGCGCGGCTATCGTATTGAGCACGGTGGAGCTCCTTTAAAAGAAAATTTTGCAGCTTCTTTAATTAAGTTAACTCCTTATGATGGAACGCATCCCTTGATTGATCCAATGACTGGATCTGGTACCTTAGCAATTGAAGCAGCCTTAATTGGCCGAAACATTGCTCCTGGAACTTGGCGGAAATTTGCTTTTGATGATTTTGATTGGTTTGATCCCGATTTACATGATGATCTTTTAGAACAAGCCAAGTCAGAAGTTAGAACCCTTGACCAACCAATTTGGGCTTGTGATATAGACCAATCAATTTTAGAAATCGCCAAATTGAACGCTAATAATGCAGGGGTTTTACAGGATATTTATTTCAAGCAAGTAGCTGTTAAAGATTTTGCAACTGATTTAGAAAATGGTGTAATTATTGCTAATCCACCATACGGTAAGCGTCTTAAAGAGAAAAAGACTGCCGAAGAGCTTTATGTTCAAATGGGAGAAGCACTTTCTAAGTACGATGACTTTAGCCAATACTATTTGGTGGGTGATCCAGAGTTTGAACAATTTTTCGGAAAAACTGCTACAAAGAAACGTAAGTTATTCAACGGAAATTTACGTGTTGACTTTTATCAATATTGGGCTAAGAAAAAATGATTACTGACAGATTAAATGATGAATTTTGGGTTATAACCGACACTCACTTAATCGCAGATTCTTTGCATGATGGTGGGGAAGCTTTTAGAAACATCCAGAAAACAAGTCAAGGTAAGGACTTAGATTACCAGGAAATTGCCTTACGTGCTTTTTGTAAGATGGCAAACGAAAAAAAGCCAGCAGCAATTATTGTTACCGGTGATGTTACTTTCAACGGTGAACTAATTTCTGCGCAAAAGTTTCAAGAGATATTTAGCTCCTTAACTGACACCAAGCTCCTAGTTGTACCAGGAAATCATGATATTTATGATGGCTGGGCGCGAGAATTTAAAAAAGATCAACAACTGTACACTGAACAAATTAGTCCTGTAAACTGGCGCAAAGTTTTTAATAGTTCTTATGAATGTGCATTAAAAAGAGATCATCATTCTCTAGCTTATTGTGTCCAGTTTAATCCTGACTATTTGTTTTTCATGTTAGATTCTAATATCTATGGTCAACATGAGGCAATCGGTGCACCATCTACAGCTGGTCAAATTAACGAAGAACAATTAGTCTGGTTTGGAAAGCAGTTAGATTTTGCAAAAGTTCATCATTTAAAGCCTGTTTTATTTATGCATCATAATCTGTATGCCCATAACCCTGCAGTAAATCAAGGCTTTGTTTTAAATAATGCTCCGTTTATTCGGCAATTATGTAAAGACTATGATGTTAAAGCGGCTTTTTCAGGTCATATTCATGCTCAGAACATTGTTGATCCACAGTTGCCAACGCCAACTACTGAAATTGTAACTTCAAGCTTCTGCTCTTATGACCAAGCTTACGGTGTTGTCAAAATCACACCAGATTCACTTCAATATGAACGGCGTATTTTTAATATGACACCATATTTATCTACTGAAGAACAAAAAAATCCAACTTTAATGAATTTTCACCATTATCTAAAAGAAATCCAACTTCATAATTTAACGAATAATTCTAGTCAAAAGGATGACACCGCAAACAATTCCGTATTACTTCAAAAAGTGGATCAGTTATTCATTGAAATGAATTATAACTACTTTACAGGGCATAACCACATTAGCCAAAGTGACTTGACCCAACTTTATTCGTCACCTGAATTTAAGCTTTTGGTTACCCAGCGACCACGTTTTTCCAAATATTTAAAAACGCTGTATGATACTACTAATCATAGTAATTTACAGGTGAGAATAGATTATTAAGAAGAGATATTAATGAAAAAACACCATTTTATTATTTTAGGAAGAGTCGGCATTATTTACTACAGCTGGCTGCTAATTGTTCTTTTCACGACCTTAACCCTAGCTTATGAAAGTACAAAGGCAGTAAATTGGCCTGCAATTTGTTTTGGAATTATTTTTTTACTACTAGTAATCTATACTTACTTAACTTCATATTGGACTAAAATGAGTCTAAAACTTCCATTTAAAAAGAAAATCAACTGTCAGGTTACCCCAAAGTTACGCTACACTTGGCAGTTCTTCAATGTCTATGAAATTAAGATTTCTGCTTTGCAAACATACTATCTGTTAGGAATTAGTAAGTTTAATTAACAGGAATATTAAGTTTTACTATCGTTACCAATAAACGAATAATATTAAGCAAAATTTGTTATAATTAGTATTAAGTTATTAAAAGGGTGGGACCTAAATTCTAATATGAAAAGACTGAAAACATTTTAAACATTAACAATTAAATTTTTATATATAGAAAGGGGCATGTGCAATGAAATCAGACATTCAAATTGCTCAAGATGCTCAAGCATTACCTATTAAAGAAATCGCCGCAAAAATCGGCTTAAGTGAAAACGATATTGAGCCATATGGCAACGATAAAGCCAAAATCAATTGGAAAGCCATCAATAAAACAATGGCCAATGATCATTTAGGTAAATTGGTCCTAGTGACATCTATTTCACCAACACCTGCTGGCGAAGGCAAGTCAACCATGACAATCGGCTTGGGTGATGCTATCAATAATCAATTACACAAGAAAACTGTAATTGCCTTACGTGAACCCTCAATGGGACCAGTTTTTGGTTTAAAGGGTGGAGCTACTGGTGGTGGCCAAGCTCAAGTTATTCCAATGGAAGACATTAACCTTCACTTTACTGGTGATATGCATGCCTTAACCTCTGCGATTGACACTTTAGCTTCCCTAGTTGACAACTATATTTATCAAGGAAACGAACTAAACCTTGATCCAGATCGTATTTTGCTTAAGCGTGGAATTGATGTAAACGACCGTAGTTTGCGTAATATTACAATTGGCCAAGGTTCAAAATTTAACGGTGTTGAACATAAATCAAGTTTTGCAATCACGGTTGCAAATGAATTAATGGCCATTTTGTGCTTAGCAACTGACATCAACGATTTGAAGAAACGTATCGGTTTAATGCTAGTTGGTTACACTAAAGACGATCAGCCAGTTTACGTAAAAGATCTTCATTTCGAAGGTGCAATTGCTGCACTGCTATCTAATGCTCTTAAGCCTAACTTAGTTCAAACAATCGAGCACACACCTGCACTTGTTCATGGTGGTCCTTTTGCCAACATTGCTCATGGAGCTAATACCGTGATGGCAACAAACTTGGCTCTGCACTTAAGTGACTATACATTGACTGAAGCAGGCTTTGGTAGTGATTTGGGCGGACAAAAGTTTATGGACTTTGTTTCAAAACACTTAGAAAAGTTGCCTGACGCTAGCGTTGTTGTTGCAACTGTCCGCGCTCTTAAATATCAAGCAGAAGGTTCAACAGACAATCTAGACAAAGAAAATCTTGATGCTTTACGCGAAGGCTTTAAAAATCTAGAACGTCATATGAACAACATGCGAAATTACAATGTACCTGTAATTGTTTTGATTAATCGATTCGCTACGGATACAGAAAATGAGCTTGAATTGTTGCAGGAACTTGTTAAAGAACAGGGAATCGATGCAATAGTAGTTGACTATCATGAAGAAGGCTCTAAAGGCGGTGTAGAAGCAGCTCAAGCAGTTATTGACTTAGCAAACTCAAACCAAGCCAACCTGCAATCAACATACAACGATGATGATCCAGTGAAAACTAAGATTGAAAAAGTAGCACAAAAGATCTACCACGCAAGTAACGTTGAATACACCGAAAAAGCTGAACGTGATATTCACGAATTAGAAAAAATGGGGAAGGACAAATTACCCGTTATCATTGCTAAAACACAATATTCGTTTACTGACAATCAAAAATTGTTGGGCGCTCCGACTGATTTCACTTTGCATGTCAAAGGTGCAAGTTTAAAGAATGGTGCAGGTTTTATCGTGATTACTACTGGACATGTTTTAGATATGCCAGGATTACCAAAACATCCAGCAGCACTTGATATTGACGTTGACAATAACGGTAAAATTAGCGGGTTATTCTAAGTTTAAAGTATGAGTTTTTTATACCTTATTATTACTGCGGTTGTCGTTAGCGGCGATCAAATTCTTAAGTATTTTATTGCAACTAATTATGAAGTCGGTGAAGTCCATCAGATTATTCCTGGCATTCTATCTTTTAATTATCTTCAAAATAGTGGAGCAGCTTGGAATATTTTGACCGGTCAAATGTGGCTCTTTTACATTATCAGTGCCATTGCGATTTTTGTATGCCTTTACTATCTATTTAAGGCCAATGTTCATAGCAAATTATTTAAGTTTGGTATTGCTTTGGTTTTAGGTGGTATTATTGGCAACTTGATTGACCGTATTCATTTGAAATATGTCATAGACATGATTCAAGTCGATTTCATTCACTTTAATATTTTTAATCTTGCGGATTCTGCAATTACTGTTGGTATTGTTCTGGTATTTATTTACCTACTCTTTTTTGATGAAAGTGATAAAAACTAATGCCTGAAAGATATGAATTAGAAGTCGCAAACGAAAATGAACGTTTAGATAAGTTTATTGCTGGAAAAATAAGCACTTTATCACGCACAAGAATCAAGGAACTGGTTAAAGACAACCATATTCTTGTAAACGGCGTTAACGAAAAAGTTTCATATAAAGTTCAACAAGGCGATCATATCGTTGTCGATGTTCCTGCACTGAAACCATTATCAATTGATCCGGAAAATATTCCATTGGACATTGTTTATGAAGATGAAGACGTTATAGTGGTTAATAAGCCGCAAGGCATGGTCGTTCATCCATCAGCGGGGCATCCCGATCATACATTAGTCAATGCACTGCTGTTCCATACCAAAGATTTAGCAGCTAGTCCTGAGGGTTTTAGACCTGGGATAGTTCATCGAATTGATAAGGATACTTCAGGCTTATTAATGATTGCCAAAAATGCTCAGGCACGTGAGTGTTTAGAAAAACAATTAGCGCAGAAAACAAATAAACGTTTATATCTTGCAATTGTTCATGGTAATTTTGGCGAAAATTCGGGTTTAGTTGATGCTCCAATCGGAAGAGATCATTTTAATCGAAAGAAAATGGCTGTAACCGAAACTGGTAAAAATGCTGTTACTCATTTTACGGTTTTAGAACAATTTCAAAATTATAGTTTGATTCAATGTCAACTTGAAACTGGAAGGACACACCAAATTAGGGTTCATTTAGCGTATATTGGTCACCCAGTAGCAGGCGATCCGTTGTATGGACCGCATCATACCTTAAAAGGGCATGGTCAATTTTTACATGCTGCAGTCTTAGGCTTTAATCATCCTAAAACAAATCAGTGGCTAGAATTCAAAGTTGATCCTCCAAAAATTTTTACTCAGAAACTAACCGAACTAAGAGAAACTAAGTGATTAAATGAAGCGATTTTTAATTCTTGAAGATGGTAGTTCATTTGCTGGAGAAGGCTTTGGCGCCTCAATTATTTCAACTGGTGAATTAGCAATTCAAACGAGCAACTTTGGATATCAAGAAGCGTTAACAGATCCGACCAATGCCGGTAAGATTCTGGTTTTTACTACACCTATGATTGGAAGTAACGGAATTAATGCTATTGACTATGAGAGTATTAATCCCACAGTAAAAGGCATTATTGTCAACGATGTGGCTAAAAATATTTCTGATAGTGAAAATTTTCAAGATCTTGATTCTTTTTTAAAGGAAAAAAATATTCCTGCAATTTCGAATATTGATACCAGGGCTCTTGTCCATCGCTTAGTTAAAGAAAAAACAATTAAAGCTTCAATTATGGATACTGACGATGAACATGCTTTTGATCAGATCAAAGCATTAGTTTTACCAAAGAATAAGTCTGCAAGTGTTTCTACTAAAAATCCGTATGCTGTACCAAATGTTGGTAAGACTGTAGCAATCATTGATTTGGGTTTGAAGCATTCAATGCTGCGCGAATTATCTTTGAGAAAAATAAACGCAACCGTTTTACCATATGATGTTTCTGTACCTGATATTAAAAATTTGCGGCCAGACGGTATCATTGTTTCAGGTGGTCCCGGTAAAGTTGAAGAAGTTAGTCCTACTCTCAGCCCTATTTTTGAAGCCTTTTATGGTAAATCTCCATTATGGGGAATTGGCTTAGGCTTTTTGGCGTTGAGTGATTATTTAAATTTTGAACTTGTCAATTTATCCAGGACTTACAATGGAACTAATTTTCCAGTAATTGAGCAACATTCAAACAAAATTTGGCAAACTGCAATGAATATTGACCAGTTAGTCGCACCTGCTAGCATTCAACTAGAACTTGACCAATCATATCTTGATTTACATAGTAATCTAATAGCTGGTTTTAGTAGTAAAAAAGAAAAGGTAATTGCTACCGCTTTTAATGCAGAAGGGGCTCCTGGTAGTCTAGATGCACTGGAAATTTTTGACAGTTTTATAAAGATGATGGTGTAATTATGCCTTTAGATAATGATTTAAATAAAGTACTCATCATTGGATCAGGGCCCACCTTAATTGGTAGTGTTTCTGAAACCGACATTTTAATTAGCGACGCAATCAAAGCACTAGTTGAAGATGATATTCAGGTTGTTCTGGTAAATCCAAACCCTGCAACAGTTTCAACTGACAAAAAGCCTAAAGTGACAACCTATTTGGAACCTATGACACTAGATTTCTTAAAACGAATTATCCGGATGGAAGAGCCGAGTGCCATTATCTCAGCTTATGGCTCCACGATGGGAATAAAAGTCACTCGTGAATTGGTAAGTGATGGCATTCTAACTCAAATGGGTATTCGGCTATTGACAATCAATGAACAGACTCTTCAAGTTAATACAGAAGAGAAGATGACCGCTTTTTTAACTAAAAATGGAATTTCAGCCAGCAGATACTTAAAATTATCGGGTCTGACAGCAGATGAAATTGAAAAACAACTAACAGAACAAGTTAGTTATCCTGTTCTGTTAATTAAGGAAAAGCCATACTTAGACGATAAAAAAATGCTTTTTGATAATGCGCAAGATATTGCAGATTATCTTAAAGAAGAGCGTCAAAATGAAGATTTCCCTGAAAATCGCTACTATTTAACTGAAGATCTTTCTAATTGGGAAGAAATCATTCTCAATATTATCCGAGATAGTAATGGCAATGTTCTATTTACTAGTTTGGCGGACAATATTGAACCCGTTTCCATTGATTCTGGCGATTCAGCAGCAGTAATGCCTGCTTTAACGCTTAATAATGACCAAGTCCAAACTTTGAGAAAAATCGCCAAAAAAATTGCTGCTAATTTGAACATTGTTGGGATTTTAAACATTCATTTTGCGGTCAAACATGATGGTACCAATTTTGCGGTGCGCGTCCTGTCTATTAAACCACGATTAACTCGTAGCGCAATTTGGTCACAAAGAATTGGCTTATATAGTTTAGGTTATGTTGTTTGCAAAGTAGCTATTGGCTACCATCTAAATGAAATTACAGATCCAATGTCTGGACTCAACGCAGCAATTGAGCCAGCACAGGATAAAATAGCAATCAGATTGCCATTTTGGTCGTTAACTCAGTCTGGTACTAACCATTATCACCTTGGTAGTCAAATGCAGGCGAGTGGGGAAGCAATCGGAATTGGCCAAAATTTTGAATCAGCTTTTCTAAAAGGTTTAGCCTCAACCGTTAATGTCAAAATTGCAATTAATGAGTTCCGTAAAGAAATAGCAAAAAGTGACGAGGCTATAATTGAAGATTTACTTCATCCTGATGAACTTCACTTAATTAAGTTATTAGCTGCAATCTCTAAAGGCTTCACATACCAGGAATTGCAAAAAATCATCAGCATCCATCCGGTCTATTATCAAAAATTTGAACATCTTGCGCATCTTGGTCGTCAATTAGCCGAAGAAGAAGTTACTGACGACTTGTTAATCGAAGCAAAAAAGAGAGGTTTTCGCAACCTATTAATTTCAGATTTAACTGGAATCAGTTTAAAAGAAGTAGAGAAGCGAATCGAACGGCTCCAATTAAAGCCAGCTTATTTGCAAATAGACGGTTCAGCTGGTGTTTATGAACCAAAGGTGCATGCTTTTTATAGTGCTTTCGGCGTACAAGATGAATCAATCCAGTTAGATTCAAAAAAGAAAATCCTAATCGTTGGAATGTTGCCTTCACAGGTATCAGTTACTAGTGAATTTGATTACATGGTAAGTCATGCAATAGATACTTTACATAATAATAAATATGACACTGTAATTATTTCCAATAATGACGAATCTGTTGCGACCAGCTATCAAAAAGCTGATAAAGTCTATTTTGAACCTATCACAGTTGAAAATATTGTTCATATTGCCGAGAAAGAAGGGATTAAAGAAGTTCTCCTTCAATTTTCAGGCAAAGAAATTAGTGGCTTAGCAAAAAGATTGATGAACAATGGCTTGAGTATTCTAGGAACGGGAGACGTTAATCCCAAAGATCGAATTGATCAAGTCTTAAATTCTTCATTAGATTCACTAAGGCAAACCCAAATGATAACCACTTTAGATCAAAAAGCTGGAGAAAAATTTATCGAAGAAAATGATTTTCCACTTTTAATTGGTGGTTTCAATAGCCAAGATGTAAAGCAAAAATCTGCAGTTGTTTATGATAAGCCGGCTTTGGAAAAGTATTTGAATGAAAATCAGTTATCCAAAATTTCATTGTCACATTTTATTGAAGGCAATAAGTATGAAATTACTGCCATCTCAGATGGTGAAAATGTTGCTATACCGGGTATTATCGAGCACCTAGAACAAAGTGGTTCTCATGCTTCTGATTCAATAGCTGTGTTTAAGCCACAGAATCTGTCTACACGAGACCAAAAACGTTTGACTGAATATACCACTAATTTAATAAAACAAATTAAACTACGGGGAATTTTTACACTCCATTTCTTAATTGTTAAAGACAATGTTTATTTGTTACAGATAAAGCCATATGCTGGCCACAATGTTGCTTTTTTAACCCAGGCATTGGGTAAGGACATTACAGCATGTGCTACTGAAGTTTTAACTGGTAAAAACTTAAATGAGCTAGATTATGAACGAGGCTTATGGCACTCAAATAACTTCATTTATGTTAAAATGCCAGTATTCTCATACATCGACTATCATAGTGAGAACACCTTTGACTCCAAAATGAAATCTTCTGGATCCGTTATGGGACGTGATACTGCACTGTCTAAGGCACTCTATAAAGGATACGAAGCAAGTGGTATTCATATTCCTAGTTTTGGTACAATTTTCATGTCAGTGCGTGATGCCGATAAAAAGAAAATGACTGAGCTTGCTAAACGCTTTTATCAGCTTGGTTTTAAGATAATTGCCACGGAAGGAACGGCTAATTGCTTGGCTGAAGCGGGGATTACTACCGGAGTGGTAAGTAAAATTCATTCGGAGTCAAACAGCCTGTTAGACAAAATACGACAACGAAAAATTGTCATGGTAGTCAATATTACAGATTTATCTGATTCAGCTAGTGGAGATGCAACAAGAATTCGAGATGAAGCTTTAAATATTCATATTCCGGTACTTTCAAGTATTGAAACAACAGAATTAATCTTAAGGGTTCTTGAATCATTGTCACTAACCACTCAACCAATTTAAAAACTTAACTTTAAGCAAAAAAGAGGATAAATTATTATCCTCTTTTTTAGTCTATTCTTTTACTTAAAACACGTTCTTCTTCTGGGGTTACCTCTATTGAGTTTTGCCCAGTATAAATTACAAAACCTGGTTTTGCACCATTTGGCTTCTTTACACGCTTATCTTGAACATAATCAACTTGCACGTGAGCTGAGTTTTTAGCTTTTGAAAAGTATGCCGCAATTTCAGCTGCTTCCACGATATCTTTATCAGTTGGATCGTCGTCCTGTAAAATGACATGTGAACCTGGAATATTCTTAACGTGAAACCAGATGTCAGTCTTATTTGCCTTCTTTAAAGTTAGCCAATCGTTTTGATAATTGTTTTTACCAACTAAGACTGTTTTTCCAGAAGACAATTTAAACTTATTCAAATTTCGTTCTGATATTTTCTTCTTCCGCTTTTGTTTTTGTGGCTTTTTCAAATAGCCTTGGGCTGTTAGCTCATCTGTAATCTGGTCAATATCTTGCGGTTCAGCATTATCAATTGCAGTTTGTACTGAATCAAAATAGGCTAAATTATCCTGAGCAATTTTAATTTGTTCCTTGACGTGTTTGATTGAATCACGAAGCTTCTTATAACGTGTAAAATACTTTTGGCCATTTCGAGCAGGAGAAAGAGCAGCATCAAGCTTTATCTCAATCGGCTGATTATTTTCGTAATAGTTAGGTAATTCGATTTTCGTCATACCTGGTTTAACCTGATTTAAGTTGGCATTAAGAATTTCTCCTCGAATTCGGTAACCTTCAGAATTTTCAGCCAAATCCAATTGCTTATTTAGTTTACCAATTTTTTTGGTCAACTTTTTTTGCTCATTCTTTACTAAACGCTCTATTTGACCAGATTTTTGCTTAACCCAATCCTGGTTGGCTTGATCAAGATAAAAGTCCTCTAGAGCTTCATTAATGTCCGAATATGAGCGTTCCTTAGTTAAGTCAAGATGATAGGGGAGGTATGAGAATATTTTTTGTTTATGCTCCGGAGTTTGTAAGATGAATGCTCCACTTTTATCAAATTGACCGATAAAAGTGGAAAAAGATGAGTAAGAGTAATCATCTTCTAAATAACCGGTTAGTTCATTCCTATCATCACGATCAAGCCCACCAATTTGGCGAGCAAAAGCTAGCGGTTCTTGCACTGACTTTTGCTTATTAAATTCACCTTCAGTTAACTCAAAGCCATTAATACCAGGATTCAATGGAGGAAGCTCATATTTAGCTTTGGGTAACAACATTCTAGCCCGATTTTCATCAGGATTAATTCGTTTTAGCAAATCAATAATGTGACCATCATGTTCATTATAGAGAATAACATTACTGTGTCGTCCCATTAACTCAATCGATAAGACTAGTTTAACTTGGTCGCCAAGCTCGTTCCGATTGCTAAAATGCAAGTTTACAATTCGATCTACGCCAACTTGATCAATTCCTTGAAGCACTGATCCTTCAAGATACTTCCTTAACACCATAACAAAAGTAGGTGCCTTATCAGGATTACTTATTGATTGCTTAGTTAAATAGAAGCGTGGATACTGCGCGTTTGCAGAAATAAGTAATTGGTAGTTTTTTCGTTCTTTTCGAAAAGTTAAAACCAGATCCTGATCAAAAGGCTGGTAAATTTTAGAGAGTCTGCCACCAGTTAAAACTGGTTCAATACTCTCTAAAAGACTATGAATAAACAATCCGTCAAATGCCATAATATCACCTCAAAATACGCTTTCTATTATACCAATTATTTACAAATAAGTATCTAAAGAAAGTAGTCTCAACCTGAAAATAAGATACCAGTATTACTATATTAACTAATGGATCTTACAAAATTATTTATTGCAAAAAGCAGATATACTGGTAATATAGATTTATGGTTATCGTTGCTACATAACTATAAGCTAAAAATAATATAACAGCTTTTGTAGCAATTTGATTGCTACATATGGTTCATTTGTTTCACAGCTTGGCATATATCATTCATGCTGATGGTCGTTTTAACAAATTGAATTAACAGGAAATTGTTTTTATTTGTTGCTTTATAAGAAAAAGGTAGTTAGATGGACATTTTATCTTTTAGTACAATTGCAGAAAGTATCAAAAAAGCTATTAGTAAAAAATGTGGCTTAAATCTTTCACAAACGCGCATTCTGCTATATTTTGGCAAGAATAATAATACTGCCCTCAAAATGGGTGACCTAGCTGACAAGCTTAAAATCTCTCTTTCCACATTGAGCAGACAGCTACAACAGAAAAAAACACTTGAATTAGTAATTATTACTCGCTCAGAAAATGATTCTAGTAAAACTGTTGTTCTTAATGAAAAAGGCATTGCCAAAATCAAAGAACTCAAAAGTTCTTTGAAAGAGATCGAAGCAAACTTATTTGCTGGTTTTTCTGATAAAGATATCTCAGTTTTTAATAGTATGTTTAATAAACTAGTCAAAAAAGCAGAGAAGAATTCACTTAAATAGAAAGTCGAACCGCTTGTTTTTTTATGCTATAATTCATCTATGTTGTACAGATTAGAATCGAAAGGTTATTTAGATGAAAATTGCATTGGTTACTGATAGTACTAGCGTTATTACTAAAAAAGAAGCTGAAGAAAACAATATAGTTGTTGTTCCTATTCCAATTATCATAGGTGGAAAAGAGTACTTGGAAAATATCAATATCACACCTGATCAATTGTTTGAAATGCAAAGACAAGGGGCTGATTTTCCCAAGACTTCTCAACCAAGCATTGGCGATATGATTAAGCTTTTCGATGAATTACATGATGAAGGCTATGAAGCAATCATTGCGATTACTTTATCCAGTGGTATTTCTGGGTTTTATCATACTTTATGCAATATTGCGGAGAATCATCCAAAATATAATCTACATCCAATTGATACAAGAATGACTGTTCGTTTACAAGGTGATTTGGTTTTGGCCACTTCAAGAATGATTAAAAATGGGTTAGATCTCGATACCATTCTTGAACGAGTTGAAAAAATTCGTTCCACAATTGACGAAATTTTTGTTCCTAATGACTTGAATAACCTTAGTAGAGGTGGTCGTTTAAGTAATGCTGGTGCATTTATCGGCTCAATGCTTAATATCAAACCACTGTTAACTTTTAAGGACGGTAATATCGTTGCATTTGAGAAAATTCGCTCAATGAAGCGTGCTTTTTCAAGAATTAAAAAGCTGACCACTCAAAAAATTGATGAATTACCTTATAAAGATAAAATCAAGCTTTTCATTATTGATTCAAATGATAGTGAGCAGGTCAATGAAGCTAAAGAGTGGATAGAGAAAGTGTTCCCTAACCAGAATTATTCTGTCACTACCTTTAGTCCGGTAATTGCTACGCACTTAGGTGAAAAATCGTTTGCAATTGGCTGGATGATCGATATTGATAAGATTGATTTGGGCTAAGTAGAAGCAGCTTATAGGCTGCTTCTTTTGTAATTTGAGGTAAATAAACATGGAAAAAAGAGATCAATTTACTAATTGGGCAATTGAACTTCAAAGTCTTGCTCAAGACGGATTAGCATACGGTCACGACCGGTTTGACCTAGAGAGATATACCAGAATTAGAGAAATTGCTACAGAAATGATGTCTGCTAAGACCGGTTTACCAATAAAGCAGGTAAAAGAACTCTTTAGTAGCGATGATGGATATCAGACTCCAAAATTAGCAGTTCGCGCCGCGATTTTTAACGACGAAAAAATCTTGCTTGTTAAAGAAACGACTGATGAGCATTGGTCAATGCCAGGTGGCTGGTGTGATCCTAATTTAACAACGACTGAAAATTGCATCAAAGAAGTTAAGGAAGAAGCTGGACGCGAAGTTGAAATTGAAAAAGTAATTGCGCTAATTGATAAATCCGTTAATGTTCATAATCAAAAAAGAGTAGAGCGTGCAATTAATTGTTGCAGTGTCTTTTTCCTTTGCAAAGAACTTGGCGGTAAATTCGTTGTAAACACTGAAACGACCGAATATGATTATTTTGACGTTGATCATCTTCCACCATTATCAGTAAATCGTACTACTGCAAATGAAGTAAAAATGTGCTTAAAGGCTGCACATGATCCGCATTGGCAAGTTATTTGTGACTAACATAAAAAGCTGGATAGTTAATCCAGCTTTTTTTCTTTTTGATTTTTAACATTAGCAATTTCATTTAAAGCATCACGTTGTTTCTTTTGGTCAACATGCGTATATAAGTCTGTTGCCGATGTGCCTTTTTGGCCCAATTGTTGCGCAACGAGCACTTGATCTTTAGTTACCCCATAAAGTTCGGAGGCAAGCGTATGACGCAATTTATGCGGTGTTAACGGATGGCCAAACGCTGCAGAATATTTATTAACCATTTTTTCAATTGCATTAGTTGTAATTCTCTTAGTTTGACCATGCCATCTGGTAAGAAAAAAGGCATTCTGCTTTTTATCAGCAAAATAACGCTTCTTACGTATTTCTCGATAACTGTTCAAATACTTAATCGTCCACTTTGCAATTGGTACACTGTCTCGTTGACCACCTTTACGGGTTACATCAAGTGTGGCTTTCTTTAAATTGATGTCAGCTAAGTCAATTCCTGCACACTCAGAAACTCTTATTCCAGTTCCTAAAATAAGGGCAATAATTGCCATATCGCGTTCTTTATTGATTTTAAAAGATGGCAGGGCATGCTTGTTGCACTGCTTTTCAAAATTTTTATCAATAAAATCCAAAAACTGATATTTTAAATCACCAGTATACATGTGAGACTCCAAAATATGTGCGCGGTAGTTTAACGTTTTTGTATTGTTAAGTGAGTCAATCTTCAACATAACATTTCTTTCGAAATAAGGCTCACCATTGTTATTGTCGGCTGTGATGGTTAAAAACTTAAATAAAGAGCGCAATGCATTGATTGAACGGTTAATTGTAGTAGGGGAATTTAAATTACCCTGTTGGTTTTTAACATGCCCCAAGTAATTGATATAAAGCATTATGTCGTTACGCTGAAGATTAGCCAAAGCATCAGTAGTAATATGCTGGTTGTCTTCAGCGTCAGATATTCCTTCTTGCCTTAACCAATCAAAAAAACGCCTGATTTCAGTCAAATATTGGTAAGAGGTTGCTAACGAGTGATTGGTACCAAAATTATACTCTTTAACAAAATCAGGCATTCTCTTCAATTCTTCTTCAATAAGGTCTAAGTACTTTTTAGTTTCCACGTAGTTCTCCTAACTATGCTTTTTTATCATTATAAAGCAAAAACGGAATGTATGTTTGTCTTTTTGCTAAAAAGAGTGATTAAAACAACCATTTGAAGCTAATCTCGTATAATAAATTTCTGAATAGAGCAAAAAAGCCTATCTAGATAGCACATTTATCCACTTGATATATAATTATATAATAATATTAAATAAGTAATATTTTATTAGATAAAGCTAGGCGCCTGCTTATCGGAATAGTATCATTATCGAAAAATACATAATTAATTTAAGAATACATTACTAAGGTTAGCCTTAACTAACCGGCTAAAAGCAAAGCTTTTATAGGCATTAGGAGGCATTACTTATTTTGATATAAAAGTCAATATTATAGCTTAATATTTTTTTAATATTTTTACAATATATATCTTTTATATTAGTTAAGAGAGTAATATAATTACTTCAAATGTTAAAAAGAAATCAGGTAGTGTGTATGTATATAATAAATAAATTTAAAGAGCAGGTTGAAAGGAATCCAACCAAAATAGCTGTAACAAGTAAAGCTAGGAATTATACTTTTAAAGAAATAAAGAATATTGCGGTGCAAATTGCTCAAGAGCTTGATCGAAAACAAGGTTCAAAAATAGTGGCATATTATCTTAATGATACTTGCTTTGTGCTGCCAACAGTACTTGGAATTTGGTTATCTGGTAGGATACCTATGCCCCTAGTTTCTGCTTTAAAATTACCGGAAGCAGTAAAACGTGTTGAAGACGTTGAATTTGACACCTTACTAGTTGATTTCGCAGTGAAAACAGAGCAAGAAATCATTAAAGTTAATGACTTTGACTCCAAGGAAGACTGTACATATCAAAATATAGAAAGTCCGCAATTCGAGAATAATGATACGGTTTATATCCTTTCAACTTCTGGCAGTACGGGAATACCAAAAAAGGTTTTTTTAGCAGAAAAAAATATTAATTGGATTGTCGACACTCTTTATCCTTTAATTGATATTAATCAAAATTCCAGTTTCTTGTTTTCAACCCCATACTCTTTTGACGTCTCTATAAGTGAAATATTAGCTCCCGCTGTTACCGGCTGCACTCTAGTTTGTTTAGAAAAGGGGTACAGCATTAGAGAAGTTCCGGCTGTACTTAGTAAGCAAAAAATTACTCATCTATCCCTTTCACCATCATTTGCTGATGCTCTATTGGATATAACTGATAACCAATGTTTTCTCCAACTCAAATGCGTTATGATTGCAGGAGAAAATTTTCCAATTTCATTGGCCAACAAATTGAAAACAACTTTATCCAATGGATGTAGAGTTTTTAACTTATATGGTCCAACCGAAACCACATTATACGCAACATGTCATGAATTAACTGGAAATGAACAAGAGTTTGTTCCAATCGGTAAAGCCTTGGATGGGGCCGTTGCTAAAATTTTTGATAAGGACAGACTAAAAGAAGTAGAGAAGGGCGAACTTTACATAGGAGGCAAGGGTCTTACACAAGGTTATCTACTAGATCCAGTTAAAAACAATGAGAGCTTTATAACAATTGCTGGTCATAAATATTATTCTACTGGCGATAATGTCTTTAGGAATCAGGATAATGAATTAGTCTTTCTTAATCGTCAAGATGATCAAATCGAAGTCAATGGTATTCGTATTGAGTTAGGCGAAATTCAGGCAATTGCATCGTCAATCGAGTCTATCAAATCCGCAGTTGTAAAGTACTTTAAGGGCAAAATCTATATATTTTATATTAGCTCAAATAACCAAGAAGAAGTAATCTTATCCAAACTTCCAGATTATATAAAACCAATTATCTTAAAGGTAGATCATTTCAGTTATACCTATAATCGTAAATTTGCAACGGAAAAAATGATTAATGAGTATTACACGTTAAACTCAGATGGGAACAAGGATAATGATATAAAGGCTCAAGTAGATTCTATTTTAAACAAGTATCATGTAAACCGTGTTTCTGATTTAGATTCTCTGGACTTAGTACGCTTGCTTTTAGATCTTGAACACACATTTAATATTAAAATTAATGAGGCTCAGGCTTCAATGTTGGTTACATCCAATGACGTAATAAATTTAGTTATTGCTGCTAGGAATGAGACAAATAAAAAAACTACAACTCCTACATCTAATTTAAAAGCAGATCTAATTAATCTTGCCAATATGATGAAAAACCTGTCATTCACATATGACGACGAACAAATAATGGCTTCATCATCACAACAAAGTCTTTTCAGACAACACAAGAAATCGATTATCTATACTAGTTTTAAACTAAAAGAAGTGACAGCCAAAGAGGTCGAAAAAATTAGGCAGCTTTTTTGTAAATTAGCCGAAAAAATTGATATCTTAAAGTTTGCCTGGTTCTTTAAAGATGATTCTCTTTTCTTTAAAAAAGTAAAAGAAGCCCATCCATTAATTTATATAGCTCAAGAAAACATTAGTGATAATGACTTAGCTCAGATAATGTACAGTGATGTAGGAAAGCCTGTCTATTTAGCTCTAATAAATGAGCAAACAAGTGAATTGAGATTGATATTTTCACATCACGTAATAGATGCTGCGTCCCTTCGGTTAATAGAGCATGTTTTTGTAAATGTGTATGAAAACAATTTTGACATTAAAAAATTACCAGATAGTTCTTTTGCTAGCTTTATGCAATACATTGAAAAAACTAATAAAAACAATGATTTGCAAAAACTACTGCTTAAACTTCCTGATACGAGTACTGATTTAAATTTAACAAAAGACGATAACGTTCTTCATATCATTAAATTTAAACATAAAGTGACTAGTGCGGATGACGCATATATCATAGCAATGTTCTTGATAGGTAAAGTTATTGCTCAAGAAAAAGCAATTGATACTGTCACCGGAGAATTATCGCTGAATATTCGGAAGTTTGCAGGATTTGACGCATCAAATATTATTGGAGATCTGCATTCTACTGTTCCATTCTTAATAAAAAAGGATGATTCCATTACTACATTTACAAAAAGGTATTACAACTGGAAAACTTTTTATCAAACTGGCACTGATATTCGTTATTCAATCTTTAATCATATAGGTCAAAATATGACATTCTTACCAAAATTAACAAGCAAGTGGCGTAAACTTAACTTAGCACCAAATTACATCGGTGAAACCAAGTCGCTTGACGAGGAAATAAAGGAAATTAAAAGCCTTCCTTTTAAGCCCAATTATATTACTCTCACTTCAAGCCAAGGGTATGTTTATGCTATTTCATATGGTAAATTACTACAAAAAGAAAAATATGAAGTAACACTTGCTGACAAGAAAATAAGTCTAATCAATACTGGACTTAAATAAAATGGCTATTTAGTCCACTTTTGTAACTAGGGGAGCAAAAGGATGGGGGAGTGAGTACCAGTCAGACTACTTTACATAGCATTTATTTATAAAGTACATCCTGACAAATTAATTCATCTCAACCATCAATATAGCTTGATGCGTAAGGAATATTTAACTTTAGGTTATCAAAACACAAGAGGAGAGGGGCATTTTTTATCTATTTCATGAAGTAAAGTATATTTTATTGGTGGTTTCCTATGGTTTCTTAGGCATAGGCATTTGCTCACGTCTCTAACTTATCCGCAAATCTGTATATAAAATCGAACTGACATTTTGCATTTTTACCGCAGAATCAGTTTGACTTGCTACGAAAAATTTAAAAAGCTGATCTTTAAACCTAAGATCAGCTTTTTAAATACGCGATAGAACTTTTGATAAAAAAGTTTAACTCGTTTTGATAACTTTAAACAAGTTAAACTCAAATAAATTTAACTAAGTAACTAATGGTGTACGTTTATACCTATCATTAAAATTATAGTTTTAATGATAGCAACTAAAAAAATAGCTAAACCACTTCATTTTTTGACCCAAATTGAATATTTGACCATATGGGATCCTTTAAGGAATAAACGCCCTAATTTCTCTACAAATATAATTAACTGAATAGTGAATTTCGACAATTTTCTACTTTTGTTCAAAAATCGTTTTTCTACCTTAATTGAGTGAAAATTCTGCCGAATCAACTAATCGGGTTTGATCAGTTATCGAGCAAAAATGATTTTAACGCGCTTAAAATCACTCTAACAGCACAGCAGAAGATAGTATCCGTAAACAAAGTATTTTGATCCTATTAAACTGATCTTTTTAGACAATTGAACTCAAACTTTTGCTTAACAACAAAGTTTGATGCTAGTACTAGTAATTTAAATACATGAGTAATACTCTCTGAGTAATACTCTCACTGATAAATAATACTCTCTTCAGTTTTTTATATTTAACTTTACATAATATATATTATACGAAGTTATGCATATGGAAAAATCATAAGTCCTACTTTTCAAATGAATTTTCTTTTTATTTCTTTTTTCCTACTAATCATTTTAAAAAAACTAAAATGATGACCTGTTAATGCTTAAAAAAGCTAAAACAGACAAAAATCAAATTAGTTGGTTGATTTATATTTTAGCGACAATTTCTAACCGGTATATATTAGTGAATTAGCACATTGCTTTTTTGAATGTTATTTATTTAAGTGCATCAGTGATGCCACTTCATTACTATTTTTATTTTTGGTTTTGAAACTAAATAAATGGTTATAAAAAGCGCTTTCTGTATTTACTATTTCTAGTTTATATATTATTATTAATTGTCCAAAAACTGGTCTTAAAGAAATTTTGAATAGCATTGACAGCACCTCTTTTGGTGGCTTAAACTATTATTTGCAAGCTTTTATCTCTTCACTTTAGGTTTATTTTTTTAGCCCTTTTTATTTGCTTTTTTTTGTTTTTGTCCTACAATACTATCTGGGGTATAGTTAAAAAACAATTTTGCTAATCTGTGGCTTTAACTACATTATTAGTTAAGTTGTTTTGTTCATTATTTTTATTGTTTTAATTTTTAATTCTATAATTGTTCTGTTATTATGGAAGATGGAATTATATTTTTGAAAGGGTTGAATTTATTCCATGAGTATAAATTTAGGAAAAGAAATATGCCGTCGTAGACGTGAACAGAAACTGACGCAGGAGGATCTCGCTGAGTTAAGCGATTTGTCAGTTAACTTCATTTCACGTCTTGAACGTACTAAGAATCAGAATATTAGTATTCAGAAACTTGACTCAATTGCTAGAGCCCTGAACACTACTACTCCAGACATCATTATGAATGCTTACCGCTTTAAAGAAGTTAAAGTCGAAAATCATCATGATAATACACCTGTATTTATCAAAAAAGTTCTTAATGAATTAAGAAAGATGTCTCCAGAAAAAGCTGAACGAGTATGTAAATCTTTTATTGTTTTAGCTAAAGAAATAAATAAAGAATAATTGTTTCAAATTAAATATCAAACAAAAAACGAGCTAGTTTTTACTTAGCTCGTTTTTTGTTTTACTAATTTAAATTTTTTATTCAAAAGCTTCTGTTAATTGAGGTACTACCTGCTTCTTACGAGAAACAACACCTGGTAAGTCAATTTCAGAGTCAACAACTTTGCCAAATGCCTTTTCAAAAGCAGCTTTAGCATTATCATTTCCTACTACAAGTGCTTTTGAATCTGAATCAAGTACATTAGTAATTAGCAACATGAATAAATCATAGTTCTCAGCTTCTGACGCATCTTCCATTGCCTTCAAGAAGCTGTCCTTGCGTTCCATTGCCTCAGGAAGATCAACAACGTTAATTTGAGCCACACGAGCTGTTTGACCGTTAAGTTCAAAACTCTTAGCATCAAGATCAATTAACTCTTCTTCAGACTTATCAGCAATGTTTGTACCAGCCTTTAGTTCTTCTAAACCGTATGATTGGTAATCTACACCTGCTATTTCAGCCAAAGCTTCAACAGCCTTTTTATCTTTATCAGTAGTAGTTGGTGACTTTAATAGCAAAGTATCGGAAATAATTGCTGATAGCATAATTCCTGCAATATTCTTAGGAATTTCGATATCATTATATCTATATAAGTCATACATGATTGTACTGGTACAACCAACTGGTTCATCAAGATAGAATAATGGTGAAGTTGTGTTGAAGTTCATGATTCTATGGTGGTCAACAACGTGTGTAACTGTCACTTTGTCAATATCAGAAACACTTTGTTGTGGCTCATTATGATCAACCAACATTACCTTATCTACTTCATTAGCAGCAGTTTTAATTACTCTAGGTGCTTCAAAACCAAATTTCTTTAATGCAAATGTAGTTTCATCATTAGCTTCACCAAGTGCTACTGGTTCAGTATTATAGCCTAATTTATTTTGTAGGTATGAATATGCAATTGCAGTACCAATTGCATCTGTATCAGGATTTTGGTGACCAAAAATTAGCTCTTTTTCCATTAATCTTCCTCTTTTTCTTTTATATTTATCTCTTTACTTAGTAGTTTACCTAATAATAGTTATTCGTCCAAGAACTTTTTCAGTTCCGTTAAAATGCTCTTAATACGTGGCACGTCAATCTTACCCTTACGATAAATAATTGAAACAGAATATTCTGGAGTACCTTCTATATATACAGGAGTTAAATTAATTTCACTCTTATGCAGTTGATAATATGAAGAACTGACAAATGTGTCATAACTTGTTTCTTCCGCAGTCTCAACTAATTGCTCAGTTGAAGAAAAACTCAATGGGACTTTCATACCATTCTTAGCATTAATTTTGCTACCAAATTTTTCCTTCATCAACTGTGTTAAGTAAAAGTTGTCTGGATATGCCACCCACTTTTTGTCCATAAATTTTGAAGAAGGGTAAGCCTTCCCTGCTTCTAATTCGTGATCATGAGTTAATACTGTAAGCCGGTCTTCACAAATCTGCATGTACTCATATTGATTATGCAGATTAACCTGACTTTTCTTTATATTTGCAGGTACATAGAACAACCCAAAGTCTATTAAATTATTATCGAGGTTATACCACAAATCTTTGCGATTAAAGTAACAAACGTTAATTGTGATATCTGGACTTTGCTGATTGAAACGAATTAAAAATTTTCTTAATAGCTCAGAACTAACACTGTCTAAAACTCCAATTGAAATATTACCTTTATCAGCTTGAGTAAACTCCTGGATATCATTAACAACAGAATTGATTGTTCCTAAAAGCTTAATTGCTCCCGTTTGTAATTGCTTGCCGGCTTCAGTTAGATAGAGTTTCTTGCCCATTTGCCCAAATAAAGGTGTCCCAATTGCATGTTCGATCTTTTTAATTTGTTGAGTTAAGGCTGGCTGCGTAATTCCTAAAATTTGCGCCGCCTGAGTGTAATTCATGGTATCGATTAATTGCAAAAAATAATGTAACGACTTTGTTGATAGTATTGTATCTGTTTTAGGCATATAAATTAATCCTTCTATCTTAACAATAATATAACTCTATTTATATGCTATTATCGTTCAAAAACCCCTTCATGTCAAAGAGTAGTTCAAAATATACTGCCGCAAGCTCTATTAAATAACAGTGTATGTATAAATATTATTTACCGTGAACTAAGTGGGTTACCGATTCTTAAACTAACAGGTAAACCTTCACTTGTAGTATCTATCACAAATGAACCATTTGAATAGCGATCTCCAAGTGGAAATTCGTTCGTATTCACTTTAATGTGTCGCTTACTTGAAGTCGTAATCATTAAAGTATGATCTTGACCATATGAGGCAACAGCAACAACGCGGTGTGGATTATTCTTCAGCTCACGTAGAACGAGAACTCCTCTTTTGGCCCGAGATACCTTATTAATCAGATTGGCTTTAAACTGCTTAAATGCTCCTCTCTGGGTAATTAATCCTACACGCATTAGATCAAGATAGTCAGGTTGGATTAAGACATAAGATACAACAAAGTCGTCATCTTTCAGATTAACTGATTTAACTCCAACGGCCTTTGCACCCGATTCAGGTATTTCACTAATATCATAGCGAACTGCATAAGCATTATGAGTAAATAAAATTATTTCTTGCTTAGAATCCGGTTGAACCAAGTCAACTCGTACAACCTTACTATCATTGTTTTTCATTTTAATCGCAGTAATTGCTCGCGATTTATATGTTCTGGTTGGCTGTAAGTTTGCTAATTGTAGCTGCTTAATATAGCCATCATCTGTTGCAATTAAGAAGTTAACCTTTTGATCTAACTGCTCAAAATCAAAGACACGAATTATTTGTTCATAATTATTTAGACCTATTTCTTGTGATAGGTGCTGGCCAGTATCTTTCCATTTCGTCTCAATTAGTTCGTTAACGGGACGGAAAATCACATTACCACGATTGGTAAAGAGATATAGACAAGTAAGCGTAGACAAGGTCTTCTCAAATACGACTTCATCCCCATCAGGAAGACCATTTTCTTTATCATCACTTGACTGCCATGATCTTAATGAAGAGCGCTTTAAATAGCCGTCTTTACTAATCAATACACGAACTTGTTCATCTGCTACTAATGCCTTTTCGTCAATTTTAATTTGTGCTGTTTCTGATGAAATTTCTGTTCTTCGTGGATTCCCAAATTCTTTTTTAACAGCTGACAGTTCTTTAATAATTTCCTTGTCTAAAACCTTTGAATCTGACAGAAGTGTGCGATATTGCTCAATTTTCTTATCAAGTTCTGCTTGCTCAGCTACCAAGGCATCAACATCGGTATTGGTCAAGCGATACAGTTGCAGAGAAACGATTGCTTCAGCTTGACGCTCAGTAAAATCAAATTGCTCCGAAATATTTTTCTTAGCTTCAGTCTTATTCTTAGATGCACGGATAACCTTAATTACTTGATCTAAGATATCCATCGCATGAATCAGACCTTGAATAATTTCAAGACGTGCTTCTGCTTTATTCAAGTCATACTTTGTCCGTTTAATGACAACATCTTTTTCATGCTCCAAGTATGAAGAAAGAATATGCTTCAACCCAACTTGCATTGGCGTCATATGATCAATGGCAACCATATTGAAGTTATAGGAAACTTGTAATTCGGTGTTCTTGAACAAGTAGTTTAAAATGTTTTGCGCATCTGCACCCTTTTTTAGTTCAATCGCAATGGATAAACCATGACGATCAGTCTCATCACGTACTTCTGCAATACCATCAATTTCTTTGTTAAGACGGATTTCATCCATCTTTTTGACGAGTAAAGCTTTATTTACTGCATAAGGAATCTCTGTAATGATAATTTCTTCACGATGCCCACGGATTTCTTGAATTGTTGACTTAGCACGAACCTGAATACGACCACGGCCAGTTTGATATGCTTCTCTTAAACCTTTTTTACCAAGAACAATCGCTCCAGTTGGAAAATCTGGTCCCTTAACAAACTTCATTAAATCATCAAGTGTTGCATCAGGATTCTTCAAGAGATAGATAGTCGCATCAATTACTTCAGATAAGTTATGTGGTGGAATTTCTGTAGCATAACCAGCAGAAATACCTGTTGAACCATTAACAAGTAAATTGGGATAGCGTACAGGTAAAACTGTCGGCTCATATTCAGTATCATCAAAGTTAAGCACCATATTGACAGTATCTTTATCAATATCTTCCAAAAGCATATTGGAAATTTTGCTTAGACGAGACTCCGTATAACGCATGGCTGCAGGACCATCACCGTCCATTGAACCATTATTACCGTGCATTTCAATTAGCGGCTCACGCATTTTCCAATCTTGAGAAAGGTGGACTAACGCGCCATAGATAGAGCTGTCACCGTGAGGGTGAAAGTTACCCATGATATTACCAACCGCCTTAGCAGCTTTTTTAAACGGCTTATCATAAGTATTATTATCTTGGTACATTGCGTACAAAATTCTTCTTTGTACGGGCTTCAAGCCATCACGAATATCAGGTAAGGCTCTTTCTTGAATAATATATTTAGAATACCTTCCAAAACGTTCACCCATGACTTGCTCAAGTGGCATTTCACGAATTCGTTCTTTTGTAGCCATTAATTAAACCCCTCTATTCATTTTCTTCTTCAAGAATTGAAGCATTTTCGCCTAATCTAAATTTGACGTTTTCCTCAATCCAATTTCTTCTAGCTTCTGCTTGGTCACCCATTAAAGTAGTTACTCGGCGCTCAGCTAGTGCAGCATCATCAATCTTAACGCGAATCAGCATTCTAGTCTCTGGATCCATTGTAGTGTTCCATAGCTGTTCTGCATTCATTTCACCAAGACCTTTGAAACGCTGCAGGGAATAACCACGACCCATTTCCTTTTCATCATTTACAAGTTCTTCATCAGTCCAGGAGTATTTAACCTGAGCTTTCTTCCCGCGACCTTTTTGTAAACGATATAGTGGGGGCAATGCAATATAAATTTTACCGTGCTCTATCATCGGTCTCATGTAGCGGTAAAAGAAGGTTAATAGCAAAATTTGAATATGAGCTCCATCGTCGTCGGCATCCGTCATAATGATTACTTTGTCGTAATTAGAATCTTCGACTTTAAATTCGGCACCAACACCGGCTCCGATGGTATAGATCATAGTATTAATTTCTTCGTTTTTAAAAATATCTTGTAATTTAGCTTTTTGGGTGTTTAAAACCTTACCACGTAAAGGCAAAATTGCTTGGAAACGACGATCTCTGCCTTGCTTAGCAGAACCACCGGCTGAGTCTCCCTCTACTAGGAAAAGTTCATTTTTCTTAGGATTGCGAGATTGCGCTGGTGTTAGCTTCCCAGATAGAACTTCTTTTTTACGACGTTTCTTGCCATTACGACTTTCGTTTCTAGCTTTCTTGGCTGCTTCACGTGCATCCCTTGCTCGCTGTGCCTTTTTGACCAGTTCCTGAGCTAGTTCACCATTTTCCATCAAATAGTACGACATTTTTTCGTAAACAATCGCATCTACAACGGATCTTGCCTGAGGTGTACCTAGTTTACCTTTGGTCTGTCCTTCAAACTCTAGCTGCTCTTCAGGTATCTTGACAGACAAAACAGCACTTAAACCTTCACGATAGTCAGAGCCATCAATGTTCTTATCTTTTTTGGTTAGTAGGCCTTGCTTTTTAGCATAGTCATTAAACGCGCGAGTAAATCCGCTTCTAGCACCCACTTCATGGCTACCACCGTCAGCAGTCCGCACATTATTGACAAACGAAACTAAGTTTTCTGAATAACTATCACTGTATTGGCCACTGAATTCAACTTCAATTTCGTCTTGCTTACCATCAAAGTAGAAGACATCATTAAGGGTTTCTTTACCTTCATTTAAGTAGGATACAAAGGACTCAATCCCATTATCATACTTAAAATCATCATGATGCTGTGGTTCGCGCTCATCAGTTAAAACAAAGCGCACACCCTTTAATAGAAAAGCAGATTCACGAATTCGTTCTTGAATTGTTTCGTACTTATATTTAATAGTAGAAAAAATTGTTTCATCTGGCTTAAAGGTAATGCAGGTTCCTGTTTTTTCTTTAGTTTTACCTAAACGTTTTAAAGTACCTACTGGATGACCACCGTCTTTAAATTCTTCTTCATACGCAACACCATCACGAACAACCTTTACATCCATATAACTGGATAAAGCATTAACTACCGAAGAACCGACACCATGTAAACCACCTGATGTCTTGTAGTTCTGTTCAGTGAATTTTCCTCCAGCATGAAGAACCGTCAGAATAACTTCAATTGTTGGGCGACCAGATTTGTGCATCCCAGTAGGCATGCCACGTCCAAAATCGCGCACGGTGACACTGTTATCTTGATGAATTGTAACATCAATTTCCTGACCGTATCCGGCCATTGCTTCGTCAACAGAATTATCGACAATTTCGTAAACTAGTTGGTTCAGGCCATGAATATCAGTTGATCCAATATACATTCCTGGACGCTTACGAACAGCCTCTAAACCATGAAGAATCTGAATCGATGAATCATCGTAAGAATTTGCGTTTTTATTTGTTTTAGCCAAATAAATTCCTCCAGTTTTCAATCATTTATATATTTTAATCCTCAAGCCAAGTAATCTTTGATAAAATAGCCTTAGACTTTAAGAGAGCAGGATATAAATGATAAATCTAAAATTAATACTGGTATTTATTCTAGCATACTTAATAGGTTCCTTCCCCACTGGGGTAATTATCGGAAAAATATTTTTTGCTGAAGACATTCGTGACTATGGTTCAGGCAACATTGGTACCACAAACTCTTTTCGAGTTTTAGGTCCTTTTGCCGGGAGCTTTGTTTTAGTAGTTGACGTTCTAAAAGGAACTTTAGCTACTAACTTGCCACGTCTATTTCATATTGCTGGTCCTAAATACTTACTATTAATTTCTGGTGGCCTAGCAATTCTAGGTCACACTTTTTCAATTTTTCTAAAATTTAAGGGTGGTAAAGCAGTTGCAACAAGTGCCGGTCTTTTTTTAGGTTACAACCTAAAGTTTTTCGGCGTTTGTGCCCTAATCTTTCTTCCCCTTGTTTTCATTACTTCATATGTGAGTTTAGCCAGTCTAATTGCAGTTGTCCTAATTTTTATTAGCACTTTCTTTTTTCATGACCTTTTCCTTGAAATTATCGTTGGCTGCATTATGGTTATACTTTTTATCCGGCATCGCAGCAATATTAAGCGATTAATTAACCATCAAGAAAACATTATTCCTTTCGGTTTATGGTATTGGTACAAGAAAAAACACAACAAGTTATAAACACTAAGTGAATAAATACAGCTAGCAACTATTTGCTAGCTATTTTATTATAGTTATAAGAACAAAAGTTCGCAACGGAATATTTTGGCATCTTTTTGCAGGAAAAAGATATCCTACTTTCGCTTAACATCAATTAAACTAACTACACAAAGTACAGCCACAATAACCGAGATTAGCAAAAGCACCTCAAAACTTAATTTTAGACCGGCAAGTGCTCCATCAACAATATCCTTACTTTGAATTTGACCCCAAGTCAAAAGTGATGCTGCCATAGCTGTTCCCATTGCACCAGAATAAGATTGGGCCGTCATAAAAATCACATTGCCGTCATTAGACTCCTCATTTTCAAGCTTTGCTAAGCTAAACGTCATAATATTACTGTAGCTCAACCCCAAGCCGATCATAAAAACTACATAACTAATCACTATGATAGAAACCGATGCCACATTGAAATTTGCTGTTACAAAGCTAAAGCAAATAATAATTACACCCAAAATTATTGGCAGACGCGGATTAGTTTTATCGTAAATAATGCCAGCTAACGCTGCAACAATAGCATCTGTAATTGCGGCGGGAAGGATAAGCAGGCTAGTATTTGCAGTTGTCTGTGCAAATGCTGTTTGCAAAACGTTGGGAAGTAAAAAAGATAGGCATAGCGAAATCAATTGCAATAAGAAAAAGGCAATTAGTAAGCCATCAAAACGCACACTTTTAAAAAGAGCTAGTTTGATTACAGCATGATCACTCTTTTGTTCGCAATAAACAAAGACTAAGCAACTAATTAGCGCAACAAGCAGTAAAACAATCTGTCTTAAGCCAAATTGCTGGTCAGTTAAATCAAGTAGCAACCATAAAGTCGACACCAAAAATACACTTAAAAAAGCTCCACCTTGGAAATCAAATGGTACATGAACTGGTTTTTTGACCTGAACAATACTTCGTTCTCCTAATAACCAGGTAATAATGATTATTGGAATAATTAAAATAAATAAGGCTTGCCATGGTAAATAGTTCAAAATAAGACCACCATATGCAGGACCAACAGCAGGTGCAAAGGCAATAACTAATGTTCCGATACCCATTAAAGTTCCAACCTTCTCTTTTGGCGCCTGCTCTAATATCAGGGAGAACATTAATGGTAGACCAATTCCATCTGCAATTCCTTGTAGGAGACGACCACCCAAGAGCATCGCAAAACTACTTGTAAATCCTGCTATGATTGTTCCAATCAAAAAAGAAATAACCGCAACTCTAAATAAGGCGATTGCTCGATACCTTTTACGCAAAAATGAACCAAAAGGGATGATAATCGTTGAAACAAGCATATATCCCGTAGTTAGCCATTGAACAGTTTTTGCTGAAACTGCAAATTGCTTCATTAACTGCGGAAAAGCGATGTTTAGCGCAGTTTCAATTACAATTCCCAAAAAGCTCAGGACTCCAACTGCAATAATTGCTCCTATGAGTTTCTTATTGTTTGTCATTAATTTTTCCTTCTTTAGCACTAAACTTTGACTCTTCTAGAATATTATCACAATATATAGTGGTGCTAAATAGTAGGTCATTTATCAATAAGTGATTTGAATTATACAAAAAATTGCTAATTATAATTAAAATCAGTAGGAAAAATATTTTTATCATTCAATTTTGATCGCACAAAAAAAGTATGACTAGTTGCCATACTTTTTTGCTTAGTTATAAGTTATTCATCTTTATCATGGAACGCCATACTGAAGCCAGCAGTGAATGTTTCACCTGCAGCCAAATGGTTCATCCCATATTTTTCTTCTAGCTTTTGATTGGTATCACTTCGATCAGCTATTCCCCACCAAGGTTCAATACAAACATAGTCAGCTGTTTTTGGATATTGCGACCAAACACCAACAAATGGAGCATCGCGTAACCAAACGTTAACGTGGAAATTGTTTGCATCTGTTCTAAGAGAAATCCGATTATCATGACCACGTAATTGGAAAATTAATGCATCATCCTTAAACAAATGATCACTCAGCGTAATCAGACTATTGGTTGAAGCTAAAGAACGATTTTGCCAATCCAAATATGCTCCTTTTAAAGGAATTCGTACCCGTGCACGGGATGGTCTAGTACTAAAGTAGAAATCTTCTTTTGTTAGCTCAGAAGTAGTTGGAATATTAAAGCCAGGGTGACCACCGATACCAAAAATCATTTCACCATCAGACTTATTGATTACACTGAAATTCTCTTCCAATAAATTGTTGAGTAAATTATAGTTTACGCGCAATTCAAACTTAAATGGGTAGACTTTTCTTGTCTCTTCATTATCAGTCAGTAGAAGAGTAATACTTTCATCAGTCTGTTGCTCAACTTTAAATTCTTGATCACGTGCAAAACCATGTTGATTTAAATGATAGGTTTTGCCTTGATAAGTATATTCATCATTTTTTAGTCTACCAACAATTGGAAATAGAATCGGTGCATGTCGATTCCAGACCTCTGGATCGGCTTGCCAAATATATTCATACCCACTATGTAAACTTTTAACACTCTGGACTTCAGCACCTTTACTTGCAATTGTAACTTGCAAAATGCTGTTTTTAATTGTGTAATCCATGTTAAATCATCGCCTTTTGTTAAAGAATGAACTTAGTTAAATCTTTATTTGTTATTATATCACTAAGTTTTTCATCAACATATGCTTCAGTTATTGTAATTTCACCCATTGCCATGTCAGGGCCTTCATATAAAACATCTTCAAGCAACTTTTCCAAAATAGTTGATAGTCTTCTAGCACCAATATTATCCGTTCCCTGGTTAACATCAAACGCTATTTGAGCTATTTTATCAACTGCTTCTTTTGTGAAGACTAATTTGATGCCGTCAGCCTTCATCAATGCAACATATTGCTCAAGCAGAGAATCTGCTGGATCCTTCAAAATCTTCACAAAATCTTCCTTGGTTAAAGCATTTAGCTCAACTCGAATTGGAAAACGTCCTTGAAGCTCTGGAATTAAATCACTTGGTTTAGATTCTGAAAAAGCACCGGCAGCAATAAAGAGAATATGATCCGTTGATACAGGACCATACTTGGTTTGAACGGTTGATCCTTCAACAATTGGTAAGATATCGCGTTGAACACCTTCACGGGACACTTCTCCCGAAGTCTTCTTGTTTCCAGCAGCTATTTTGTCAATTTCATCGATAAAAATAATACCATTGTTTGATGTACGCTCAATTGCCTTTTGATAGATTGAGTCATAGTCAACTAACTTCTTTGATTCTTCTTGAATTAGAACTTCACGGGCATCCCTAACAGACATGGTCCGTTTAACACGTTTCTTTGGCATCATTTCATTAAGCATTGAGCCCATATCCACGCCCATTTGGTTCATCATGTTACCCATTGGGTTGATTTTTGGAGCTTGTTCTACTTCAATCGTCACATCACGGTCTTCTAGCAAGCCTTTGTCAAGTTGTTCAGCAACTGACAAACGCTCATTTCTGATTTCATCTGTTACTTCTTCTTGGTCAGCTTCAGAAACGTTATTAGCATTTTGCTCGTTTGGCATGAGCATTGACATCATGTCCTGCAATTCCTGCATTTGATTTCTTCTTTTTTCTTTTTTGATGCCAGGAACAAGCAAACGTACAATTGTTTTATTTGCTTCTTTTGCTGCTTGAGCACGAACATGGTCAAACTGATCCTTTTCTTCCATTCGAACAGCTTCACTGACTAAGTCACGTACCATTGATTCGACGTCACGCCCAACATAACCAACTTCGGTAAATTTGGTTGCTTCAACTTTGACGAAAGGTGCATCAACAATAATTGCCAGTCTTCTAGCAATTTCTGTTTTTCCGACCCCTGTTGGTCCTGCCATTAACATGTTTTTAGGAGTAATATCTTCCTGCATCTTTTTAGGCAGTTGCATGCGTCGATAACGGTTATAAAGAGCCACTGCAACAGCTTTTTTAGCTTCATCTTGACCAATAATATATTCGTCTAATAAGCTAACAATTTGTTTGGGTGTTTTGATATCCATTATTTATTCACTCACCTTTAAAGTTCATCCGTATGAATTTGATCATCGGTAAAAATATCGATTCCAGAAGCAATTTCAACAGCTTCATGAGCAATCTCACTGGCTGACATATCAGAAGAATGTCTAATCATAGCAATTGCTGCAGCCTGAGCAAAATTACCACCAGAACCAATTGCAACTACGTTTTCATCTGGCTCAAGAACTTCTCCGTTTCCTGAAATTAGTAACAAGTCCTTGTCATCAAATGCAATTAACATTGCATCTAACTTTTGCAAAGTTGCATCTTTTCGCCAGGACTGCGCCATTTCAACTGCAGCACGACGCAAATCGCCACCAAACGCTTCAAGTTTACCTTCTAGCATATCTTGTAAACTAACTGCATCTGCAACACCACCAGCAAAGCCAATAACCACCCGATCATGGTAAATACGGCGAATCTTTTTTGCTGTTGCTTTTGCGATTACCTTTTCACCTAAAGTAACCTGACCGTCACCCGCGATTGCAGTTTTTCCGTTATATCTTACTGAACATATAGTTGTCATTATTTTGCCTCATCTTTCTTATCATTACGTGTAAAGAACTGATCATAATTTGCCTGTAAATGACTCATTGTTACATGAGTGTAAATTTGCGTTGTCGACAAATTAATGTGTCCTAATAACTCCTGAACACTACGCAAATCGGCGCCATTATTAAGCATTGCTGTCGCAAATGAGTGGCGTAATTCATGGGGATGCACTTTTCCGTTTATCCCAGCATTATTAAATACTTTTTGCATAATGTATTCAATTCCGCGCGTAGTTAACGGCTTACCTAAATTATTTAGAAAAACAGTCTTATTATCATCTGCATTTTTTAAGAGCTTAGGTCGTCCTTCATTCAGATAGTTCGACAGTGCCTCTTCAGTTTGCTCGTCAAAAGCCACGTAACGATCTTTATTTCCTTTTCCATGAACTAAAATAATCTTTAACTCCAAGTCAATTTGCTCAATTTTTAATTCACTTACTTCACTTACCCGCATGCCAGTTGTATAAAACAATTCAAACATTGCTAGATTGCGCATTGTTAATGGCTCATTGGACTTAAGTGAATCAAAAACCTGCTTGATTTCAGGAGCATAAAAGAACTGTGGTAGTTTATGATCTTTAGCGCGCAAAACAACTGTTTGCGTTGGGTCTATTTTAACAATTTTTCGCTTAGTTAAAAAGCGATAAAATGACCGTAAACTCGACATTTTTCGCGATTGAGTGGACCTTGCTACTTTGCGTTCTGCGAGATTTTGTATAAAAAGCTCAACATCCCTTCTAGTAACCTTTTTCCAGCCATCAAAACCACCATTATCCTGCCAAAATGCTTTTGCCTCAAGCAAATCATTTTGATAAGAAATGACCGTATTTTTACTGTAATGTCGTTCGTTTTGAAGATAAGAAATAAAAAGCGTTAGTTCATCACTTTCATTAGCACCTGTCATTTTTACATCAATTCTTCCTGCTTAAAAGTTGCAAGATCTGCTAAACTACGTTCACTAATTTTTTCATGCCGTTCACGCTTATTGCGAATTTTCTTTCCTTCTAAGCCAGGAATCAGGGCAAAACTGGCATTCATTGGCTGAAAATGTTTAACACTAGTGGTTGTAACATAGTTGGCCATTGAACCAAGTGCAGTATCCTTCGGAAAGACAACAGGAGCTTGATCACAGGCAGTCTTTGCTGCATTAATACCAGCAACTAAACCACTACCAGCACTTTCAACGTAACCTTCAACTCCAGTCATTTGACCTGCGAAAAAGAGTCCCGGTTGCTTTTTAGCTTCATAAGTAGCTGCTAAGACTTCAGGAGAAGCCATATAAGTATTGCGGTGCATTTTACCATAGCGAATAAAGCGTGCATTAGCCAAACCTGGAATCATCGAAAAGACTCTCTTCTGCTCACCATACTTAAGATGAGTTTGGAACCCAACAATGTTATACATTGAAGCAGCTGCATTATCCTGACGCAGTTGAACAACCGCATAAGGAGTTTTTCCGGTATGAGGATCCTCTAAGCCGACTGGCTTAAGTGGACCAAAGAGCATAGTCTTTTCACCACGACCGGCCATTACTTCAATTGGCATGCAACCTTCAAAAACATCTTCCTTTTCAAAACTATGCATTTCAGCAGTTTCAGCATTAACCAATTCATGAGCAAACTTTTCATATTCTTCTTGTGTCATTGGACAGTTAAGATATGCGGCATCACCACGGTCATAACGTGATTTTTTATAAACAATATCCATATCAATTGAGTCTGCCGCAATAATTGGGGCTGCTGCATCAAAGAAATGTAAGCTATCAGTACCAGAAAATTGTTTAATTTGGTCTGCTAATGCATCACTAGTCAAGGGGCCAGTTGCAACTACCGTAATACCATCTTTAGGCAATTCAGTAATTTCTTCTCCATGAAAAGTGATATTTGGCAATGCATGAAGCTTTTGCGTGATATATTCACTAAACTCATCACGATCGACTGCTAAAGCTCCTCCAGCTGGAACCTGCGTTTTATCGGCAGCTTCAATAATTAACGAATCTAGTTGACGCATTTCTTCTTTTAATAATCCAACAGCATTAGATAGTTGATTGGATCTCATTGAATTTGTGCACACTAACTCGGCCAATTCACCCGTTTTATGTGCAGGCGTCATCTTCTTAGGACGCATCTCATAAAGATCAACTGGAATCCCGCGTTTTGCTAATTGCCAGGTAGCTTCACTTCCAGCTAAGCCACCACCAATAACAGTTACACTTTTTGGCATGTTTATATCTTCCTTTACTAAAAAATCAGTTAAATTAAGCTTAAATAAAAGAATATCATCAAATCAAAATGATTTGATGATATTTACATAAATTTAATTTTATTTTGTTATTTTTTCATCCTTAGGTTCTTCTTTGTAGTCACCATTTGGACATGAAATTACTAAGCCCTTTTTAGTTTTCTTTTCAACTAAGAAATGTCCATCATTTGGACAATTACGGCTAATCGGCATATCCCACGAAACAAAGTCACATTCTGGGTAACGCGAACAACCATAAAATTTACGATTACGCTTAGATTTTTTCTCGACAACGTCTCCTTTGCCACATTTTGGACAAGTAACGCCAACTTTTTTGACAATTGCCTTAGTGTTACGGCAATCAGGGAAACGTGAACAAGCATAGAACTTACCATAGCGTCCCATTTTGATGACCATAGGGGCACCACAGATATCACAGTTAAATCCAGCAGGCTCATCCTTAATCTGAACTTTTTGAATCCCTGCTTCAGCTTTATCTAGTTCTTTCTTGAATGGGTGGTAATATTCATCAACCACTTTTACCCAGTTCTTTTTACCAGCCTCAATACTGTCGAGGTCATTCTCTAATTGAGCAGTAAAGTCAATATTAACAATATCTGGGAAAAACTTTTCGATTAAATTATCAACGATTTCACCTAACTCAGTTGGTACAATCGATTTAGCCTCAAGCTTAACATAATAACGTCTTTGAATCGTGTCAATAGTCGGTGCATATGTTGACGGACGGCCAACACCATTTTCTTCCAGCGTGTGTACTAAACTTGCTTCTGTATATCTAGCAGGTGGTAAAGTGAAATGCTGCTTATTATCGGATTTTGCAAGTTTAACTTCGTCTCCATCATTTAAATCTGGAAGCTCAATATTCTTTTCTTGCAAGTTATCATATACTTTTGTAAAACCAGCAAATTTCATTTTTGAACCAGTAGTCCTAAATGTAACACCATTTTGTTCAATATCTGCTCTAACAGTATCATAAACTGCCGGTGTCATTTCACTTGCAACAAACCGTGCCCAAATCAGTTTATACAAACGATATTGCTCAGTTGTTAATACCGATTTGAGGGATTCGGGTGTGCGATAAACACTAGTTGGTCTAATTGCTTCGTGGGCATCCTGAGCATCTTCCTGGTTTTTAAAGTGCCTTGCACCTTTGGCTGCATACTCTTTGCCATACTTCTCATTTAAGAACTTAGAAGCTTCTGCTTGAGCAACTGGTGATGTTCTCTTAGAGTCGGTTCTCATATAGGTAATCAAACCCACTGTCCCCTGTTTACCTAAACTAATTCCTTCATAAAGCTGCTGAGCAATGCTCATCGTTCTTCTTGTACGGTAGTTCAACCGCTTGTTGGCTTCTTGTTGAAGCGTTGAAGTCGTAAAAGGAGCTGCAGGTTGCCGACGACGTTCACGCTTTAAAACATTGTTAATTTCAAACGGCTTCTTTTTATCGATTTTGGCCAAAACCTTTTGAACTGCTTCATTATTAGGTAGTTCTTGCTTTTTGCCATCAACACCCCAAAAAGATGCTTTAAATGACTTAGTTTTCTTTTTAAACTCAGCGTCAATTGTCCAATATTCTTCAGGCTTAAAGTTTTTAATTTCTTTTTCGCGGTCAATTACCAGCTTGAGTGCAACAGATTGAACACGTCCTGCACTTAAACCTTTTTTAACTTTGTCCCATAATATTGGCGAAAGTGAATAACCAACAATTCGATCAAGAATTCTTCTTGCTTGTTGCGCATTAACCGTATCCATGTCAATTGCACGCGGATTTTTAAAACTGTTTTTAACTGCATCCTTAGTAACCTCATTAAAGGTTACACGGTTTTTGGCAGTATCATCCAAATTTAGCGTATGCGCAACGTGCCAAGCAATTGCTTCTCCTTCACGATCCGGGTCGGAGGCCAAATATACTTCTTTAGCCTTTTTGGCTTCCGACTTCAATTCTTTAATCGTATCGCCCTTACCACGAATAGAAATATATTTTGGTTTGTAATCATTATCAAAATCAATTCCCATCTGTGATTTAGGCAAATCACGAATATGACCTTTAGAAGCAATAACTCGGTAATTACGACCAAGATATTTTTCAATTGTCTTAGC
The DNA here is from genome assembly GCF_003692845.1 of Lactobacillus sp. ESL0263. NCBI lineage: Bacteria > Bacillati > Bacillota > Bacilli > Lactobacillales > Lactobacillaceae > Lactobacillus > Lactobacillus sp. ESL0263. Next base: position 470,184 of record NZ_REHL01000004.1, on the reverse strand, counting down.
CTTTGCGGGTGACTCAACAATCACCAATGTCTTTTTTCGTTTACTTGGCTTTGATTTCGTAGGCATCAAAAGCCTCCTCATTAAAAATCTATTTAAAAATACTAGTCTGAGAATAGAATATTTGCCTACCAATTGTCAACTTATTCAAGCTAAAGAAGAAAAATCAGTTATTGGTGTTGCCCCAGCTTCAATTAACTTATTCGGACCAGTCGAAAGTTGGCTGTTAATCGGACCGGGAACTGCATAAATATTACGATTCTCTTGAAGCGCAATATTGGCCGTTATTAACGAACCCGACTTTTCTTTAGCTTCGGTAACAATTACGCTGTCAGCAATTCCAGCCAAAATTCGATTTCTTTCTGGAAAGCGAAAGGGCCTTGGTGGTGTATCAGGCAAATATTCACTAAGAACTAAACCTTCATTAATAATCTGCCTTTGAATTTGACTATTGCGTTCTGGATAAAAGTGATTTAAACCATTTCCAATAACAGCAATGGTTTTTCCACCATTATTCAAGGTAGCGCTGTGTGCCATTACATCAACACCCATTGCCAATCCACTGGCAATAACAAAGTTGCTTTTAACTAATTGCGGCACTATTTTATTCAAAACCAATTGACTATAATCAGTTGCTTGACGCGAGCCCACAATAGTGATGACGTTTTCTTGTAACAATTTCAAATTACCTTGCGCAAATAAAATTAACGGTGGTCGATATATTTCCCGTAATTTTTGGGGATACACTTGATCAAAAAAACTAATTATCTGACACTGCTTTTTTATTCGCGCAATCTTTGCTTCAGCCTGTTGATCATAAAATGCTGTTAACGCTGACTTGATCAACTTACTTGGCAAATCCATTTGTTTAATTATTTCAGGATTAACTTCGCTAGTAGGCAATTGACTAGCAATTTGTAACATCTTAACATAACCGATTCCGTTTTGTAATTTTAAGCGCAAAAGAAAATTTGTTATCTTCATAAAAAGCCTCCTAATTAGAATTACGTAAAAAGGAGACAAAATTTCTTATTTATAAAAATCACTAACTGGTGCAAAAGTTTTTCGGTGAATTGGGGTCGGTCCATATTTTCTAATTGCCGCAATATGATCTTTAGTTCCGTAGCCAACATTCAAATCAAAATGATACTCTGGATAAATTTCCGCATAATCTTCCATCAATTTATCTCTGAAAACTTTGGCCACAATTGATGCAGCAGCAATTGAATTTGACTTACTATCACCTTTAATTAATTCTATTTGTGGTAAATCAACTGGAACGTTCATTGCATCTACTAATAAGGCATCTGGACGAACGTCAAGATCATTAACTGCTTGGGCCATGGCCAAACGATCGGCTTCATAAATATTAACCTGATCAATTACTTCAGCGTCTTTAACACCAATTGCTACACTGACAGCTTCTTCCAAAATTTTAGGATAAAGTTCCAGTCTTTTTTGTGCACTTAACTTTTTGGAATCATTAACATCGATTAGGTCAAAATTCTCATCAATGATTACTGCTGCCGTAACAACTGGACCTGCTAAGGGGCCCCGTCCTACTTCATCGACACCAGCAACCATTTGATTCTTAGCCCAAAAAGTTTTTTCATATGTAAATCTCTTTTCAAAAGATTCCCTTTTTTGAGCCAGTTTTTCTCTACGACGTCGATAGCTATCCAAGAGCTTTTTGACACCTGCACGTGAATCATTTTCAAGTTCGGCAAGTTCAGTTTCATTTAATCGGTCATTGGTCAATAGTTCTTTTATCTCATTAATTGTCATGGGCGGTCCAAAGTTATCCTTCCTACTTTACCTTTGCGCAAGCGCTGTAACAGATAAAGTGAAAAGCGGTCATAATCATCCCTCATCCCATATTGCTCCGTTAATGCAAGCAATAAATCAGTATCATTAATTTTGCTAACTTCTTCTTTAGTCGAGCGAGCAAATTTAACGACATCGTTTAAGTAGTACTTACGCAATTTCGAAAGCAAATATAGGGCAACATCATCAGCACTAAAAATACTATCTTTAATTGAACCAAGTGCTGCCAACTTATAGCCAACTTCCTGATCTTCAAATTTAGGCCAGAGAATACCCGGAGTATCCAAAATTTGAATATTATACGGCGTTTTTAGCCAAGTTTGTCCCTTAGTAACTCCGGGCTTGTTACCAACGGCAGCAACATTGCGTCCAACCAATCGATTAATAATGGTTGATTTACCACAATTAGGAACACCAGCTAAGGCAATTCTAATTACCGGATTGGAAGCACCCTTTGATTCAAGTTTAGCTACCTTTGAACTTGCAGCTTTTTTAATCATTCGGATTAAGACCTGCATATTAGTGCTATGCAATGAATCAAGGGCCATAACAACTTTGCCCTTGCCACTGAGCTTTTTCTGCCACATCTTAGTCATCACAGGATCAGCTAAATCAGCTTTATTTAAGATAATTAAATGTGGCTTGTCGCCCACTAGCTCGCTAATCATTGGATTTCGGGATGATTCAGGGATACGAGCATCCAAAACCTCAACTAAGACATCGATTAACCCCATCTTATCTTCCAATTGGTTACGTGCCTTGTTCATGTGACCAGGATACCATTGAATATTAGCCATTATTTCGCCTTCTTTTAACACTAAAAGGCCCAAAAGGGCCTTTGTTAATACATCATTTTATCTCGATACATTTGATAAGCTTGATCAAAAATACTCATGCTAGACAAATATCCTGCATTTAATTCAAGATAGTCAGACAATTTGTCATAGTCTTGTTCCTGTTTAGGAAAAGTTTGATCATTTTGAGCATTATTTGCGAATTGCGCAACTTCATCGTTTGAATCAGCGTCACGTAATGTCATTAAATATCGGTAAAAACTCTCTCGATAGGCCAATTATTTACTCCGTGTAATATAAAATTGCATATGCATCCATACCAGCATGTGTTGCAATAATTGGACTGGTCTCACGAACCAAGACATCAATTTTTGAATTAATATCTTTAATTTTTTGGGCAAAATCGAGCAATTTTTGCGGAACACCATCTAGTGAAACATAAGAAATTCCAACTTCTTTGATTTTTTCTTTATTTGCTTCAATATCATCAAGCACGCGTTGGTCAAAAGCCATCATGAATTTCTTACCACGACCTTTTTTGGCCACCTTCAATTCGCCGTTAGGCATTTGTAACTCAATTCTAATATTAAGCATATTAGCGATTTTACCTGAAATAGGACCCAAACGGCCACCCTTGATAACATTTTCCAAGTTAACAATCATTAGTCGTAAACGCTGAGTCTTCTTGATTTTTTCAAGATGATCTATTATTTCGGAAATTGATTTACCTTTTTCGGCATCACGAGCTGCTTCTAAAACTTGCAGACCTTCGGCCCGATCCGTCAGCTCTGAATCAACAATGTGAACTTGGTCAGATTTACCGGTAAGCTTAACTGCTTGACGAGCAGCATCAATTGTACCGCTTAGAACTTTCGCTAAGAAAATCCCAATAACTTCACTACCATCACTAGTTAAATCGTTAATTGTATCAACTAAGCGACCAATTGATGGTTGGCTTGTCTTAGGTAGTTCAGCTGACTCACTCATTTTTTTAACAAACTCTTGTCTGGAAATTTCAATACCATCAAGATAAGTATTTCCGCCAACTGTTACCGATAAGGGCACAACTGTAATATTATATTTTTCAATTTCTTCTGGTGTTAATTGTGCAGAAGAATCGGTCAAAATTTTTATTCTTGACAACTTACTCGACCTCAATTCTGAATTGCTTTACACATTCTATGATAGAATGTGAACTGAATCAATTATAAATTATTATATCAAAAAAACCAGTAAAAAAAAGAAAGCGGATAGATTGTTGCATCATGAAATTTAAAGAATTTTGGCAAGAACCGAAAAACAGAAGTAAGAATTATCAAATTTGGGATAATACACTAAGTGCAGTAACACATGGAATCGGTTTCTTCTTAGCTGTGATCGGTTTAATTCTATTAATCATTAAAGCCATTTCTCTTCAAAGTCCACTCAGGCTAATTACATTCACTATCTATGGTGTCTGTTTGATTTTGCTATATCTTTTTTCAACTCTTTTTCATAGCTTGATTTTTACCAGAGCAAGAAATGTCTTTCAAATCTTCGATCATTCCTCTATTTACCTTTTAATTGCTGGATCTTATACTCCATTTTCGTTAGTAGCCATAGGCGGAAAATGGGGTTGGCTATTATTCACTTTAATCTGGCTAATTGCGATTTTTGGAATTGTTTATTACATCTTTAACCGTGGCAAGCACGTGATTTTAGATACAGTCCTCTATGTCGGAATGGGCTGGCTAGTCATTTTGGCAGGCAACTATTTGTATGCTCGTCTTAGTCCAACCGGTTTTTGGCTACTAGTCGGAGGCGGGGTAGCTTACACAGTAGGTGCAGTTTTATATACGATGAAAAATGTACCATTTATCCATGTTATTTGGCACCTATTTGTCATCTTAGGTTCTGCATTAATGTACTTTTCAGTTTTGTTTTACGTTTAGGCACTGAGTCCGTTTAAATAAACCGTAATTGCTTCTTCACTATTTTCAAGCTCACCTGCAATGACTTTTTGCTTAATTTCGGTTAAAAGTTCACCCAAGCCAGGTCCAGGATGAATTCCTGCATTAATCAAAAAGCGTCCATCAATTGCTAAATCAGCTGAAGACTTAATTGGTAAAGCAGTATAGCGGTCTACTAAAGCTTCTGAATTAACAGGCTGTCCAAGTATTTTAGCCACATCGATTGTGTTTAGCAAAACATCCTTACCCGCCTTAAATAACTCATAATCCGATGGACTATGTTCAGAAAGCAAGTCAAATAGTTCAACGATTCGTTCTACATTAGTTGTCATTGCATTTGAATTTTTCCAATCACGCATAAAACTGGTGATTTGCTCATTAGGCAATTTTAACAAAATGATAATAATTGCCCACAAGCTAGACTCCATGCTTGGACCAAATTTCAAACTAGGAAAAATACTTAACAGTTCTTTTTTACCTACAAAATCAGGAACTCCTTCACTTAATTCTGTATCTAGGAAAACCTGAAATGCTTGACGTGAATTAGGACCGGTTCCCATTTTAATGAACTCATCGCGGATCCGTTCAACAGAGATTTTAGGCAAAAGATCATGTAAATTCTTAATTGCCTCTTTTGTCTCATCCTCAAGATCAAACTTTAGTTGGCTCATAAATCTAACTGCTCGCATCATTCGAAGAGCATCCTCGTGGAAACGTTCCATAGGATCACCAACAGCTTTAATCAGGTGATTATTCAAGTCCCCTAAGCCATTGAATAAATCAACAATTTCGCCTTCTGTATTCATTGCCAGCGCATTAATTGTAAAGTCACGTCGTTTAAGATCTTCTTTTAAGCTACGGACAAAAGTAACATGGTCAGGTCGTCTAAAATCTTGATAACCTGATTCAGTTCTAAACGTAGTAATTTCATAACTTTCCCCTTCAAAAAGTACTGTTACCGTACCGTGCTTGATACCGGTATCAATCGTTTTATGAAAAAGGGATTTTACTTCTTCAGGATATGCACTAGTGGCAATATCAATATCATGGATATGCCTTCCTAATAGCAAATCTCTGATTGAACCTCCAACAAAATATGCTTCATAACCAGCTTCTTCTAATCGCTTTAAGACAGGAATTGCTGATAAAAAAATTGGTGGTAATTCATTTATTTTTTTCATTAATAATCAACTCATTTGTTTCGTGTTTTTTAGATCAAAATATGTTACGTTTAAGGTGATGAAAATAAAAAGAAAGATGACAACTTTATGCATAAACTTACAAAAAGAAACATACTTGAATTATTCATGATAATGCTTGGTTGCGCCATATACGGCCTAAGCTTAGATATGATTTCTGCACCTAATCAACTAACCGATGGCGGTATTAGTGGAATCACCCTTTTGCTCAGACACTTCTGGGGCATTAACATGGGACTTTCTTCACTTCTATTAAACATCCCTCTTATAATTCTTGGTTACCGTTTTATGGGTAAACGACTTTTAGCCTACACAATTTGGGGAACACTTTGGCTCTCTTTTTTCTTGTGGTTCTGGCGCTTAGTTCCTATTATATATCAATTAAACTTGGAACACGACCTCTTCCTGTCCGCAATTTTGGCCGGAACTCTTTCGGGAATAGGGTTAGGTTTAGTTTTTCGCTATAATGGGACTTCAGGTGGGACTGATATTATCGCTAGAATTTGCCAGATAAAATATGGCCTATCTTCTGGAAAAGTTTTATTATTCTGCGATGCAATTATTTTATTTGCTTCCCTTTCATACTTAGACTTAAAACATATTATGTATACGCTAGTTGCATCATTCATTCTGTCTCGCGTAATGGATACTGTACAACAAGGGGCATATTCTGCAAGGGGTCTACTCATCATTTCGGATAACTATGAAAAGATTGCTGAAATGATTGATTTAAAACTTGATCGCGGTTTTACTTATCTTGAGGCCCGCGGCGGTTACAAAAAGACAAAGCGTCCTGTAATCTACCTCGTAGTTTCACCGCGTGAAATTCCTGCAGTTAAGGAACTAATCGCAGCGGAAGACCCTAAAGCATTTGTGAGCGTAATTGAAGTGCACGAGGCCTTAGGTGAAGGATTTACTTATAAGCAAAAACGACAACATTTACTGATTCGTAAGTAACAAAACTAAAACTCAACATGTCAATAAGACCCCCTATTCTCGCTGATCTGCGAAAACCAGGGGTTTTATTTTCCGAATTTGGTCCTATCTAAAAATATTAGACAATAATTTAAAAGCATTTACGATAGAATTTAGCTGATAATTTTTATAGTAGAAGGAAAAAAGCAAATGTTAATTGACGCGCACTGCCATCTAGCAAACAATCAAGAGCTCGCACAATTGCAAATCAAACAACAAATAAAAGCCATTATAAACTGTCAAACTCCAGAAGAGTGGCAAATCAATTCTAAGTTAACCATGCATAGACAACCACTCAGTTTTGGTATTCACCCATGGGATGTTAACAAGTTAAAGTTTGAAGAAATTGTTCCTTATTTAGAACAAGCCGACGCAGTTGGTGAAATTGGGCTTGATTCGGTTTGGACAAAAAATGATATAAAACTTCAAACAAAAACTTTTAGAAAACAACTTGCTTGGGCAGCTAAAAAGCAAAAACCGGTTATTCTTCACACCAAAGGCTGCGAAAAAGAAATTCTCGCAATAATTCGGCAATATCCCAATAATTACTTTGTGCATTGGTATGATTGCCTAAAATATCAAAAAGACTACATTGATCTCGGCTGCTATTTTAGCGTTTGTCTTGATATTTTAGACAACCCTGCGATTATTAAATTAGCCCAAAATGTTCCATTAGATCATTTGTTAATCGAAACTGACGGTTTGAATTCAGTAGAATGGCTACTAAATAAATCGGTTAGCGTAACCGACTATCCTGGTATCTTGAAACAAACGCTCACTGCCTTAGCTGATTTGCGCCATATTAATTCAAATAGGCTAGCTACAATATTAGGAGAAAATTTAACACATTTTCTTAAACAAACCAAATAGCCAAAAACTTCTTAACTGGATTTTCTCAGTTAAGAAGTTTTTTTAATTATCTAAAAGATCATTATTAAGTTCTTGCATTTCAGTATCTTCAGGTTCAAGTTTGAGATAGCGCGTAAGCAATTCCTTAACTACTTGTTGTGAATTTGCCTCAGTATTAAAGAAGCGAATCATTTGTTTCAAGAAATCTGCATTATTTTGAAATTCGGGATAGGCAAGCAGAAATTCACTTTTTGCTTGCTCATTTTGATCCAAAGCTTGATATGACAATGCTAAGTTCCAGTGTGCCTGTGGATCAAGATCATCTTCATCTACATCTTTAAACAACTGCAAATTTTCGTCATACTTGCCTTCTTGCAAATAGACGTTTGATAACTGTAATAGTAAATCAATATCTTCTGGCAGGAATTTTAACCCCTTTAGAAGCAAATTCTCAGCAGTGGCAAAATCATTAAGTCGTACAGCAGCACTAGCACCCTTAGAATACAGCACTGGGTCAAGTTCATTATAAGCAATCCCAGCTTGTGCTGAACGTAAGGTTTGATCATCATCATTTTTATTTTCATACGCTGTAGCTAATAAGCGATATGCATTAACATAATCAGGACTTTGGTCAATTACTTCATCAAGGTATTTAATCGCTTGATCATTTTTACCAACAGCAAGCATAATTAGAGCAGCCTGATATTTGCTATCAATATCTAAGATATCGCCACCATGCTGATCGATCACTTCACTAGCCTCTTCATAGCGGCCCAATTTTGCAAGCGTCTGAAACAGGCGGTCATTCAAGTTGATCTCACTAAAAGTGCTTTGCCGTTTCAACAAGTCACGATATAAATCAAGTGCTTGCTCGTAGCGGCCACTTAGGTAGTCTAATTCAGCCAAACCAAATTTAACAACATCTTCATCAGGAGCAATTTTAGCTGCTTTTTTCAGCTTGCTATATGCCGTTTCAAGCAAACCATTGGTTTGATAGTAATCAGCCTGAACTAACAGACTATCTAGATATGAAGGTGAATCCTCTGGAATATCGTAAAGTAAGGACAAGCCATCATCGTCTTTACCATCATTTAATAAAATCTCAGCTAAATAAATTTTAAACAAATCTTCTTTAGGAAACCTCGCAATTAGACTTCGATATACATCCTTGGCCAAGTCAGTAAAACCAAGTCCCATTAAATTCTCAGCTAGCGACGCCAAAACTTCTGGTTCATCCTCGTCTAAAGCTTTTTTCAGTAAAACCTTTTCTTGCGAAAAATCTTGCTTCTCTATTGAATCAAGAAGTTGTTCGGAATAGCTCATCATTATCACCTTTTTAATTATGGAAATAGTTATCATCTAATGTTCTTTAAAAGAATAACAATCAAAAAAGATGATAGCAAGTACGCCATCATCTTTTTTGATAGAACCATTAGTTTTATTTAACAGCGTCTTTAAGCGCTTTACCTGGTCTAAATGCAGGAACAACACTAGCTGGAATTTCAATTTCATCACCAGTTTGTGGGTTACGTCCCTTGCGAGCTGCACGTTGACGTACTTCAAAAGTACCAAAGCCAATCAATTGTACCTTTTCACCTTTAGCAAGGTCTTCTTGGATTGAATTAAAAATTGCATCAACAGCTGTTGCAGCATCTTTTTTGGTCAATTTAGTTTTTGAAGCGACTTCAGTAACTAATTCTGCTTTATTTGCCATCTGGAAATTCACCTCCCAAAATTGAATTTCATAATAGAAATTCATACTTATTTCTCAATAGAGAAACAAGGAATAATGATTCTTTCCTAATCATTCTTTCCTTGTTTCAAAATAGCACAAAACCTATAGTACAACAAGTAATTTAGTCAAAAAATGCCATTTTTCTTTACTTGGTAGATACAAAGTTATTTTCTCTTTCGCCCAATAACTTTGATTGGTGTACCAGTAAAGTCAAAGTTATCTCGCAGCTGATTAATCAAGAATCTTTCGTAAGAAAAGTGCATTAATTCAGGATCATTGACAAAAACGACAAAAGTAGGTGGATTAACTGCTACTTGCGTCATGTAATATACTCTAAGCCGCTTTCCTTTAATCATTGGTGTTGGAACTAACTTACTTGCCTCAAGCAATAGGTCATTTAGCACACTAGACCTAATTCTCTGAACTTGGTTTTCGTGTACACGTTTAACCATTTTGGGAATCTGATCAAGATTTTGTCCTGTTTTAGCAGAAACAAAAATAATTGGTGCATAATCTAAGTACTGAAATTCTTCTCTTATTGTTTGTTCAAATTCCTTGCCACTATTACTATTCTTCTTCGGCAAATCCCATTTATTGACAACAATAATAATTCCACGACCCGCATCATGTGCATATCCGGCCACATGCTTATCCTGCTCCCGGATACCAGTACTTGCATCTAAAACTAAACAAACTACGTTTGAATGTTCAATCGCACTCATTGCTCTCATTACAGAGTATTTTTCAGTTTTTTCGTATACTTTCCCACGGCGTCTGATTCCTGCAGTATCAACTATACGATACTTAGTGCCATCTTCACCTTCAAATGGAGTATCAACTGCATCCCTAGTTGTTCCTTCCTCATTGTTCACGATTACTCGTTTTTCACCGAGTAGCCGGTTGACAATTGATGATTTTCCAACATTAGGACGCCCAATAACACTGAAAGAAATCTGATCATTGTCATTATTGTCCAAGTCTTTTGGTAATTCACTGACGATTCGATCTAGCAAATCACCTATACCAGTACCATGAACACTTGAAATTGGAATTGGCTCGCCAAGACCTAAACTGTAGAAATCATAAATATCCATTCTTTGTTCAGGATTATCAGCCTTATTAACTGCCAAAATTACAGGTTTTTTAGTCTGGTAAAGCATTTGTGCGATACGTTCATCTAAATTGGTTACTTGATTAGTTGCACTAGTCAAAGCAACAATGACATCTGCTTCATCAATTGCTATTTCAGCCTGCGCCCTGATCTCATCCTCTATCCGGCCGTCTTCCCATGTAATACCACCGGTATCGATCAAATCAAATTTGTGCCCTAGCCATTCAGCTTGAGCGTAGTTTCGGTCTCGGGTTACCCCTGGCTTGTCTTCGACGATTGCCAAACGCTCATTAATAATCCGGTTGAAAAGCGTTGATTTACCAACATTTGGTTGTCCAACAATAGCAACTACGGGTAAAACCATATTTCCAGCCTCCTAACAATAAAAGAGCCGACTTAACAAAGTCGGCTCTTTTAATTAAAAACTAACGACGATCTTTCAATTGGTCACCAATTATGTCACCTAATGCAAAACCGCTGTCATCATTGCTCATATACTTCTTGTTAACTGCGTTTTTGTTGTATGAACTGTGTGAATGTGATTCTTCGCTATTTTCAGAACCTTTAGAATCTGCAGCCTTCATTGAAAGAGAAATTCTACGTTCACTAGGGTCAATGTTTAAAACCTTAACCTTAACCTTTTGTCCAACTTCCAAAACATCACTTGGCTTATCTACATGTTTAAATGAAATTTCAGAAACATGTACTAAACCTTGAATGCCGTCAGCAACTTCAACAAAAGCACCGAAGTTAGTTAAAGACTTAACTTCGCCTTCAAAGATATCGCCTTCGTTTAATTCAGCAGTAGCTTGCTCGAATGGGGAAGGTTCTGTTTGTTTAATTGAAAGGGAGATACGATGTCTGTCATCGTCTATACCGATTACTTTAACTTTAACATCTTGACCAACCTTCAAAACATCACTAGGTTTGTCCACGTGCTTATATGAAATTTCAGATATGTGAACTAAACCGTCCACACCACCAACGTCAACAAAGGCACCAAAGTTAGTTAAACGAGATACTTTACCTTCAACTACATCACCAACAACTAATTGTGATGCAACTTTATCAAAGGCTTCTTCACGTTCTTCTTCGATTAAGTCTTTGTGTGAAAGAATCAGACGGTTCTTACTTGGGTCAATTTCTGTAATCTTAAGCTTCATTGTTTTACCAATGTAAGGTTTAAGATCAGAAACATAACGGTTAGAAATAAGTGAAGCTGGTAAGAAACCTCTAGTACCAACATCAACTAATAAACCACCACGTACTGATGAAGTAACAGTACCTTCGATTGTTTTACCTTCTTCGAAGTCTTTTTGTAATTCGTCATAAGCTTCTCTTTCCTTAAGACGAGTTACTGAGAAGAAGAATTCACCGTTCTCCTTGTCACCACCAGCTTTTCTCAAAACTAAAGCTTTAAATTTATCACCTGGTTTAACTGCTTCGCGTAAGTCTAAGTTGCGATCTGAAGTGAATTCACGACGAGGAACAACACCTTCGACACCAGCATTTTCTACACCAACGTCGATTTGACCATCTTCAACGTCTAAAACTTCAACGTCTACAATATCGCCAACCTCAACTCCTTGCATTTGCTTTAATGCATCTAAAAATTGATTACTGTTTTCTGACATTATTTACCTCCCAATATCATAATCTAATTCTAAATGAAAGTAAGATATTTTTCTACTCTTTTAGCCCGTTTTTTAAATATTTTTTTGAGATTTTTTGATTTGAGCCAAAATTGCTTCAACTACTTGGTCAATATTCATCTCAGTTGTGTCAATTTCAACAGCATCAGCCGCCTTTTTTAAAGGAGAAATTTGCCGATGAGAATCTTTATAATCTCTTTCCTGAATACTCTGCTCTATTTCTTGCAAGGTTTGGTCACTTCTAATTCCTTGTTGTTTCAAGTCAAGCATTCTTCTTTGTGCTCGAGAATGAGCTGATGCAACCAAAAATATTTTTACTTCTGCATTTGGAAGAACTGTAGTTCCAATGTCTCTTCCATCCATCACTACATTCATTTCACCGGCCATTTTTCTTTGAAGGCTGACCATTTTTTCTCTAATTTTTGGAAGAGCTGAAACTTGAGAAACATTTGCTGAAATTTCAGGTAAACGGACGTCACGAGTGATGTCCTCGTCACCAGCGTATACTTTTTGTTCACCGTTAACTGCTTTAAGTTGAATTTCATTACAGTCAATTGCAGCCAAAATGCCTTGCTCATCACCATAATCTAGGTTATTTTCTTTTGCGATAACCGTACAAGCACGATACATTGCTCCTGTATCAATATATGTAAAATTCAATTTTTGCGCAATAATCTTTGCTACTGTACTTTTTCCAGCTGAAGCTGGTCCATCAATTGCTACTTGCATGCCAATAAAAAAGGGACTGTATGTCCCAACCTTTCTACAATTTATTTTAATTTAAGAACTTGTCCAGCATTAACTTGACCGGTTGAATCAAGTTGATTAATCTGAATCAACTCATCAACTGTTAAATGAAATTTATCCGCAATACTGGTCAGAGAATCCCCTGTTTGTACAGTATACTCTGTTGGTTGTGAAATTTTCTTTTTAGTTTTAATCTCACCTTGGGAGTTAGCCTGCGGCTTTTTCCTAGTCTGTTTCTGGACAGTAGATTTAGTTTTTTTCTTGCGCATCTTTTTAAGCTTAGAATGCACCTTTTTCTTAGTTGACTTTTGCAATTCAACAACCCGTTCATTCGTCTTTTCAGCCGAAGACAAGTGATGAACTATTGGAACAAGTGCTACTAAAATAACAACCAAAAAAATAACTGTCACTTGCCATGCTCGAGAGCCAGTTTTATTTATTATCGCTCTTTTGCTGCTAGGACGTTCATAGTGTTTATATGGTCCTTCATGGTTTTGCTGCATTTAAAAAACTCCTTCAACCTAGCTGGCTTAATTTTAGCATATTTACTAATTAAAATGGATAAAAAATAATCTAGAAAAATTCCTTTTTCTAGATTATTTGTCAATTTACTTTTTACTTTACTTATCTTTATTTTTTTGCAAAATTTGATTTACAACTTCTTGTAGAGAAATCTCTTTCATTTTTTGTTGTGCACTTTGTTCAATTTGAGAATAGACTTCCCCTAATACTTCCTGAATATTGCCACCAACAATACATTTGGGATTAGTCTCAGGATCAACATGCAAAAAATGATGATTAATATTAATTGCTTGGTAAATATCAAAAATACTAATTTCTGCGGGATTTCTGGTTAGGGTTGGTTTAGCTAAGCCTTGACGCCCAGTAATGATGTTGGACTTTTTCAAATCACTCATCAAACTTCTAATTACACTCGGATTTGCTTCAATACTGGCAGCGATTGCTTTACTAGATTGGTCACAGTCCGAACATATTACTAGATAAGCTAGCAAATGAATCGCGTCACTTAATTTATATGAGTATTTGATTTGTCCTCACCTTACTTCGAAAGTATCTCTTTGATACCATCACTTAGAGTAGTCAATTCTCTTCCAAGTACGTTTTGCAAATCACTGCTGTTCTCATTTAACGAGCCATTGTCAATTGGATCCTGGAAGGAAGCATATAATGCAGCTGTTTGATTGTCTAAGCCCTGATTTTCTAAATCAAGAGTATACTCCTGTTTAGAAACCTGTGCAACATCACATGGCTGAACAAGTGCCTTATTCAAAGCTTCTCCTAGCACTTCATATGTAACTGCTTTGCCTGAAAATTCATAAATTGCTTGTGGCTTTTCAGAAGTAAGAACTTTTGCAGCAGCTTCCGCATATTCACGCTCAAGCGCCCAACCTACTTTATTACCTGCCCAGTAAATAGCCTTTTGGCGCGACTTTCCACTTTCAAAAAAGCCAGCTTCATTTTCTAAATACCAATTGTTTCGTAAAAATGAATGTGGGATGTCTGCTTCTTCAATTAGGTTTTCTGTCAGCTTATGGTCAGCTGCCAATGCAGTTTTTGAAGATTGCGCATTAGCAAAACTAGTATAAGCTACAAAACTCACATGATTTTTTTGAAGTGCAGAAACAACATTCTGATGTTGAACACTACGCTCTACCGAACCACCAGGCTGTGATGAAATAAAGAGTACTCGATCAATTCCTTTAAGTGCGTCAGTCATTTCTTCTACACTATCATAATTGCCTTTTCTAATTTCAAAATCTGGGAAAAGTTGTTGAGCTTTTTGCTTATTTCTAGCGATAACAATAATATCTTTTTGATCAACTAACTTTGATAAATAATTGACTGCTAACAAACCAAAGTTGCCTGTAGCAGCAGTAACAGCATATTTCATTAATAAACGCCTTTCTTTCATGTTGTTTTATAATTAACAAGTTATATTATACTAGATGTTGAAATAAAAACAACATGTGTAAGTAAAATAAAAGCGCTCGGAAAATCCTAACGCTTCTCATACTTATTTATTTAACTTGAAATATTTACGCACAAATGGCTTTAAGCTTCTTAGAACAGTTTCAAATAGTAAGAATACAACTACACCATTAATTGCACCCTTTAATAAATTAAATGGCACAATGATCCCGAAAATGTAGGCACTCATTGATGGAATATGAAGTAATTGCCCTAAATAAACCTTTTCTGTGAAGTTAAGTAAACCAGAATAACCATGAATAGCAGGTAGATTTGGTACTGTTGATACAGCATAAATTGGTGTTAGAACAAGTGCATTCAATGTTGCCAAAACAATTGTCATTGCGACAATCCCAATTAATATTCCCAAAAGTGGCTTCAGATGTCTTTTTGTTGTGTTTTTTTCGTCAACAGAAAGATCTTTGGTAACAAAGTAAAACGGTAGTGCGAATGACATGGATGCAAGTAAAGCTGCTAATTGACCAATAATACTTGGCAACGCGAAACCCTTATATATCAAATCAATTACCATTCTGATAAAAGCGATAAACAAGCCAGGCAAAGGTCCAAATAGAAATGTTCCAATCGTCACGATAACATCCGAAAAATCAAACTTCAAAAAGCTAGCAACCGGCAACGGAAAAGCAATTTCCATTAAAATGAATGCAATTGTACCGATTAGAGCGTATGCAATAATATTGGCTAAATTACTAGTATTTTTCCTTTTCAATATGTTTTCCTCCAAAAAACAACAGGTCTGTTGCTTCCAGCAACAGACCCGCTTAAATGGAATGAACCCATATCTCATATATATCATTCACAGCTTAAGTTTAGTCTGTCTTCTTTCATCTAGACTTTAACTATCGGTATCATAACTGATTCCACCACTTGCGTGGGTCGTGGACTCTCACCACCGGTCGGGATTTTCACCCTGCCCTGAAGACAACAAACTTATATTCGATTACAAACATATATTAGTTCACATGCTTTAGCCTGTCAACTTCAGCATGAGATAATTCACGATACTTTCCTGAAACAAGAGATTCTAAAGTTAAAAACGAATAGCGCTCACGTGACAGTTTAATAACCTGATGCCCAACTGCTTTAAACATTCGTTTAACTTGATGGTAATGTCCTTCGTGGATAGTAAGCTGCACAATTTGGAATTTTTTCTTTTTATCAGTGCGAACAACTTTAACCTTGGCACGTGAGCTTTTACGATGATCAATTTCTACACCAGAAGATAATTTTTTAATTTCTTCCGGCGTTAATTGACCTTCAATTTTAGCCACATAAACTTTGGCCACCTTGTTACGTGGATGCATCATCAAGTTAGCTAATTCACCATCGTTTGTCATTAATAACAAGCCTGAGGTATCATAGTCCAAACGACCAATTGGATATAACCGATAAGGTACATCTTTAAAGAAGTCAACCACAGTCTTACGCCCCTTATCATCCTTAACAGTTGAAACAACGCCTCGCGGTTTGTAGAAAAGATATGTATGCAGACTCTCACGCTCAATTGGCTCACCATCGACGGTGATATTACTGAAAGTATCAACTTTTGTGCCAAGCTTAGTAACGACATTACCATCAACCGTTACCCTACCTTCTTGAATTATTTTTTCAGCACCTCGACGTGAAGCAATGCCTGCTTCCGCAATAACTTTTTGTAATCGTTGTAAGACCATTATTTTTCTCCCTTTTGTGCCTTGGCAATATTTTCATCAGCTTTTCCTCTTGCAGAGAATAAATCAATTTCTCCCTCAGAGTTAATGCTCTCATCTTCAAAATCTTCTATTAAAGGTAAATCAGCCAAACTTTGATAGCCAAAATATTGTAAAAAGTACGTTGTAGTTACATATAAATTTGGATGTCCTGGAACATCTTTTTTTCCTTCAGTTTTAATCAAACCGCGCCAAACCAAGGTTTGCAAAGCACCTGAGGAATTAACTCCCCTAATTTCATCTATTTCAACTCTAGTAATTGGCTGTTTATAAGCAACTATCGACAGAATTTCAAGTGCCGATTGACTGAGTGTTTTTGTAACATCTTTTTGAAAAAAGTTCGAGACTAACTCACTTACTTCAGGCCTTGTAGTTAATTTATAGCTGTGATTTATATACAATACCTGGAGGCCAGAATCAGGGTTTTTGCTTAGTTTGTCAGCTAACTGCTTGGCTAGTTCTCGCAATGCAGAATGCTCCACTTGCATCAGATCACACAAGTTACTGGTTGGTATGCCGCTATCTCCTGCCACATATAGTAGAGCCTCTAATTGAGCTATTTTACTTATCATTTTGGTCTATTCTTTCTAGTTCTAAGTCACCGAAGGTATGTGCCTGCTGCACTCTGATTTCCTGCTTTTTACAAAGCTCAAGTAATGCTAAGAACAAGCCGATTACATCAGATAAATTCTTCATTTTATCCGTACAAGAAAAAAAGCTAATTTTTCGTTGTGTAGCCAATTTTTGGTGTAAGTAATCAATCATTTCAGTAATTGGCGTTTCCTTGACGTCAACCGAGACAGCGTCAGGCTGTCTAATTTTTAACCGCTGCAGAACTACAATAAATGTATTTGCCAATTCTGAGGAGGTGATTTGTCCTAATGGTAGCGGCTGAACTTTTTTAGTTTGCGGAACACTTTCTTCTTTAGCAGCAGTAATCGGAACCTCCTCATTTCGTTCTTTAAAATAAGCAGAAATCTTTTTAAAAACTGAGTACTGCACTAATTGTTGAACAAGTTCATCCCTTGGGTCTTCTTCAGGCCCCTCATCTTCCGTAAAATCGTTTTTGGGTAATAAAGACTGTGACTTAATCCGTAACAACATTGAGGACATCACAAAATACTCACCAGCAATTTTTAAATTTAACCTTTGCATTTCATGTAAATAGGATAAATATTGACTGGTGATTTGTGCAATCGGAATATCATAAATATCAATTTTTTGCGATTTGATTAAATGAAGGAGCAAATCTAATGGTCCCTCAAAGTTTGGTAATTCTAAAGTTAAATTACTGTTCATCTTTTAATTATCTTTAGTTAAATATTTTACTAAATGAATATACTCTGGTACAGCGGTAATCTTTTTGGTCGGATTACTGCTTGCCAATTCTTGCATTATTTTACCCTCTGTTTTGGCTTGACGATAATCTGGCGCTAGTGAGAGATAACGTACAACAATAAACTCATTATCCCATTGAGTTCCCATTACACCAACAAAATTAGGGTCATCATCCCGATACAAAAACAGCCGAAATTCTTCACTATTTTTATTGAGTTCAATTTCGTCTCTTAAATTATCTAAATTTTTAAAATCTGGCAAGTAGGACAATAAGCCCATTGCCACTTTTTCTTTATCTTTTTTGCATTGAATCAGCATTCAATCACCTAGGTCCGTGGATGTGTTTTAGCATACACTTGCAAAATATGCTGCTGCGATAAATTAGTATAAATCTGCGTCGTACTGATATCTGAGTGCCCTAATATTTCTTGCACCACTCTTAAATCAGCACCATTTTCAAGCAAGTGAGTTGCAAAAGTGTGGCGCAATGTATGTGGAGTGACATTTTTTTTGATTCCAGCCATTTGACAATAACGCTTAATAATTTGCCAAACAGCCTGTCTAGTCAATGTACCACCACGATTATTCAAGAAAATGGTGTCAGTGTACTTGCCAGATTTTAAAAGAAGCGGATCTCTTACTTTCTCCTGATAACTCTTAATCCAAGAAATTGCCACATCACTAATTGGTATCAGACGTTCTTTTGATCCTTTTCCCAACACTTTTAGCAGCTTTAGTTCTTCGTGCAGGTCACTAAATTTCAAATTAATTAGTTCACTCACCCTAATTCCTGTTGCATATAAAGTTTCTAACAGGGCTCGATCTCGTATGCCCAATTTTTTAGTTACATCGGGTTGATCGAGCAACTTTGTTACTTCATCAACACTTAATGCTACAGGTAAACGGTGTTCTTTTTTGGGTGAATCAATTTCAAGCATAGGATTTATTTTTTGAATGTTTTGCCTAACCAGCCATTGATAAAATTTTCTTAGACTTGAAATCATCCTACTAATCGAACTTGTTGCTTTATTTAAATCACGCTGTTCAGCTAAAAAAGCATCTATATCCACCGCTTTTGTTGGCCAAGAATCGAGTCCTTCTTTTTTCAAAAAAGCCAAGAAATCCATTAGATCTTGTCGATAAGCAAAAATTGTATTATCACTTAATCCACGTTCAATTTGACTATAGCGCAGATAATCTTCAACATCTTCTTGCAGCTTATTCATTTTCTTCAGCTTCAGGATCATTAATTAAAGTAATTGATCCTGCTTCCTTATCTTCTGAAATGTATCTGTTTTTAAGTAAATGGCCCAAAGCACGTTTAAAAGCTGACTTAGAAATGCCAAAGTAGTTTTTAATTTCCTGAGCATCTGACTTGTCATAAAAAGGCAAGGTCTTATCCCTTTTACGACGCAAGCTCATCAGAATCATTTGAGCGTCATCATCAATTTCTTCAAATGCGCGCGGCAAACTACTTAAGTTTAAACGTCCATATTGACTAATGCCCACTACACGACCTTTAAATTGTTCACCAACACGTAATGGCTGTGCCATTTGTGAAGCATGAACGAAAGCCAAATAATAGTCACTAGTAATGACAAAAGCACCTACATCGCGACTAGAATACACTGTTCCAAAAACATCTTTATTTTTCATATCATTTGGAAAGTGAGCTGAAAGTTGTTCAAAAATATCTTCATCTGCCAGTTTGGCCCAGATACGGTCTTTATCATCTGTTTCAAGATGAACTAAAAGCTGATCATCTTTTCTTGGCCACACATCTTTGTTAAAAGGTAAATCATCGACTGATAAAACAACATCTTTATCAGGCAACCCGATATCAACAAAGACCCCTAAGTCAAACCTTACGTCTGTCACTTTACTCCAGCCATACTGATCCGCTTGAGCAAAAGGTAAAAACTGGGTCATTTGGCGATTATGCTGCTTATCGTCATACAGAAAGCCTTTTACTTCATCACCAAGTTTAGGTGGTTCTTCTTGGGTTATTTCTTTACGTTTCAGCTCATAAGTAACACCCTCAATTTGAACGTAATAGGCATCATCATTTTGATCGATGACCTTTCCTTTTGCAATTGTGCCAAGCATAAAATTCTCCCTTTAATTTTACATATTCTATTCACTAAGTATAACATTTTACCACGTAATATTTTTCTTAAGAAGCAATTTAATTTATTTACAAGGTGATAAGAAAAAAGCAAAACAAAAAAGCCAGCTAACTAAGCTGACTTTTTCGTTTAAAGTTATTAATTAAAGGTTTGAAACTTCACCTTGGTAAATTGCACCACGACGAGCATCAACAGTAACAGTAGTACCACCAGCAATCTTTTCAGTTGCATCAGTTACACCTACAACTACTGGAATACCAAGTGATAAACCAACAACTGCAGCATGTGAAGTTAAGCCTGAAGCTTCAACAACTAAACCTGAAGCCTTCTTAATAGCAGGCATGTAATCAGGATCAGTGTTCTTAGCAACAAGGATGTCACCTTCATTAGTCTTGCTAATTGCTTCTTCAGCACTGTTTACAACAACTGTTTTACCAACAACTGAACCGTTACCAACGCCTAAACCTTGAGCTAATTTGCTACCAATGATTTGAAGCTTCATTAAGTTAGTTGTACCAGAATCACCAACTGGAACACCAGCTACGATGATTACTAAGTCGCCATCCTTAACGTAACCTTGTTCTTTAGCAACTTTAGCAGCTACATCAAACATGTCGTCAGTTGAAGCAGGTTTTTCAGTAAGTAATGGTTGAACACCCCAGCAAATGCCAAGTGAGTGTTGAATCTTTTCGTCAAAAGTCAAAGCTAAGATGTTAGCATTTGGACGGTATTTAGAAATCATTCTTGCAGTGTATCCAGAGTTAGTTGCAGTAATGATAGTCTTAACACCTAATTCTTGAGCAGTGCGAACAACTGATTCACCAATAGCTTCAGTAACGTTTGAACCCTTGTATTCTTCAAATCTTTGAAGAGCTAAAGTGTTACGCTTAAGAAGTTCTTGTTCAGTTCTTTCGTCAATTTCAGCCATTGCTGAAACAGCTTTAACTGGGTAAAGACCATTTGCTGATTCACCTGAAAGCATAGTTGCGTCAGTACCGTCAAGTACTGCATTAGCTACGTCAGAAACTTCAGCACGGGTTGGACGAGGATTTTCTTGCATTGAGTCAAGCATTTGGGTTGCAGTGATAACTGGCTTACCAAGTGCATTAGCTCTCTTGATTAAGTCCTTTTGAACAAATGGTACATCGATAAATGGAATTTCAACACCCATGTCACCACGAGCAACCATTAAACCATCTGAAACTTGTAAAATTTCGTCTGCGTTATCGATACCTTCTTGTGATTCAATCTTAGGATAGATCTTAACGTAATCACAACCAGCATCTTCACAAAGCTTACGAATATCAAGAATATCTTGAGCTTTACGTGCAAATGAGGCAAAGATAAAGTTAATACCGTGCTCTAAACCAAACTTGATGTCATCAGCGTCTTTATCAGTAATTCCTGGGAGGCGGATTTCAACACCAGGTGCGTTAACACCCTTCTTAGAACCAATAACTCCAGTATTTTGAGCTTCACAAACTAATTCTTTCTTAGCGTCGTCTTTTTCTTTAATTAATAAATCAACTAAACCATCATCAATTAAAACGTGACCACCAACGTGAGTATCACCATATAGACCTTCATAAGTAACATGAATCATGTCCTTGTTACCAGGTTTTGAAGCATCCATTGAAACGCGGATTTCGTCACCAGTATTAATAGTGAACTTGCCACCTTCTTGATCAGTGGTTCTAATTTCAGCACCTTTAGTATCCAAAGCAATACCAAGAACTAACCCAGTTTCTTTTTCAACTTGGCGAACCATCTTCATACGTGATAAATGCTCAGCATGATCACCGTGTGAAAAGTTGAAACGAAATACGTTTACGCCTGACTTAGCCAAAGCTGTAATAGTTTCAATATCGTTTGAAGCTGGCCCTAAAGTACTAACAATTTTAGTTTTCTTCATTATGTAAAATTCTCCCCAAAATCGACTAAATTATTTAGTCATTTCATCATTTATATCTAATAACGTCTCATCACTGCGATGAGTATCATCAAACAGGTCTAAGATATCGTGCGTTTCAAGTTGACCGTTCTCCATACCGACAGCCAAACCGCCTTTACCATCGAGAAGCAACTTAACGGCATAATTACCCATCTTAGTTGCATTAACTCTATCCAGAACTGTTGGTGATCCACCACGTTGCATATGACCTAAGATATTAGCTCTAGCGTCAAAGTCACCGTATTTTAGAAGTTCAGTTCTAAATTCTTCGGCATCCATTACGCCTTCAGCTAATACGATAATACCATGATCCTTGCCTGCTGCAAAGCCTCGCTTAAGTGTCTCAGCAATTTCTTTAACATCGTATGGACGTTCAGGAACAACAATTGCATCGGCACCACTTGCTAAACCAACACGCATAGCAATATCACCACAACCACGTCCCATTACGTTAACAATGAACACACGGTGGTGGCTACTTGCAGTATCACGAATCTTGTCAATTGCTTCTAACGCAGTATTGCAGGCAGTATCTAAACCGATTGTGTAGTCAGTACATGGAATATCATTATCAATTGTACCTGGTAAACCGATTGAGTTAATGCCAAGACGAGTTAAGGCTAAGGCACCATGATAAGAACCATCACCGCCGATTACGATAACGGTATCAATATCATGCTTCTTTAGTTGTTCAACTCCCTTTTTTTGCACCTCTGGTTGTGCAAATTCTGGGAAACGTGCACTATATAAAAATGTGCCACCTAAACTTATCATGTGGTCAACGTTTTCAGCAGTAAGCGTAACAAAGTCACCAGCAACTAACCCGGCAAAGCCATAACGAATACCAACGACACCAAGCCCGTTATGAATTGCAGTCTTAGTAACAGCTCTAACAGCTGCATTCATGCCGGGAGCATCGCCGCCGCTCGTTAAAATACCAATTCGCTTCATGAATTCACCTCATTAATATTTATTGTGTAATTTCTCACATCCACTAAATTCTAACATTCTTTGCCAAAAAAATCTCAAAAAAATGACTTATTTTACCGTTTTATCGGTCTTTTTGCTTGTTAGCGCTAACAGTCATTACTCACCAAAAATTGTTAGAAAAAACGCTTTATCCCTTAAAGTTCACCACTTTTATGTTCAGTAAAACGTATTGTTTTTTACTTGAATCAAAGCGATCATTTTGAACTTTAATATTTAGAAGGTAAATATCACCCTCCTTTAAAATAGACTGGGCTTTTTCATAAACATTTGGAAAAATAACAATATCTTCTCTACTTGAAGAATCAACAAAATTAGCAAATGCCATCGTTGTATTTTTCTTAGTTTTGACAAGTTTTAATGTCATCAGTTTTCCTACTGCGACACCAATTTCGTTAATTTCAAACTCATTAAGTGCTTTTGCATGAAACTTTTCGGCATATTTTTGTACCGCAACTATTGGTGATGTCATGGTCGAAAAGCCTAGTGCTTCTTGCTCCATATCAGCTTTTTCAGTACTAGTTGGTGCTTCAGCTGGTTTTATTGGTACGCCACCCAAGCTTTCCGATAAAGCCAAATTGTTACCAGTTAGTTCAATATTTTCAATAATCTCTGGGCTATTTTTGAGTAATTCATTTCGATTATTATTTAAACTATCAAAACATCCTGCCTTGATTAAAGGTTGAATTAACTTAACTTTTAAAAACTTGGAATCAATTCGACGCAAAAAATTAGTAAATGAAGTAAAAGGTTTATTTCCGCGTGCTTTTAAAATTTCCTTAAGTGCATCAATTCTTATACCCTTGATTGCGCGAAGACCAACCAGAATTTGGCCATCAACCATCTGATAATTTAAATCACTCTTATTGATATCAGGCGGCAAAATTTTCACTCCAGCTCCTTGAGCACGCATAATGTAATCACTAATTTTAAAGTGATTACCACTATTAGAATTTAGCATTGCGGCATAAAATTCTGCTGGATAGTGAACCTTTAAGTATGCGAGCCAAAATGCCATTTTAGTATAGGCAACTGCATGGGAACGATTAAAACCATAGTTAGCAAACTGCTCAATATAGCTGTATACACGTTCTCCTACTTCACGAGGACGTCCATTTTTTACTGTCCCCTCAATAAATTTATCTTTTTCTTGATCAATGACTTGCTGGTTCTTTTTAGACATTGCCCGACGTAAGATGTCAGCTTCACCTAAAGAAAAACCAGCTAAAATCTGAGCTGTTTGCATAACTTGTTCCTGATAGACCAAGATACCATACGTTGGTGCCAAAATTTCCTTAAGGCTTGGATCCGGATAAGTAACTTTTTCCTTTCCTCTTTTCCGAGCAATAAAAGAATGGATATTTTGCATTGGACCCGGACGATATAAAGCATTAACCGCAACGAGATCTTCAAAGTTATCCGGATGAAGCTCACGAAGAACATTCTTAATCCCACCAGATTCAAATTGAAAGACTAAATCCGTATCCCCTTTCTGGAAAGCTTCCATTGTTTTTTGATCATCAAGCGGTATTTGATTTACATCAATTGTCTTACCTTGACTCTGAATCATATCTACAGTGTCACCCAGAATTGTTAGATTACGGAGTCCTAAAAAATCAATTTTTAATAAGCCAAGGCTTTCAACATACTTTTTAGTTTGTTGTGTAATTGGTATACCGAGCTGACCGGCTTGCAATCCAGAAATCGCTGCAATTGAGTTATCGCTTAAAACCAACCCAGCAGCATGGATTGAGTAATGCCGTGGCAGACCTTCAAGCCCCTTTGCCGTTTCAAAAAGGAGCTTATTCTTCGAACTAGCGTCAACCAATAAGCGCATCTTATTAGAATTTTGATAAGACTCTTCAAGTGAAATTTTTGTTTTAGAAAACGGCACACTTTGCGACCACTTACTCATTTCAGCTTCACTTAAACCAAATGTACGCCCAGTATCACGTAAAACTTGTTTAGCTGCCAAAGTACCAAAGGTTAAAATTTGCGCTGCATGATCCATCCCATACTTTTCAAACATATACTTGATAACATCATCTCGGCGATTATCAGGAATATCTAGATCAATATCAGGCATTTCGTGTCTTGAAGGATTCAAAAAACGCTCAAACAGAAGATGATATTCAATTGGATCAACTTCTGTAATCCGCAATGAATATGAAACAAGTGATCCACAAGCTGAACCACGTCCCGGACCTGTAACAATTTTAGCACGGTGGCAGTAATTAATTACGTCCCAAACGATTAGGAAATAATCGTTGAAACCCATTTCATCAATTATGCCTAATTCATAATCAAGTTGTTTTTGGTAATTAGCAGGAATTTCTTGATTTTTAAACCGATCCTGCAAACCATTTTGCGCCAAATAAGTAAGATATTCTTTTGAAGTCGGGAATTTGTTTTGTTTATATTTTGGTAAAACAGGTTCTTGAAAAACAATGTTAGCATTACATTGTTCAGCAATTTTCCAAGTATTTTCTAGTGCTTCATCAAGGTCCAAATCATGGTACCTGATGCTTAATTCTTGCGTACTTGGTAAATAATGCGAGCCTTCTTGCTTAGCTAGTGATTCGATGTCTTCCATGACAAGACCATTTTTTACAGCCTGTAATGTTTTCTTTAAAAATTGATCATGCGGTTTCAGGTAGTTGGTATCTTCCAGACTAACAATTGGTAGTTTAAACTGTTTAGCCAGTTCTTTAACATATGTAAGATAAACTTCCTGTTTTTTCGAGCCATATACCCCCAAGTATAGAGAGCTTGTTTCTGGCACTAATTTAAGCAGCGTTCGTACAAAATCGTTGCCGAGCTGGTCATCCTGCTTTTGTAAATTAAGCAACTCGCTATATGAATTTGCCGGAACAATTAAAACTAAATCACCAAGATCTTTAACCAATTTGTCTAAAGTTAGTATTTTCTTATTAGCCCCATTCTCAGTTAATAAGTTAATCCTACTAGATAAGCGTAGAATGTTGCGATAGCCCTCATCAGTTTTTGCCAGTGCAATTATGTCATATTGGTGCGAACTATCAATTAGACCGTTTAATCTGAGCTGCATCCCTAAAATAGGTTTAATGCCAACATCTTGCGCCACTTCAAAAAAGTTAACTAGACCATAGGTAACATTTATATCAGTTAGGCTAACTGCCTCATAACCTTCACTTTTAGCGGCAACTAAAAGATCTTTAATTTTAATTGGACTTTCAAGAAGTGTGAAAGAACTTGTATTTTGTAAAGCAGCAATTTTCATTTGGCATCTTCCCTTCTATTAAAATTAGTATACCAAAAACTACTCTTTTAGTTTGAAAACCTGCCCAAACTTTGCTAAAATTCTCCTATGAAAGAGGGCAACACTATGGGACGTTATATTGTAACCATTTGTTGGAGCGTTGTTTATATGTTAATTGTGGGCTTTATTGCAGCCCCTTTAACGCAAAACGTCTTCAACTTAGGTGAAGCTGCTATTATTGGTGTAATTTTCGGTGTTCTGTTTGCCGCTATTATCCCAACCATCACAGCTCATTCTGTTAAAGATAAAAGTGAATACACTAAATTAAAATAGATATTAAAAAAGCCGCTAGCATAGACTGCTAGCGGCTTTTTGTTTTAATAAAATTTGTAATTTTTTCTTGGATCAAGCGGTATATTTGCTTGAGTTAAAAACTCTTGAAACATTTGGACATAGTCTTTATCAAGTGTTTCCTCAATTTTATCCTGACTATAACATGGATAAAAGCCGCCACCCATTGCCCGATAATTATTAACGGCTAAGTAGTAGCTCTTTTCTGGCTCAATTGCTTTGCCTTTTAACTCAAATTTGGTTAAGCGCTGACCTACTTCTCTATCAAGATCAGCTTCATAGTCAATTGGATAAAAAATGTCAAAATTAAATAGTAAATCTTGATATTCTGGTGCAAAACCTATTTTTCCTTGATCGTCCTTTTTTAAAAAAGATAAACTATGCTCAACAATTGCTCGTAGTTCAGAGCCTAAAATCTTTACTTTGCATAACAAATTTGAGTACGGATAGTTTAGCAAAATGTCACGCATTGTTACCTCTTGTTTAAAGCCTTTCGCCGTTTCACTCATCACTGCAGTAGCAGAAACATCTGCTCCAGTAAAATAAAGTTGCATTTGCTGTAACAAGTTAATAAAAGGGGATCCCTCAATCCGCGCTTTATTTGCATCTTCAATTGGTGCAGACTGGCTCAACTTTGCTATCGGCTGATCCAGCCATTTTTGTGTATTTTTGTTTAAATCTGTAGAAAGATTAATAATTTCTGAATCAGGAGTGGCTTCTGCAGTATCAATCAACATTGCCTTTTTAGAGATGATTTTTTTAGTCTGTTCGTCAATCTCTAATACCACTTTTCCGACTGCTTCACCGCGATATCCTGGCTGTACAATTGCTGTGTTGTTAACTACCGCACTCATCTTTTTATGCTGATGTCCTGTCAGGAAAACATCAATTTCTGGAATTTCAGCCAGCATTTTGTAGCCTTCGTTTTCCCCTGTTGCTGGTTCGGTTTGCATACCACTTTCGGGATCAGCTTCAAAGCCACCATGATAAATTACGGCTAAAACATCTACTTGTGGACGTAGAATTTGCGCATAATACTTTGTTTGAGCAAATGCAGAGGCAAATCTAAGCCCCGCAACATGTTCAGCAGGTTCCCATGAAGGAACTTTTTTAGTGGTAGCACCAATTAATCCTACCCTGATTCCATTTTTATTGACAATTAAATAGTCTTTTCCAAAAGCAGGTTGACTGGTTTTTTCATCCAAAACATTGTCATTTACAAATGGCGCTCTACTGTTATTAATGCAATCGTTTAAGTAATCAAGTCCGTAATTGAAATCGTGGTTACCCAAGCACCGTGCATCATAATCGATTGCATTATATAAAGAAAGAAATTCTTTTACCTGCTCAATATTTTTAGTTGACTGGGCAAATGAGGCTAATGGCGAGCCCTGCAGAAAATCGCCGGAATCAGTGATGACAACATTATCTTTTCCATACGTCTCTTGCTCACGCTTGATGACGCTACTAACCCTACTTAATCCAAAAGGTGCATTGCAATCTTTGGGACTTTGATAGTCTGTCGGTAATATATAACCATGTAAATCACTTGAACTTAAGAAAACTAGTTCCATCTTGTCTAATCCTATCTACGTGAACAAATTTTAAGTAAAAAAAAGACACCCTTAATTGAGGTGTCTTTAAATTAGTTGTTGTCGCTTGCGTTAGTTTCACTAACAACTTGACGACCCTTGTAATAACCTTTAGGTGAAACGCGGTGGCTCAAACGGTATTCACCAGTAGTTGCATCATAATGCATTGCTGGAACAGCTAACTTGATATGGCCACGACGTGAACGTTTCTTTTGCTTAGAAGTATGTCTCTTAGGAACTGCCATTTTATTTGATCTCCTTTATTGTAGAATTACGTTTTTAGGTCACTAATAAAACAGTGCCTAAAACACTTCACGTTTGTTAATGATACTATTGTATCTTAAATAAATCAAGATATATTAGTTATTCTTGTCCCTTTTATGCCCATTTGCACCAAAAAACCAGCCAATTAAGACGCCTATAATAATCATTAGCACCAAAATAATAATTAGCGGTACCTTGACATTAAACAAGCCGAAATTGATTGCAACATTTTTGGTATTAAGTACGACAAAAATGACCGCTAAAAGAGTAAGGATCAAGATTAAGATCAATTTTATTTGTCTTGTCTTATTTTTCATTTATCGCACTACTTTCTTGAGGCAAACTTAAGGGATAATTTATCCCCAATTGATGGAAATAGATTATAAAGCTTAGCTAAAGCGGCCAAACTAAGCGGAATATTTAATTCGCGCTTATTGCTACCAAAGAAGTGAACTACTTGCCAAGCAACATCATCAGGATCAAGAATGTATCTTTCAACATTTTTAACATATTCACCGCTTTTATCAGCAATATTAAAGAAATTCGTATAAACAGGGCCTGGATTGACCGTCATTACTTTAACACCGAATGGCTTTAATTCTAGACGTAGGACATTTGAAAATTGAATTACAGCAGCTTTTGAAGCACTATAAGCAGCTGATTTTACAGTCGGAACCTTGCCAGCCATTGAACCAAAATTAATGATTTGACCAGTCTTTTGGTCCATCATTAGTCTTCCGATCAATCTAGTAAAGTACATCAAGCCCAAAACATTAACTTGGAACATTGCAGTAACTTCACGGCGATCCATTTCAACAAAATTTTCAAATTTACCGAAGCCGGCACAGTTAACTAAATAATCAACATGTTTAGTTACTTTAACAATGTCCTTGAAAGTAGCATCAATTTGCTCACTTTCACTCATGTCAGTAACAAAGCTGTAAGTTGGCGCACCAGATAGTTCATGTGCCTCAGCTGCTACCTTTTCCAACTTTTCTTTGTTTCGTGCTATCAAAATTACGGTTGCACCGCGTCCCGCACTTTCTAAAGCAATTGAATGGCCTATGCCACTGGATGCCCCAGTAACAACCACGACCTTATTTCTTAATGAGTCACTCATTCTGCTCACCCTCCATTGGAATTATTACCCGGTCAAAATCATTCGCTAATTTCGTATTAGGGAAAATTTTTTCGGCTTGATTTACTAGTTTTCTGGCTTTTGCCCCTAAATATCTGGCTGAAATATGATCCAAATATAAGCTCTTTACTCCATTATCGCGCGCAATTTTAGCTGCTTCAACCGCCGTTGAATGAAAATATGAATGCGCTAAGTCGGCTTCATGACCAGCAAAAGTTGATTCATGGACCAATACATCAGCATTCTTAGCAAGCTTTGCAATTGTTGGCGTAGAACGAGTATCGTAAATAATTGTAATTATTCTACCTGGCTTACTTGGTCCTAAGAAATCATTTCCATCCAATATTGTACCATCCTCTAAGGTCACTTTTTCGCCATTTTTTAGTTTACCAAGTAATGGTCCATTAGGAATATTATATTGCGTTAACTTACTCATTAGCAACTCACCTTGATGGTTATCTTCAACTACGCGGTAACCAAAGCTTGGAACACGATGCGCAAGTTTTTCTGCATATACTTTAAATCCTTGACCTTGGAATATTAGACCACCCTCTTCAAGTTGAACAAACTTGATTGGATAGGATATTTTTGTACGCGAAATTTTAAGGGCAGTGCGAACAAACTGTTCTAGTCCTGGAGGACCATAAATAGTTATCGGACCTACATCCCCTTGAAACGATCTGGTTGCAAGCAAGCCAGGTAACCCAAAAATATGATCACCATGATTATGAGAAATAAAAATTTTGGTCACTTTTCGCAATCTAATATTTGTACGTAAAATTTGATGCTGTGTTGCTTCTCCAACATCAAATAACCAAATTTCGTTAATTTCATCTAACATTTTAAGTGCAATACTTGAAACATTGCGCTGCTTAGATGGCTGCCCTGCACCCGTTCCTAAAAATTCTAATTCCATATGTCCCTCGTTCTAATACTTGGCGTTTTTTGTGATCGTTTTGACGATTAAAGCACTGTAGTACTTCGATCCTATTGGTGTTGGATGAGTCAAATCTTCGTAAAACCAGTTGGTTTTATTTTTAGAAAAATCATACCAGTCAATAATTGTAAGATTGTGATAACGTTTCGCCGCATGTGCCAGTAATTTATTTACTTGATTCTGCCATGGTTTATTTGGTACGTGCGTATTTATCCAAAAAACATGTCGCTTTGTCCCAACTTCTCTCATCAACTGCTCTAAATCAGACATGGCAAATGGCCCATTTGTGCCTAAACCAATTAGCACATTGTCAGCAAGTGCATGTTGGGCTTTATATTGACTAACCAATCCAAAAGCAACATTTAGCTGACGTGAAATAGCCGCATCAATAATTGCCTTAGGCATTAACTTGGTTAAGTCATTACTCGAACCGGCCATAACCGAATCACCTATTGCAGTAAGACGCACTTTTTGTCCCAGCTGTAGGTCAACTTGGCTAATCCCATATTTTGTATAGGAGCGATTTACAGGATGTTTTTTAGCGCTTCGCTTCGCTTGAGCTATCAGCTTGCTCTTTTTTTCATCCTTCTTTTTTGCCTTTTTCATTTTTGCAATCAAAGCTTTATTATCTTTATTTTGTTGCTTTCGATTTGCACTGATTCTTAAGGCAAGTTGCGATTTATTAAAGTCTTCCGCCTTAACCGTTGGCGAAACAAGCATTGCAATACTACCAACGATAAAAACCAAGCCAATTAAAGCTGTTCTTATTCTAAGAAAATTATTTTTGGCATCCAAGTCACGTAATCTGGAGAAAAAAGCTTTGCATTTAGCCCAAGTAATCTTCCCCAGTGGCTTTTCAATAATACGATATGAAGCTTCACTGAATACTAAAATTAATAATAGCTCAATTAGTCGGTATAACACCACATGATCGGCCATATTAGTGACCTTATCTTCAAAAAAGATCATAATTGGAAATTGATACAGGTAAATACCATAACTCCTAGAGCCCAACCAATTAAAAATTGGATTAGTCAGCCAGCTATTCCAATGGCTTCCCGGATGAGCAATGACACCAACCAAAATAACAGTAAAAATGGTAAACAGTAGCATGCCGCCATAATATGGGAAGCCCTTTTCTGGATTCATTGTTGGACCAAAGAAAAGAAAGAGCATCGTAACTAGCGATATCGCACCTACAATATCAAGCAAAGTTGTATCTATTTGCTCAATTTGAGATTTCATCCTATCCATCGGCCAAATAACTGCAAACGCGGCACCTAGACCAAGTGAAAAGAAACGTGTATCAGTTCCGTAATATATCCGATTAAGATCAACACCGGTTTTATACATTATTGCCATTTCCAAGGCGGAAAGGATAGAAATGCCAAAAAGAATTTCAAAGATTCTCTTTCTTTTTTTACCGTATTTTACGAGTAAAAAAATCACTAGTGGCCATAAAATATAGAACTGTCCGTTAATTGACATTGTCCATAAATGCGTGAAGGGAGATTCATTTGTTGCAAAACGCTCAAAATAACTCTGCCCGTTAAAAATTTGCCAGAAATTATAGATATTTAATAGGTTAGCAATAACAATTTGGTTTAATTTCGCTAATAAATTTCGTTGAAATAAAATAATATAAGCAGCAGCTAGCCATAAAACAGCAATTAAAGATGGATATAGCTTCTTTAACCTACCTAGATAGAATCTCTTAACGTCAAAATATCCTTCCTCATCATAAGATTTAAGTATCTGACATGTAACTAAATAGCCTGTTAAAACGAAAAAAATCGGCACTCCAAGATAGCCGCCAATAAAAGTATTAGGATCCAGGTGATATAAAATCACACCGATAACTGCTAATGCTCTGAGTCCAGAATATCCCGTAATAAACCGATTTTTTGCCATTTTTCTACTTTTCTATTTTTAATTATTGCACAAATTCAAAATTAAATGTGCCAATTATTACATCGTCGCCGTCAACGGCTCCTTTTTCACGTAATGCTTCATCCACACCAAGGTTTTTCAATTTACGAGCTAAACGGACAACACCGTCTTGATAATCAAGATTTGTACGTTTAACTAAATTCTCTAAGCTTTCACCCTTAATTTCAAAAACATGATCTTCAAGTTTGATAACTGTAAATTCATTCTTTTTAGGTGAACTATAACGATATTCCTTAACTTTTTGAACAGCTTTTGGTTCTTCTTGGGCTTTTTCTTTTTCAACTTTTTCAACTAATGAAGCTGTATCCTGCATTAGAACATCAACTCCCTGATGCGTAACGCTAGATATTGCATATACCGGCTCCGTAATGCCTGCTTCTTTCAAGTTTGACTTAAATTCAGCCAGTTTTTCTTCAGAACCAGGAATATCCAATTGTGTTGCTACAATTAGCTCTTCTTTGTTTTTAAGTTCTTCATCATAGAGCAACAATTCCTTACGGATTTTTTGATAATCCTCAAGTGCATCACGACCATTTTCAGGATCCATTGATACTAAGTGTAAAATAACTTTTGTTCGCTCTATGTGTCGTAAAAACTGAATTCCCAATCCAACACCTTGACTTGCACCTTCAATTAATCCAGGCAAATCAGCCATTGAAAAGTCTCGACCATCTGGTAAGATGACCATCCCTAAATTAGGAGTTAATGTGGTAAATGAATATGAAGCAATCTTTGGTTTAGCTTTGGTAACAACAGAAAGTAAAGTTGATTTACCAACTGATGGAAAGCCAACTAAGCCAACGTCTGCCAGAACCTTTAGCTCTAAACGCAAGACACGGTCTTCACCAGGCTCACCATTTTCGGCAATCTCAGGTGCAGTGTTAACACTTGTAGCAAAGTGAATATTTCCACGACCTCCACGGCCTCCACGTGCAACAACTAATTCCTGCTTGTTTTCAGTTAAATCGCCAATTTCTTCATTAGTATCAAAATCATATACCGTTGTTCCAATCGGGACGCGCAAATATAAGTCCTTTGCGCCGCGACCGTATTGTGATTTGATACGTCCATTTTCACCGCTCTCAGCTTTAAATTTGCGCCGGTAACGAAAATCCATCAATGTTCTTAAGCCGCTATCTGCAACAAAAATAATGCTTCCACCACGGCCACCGTCTCCACCAGCGGGTCCGCCATTAGGAACGTATTTTTCATGGCGGAAAGCAACCATACCATCCCCGCCTTTACCGGCTTGAACTTCAATCTTAGTCTGATCGACAAATGTAGGCATGCTAATTCTCCTTCCGTCTTCTCTAACTTTACTACTATACCACAAAAAAGCAGCTCTTTCGTGGTAATTTAATTGCTATAACGTTAATTTTACTGTTTGTGCTTGCGGTAGTGTCAAACCTACTTCGCGCAATTCATCAATTGATGCCTCTTTAATTTTCTTAATTGAGCCAAAATGACGTAATAGCTTGTTTCTACTCTTCGGACCAATTCCTTTAATTGAGTCTAATTTACTCGATAAAGCATTTTTCGCATGTGTCCGCCGATGGAATGTAATTGCAAAGCGGTGAACTTCATCCTGAATCCTGGTCATCAAATAAAATCCTTGTGATTTTGGATCTAGTGGAATCAGTTTCATTGGCACGCCGTTAATCGGATCACCATACAATAGATGATTGGTTCTATGCTTATCATCTTTAACCATTCCTGCTACAGGGATATTAAGGTTCAGCTCATTACGTAAAACGTCTTGGCAAGCATCTACTTGAATTTGACCACCATCCATTAAAATTAAGTCAGGCATCGCTTTATGCTCACGTAAAAGCCTTCCATATCTTCGACGCACAACTTCTCTGGTATTGCGAACTTCATCGCCACCATTTTGATGTTCAACTTCTCCCTTTAACTTATACTTTCGATAAGAATTTTTGTCTGGTTCGCCGTCTTTAAAAACGACCAAAGCAGAAACAGGATCTGTTCCTTGAATATGAGAGTGGTCAAAACTTTCTATTACATGGCCATACGGTAAGCCAAGTGCATCAAAAATTTCTTTTTGCGCACCTTTAGTTTTTCTATTTCCTAGTTCTAGCAAACGAAATTTATCATCGAGTTTAAGCTTAGCATTCTCTTTAGCCATCTTTAAGAGTGCTCGTTTTTGCCCCCTTTTTGGTGTTCTTACAGGGACTTTTAATACTTCGCTTAAGGCTTCATTATCAATTCCTTCAGGTACAAGAACTTCCTTAGGAAGAACTCGATTTTTTTGACCATAAAACTGAACAATAACTGATGCAAAAGCGTCTTCAGGATCACCAGTATCTGTCAAAGGATACATTCTTGTTTCTCTTCTAAGCAATTTTGCCTGGCGTAAGAAAAACACTTGAACTGAAATCCATGATTTATCAACATAAAAATTAAAAATATCGCGTTGAGTATTATCGTTAGAAATGATTTTCTGCTTTTCGACTGTTTCTTCAATATATTTGAGTTGATCACGAATATCAGCTGCTCGCTCAAACTCAAGGTTTTGCGACGCCTCTTCCATTCTTTGATTTAGCTCTTGCTTCACTGAAGCAATATCCCCGTTCAAAAAGCTTTTGATTTTTTTGATTTGGGCATCATATTCTGATTTAGGGACTGTCTTAAAACACGCTCCCAGGCATTGACCCATGTGATAGTACAAGCAAGGTCGCTTTTGTTTACCGTTACACCTTCTTAGAGGAAAAACTTTTTGAATAAATTTCAGAGTTGCCTGAGCAGCATAAACATTGGGATATGGGCCAAAATAATAGCCGCCATCTTTTCTAACGATACTAGTTAGTTTTGTCTGCGGATCCCGTTCATTGGTAATTTCAATGTAGGGATATCCTGTACCCTGCTTCAACTGAACGTTATAGTACGGTTGATACTTTTTAATTAAAGTTACTTCTAGAAGAAAGGCTTCTTTATCAGTTGAAACGGTAATAATATCATAGTCCCTAATTTCATTAACTAATTCAGCCCTTCGACCAACTTGGGTGCTCTTAAAATAAGAACGTACTCGATTCTTAAGATTTTTTGACTTACCAACATAAATTACTTTTCCGTTAATATCCTTCATCAAATAGCAGCCAGGTTTAGCAGGAAGAAGTTTTAACTTGTTTTCAATTAATTCGGACGCCAAAAAACCACCCCTTCTCTAAATTTGCTTTATCAATTTTAACACAAAATACGAACTAGTGATTCTATCAGCTTTTATTCTTACTACCTATTTTTTTACTAGCTTGTCACAGCTTTTTCAATTATAATTATCAAAAATGAAAGGAAAAAAGCCATGGGCCTAACATATAAAAAACAGGATGAACTGGAAAAATTATTTGATAAATTTGCGACAGTTCCAAAAGACAAAAAGAAAAAGCTTACTAAAGATAAAGACGATAAGAAGAAGAAAAAATGACTCTCAAGATGAGAGTCATTTTTTTAAAGCTTTTCTTCTATCCAGTCCCATACTTCTTTGACATGCGTTTTCTTAACTGAACTATATGTTAGAACAGTAACATTGTCATGTGCCAAATCAAGGTGCTTCTTTAAATTGGATAGTACTTTATTTTCTTGGTTTTTCTTTACCTTATCAATTTTGGTACAAACAACCAAAATTGGCAAATCAAGATACAGCGAATAATTATACATCGCAATGTCATCTTTAGTCGGCTCATGGCGTGAGTCAGTTAATAGGATTAAGCCTTTTAAATTTTCTCTAGTTTCAAGATAATCTTGAATCATTTCACCAAATTGTTGCCGTTTTACTTGAGAAACCTTCGCATAACCATAGCCAGGAACATCGACTAAATAAAATTCTTCATTAATAATATAAAAATTTAATGTCTGCGTCTTACCAGGTTGCGATGAAGTTCTAGCAAGGTTTTTTCTTCCTAATAATGAGTTAATCAAACTTGATTTACCCACATTTGATCTACCTGCCAAAGCTATTTCAGGAAGTTGATCCTTAGGATATTGTTCTTCTTTTACAGCACTGATTGCATAGTCGCTCGTTTTAATTATCATTTGCGGCCTTAATTTCTTCACTATCTTCATCAGCATTTCGCCGAATTACATTTGGCTTTGCTTGGTCAGTAATAACTTCTTTAGTAACTTCAACCTTTTCAATATCAGGTTCACTTGGTGTTTTGTACATTATGCCCATCATTGCATTTTCAATGATTGTTCTCAAACCACGTGCACCCATGTTACGTTCGATTGCTAAATCTGCAATTGCTTTAAGCGCACTATCAGTGAATTCCAAATCAACTTGATCAATCGAAAGCAATTTCTTGTATTGTTTTACCAGCGCATTCTTAGGTTCTGTTAAAATTCTTACCAAGTCTTTGCTGCTAAGTTTATCAAGCGTCGCAATGATTGGAATACGACCGATAAATTCTGGAATCATACCAAATTTAACCAAATCACCTGTAGTTAAATGCTGTGTCCATGAATCATCTTTTGTTTTGTTCAATTCATTTTCTGCACTAAAACCGATAATTTTCTTACCCATACGGTTTTTAACGATTTGTTCAATTCCATCAAACGCACCACCAACGATAAACAAAATATTGGTGGTATCAATTTGAATCAACTCTTGTTGTGGGTGCTTTCTTCCCCCTTGAGGTGGAACTGAAGCAATGGTACCCTCAAGAATTTTTAGTAATGATTGCTGTACTCCTTCGCCGGAAACATCACGAGTAATTGAGACATTTTCAGATTTTTTGGAAATTTTGTCTATCTCATCGATATAAACAATTCCTCGTTCAGCACGTTCAATGTCGTAATCAGCGTTTTGTAAAAGCTTTAATAAAATATTCTCAACATCTTCTCCGACATAACCAGCTTCAGTTAAAGTTGTTGCATCAGCAATTGCAAATGGAACGTCGAGAATACGAGCTAAAGTTTGTGCCAAATAGGTTTTTCCTGAACCAGTTGGTCCAATTAAAGCAATATTTGATTTTTGTAATTCAGTTGAAGAGTCAATATCCATTTGACTTATACGTTTGTAATGGTTATAAACGGCCACTGACAGTACCTTTTTTGCCTGATCTTGGCCAATAACATATTGATCAAGCTGCTGCTTAATCTCCATTGGCTTAGGTAAGTCTTTGGCTTTTTTGAGTGAATCTGATTTTAATTCATCGTCAATAATTTTTTTGGATAAATCAACACACTCATTACAAATATAAACTCCATTGCCAGCAATCATTTTCTTAACTTGATCTTGTGTTTTATCACAAAAAGAACATCTAATTTCATCCTGATCAGTAAACTGTGATGCCATTCTATTCCTCCTAATATCTACAAGCTTAAGGGTATCATAAATCAAGAAAATTGCATAAAAAATTTGCTTGTAAATAAATAAAAAGGCAGTTTTAACAACTACCTTTTTATCTAGAAATTAAATCCGACTATTTTTCAGATTTAGTTTCATCTTTCTTATTCTTAGACTTAGCAACTTGTTTTGCATTATCAGTTACTAAATCGATTGCCTTACGAACATCAATATCGTGTGAAAGCATATCATCAGTCAAAGTGTTACGGACTGTCTTTTCATCCATGTTGTATTCGCCAGCAAGATCCTTGATTTCTTTATCAATTTCTTCCTTGGATGCTTTGATATCTTCAGCCTTAACAATTGCTTCTAGAACTAAGTTAGTCTTAACTCTCTCAGCAGCGTCTTTACTAAATTGAGCACGTAATTGATCTTCAGTAGTATTAGTCAACTTGAAATAAGTTTCTGGACTAATGCCTTGACGTTGCATGTTACCAAGATATTGGTTCATTTGAGTATTAACGTCTTCTTGAATCATTGCATCTGGAATTTCGTCAATCGTAGCGTTCTTAACGGCGCCTTCGATAGCTGCTTGCTCAATTGCATCGTTTGCAGCTTCTTCTTTCTTAGCCTTTAAGTCTTTCTTGATCTTTTCTTTTAATTCATCAAGAGTTTCAACTGAATCATCAACGTCTTTTGCAAATTCATCATCAAGTTTAGGTAGTTGCTTTGACTTAACTTCGTGAATCTTAGTTGCAAAGTGAGCTTCTTTACCAGCTAAATCTTTAGCACCGTAGTCTTCTGGGAAAGTAACTACAACGTCAACTTCGTCACCAGCTTTGTGACCAATTAATTGATCTTCAAAGCCAGGAATAAAGGTATTTGAGCCTAATTCTAGTGCATAGTCGTCTGCAGAACCACCATCAAATGCCTTGTCATCAACAGTACCCTTGTAATCAATAGTTACTGTATCACCCTTAGCAGCAGCACTCTTCTTAAGTACAAGTTCTGCATTCTTTTCACGTTCTGCATCAAGTTGAGCGTCAACATCCTTAGCATAAACACGAGTGTTTTGCTTAGGTACTTCAATGCCCTTGTAATCACCTAATTTAACTTCAGGTTCAACAGTTACAGTGGCCTTCATTGTCCAGTCTTTGCCCTTTTCCATTGAATCTGGAACAACTTGAGGTTGACCTACTGCAGAAATACCAGCTTCTTTAATAGCAGCAGCATATGCGTTAGGTAAAACCATGTTTAATGCTTCTTCATATAAAGCTTCTTCACCATAGTATTGATCAAAGATTACCCGTGAAACGTGACCTTTTCTAAAGCCGGGAACACGCAAATTCTTTTTTATTCTTCTGAATGCTTGATCTAACCCAAGCTTTACTTCAGC
Organism: Lactobacillus sp. ESL0263; assembly: GCF_003692845.1. Classification (NCBI taxonomy): domain Bacteria; kingdom Bacillati; phylum Bacillota; class Bacilli; order Lactobacillales; family Lactobacillaceae; genus Lactobacillus; species Lactobacillus sp. ESL0263. The sequence continues at coordinate 431,066 of NZ_REHL01000004.1, read as the reverse complement.
TTGAGAAATATCAAAAGTAAGTTCACCGGTAGTTTTACCAGTTTTATTCCATTTTACAGACATTAATTAAATACCTCCAATGTCAAGTTTAACTGCATCTTGCATACTAAATTATCTTACATTAAACGCACGCAAAAAACAAATTTAGGCAAAAAAAGATGCACTTCTATGAAGAAGTACATCTTTTTAAACTGTTTTATTACGAACTAGTCGAGGATATCAGTAACCTGACCAGCACCAACAGTACGACCACCTTCACGGATAGTGAACTTAGTACCTTTTTCAATGGCAGCTGGTTTGATTAACTTAACAGTAAATTCTGTGTTATCACCAGGCATAACCATTTCAGTACCCTCTGGCAATTCGATTTCACCAGTAATATCAGTAGTGTGGAAATAGAATTGTGGACGGTAGTCTGAGAAGAATGGAGTGTGACGTCCGCCTTCTTCCTTCTTCAAGACATAAACTTGACCCTTGAATTCGCGGTGAGTTTGAATTGAGCCAGGTGCGGCTAAAACTTGTCCACGAACGATTTGGTCACGGTCGATACCACGAAGCAATACACCAACGTTATCGCCGGCTTCACCTGAGTCCAAAGTCTTGTGGAACATTTCCAAACCAGTAACAACTGATTTAAGAACTTCTTGAACTAAACCAACGATTTCAACTTCGTCGCCGACTTTAACAGTACCACGATCGATACGACCTGAAGCAACAGTACCACGACCAGTGATAGTGAAGACATCTTCAACAGGCATCAAGAAAGGCTTATCAGTTTGACGTTCTGGAGTTGGGATGTATTCATCAACAGTGTCCATTAACTTCATGATAACTTCTTCTTGTTCCTTGTCGCCTTGTAAAGCTTTCAAAGCTGAACCACGGATAACTGGAATATCATCACCAGGGTAATCGTATTCAGTTAACAAGTCACGAACTTCCATTTCAACTAAGTCAACCAATTCTGGATCGTCAACTAAATCAGTCTTGTTTAAGAAAACAACGATGTAGTTAACACCAACTTGACGAGCAAGCAAAATGTGTTCACGAGTTTGAGGCATAGGACCATCAGTTGCAGCAACAACTAAGATGGCACCATCCATTTGTGCGGCACCAGTGATCATGTTCTTGATGTAGTCAGCGTGACCTGGAGCATCCATGTGAGCGTAGTGACGTTTTTCAGTTTCGTACTCTACGTGAGCGGTATTGATAGTAATACCACGTTCTTTTTCTTCTGGAGCTGCATCGATGTCTGAATAGTCTTCAGCCTTTGCTAAGCCCTTTTCTGATAAAACTTTAGTAATAGCCGCTGTTAAAGTGGTCTTACCATGGTCAACGTGACCGATAGTACCAATGTTTACGTGTGGCTTTGTTCTAACGTAATGTTCTTTTTCTGCCATTAAAATGACCCTCCTGTAAATTTGCAAGAAGTCCGTTGAGTAAGTAACGGATAGTTCTCTGTTGATTATTGTACTACTTTCATTGGCAAATGCCTAGTATTTTAATGCATAGAGCCATGCCTAATGAAAACGTCCTTTGATATTATACTAAATAGGAAAAAAATGTAAAGGCCTTTTATCTAAATTATTTTGGCAAATCATGGTCAATTTGTCTGAATAAATCATGGTGACTTCGACCATCTTGAAAATCAATGTATGATGCAATGTCACTCGCAAAACTATCTGGTTCTTCGACGTATTTAGTTAGCTTGGGATACAAACTACCTAAGATCAAATTGACCTCGCCTAAGACAGCTGGAAGCTGACTCGGACGGTGATAATATCTTGATCCGATTGCCGAAACTACTTCACGATAAACTGGATCCTTCTCTAGCAAATTAATCTGGTTAGGAATAAACTTTTCTCTTTTACCTAGCACCAAAACATCAAAAGATTCATTAATACCCAAGCGAAAGAGATCTTCACATAATACTAGACGCACAGCAAAACTTAAGCTAGGGTCTAATAATAGACTCTGTGCAAAATTCGTAAAGTTAATTAAATCCAATGTAAAAAGTTGGTCATATTCATACTTAGTTGGATTTTTACTAAGACGAAATTTCTCCATTGTTGCTTGCTGCTCAGAAATCGAAGCTGGTAAGACTTCAACTTCTTTTTCGCCCTTACTCAAATTTTTAATCTCGAGTGCTTCAATTAAAAAGTGATTGGCTTGCAAAACCCTAGAATAAGCAAAAAAGATCTCATCATCTGAAAAGAGATCTTTTTCCTCTTTGATTAAGCTATACGCAGAATATGCTTGATCGGCTTTTAAATATAAGTCGCATAAGCGAAGAACAATTTCCTTGTTACTGCCAATTCGCAGAGCTTCTTCAACATTTTGAATTGCTGAATCTAATTTACCGTTTGCTTCATTTTCTTGTGCTAGAGTTAGTAAATTTTTTTGGCTTAAAGTTGTCATACTAGTCTTTCTTAACTATTTTCTTACCAGATTTTTTCACGTCAACTGAATGATGCTCATTATTTTTTCCAGTAGTCGCATCTTTGCCCGAACGCTTTTGCATCGCACGATGTCTATTCTGATTTACTTCCATGACCACTGGTAATACTACAGGGCGACGATTAGTTTTCTTATATAAGAACTTCTCTAAATCGTTTCTAACGTCCTGCTTTATTTCAGTCCAATCAAACTTCTTATGTTCAAAGTTATTATTTATAGTCTTTTTAATTAATTCAATACAATCATTCATCAATTGATGATTGGCTTTGATGTAAACGAAGCCACGACTAGTAACTTGTGGTTGCGCAATGATTTTTTTCTTACGACGATCAATTGTAACAACGGCAATAAAAATACCATCATCTGACAAAATTTCTCGGTCACGCAGAACAATATTGCCCACATCACCGATGCCTGAGCCATCAATCATTATATCTTCGCCTGGAACAGGATCAGTTAAATTAAACTTCTTTTGTTTAAAATCGTAATCCAAACAATCACCATTTCTGGTAATCAAAACATTTTCTTTCTTAATTCCTGCTCTTATTGCAAGATCGCGATGAACTTCCAACAAGCGATATTCACCGATTACTGGAATAACAAATTGTGGTTTTAGAATATCAATTAGCATTTGCAAATCACGTCCAGTTGCATGACCGCTTGTATGCTTAGCCCTACCAAGTTCAATTACGGTTCCGCCTGCTCGATAAACAAGATCACTAGTCTGCGCAACTACTGTTTCAACAGAATGAGATGGTGTTGTTGCAATGAAAACCAGGTCATTTTCATGAATCGTAATCATACTGTGACGTTTTTTAGCCATTTTTTGCAAAGAATTTAATGGCTCACCCATTTGCCCAGTTTCAAGAATTACCACTTTGTTATCTGGTGTAGTGCTCAGATCTTTGACACGCATTAACAGATTTTTAGGAACATAAAGATAGCCTAAGTCCATTGCTGTACGAACTATTTTTGCTACATCACGTCCAGTTAATAGTACCTTCCGGCCTGTTTCATGCGCAGCATTTAAAACTTCTTGAATTCTGATTAAATTAGAAGCTTTAGCGGCTACAATTACTCGACCAGTGGCATTACGAAAGACATTGGTCACATATTCACCTATTTCTTGTTCAGAAACGTTAGGTAGTGCTGCTTCTGCATTAGAAGAATCACTTAAAAGTGCCAAAACTTTCTTTTGTGAAATTTCTGCCAACCGATCTAAATCAGTTCGATATTTTGGCGCTGCAGAAGGATCAAACTTAAAGTCACCAGTATAAACTACTTCTCCAGCTGGAGTGTGCACATCAATTCCGAGCGAGTCAGGAATTGAGTGAGTCGTGTGGAAGAATGAAATATTCGCGTTTTTAAATTCAATTTCAGTTTCAGCGTCTATTACATGGAACAAACTGTTTTTAATTCGCTTATTCTCTCTTTTAACTGTAATTTTAGCCAGTTCAATCGTTAACCGAGAACCAAATACAGGTATATCATATTGACGCAAAATATATGGCAAGGCACCAATTGAATCAGCGTGTCCATGAGTTAGAAAAATACCAACAACTTGGTCACCATATTTTTCAAAGAAGTCGAGATCTGGAATAACCAAATCAATTCCATATAAAGAACTATCAGGGTATTTCAATCCAGCATCAAGAACAAAAATTCCATCATTAACTTGAACAGCAAACATGTCCTTTCCTTGTTCACGAACACCGCTCAAAATCATTATCTTAACTTGATCAGCCATTTTATTTCCTTTTCTATAATAATTGTTATTAAGTTGTTTATTTATGGATCGTAAGATCACAACGTAAAAAGTATCTTTTTTTATTCTAGCATAAAAAGCACTTATGGCAAAAACAAAAAGCCAGTTCTTTAATAGAACTGACTTTTTTAAATCTAAGTTTAGAAATTAACGACGTAAACCTAACTTCTTGATTAATTCACGGTAACGATTAATGTCGTTATCTTGTAAGTAACGAAGCAAGTTACGACGGTGACCAATCTTCTTAAGTAAACCAACATATGAGTGGTGGTCATGAGAATGTTGTCTCATGTGTTCAGTCAAGTTGTTGATGTCTTTAGTTAAAATAGCAACTTGTACTTCAGTTGAACCTGTGTCACCTTCATGAGTAGCAAATTGCTTAATGATTTCATCTTTTTCTGCTTTTGAAATTGCCATAATTATTCACCTTTCAATAAAAAAATTGCCGTTAACAACGTTAACCGTCAGGTGTGAGCGAGCAAACAGCGTTAACGGTTCACAACAATAGTATAATACAGATTATTTTTTTAAAAAGCAAGTATAAATTGTCTTGCATCTACAACTATTCTTCAGTATAATTTACTAAGTAAAATTACGATCAATGGAGGTGAATGTTATGCCACAAATCAAATCAGCTATTAAGCGTGTTAAAACTCAAGATGCTGCTAGAAAGCGCAGAGCCGCTCAAATGACAGAATTAAGAACTGCTGTTAAGAAGTTCAAGACTGCCCAAGCTGCTGGTGCTGAAAACGCCTCCGAATTACATGTTGCTGCTGCCCGCGCATTGGACAAGGCCGCTTCTAAGGGTCTTATTCATAAAAACAAGGCTAGCCGTGATAAGAGTCGCTTAGCTAAGTTAGCTAAATAATTTGAATTCAAAAACTAAAAAGCAAGGATTGAATAATCCTTGCTTTTTTCTTTACTCAATTTATTACCTCATACGCTCAAAACAAATAACTTTAAGAAATTGTTTTCCCGATATTGCCCATTTTTATAGTTATAATCTAGCTTGATTGCCTGCTCTAACAAGCTCGCCAGTTTATTAGTCGAAATTTTATTATTAAGAGCTAGCTTTACTCGATAAGGGTGAACCCCTAGTTCTTTAACAATTTCAGTTTCATTTCTGCCGCGCTCATGCAATGTCTTTGCAACTAAAATTAATTCTAACTGGTTTTCAAAGACTGCAAGTAATTGAATCGGATTACTACCCTCTCTCAATTGGTTATCTAATCTTGCAATCGCTTCTCGATAATTATGCTTTAAAGCTGCTTCTAAAACTGCAAAAACATTTTGGGCAAATGATAAGTCAACGTTTTTACGAACTAGTGTCTCATCAATTTTATTCTCAGTGGCAGCCATCTTTAATTTATTAAAATTGCTCAGTACAGTATCAAGAACCTGATCGCTTCTTTCAAGTAAAAGCTGCAAAGCCATCTCTGTAATCTGATATCCTTCAGCACTAATTAATGCCTTAGTTACCTTTTTAACTTCATAGCTTTTAACTTCAGTATCTACGACATTAAACTTCTTCAAAACTGTTTTTGTCAGCTTCTTTCGCCGATCAAGCTTTTCATACGAAGCTACTATTACTAGTTTGTTGTCGAGCTGATCAATATGATCAAAAATTTGCTGCAACTGATCAAGTTGCTTTTTTGCTTTTTGCGGAACTTTAGCAGTTAAAAAGAACGGATTTTTGATAGTTATTATCTTTTGCTGGCTAAAAAGACTTGATTCTGTTAATTCAGCAATCAAATCATCTAGACTATCACTTTCACAATCAATGGATACTTTCTCTAGTTCTTGAAATGATTCTTCATATATGTATGAGCGCGCAATATAATCATTCAAAAAGCTATCTGAACCCAAAATTAAGGTTTGCGCATTGCTATTATTTGAATTTTTAAACAAAGAAAGTAAAGTCATTTTTGATTCACCACTACAAAACGTTTGAATTTTGGCTTAGAAAAATAGCCATATGTCCAAGTAATCATACCACAGTCCTGCGTCGAAGCCCATGGAATGTGTTGATTGCTTAAAGTATCAATCGTTTCCTTATGCGGATGCCCAAAACGATTATTTCGACCAGCTGAAATAAAAACTAATTTAGGCTTTAAAGTTTTTAAAAAATCAGGATTTGAAGAAGTGCGACTACCATGGTGTCCTAGTTTGAAATAGTCAGCTTGAATATTAAACTTGTTCATTATTTCTTTTTCACCTTCTTGACCTAAATCACCAGTAAAAAGCCATCTTTTGCTCTTTACAACAAATGTCAAAGATAGTGAATCTTCATTTTTACCTAGGCCAGGCTTAAAAGGATAAACAACATTAAATGTAATTTGTGGCTCAGCTACTTTCTGACCAGCTAATAGTTCTACAACTTGATCTCGCTTAATTTGTCCCACTATTCTTTTTATAAAAGACGGATTACGAATTAATCCTGCTGCCGTATACAATTTTTGAACGTGAACTTGTTCGAGCAAGGGTCTTAAATCTCCAACGTGATCGGCATCTTGATGAGTTACAAAAACACCATTAAGTTTACTGATTCCAAGTGCTTTCAAAAAAGGAATAGTAATTTTATTAACTTGAGGCGTCGTTTTTTGGCCACTAAAATTTAATTTTCCGCCAACATCAATTAAATAAACACGCCTTGGAAAAGGTGTAGAAATCAAAATACTATCGCCCTGACCTACATCAATCAATGTAACCTGACCTGTTAAGGGAAAGTGAATTGAGGAAAAGATCATCACGTACAAAACCGCAATGCCACCAATTACTTTTAACCTGCTTTTTTTCGTGGATTTTTGCTCATTTACAAAAACCAGCAAAATAGCCGTAAATATAGTTAACATCACACATTGCCACCAGTTGATCTTACCAAATGTTAATAGTCCCAATTTAGAAGCGGATACTTGAGCTATTAACTTTTCACATGTCTTTAAAACATTCTCAAAGCACCAGGAAATTTCCGGACATAATTTAAAAGTAACTAAGTTCAAAAAGACAATTGGCATAACTAGCCAATTAAAATATGGCACTACTACCAAATTAAAAAAAACGGTCAACAAATTAAATTGAAAAAAATGAAAAAGTAGTAATGGTGTTAGTAAACAATTTAAGGCAAATGACTGTTTAAATGAGGTTAATTTAGTTGTTAATTCTAAACCTAGAGCCAAGACATAACTTAAAATGGCTCCCACATTGAGCATCAAACACGGATTAATTATTAAGTGAATAATATAAGTGAGACCTAATAAATCAAAATGAGTAATTTTTTGCTTCTGAAATTTAAAAATCTGATCAAGTATATAAGTTAGACTGGCTCGAATAAAGCCAGCTTGACCATTACTTAAGAAAATACCAATTAATAGAATGAATAAACAAATTGCAAATGTCTCTTGTTCGGTTAATTTCAGATAATAACAAATTGTACTAATTACTAAGGTATAGATGCCAACGTGAAGACCGGAAATACTTAACAAGTGAATTACGCCAAGGTCACGGTAATTAGATAAAATCGATTGGTCCGCTTGGCTTGGACTTTCGCCAAGAACTAATTCGCTACTGAAAAAAGACAAAATCGGTGGCATTTGTGCAAAATACTTTTGCAAGCAAAAACGAATATGATGTGCGACATCCCTAAAATGTTGCTTTTTATTTGTGATTATACAATTCTCCAGTTCAATCTTTTGTTTAATGTTTTTGCTCAAATAATATTTTTTTGCATCAAATTGTCCATAATTTGTAGCAGGCTCGATTTCTTTAACCTCTCCTTGTAAATGCGAAAGATAAAGTGAGTATCCAGAAAGGAGCTCTTTTTTCTGCATTTGACTAATTTTTGTTGAAACTAGTACTGACTTACCATCTGCTTTTCCTTGGCCAAACATTCGGTTTCCAGACACTTTGATTTGATCTGGGTATATGGTAACCACAGAACTATTTTTGAGAGAAAAATTTTGTTGGTTCTGATTAATAGCAAAACTGATAAGTGCAACAAATAGCACTAAAAAGGCTAAACAACTTGTTTGTCGGTGTTTATGAAACAAAAGAAATACCAAATAAAGTGCAATTACCAAGCAAAATAGCCATTGAAGAGGCGTAATAGACTGTGAAAGACCAAAATTTATGTCTGCTAATAATAAAGAAACTAGCAATAAAAAACCTGGTGTCAGAATTTTAGACTTCCAGTTGACTTCGAAGTGCCTCAAAAGTCTTATCTCCTATCCCAGAAACTTGTTTCAAATCCTCAATGCTTTTAAAATTTCCGTTTTTTTGCCGGTACGCAATAATTTGTTCAGCTTTTTTAGCGCCTATTCCAGATAACTTTTGCAAATCTGCAGTGTTTGCCGTATTGATATTTACTTTTACTCCTGAAGCTTGGTTAGCACTTTCACTCTGGGAAGAATTATCTAGTTCTCCTGAATTAGTACTACCATTAACAGAAGAAACAATTTCGTTTTCCTTTAACTTTTCTCCATGATATGGAATATGAACTTTGTCCTGGTCACGAAGAATTAATGCACGGTTAACTTTTTCAATTTGAGCCTTACTTGTCAGTCCACCTGCTGCCGCAATCAATTCATTTAAGCGAGCACCATACTTCAATGTATAAACACCTGGATTTTCAATTGCACCAGAAATATCACAAATAACTTCTTTAGGCTCTTTTACTTTCTTCTCTACCTCTTTATTAGCAATTTGTGTTTCTTCTTTTATTTCAGTTCCTTCTTGCTCATCAGTCTCTGTTTGCTTTATGGCAAAATCAGAATCATTAGATTGTTCATTTCCAGAATGACCAATTAACCAAAGCAAGACAAGCAAAATCCCTATTCCTATAACAAAATACTGTTTATGCTCAATTATGAATTCCTTAACTTTTGTCCAATCCATATTTTCACCTCCTAATTTTAAGTACGAAAAAAGTTCAGAATTTCTTCTGAACTTTTTATTTTTTATTAGTAGTGTTTTTGCAAATAATGTAAAGCATCTTCAAAGGTACCTACTGGGACAATCTTCATCTTCGTTTTTATTTGCTTCGCCGTTCTTTTAGCAACTTGGTAGTTACTATCAGCTTTTTTCAATTGAGAGGTATCTGTCGGCGCAAAGAAAACTTCTGCTCCGGCTCTGTCGGCTGCGACTACTTTTTTGTCCACACCACCGATTGCCCCAACTTTGCCTTTAGGAGAGATAGTGCCCGTTCCGGCAATTTTATGTCCCTTAGCCAAATCCTGTTGCGTGAAAGTTTCATAGCTCGTTAGTGTAAACATTAATCCTGCTGAAGGCCCCCCAATTGCACCAGCATCTATTTTTAATTCTGGTTTTGTCGTAACCTTAACATGTTCTACTAACTGAATTCCAATTCCAGGTTTATTGGTGCCCTCAACTTTAACAATTTTTCCTGAAAAAGTTAGTGGATTATTATTCCTTAAAACGTTAATTTTAACTTTAGCGCCAATTTTCTTTTTCTGAAAATATGAAAGCATTTCTTCTGTTGATTTGAAACGATGGCCGTTTGCACCCAGAACGGTATCACCGATTTGCAGTTTTTTCTTAAAACTCGAGTGCTTCTGAACCTGCATGACATAAACGCCTTCATAATTTAGTTTTGGCTTTAAGCCTGCCTTCTTTGCTGCATAATAGATAGCATTTTGCTGACTGGTTTCCATATACCAATTCTGCAATTCCTCATACTGACTACTTGTTGCATCCCCCAGCAGTTCTTCTCTTGAAATTCTCGTTTCGTATTTTCTAGTATAACTTAACAAATATCGCAGCACTGAAGCTGGGCGTTGGGTTTCGCTAACTGTCACTAAATAATAATTATCAGGTGCTTTTTTACCACTTCTGATAAATTGACTAACTTGAAATGCCTCGCCAGGCATTTCAAGATAATAATTAGTTGGCCAGCTTAAGCCTACTACAATCGCGGCGATAGCTAAGAAAAAGAAGAGCCATTTATGACCTTTTTTCTTACCTTTATCTTTAGTTTTATCGTTCATTAATCTTTACCAATTTTTTCTTTAAAGCAATTGCAGCTTCTATTGGCATAAATGAACTAATATCACCGCCAAATTGAGCTACCTCTTTAATAATACTAGATGCCACAAAGCTGTTTTGCGGCGAAGTAAACAATAATACAGTTTCAAGATCATTCGCTAGCTTCTTATTCATTGCTGCAATTTGTTGCTCGTAAGTGAAATCCTCGCTGTTCCGCACTCCGCGAACAATAGCTGTTGCACCAATGTCGTGTGCCACATCGACAGTTAATGATTGTGGTCTTTTTTGAACCTCAACATTAGCAATGTTCTTCACTGCACTTTTAATAAGTTCTACCCGTTCATCTGCACTAAATAAATAGTGCTTAGAGGTATTGTCCATTACCACTACAAAAACCTGATCAAAGATTCTAGCAGCCTGCTGAATTACATCAATGTGTCCATTAGTAATTGGGTCAAAACTACCTGGAAAAAGTGCAATACTCATCTTTTTTCCTTTCGATAAAAACGAACGATTGTTTTACCTAAATGGTGAGTTTTCGTTAGCTCAAAACCTTCTATTTCACCAAGATTAGTTTCATCGTCTGTCTCTGCTACGATAACTGCATTATCTGTTAACAAATTTAAACTGTCCATTTTCTTCATATCAGAAGTAATTTTTTGTTTGGCATATGGCGGATCTAAGAAAACTAAATCAAATTTCTTTTCATCTTTGGCAAGTTTGGTTAATGCAATATTGCTTGACATTTTATAAACAGAAAAACGATTTTCTTCTTTAGTTAAAGCAACATTCTTTCGGATAATTTCCACAGCTTGGTAATTAATATCAATAATTGTTGCATGACTACAGCCTCTTGAAACAGCCTCGATTGCAAGGGCACCACTTCCGCCATACAAGTCTAATACTTCTCCACCTTCAAAAAATTGTCCTAGGCTATTAAACAAAGATTCTTTAACCTTATCACTGGTTGGCCTAGTTTTTTGACTTTTTAGTGTATACAAGTTGCGCTTAGCATACTTTCCAGAAATAATTCTCATAATAAGTAGTCCGTATTCTGTTCCTGCTCATCAAGTAACTTTTTTTCTGCTTCAGCAGCAAGTTCAGTAATTTGTTCTTCAATATGCTTACTTGACAAGTCAATTTCATCATCACTAGATTTTTGTACATCCTTGACAAAATCCAACTGTTTAATAGCGTTTATCGTTTTGTCAGCTTCTTTTTGGTCAACATATAAGACACAATATGCATTTTTCTTAGAAAAATACACGATGTCCCCGTAACGCCTAAGCTTAAACTGACTGTTAATAGAATTAAGATAAACAATTAATCCTTGTCTCTTAGTTAAGGAAGTATTTGCCAAATCATGATTGATACTCATCAGCCAACTCCTCTTCTTTCTTAATACGTTCATTTGCAGCAATATTTAAAACTAATCCAATTGAAGCTGATAAGACAATTAGTGATGACCCACCGTATGAAATAAAAGGCAAAGTAACACCTGTAATTGGTAATAGCCCCAAAACTGCACCAACATTAAACAGAGTTTCAGTAAAGATAATTGTCGTTACGCCAAAACAAACCAAAGCGTTAAATTGCGTACTAGCATGAAGACCCACTTCCATAATGCTCCACATCAAATAGAAAAGTAAGCCTAAAACTAGTAATGCACCGATTACTCCAATTTCTTCAGCCGCAATTGCTAAGATAAAGTCCGTATATGGCTCTGGTAAATAGCCTCTCTTTTGCATACTATTACCTAGACCAACACCAAACAAACCGCCATTATGAATCGCATAATATGAATTAACTAACTGGGCACCACCTTTTTGCTCTAGCTCAAAGGGATGCAAAAATGACATGAGTCGTTGATATTGATAACTGGACTGTAAAAAGTCAGGATTCCACTTAACAATTAAGAAAACTAAGAAGAAAACACCAATTCCAATTCCAATTAAACAGAGTAGTGCGTTCTTGGCAGGCACACCTGATAGAGAAAACATAATGATCACAATTGTTGCTAAAATGGCAGTACCACCTAAGTCTGGTTCAACTATCACTAATAGCATCATTACCCCAGATAAAACTGCTGGTCTAATCAAATTATTGACAATATTCCCTTGGCGGAAAGAACCATCATGACGATCTAAATAGTACGCTAAATATATTACCAATGCTAATTTGGCAATTTCCAATGGCTGAATACGGATGACTTTTAAATCAATCCAGCCAACCGCCCCATTAACTGCAGCATCAGAGCCTTTAAATACCTTTAAAACAATTAGGTAAAACAGCAAAAACATACTAATTCCGAGAAACCAAGCAACAAACTTAGTTCGCTTAAAAAGTTCTAACCGCAAAAAGAACGCCAATGTAGCAAAACCAAAGAAAGCTACCACCGCATATATTGCTTGCCTAATCCCATATGTCGCTGGCTTAAAACCATTTACGAGCAAGATATCTGAACTAGCTGAATAAACCATAATTATGCCAAAGAAAACCAGTAATAAATATGGCAATAGAATTTTGTAGTCCAAATGTTGAAGTTTCCGTCGCAAAAGTAGCCCTCCTCTTACGAAAAAAATATATTTTTATTATAAAACAAAAATGACACTACTTCATTAAGTGAGTGCCATTTTTAATTACTTGATTTAGTTTTTATTACGCTTCTTATCTGCCTTTTGCCGTTCAGAAGTGTTTAAAATCTTCTTACGAAGACGAATTGATTCAGGTGTTACTTCACAATATTCATCATCGTTTAAGAACTCGATTGCTTCTTCTAGTGTCAATGTCTTTGGCGTTCTGATTGCAGCCGCATGGTCTTTACCGGCAGCACGGGTGTTAGTCAAATTCTTTCCCTTAATTACGTTAACTGCAATATCACGATCACGTGATGATTGACCAACAATCATACCTTCGTAGACTTCAACACCTGCTCCGATGAATAATTCACCACGTTGTTCAACAGTTTGTAGTGAATATGTGGTTGACTTACCTTGACTGATTGAAACAAGAGCACCATTTTTACGTCCTGGTTCCCAGTTCTTAACTACTGGTTTATATGAATCAAAGCTGTGGTTTAAAATTCCGTAACCACCAGTTTGAGACATAAATTCATTGTTATAACCAATTAAGCCACGTGACGGAACTAAGAAGTCCAAACGAGTTTGATTATTTCCAGTTGATTCCATGTTCTTCATTTCACCTTTACGTTGTGAAAGTGAATCAATTACTGAACCAACGTATTCATCTGGTGTATCGACTTGAACTGCCTCATATGGTTCACACATTTGGCCATCGATTTCACGATAGATAACTTTTGGACGTGAAAGTTGTAATTCAAATCCTTCACGACGTAATTCTTCAACAAGAATTGAAAGGTGTAATTCACCACGTCCAGAAACAGTCCAGGCATTGATTTGATCAGTAGGTTCAACCTTCAAAGAAACATCAGTACGAGTTTGTTTGATTAAACGATCCTCTAACTTTTTAGGAGTTACCTTGTCACCTTCACGGCCAGCAAATGGTGAATCACTTGCAACAAAGTCCATTTGCAAAGTTGGTGGGTCAATCTTAAGGAATGGCAATGCTTCTGGGTCTTCTGCAGATGCAATTGTTTCACCAACGAAAATGTCGTTAATACCACTAATGGCAATAATATCTCCGGCTTTAGCTTCTGTGATTTCATTACGCTTCAAACCAAAGAAACCAAATAGCTTAGTTACACGGAAGTTTTGCTTTGAACCATCACGTTTCATAACTGTGATGTTGTCACCAACTTTTACACTACCGCGGTAGATACGACCTACTCCAATACGACCAACATAGTCATCCCAGTCAAGCATAGTGATTTGGAATTGTAAAGGCTCATCAGCATTATCAATTGGTGCTGGGATAGCTTTAATAATAGTGTCAAAAATTGGATCCATTGTTTCTTTTTGAGTGGATGGATCAGCTTCATAAGAAGAAGTTCCGTTCAATGCTGATGCATAAACAACTGGGAAATCGAGTTGTTCATCATTGGCACCTAATTCAATGAATAATTCAAGAACTTCATCAAGAACTTCTTTAGGACGAGCACCTGGACGGTCGATTTTGTTAATAACAACGATTGGCTTAACGCCTGCTTCTAATGCCTTCTTAAGAACAAAACGAGTTTGTGGCATTGTTCCTTCATATGCATCAACTAAAAGTAGGGCTCCATCAACCATATGCATGATACGTTCAACTTCACCACCAAAATCGGCGTGTCCTGGTGTATCTAAAATATTAATTGTGGTATCGCCATATTTAACCGCAGTATTTTTAGATAAAATAGTAATACCACGTTCACGTTCAATATCATTTGAGTCCATTGCACGATCTTCCAAAGCCATGTGCTCAGGGAGAGTGTCGGATTGCTTCAATAATTGGTTAACCAAAGTTGTCTTACCATGGTCAACGTGCGCTATGATCGCTATATTTCTAATATCGTCTCTTCTTTTTTCTGACAAAAGTATTCCTCCTCCACTCCTCAATAAAAAAACTGTGACAATGTCACAGTTTCGCCGGCACGTTCAAGAACATGCTAATCGAAGTGTTTCATATCTGTATATTTACGCTCATTGATTTTAACACCTAACTGTTATACTGGTCAACGTTTATCACTCTTTTTCAATTTTTAAATTTAGGATAGAATAAAAAGCAGACAAAATGTCCTTATTTATGGTAAAAATATAGAGATAACTTTTTTATGAAAGAGTGAATTTAATTGATTTTAATGAAAGATATTGTTCGTGATGGTGATCCCGTATTACGTAAAGTTGCTGAAAAGTTAACTTTTCCTTTGAGCGACCATTACCAAAAATTGGCCGAAGACATGATGGAATACCTAATCAATTCACAGGATCCAGAAATTGCTAAAAAGCATCAGTTACGTGCTGGTGTTGGTTTAGCAGCACCTCAAGTGGGTGAAAGTGTGCAAATGGCATCACTTCTTGTTCCAAATGATCAAAACGAAATTGTTTTTAAAGAAACGATTGTTAACCCTGAGATTTTGTCCGAATCCGTTCGTCAGGCATGTCTCAGTGAAGGTGAAGGATGTCTAAGCGTTGATAAAGTTATTGATGGTTATGTTCCCCGTCCGGATAAGTTAAAGATTCATTACTATACCGTTGATGGTGAGGAAAAAACGATTAACTTAAAGGACTATCCTGCTATTGTTGCATCCCATGAAATTGAACACTTAAGAGGCCACCTATTTTATGACCGGATTGATAAGCAAAACCCATTTAAATTGGATGATGATACAGTCCTAATTTACTAGTATTGCTACTACATGACAGATTAACCGCCAATTTACTTTGACGGTTTTTTTATGAGTCAAACAAGTAGTGTTTCTATACTTAAAATTATAATTATGGTAAACTAAAATAAGCTATTGGATACTTTTAGTTATCCAAAATTAAGAACGTTTTTATAACTGAATAAGGAGAATACAAATATGATCTACAAAGTTTTGTATCAAAAGGACAAAGTTGTTAATCCTAGACGTGAAACAACTCAAACCCTTTACTTAGAGGCTGACAATTTGGTCAGCGCTAGAACCTTGGTTGAAGACAATACCCCCTACAACATTGAACTCATCCAGGAATTAGCAGGAAATTCACTACAATATGAAAAAGAACACGCCGATTTTAAATTGACGACTTTTGATAGTAAGAAGTAGTTTCTGTGCGAATTAAAAATAATGAAGTAGCCGTCTTTGCAATCGGGGGGTTGCATGAAATCGGCAAAAATATGTATTGCGTTCAATATCAAGATGAAATTATTATCATGGACTGTGGTATTAAGTTCCCAGAAGATGATCTTCTTGGTATTAACTACGTTATTTCTGACTATTCATATTTAGTCAAGAATCGTAAAAAGATCAAAGCACTGGTTGTTAGCCACGGACACGAAGATCACATTGGTGGTATACCTTTCTTGCTTGAAAAAATACCCGAAATTCCAGTTTATGCTACACCCTTTGCCTTGGCATTAATCAAGGGTAAGCTTGAAGAACACGGAATTCTTCGCACTACCGAACTGCACGAAGAACACGAAAACACAGTTCTAAAATTCAAGAAGCTTTCTGTTTCTTTCTTTAGAACTACCCACTCAATTCCTGATACGTTGGGAATTGCTGTTCACACTCCTCTCGGTGCTGTTGTCTTTACTGGTGACTTTAAATTTGATTTAACTCCAGTAATGAACCAACCTGCTCCTGATTTTCAAAAGATGGCTCAAATTGGTAACGAAGGCGTCTTAGCCCTTCTATCAGATTCAACTAATGCGGAAGTTTCGCAATTTACCAAGTCAGAGCGCTTTGTTGCACATTCGTTGCACGATATTATTACTGGTATCCATGGTCGAATTATTTTCGCTACATTTGCCTCTAACCTTTACCGTGTTTCAACGGCAATTGAAGCAGCAATTGATACTGGTAGAAAAGTTGCAATTTTTGGTCGAAGCATGGAAAACGGTGTGCAAAATGGAATCGATCTAGGATACTTAAATGTACCCGAAGGTTTAATTGTTGATTCAAATGAAATCAACCACACTCCTGCCGATGAGGCAATGATATTATGTACCGGATCACAAGGTGAGCCATTAGCTGCTCTTTCTCGGATTGCAAACGGAACACACCGTCAAATTAGTCTTCAACCTGGTGATACAGTCATTTTTTCTTCTAACCCTATTCCTGGTAATACACTTAGTGTAAACCACTTGATTAACAAATTGATGGAAGGTGGCGCTAACGTCATTCATGGGCGTGTTAATAATGTCCATACTTCTGGTCACGGTGGTCAAGAAGAATTAAAGATGATGGTTAGATTGACTAAACCTAAGTATATGATTCCTGTTCACGGCGAATATCGCATGCAAGTAGTTCATACAGAACTTGCACAAGCTGCTGGCGTCCCCGAAGATCATACTTTTGTTTTGGAGAACGGTGAGGTTGTCTGCTTTGGACCTGAGGGTGCTAGAATTGCTGGACACGTTCCTGCAGGCGATGTATATGTTGATACTTCTGGAACTGCTGACGTTGGTAATGTTGTTGTCCATGATCGCCAGGTTTTATCAGAAGACGGCTTAGTTGTTGTAGTTGCTACCGTTGATTATAAACACAAGCGTGTTCTAGCAGGACCTGATGTTTTAAGTCGTGGATTTGTTTATATGCGTGAATCAACTGAATTGATTAGCCAAGCTCAAAAACATATTTACCATATTATAAAAAGTGAAATGGATAAAACAGATAATCCTAAAGATGCTGTTGTCCGTAAGGCAATTGTTGAAAATCTTTCTGATTTCTTATATTCCAAGACAAAAAGACGGCCAATGATTTTACCTATGATTGTTGAGAAAAAGTAAAAAAGCCCATTTGGGCTTTTTTTAATAAATAAAATATGAAAAATAAACTTAAAATCCATCTTCTAGTTAATGAAACTGCTGGAAATGGACATGCGAAAAAGATATTAGACCAAACTACCCTCTTACTTGTTAATGAAAATATTGCTTTTGATGTTTACAAAAGCTCTTTTGCAGGTGAAGCAATAAAAATTGCACAAGAATATGGCAATAGAAACCATCTCTCCAATGAAGTTCTATTAGTAATTGGTGGAGATGGATCTTTGAATGAAGTTCTTAATGGAATAAAAAGATCAAGTCATCCTTCCACGCCGCTAGCTTATTTACCTGCGGGCACTGGAAATGACTTCGGCAAGGCTGCTAATCTTTCTGGAAACCCTGAAGAACTTATTAACCACTTAAAAAATGGTATTGAGCCTGAAAGAATTGATTGTGGTTCTTTCCACTTCCCTCATTCAAGCAATGATGTTTATTATTTTGCAAATAGTCTAGGGGTTGGTTTTGATGCTTATGTTAATCACCTTAGTAATATTTCAGAATTAAAGAAACTCTTAAACAAAATCAATGAAGGCAAAATGATTTATGGACTTCATATTTTGTCAGCACTGCGTAAGCAAGATACATTTACTGTTGATATTAAATGCGACAATAAAAGATATCATTACGATGATGCTTTTCTAATAACTACCACCAATCATCCCTATTTAGGTGGTGGTATTCCATTATTACCAAGTGCAAGTATCAAAAGTCGTGTGCTTGACACCGTTGTTGTTGAACGCTTCAGTTTAGGCAAACTAATCAAACTCTTTATTAATTTGTTAAAAGACGGCTCACATGTTCATGATCCTCAATTTCATTATTTTGAGGGTAAACAAATATCTATTCAAACAACTAAAAAAGAGTTTGCCCAAGTTGATGGTGAGCAAATCAAACCAGATTCATTCAAAATAGATTTTAAAGTTAGCCATTTTTATTTATTAAGATAATCACTAAAAAAGGAAAAGCATACACGCTTTTCCTTTTATTTTATTTCAAATTTATACAACCCAAAGCTCAGCCATTTCAGTAAATGACTGAATTTTTTTACATTAAATTTCTTTCCCGAAGTTAAGATTGAGAATGCTCCTCCGTCATCAACTAGATAATTAGAAGTCTGCCTAAACCCATTTTTTTCATAAAAAGATAATCTCTTTAAGCGTTGCCTATAATTGACCGCTTTTTCATTCACCGGTTCAATGTCAATAATGATATTCTTGGGAGCAAAACGCTTTTTCAATTGAGTTAAAATTTTTGAGCCATACCCTTGATTTCTTTTTTTCGAAACTGTTGCCAAAAACATCAAATAAACTGCTTCACTGTTCTCTGCAAGAAATACTAAGCCAATAAAGTCATGCTTATCATAAACCGCTTCGAAATGAACTTGGCGGTGAAGTGACATTAAAACTAATTGCCATATTGAAAAGCGCTCATTTTTTGGAAAAGCGGTTAAATATAATTTTCTTACGGCAAAATAATTCTTTGTTCCCCAAACAACATTCTTAAATTCTAAAATAATATTCTAACTTCCTTTAATGCATGAACTATTCTATTAAGCATAATAAAAGCAGTTAACATCTTTTCATGAATATCAAACTGCTCTATATTTATATTAAGTTTTATTTTAAAAAGCGTCAAATGAACCATTTTTTCGTTCATACTTAATGCTATAGGAAAAAACAAAAGTAAGAAGCAAAGAAGATATTAAATCATTGAAAGTAAAGTGCGACAAAAAAATGTGACTATGCTTATGACTAATAACTCAAGCCAAACAATAATATTTTCTCCCAGAATTTGAAATAGGTAAATTAACCACAAAAGGTATGCAGATTGCATTTCACTTTCTAAGGTTCCTTCCCTCTCATCTATTTCAACTGCATTACTGCACGATTTGCTCACTCTATTAACCTAAATAGGATACGGCAACTACTAACTGGGTTAGCTTCATAATCGTTGCAATGACATTAGCTCGGCTTACTTCTTTCCAAATTTCTCCAGTATTGTAATCAAAATCAAAGCCTGCAGCCTTAGCAACTTCCTCCGTCATAGCATACAATTCTTCATCACTTGCACTTGGGTCAATTTTAAACAATGTTCTACTGTCATCACCTATCCGATACACATCATTACTTTTCTGGATAAAGCAGTATATTGTTTCTCCCAAAGAGTCTTTTTCACTAGTTGCAATTTCAAGTGTATCATCACTAATAAAGCAAACCTGAGTGTGATTAACTACCCAGTTTCCAATTTGATCTTTTATGATTTGCTCAATTTCTTTACTCATTATTTTTCTCCAAGCTATTTTGTTTATTGTTGAACACCTAATTTAATTCCTTGCATGCCAATCATTGGATCTATTTGACCTGAATAAATTAATTCTGAAGTTAAAACGTAATCTTCATCTTTTGGCAAGTCAGTGGTGCTACTTGCAAGATTACTATCTTCTTTTTCATCAACCACTTCTGTATTAACTTTCTTACCTAGCTGTTCACACAGTTTGGCACTTAAACCAGTTTTACGGTCATTTCCTGGTGTATTAAAAGCCATTGCGTATGCACGCGGGTCTCCAATTAACACAAGATTTTTCTCCGCTCGGGTAACGGCTGTATATAAAAGATTTCGTTTCAACATGACATAGTTTTGCATGGTCAAGCTTAAAATAACCAAGGGAAATTCAGAACCTTGTGCTTTGTGAATCGTAATCGCATAAGCTCTAGTAAGGTCAAACAGATCTTTCTTACTAAAGTTAATTTCACGTCCATCAAAATCAGCTGTCATACACTTTTGCGGATTTTTTTCATCGATGGAGATTATTTTTCCTATTTGTCCATTGTAAATATCTTTTTCAGGGTTATTTTGCAGTTGTAGCACCCTGTCGCCAATTCGAAAAATTTCATCATGAGCTTCGAGAATTTTACTATTAGGTTTGGCTGGATTCATAATTTCCTGAATCACATTATTTAGGTTAGTTACGCCACCAGAACCTTGATACATTGCGCCCAATACTTGAATATCATCCTGATCAAAACCACGTTTAAGAGCACGCTCAACAATTTGACTAACTACGTGATCAACTTCATGTGGCGGACAGGAAATGAAAGAATAATTCTTAGTTTTATTAAATAATGCGTCTTGATCCTGTCCCTCATTTATATCGTGGGCAAGCGTAATAATACTTGAATCGTCACCCTGACGGTGAATTTGCTTTAGAACAGTTGTTGGAAAAACATCTGCACTAATTAAGTCACTAAAAACATTTCCAGCACCAACTGATGGCAGCTGATCCTTGTCTCCAACAAATACAACGTGTCGTGTTTCAGCTATGCAAGAAACTAGTTCTTTAAAAAGAAACATATCAACCATCGACATTTCATCAATGATTAGAATTTCGCCATTAAGTTCGTTGAGGTCAAGTGCATCACTATCACCAATTCCTAGGCCCAGCAAGCGGTGAATTGTTTTTGCTGTAATACCAGTTATTTCTTCCATACGCTTTGCTGCTCGGCCAGTTGGAGCTGCCAGTAAGAATGGCGGATCACTACTATAAAGTGCTGATGCAGGAATATCAGCAAGTTCACGTAAAGCTAACAAGATACCATTAATAATAGTTGTTTTACCAGTTCCGGGTCCACCCGTTAAAATCGATATTGGATTAGTTAAAGCATTTTTTATTGCAAGCTTTTGTGTTTGGTCATATTTAATTTTTAGCTTTTTCTCAGCATTTTTTATAGCTTTGTCGATTGCCTTATCTTCAAAATGCTCACTTTCATCTTTACGATCAACTAAGTTTTTCATCATTAAAGCAATGTCATTTTCTGTTGCATAAATGTTTTGTAGTGCAGCATTCTCACCAGAAACCACAACTTTGCCTTCATGCTGCAATTCATTGACTGCATTGGCAATTGGATCAAAATGCTTAAATTGCAATAATTCGCTAGCTGACGTTAGAAGCTGTTCTAACTTGATATAGGTATTTCCAGCTTGGCTAAGCTCATCCATTAGAACCTGAAAAACTGCACCCTTAATTCTGCGGGGATCATCAACCTCTATCCCCAACTTATTTCCTATTTGATCAGCACTTTTAAAAGCATAACCTGTCACTTCTGAAATTGCAGCATAGGGATCATTCTCTAATTTCGTTAAAGTATCACCATGATAAAGTTGGTAAAGCCGGCCAGCAACCTTTTTATTTAAGCCAAATTGGGCAAGCTTAAGAACAATCTCTGAATATGAATCCATTGACTGAACCCCATTTAATAGACTATCCTTTTGCTTCTTAGTTAATGGTAAAACTGAAACTTTTTCAGGTTTTTCTTTTAAAACTGATAATGCATCAACACCTAAAACCGAAATAATAGAGTCTGCTGCTTTTTTACCAATTCCGGGGAATTTATTTGAACTCAAATAGCGCGTTAAACTACCCTTTTCGTGTGGGACTGATTGCTTATAGCTATCGCATCGAAATTGTAAACCAAACTTATTGTGAACAACGAGCTTCCCTTCAAAGTTATAAGTAGTATTTTCTTGAATTTCGCCAAAATTACCAGTTACTTTAATTTCCTCGCGATCATAGTCTTCCAATTTGCCAATGATTGTTACATCAAGGATTTTATATAAATCTTGATCGTTTTCGAAAACGATTCTGTTCACTTTTCCAACAAACTTAGTCATTTTTCTTTTCCGCTTCGTTAACCATTTTTAAAATTGCACCATATTGTTCCTGGGCTTGCTTAAAATATTCAGGATCTTTTTCTTTTGCATTTTTTAGATAACTAGTTGCCTTTTCACGGTCACTATCCAAAATACTAATCCCAAGCATAAAATAGACTTTTGCTGTCCTTTTGTTAGGAGAAATCTTTTCATAACAGGTACGAGCTTCGCTTAATTCACCAAGACTTAGCCAGATATCACCTAGTAATTCTAGAACCTTATCATCAACTTGCTTAATCGTTAACGCATGAGCTAATGCCTTTTGTCCTTGCCCAAGTTTTAAAAAAACTAGTGCTTTCTGGTATAAAACTAAATCATCATTAGGAATTTGATTAAGTAAGGTAAGAGACTTATCAAAATCACCTTGCATGTAGTAGCAAACTGCTAAATCATAGTCTAAGTCCTGTGGGTGCTTAACAAGATGTTTAGCTTGCTCAAGAAGTTGAGTTGCTTGAGCAAAACTTCCCTGCTCAATTAATTCTGTCGCTAATTTTAGATAATTTTCTGTTTTTTGTGGATTCTGATCTATTTTCTCGATTAACTTGTGTATACGCTGATTAACTACAGCGTCCTCTTTCATACTTTTACTTTGTTTATCTGTCATAATGCATCAGTTCCTGAAGTATCCCTTTCCAAAAAGCTTGTATCATTCCACACAATTAACTTAAAGGTTGCACCTTGATCAAGTGTTTCCAAAATCGTCAAACTAGTATTACTTAATGGACCATTACACCTAACATCTTTTAATGGGTATCCTAGTAATCCCCCCATAATAGCACCCAAAGCAGCACCATGACTAACAGCAAGCACTTTATCGTCAACACCAGTAAATTGGCTGGCTTTTTCAGTAGCAAAGCTCTTTCCACGCGAAATTACATCTGGATAGTTTTCACCTTGAATGCTTTTACCATCATATTTATCAGGTCTATTCCAGATATCGTCAACCTGTTTAGGAAATTTTGCGCTCGCTTCATCAAACTTTAAGCCTTCCATTAGCCCCATGTCAAATTCACGTAGACGCTCATCTTTTTTGACACTTAAATCCGAAGATATAGCTTTTTTAATGCCATTAGCTGTATCAAAAGCACGTTTTAATGGACTAGAATAGATTCCATTGAAATTAGTTCCTTTTAAGTGATTGCCAAGTTTTTCTATATCATTTAAGCTTTCTGCTAACAATGGAGAATCACCATGTGCGCCCTGGAAACGACGCTCCAAATTCCACTCGGTTTTTCCATGTCTTACAAAATAAATCTGCATCTATTACTAGTCCTATTCTTTATTAGCATTACTTTTCTAGTTTATCATTTAATTAATATAAATGAAAAAGCAGAATCAACGGCCTGTAAATATATTTCAGAGTATAAAAAAAGAAAGAACTAAGTCTTCCTTTTTAGCTATTCTAAACTAATTGTAATTTCCGCTCTTCCTGGTATGCACAGTCAATGTTGCCACCACCTAGACACTCTTCACCGTTATATAAAACTAGAGCCTGTCCAGGTGTTACTGCACGAGCTGGCTCATCGAAGTAAACAGTAGCTGAATTATTAGCAGCATGATATTCAACAGTAACTGCAACATCAGGCTGGCGATACCGGAACTTTGCACTACAACGAATCTTGAAGTCACGGTCAGGCTGACCAGTGAAAAATGACATGCCGCTTGCTTCAAGCTTAGTAGCGTAAAGCAATTCACTATCATATCCTTGCTCAACAATTAATTCGTTTTTTTTCAAGTCCTTACCAACAACAAACCATGGAGCAGTCGATTGCTTAGTAGAACCTAGACCCAAGCCAGAACGCTGGCCAATAGTATAGTACATTAATCCGGCATGCTCACCGACAACGTTTCCACCAGGTGTGACCATTTTGCCAGACTTTGCCGGTAAGAACTCACTTAGAAACTTGCGGAAGTTTCTCTCTCCAATAAAGCAAATTCCAGTGGAGTCTTTCTTTTTTGCGTTAACTAAATTATTTTCAATTGCAATTTCACGTACCTGTGGCTTAGTCAAATTAGCCAATGGAAAAATCACCTTACTGATTTGTTTTTGACTCAGTTGACTCAAAAAATAAGTTTGATCTTTATTGCCATCTTTTGGCCGCATCATATGTGTAATACCATTTTCATCGGTAATCGTCTTTGCATAATGTCCCATCGCAATATAATCTGCATCTAAGTCCATTGCGAAATCCAAAAATGATTTAAATTTAATTTGGCTATTACACATTACGTCGGGATTAGGTGTGCGCCCCTTTTTGTATTCACTTAAAAAATATTCAAAAACACGGTGCCAATATTCTTTTTCAAAATTGATTGAATAATATGGAATACCAATTTGATCAGCTACCTTTTTGACATCTTCATAATCTTCTGTTGCGGTACAAACACCCGCATCATCAGTGTCATCCCAGTTTTTCATAAAAACGCCAATTACATCATAGCCTTGCTTCTTAAGTAGTAATGCAGAAACAGAGGAATCAACCCCACCACTCATACCTACTACTACTCGACCCTTTTTTGCCAATTAACTCAGTCCTTTACAGCAACAATAATATTTCGCTCTTCTAAGTCTTTTAGAATATAATCTAACAGCTCCACCGTAGGTGCTAATTGTTGGTTTTTAAAAATATTAACCTTCTTAAGACCATTGCGGTCAGTCACAACCATTGTTAAATGACTCATTTCTTTGTCAATCGTCATTTTCAATTTGGTAGGAGCATTATATGGTGAATCATTATAAAGTGGATGTTCGTAATTAAAATTACCTTTAGCCGTTTTAACAAAGCCAGCGTCAATAAGCGCGTACAGCTTCAAGTCAGGACTAAGTGTAAACTTACGCGTATCACCATTAATTTCTACAGTATTTGCCATAATTATACCTCACGCTTACTAATAATAAGTTAAATTAAATTAAAAAGCAACTATTTTTCTTTTTTCTGGACTTTCTGAGCAATTTTCACTAGTTGTTGAGCAAAACTAGTAATTTCTTCATCAGTCGTATATCTACCAAATGAAATTCTAATTGACTCTAGAACACGCGGAGACTTTTTACCAAAGCATGCACATAAAACATGTGACGGTTCGAGTGAACCTGCTGTACAAGCTGAGCCACCTGAAACAGCAAAACCAGCTAAATCAAGATTTGCTTGTAAAAGTGTTGTAGATATACCATCAATGCGCAGGTTCAAAATATGATGCGAGACATTTTCACCTAAACCTCCATTAACCTGATAAGCAATTTTTGCTTGATCAAGTTCAGTCAAAATTATTTTTTGGAAGTGATGATACTTTTCTTGCAATTTTTGCTTGTCAATTTCAGCAATTTCGCTTACCGCTTCGCCCAAGCCAGCAATTCCAGGAACATTCTCAGTACCTGCCCGTCGCTTCGTTTCCTGCTCTCCACCATAGACTAATGGTGGTAATTTCACATCAGCTTTTTCATACAAAAAGCCAAGAAACTTTGGCCCATTTATTTTATGAGCAGATGAAGATAGTAAATCGATTTTCATTTTAGCAACATCAATGTCAATGTTCCCTAATCCCTGAACCGCGTCAACATGGAAATATGCGTTACTCTTTGCGACAATTTCACCTATTTCAGCAATCGGATTAATTGTCCCTATTTCGTTATTGACTGCCATGATCGAAACTAAAATTGTTTCAGAAGTTAAGTTCTTTTTCAACTCTTCAAGTGAAATATGACCTGTTTCATCAACATCAAGATAAACTACATCGAAGCCCTCACGTTCAAGTTGCATCATTGGCTGTAAAACAGATGGATGCTCAATCTTAGTAGTTATAATGCGCTTGCCTATATCAGACCTACTATGAGCGATACCGAAAATTGCCGTATTGTTACTTTCCGAACCACCAGAAGTAAAAATTATCTCGTTATCCTTAGCATTAATTGCTTTAGCAACCTTTGAACGCGCTTGGTCAACTACATGACGCGCTTTTCTTCCTAGCTCATAAGTACTAGAAGCATTACCAAAATCGTTCTTCATTTCTTCAGTAACCACATCAATTACTTTCGGAGACATTGGAGTAGTCGCTGCATTGTCTAAATAAATTTCTTCCATAAGCTATTTCACTTTGTCTAGATAGGCACAAATTAACTTTGCAGCTTTAGCGCCAACTTTTTTAGCAAACTGATCAAAATCTTCGTTTGCATTATCATTTCCATTATCTGAAATCGCACGTAATGCAATAAGAGGTTTAGCAAAATGATAAGCTACTTGAGCAAAAGCCGCACCTTCCATTTCAACGCCAAGAGCATTCGCAAAATTGCGTTTAATTTCGTCCTTCTGCTTATCAGAACCGATGAAGGAATCACCAGTGACTACTAATCCTTCTTGATACGATACTCCTTCTTTATTTAAGAAGCTAATAAATTCATTTCTAGCAGATGAATCTAGTTCAAACACTGCTGGTTCACCGGGAATTTGTCCCTCTACGTAGTCCCCAGCAAGCGTATTATGAGCATCATGGTAAGCAAAAGAGTTAGCTAAAACTAAATCACCTTTATGAACAGTTTGTTGCAAAGAACCAGCTGTTCCAGTCATAAAAATCAAATCAATATTTACACTACTCAATAAGCTTGCTAAGTTCATTGCAGCTTGTACTTTACCTATTCCACTCAATCCAATGTAAATTTCATTGCCGTTAACGCAAAAATGCTCGAACTGTGTAGATCCGAACATTTCTGTGCTACCAGAGTGAAAATACTTACGATAATATTCTGCCTCAATTTCCATTGGGACAATAATTGCTATCTTCATTTTCCCCTCGATTATTTATAAATGAAATAACGCTAATAATACCAAAACAATCAATACAATCACAATTAATATTGCAATGTTTAAACGCCTTTTTAGTCTTAAACCCTTCTCTACCCAAGTCTTAGGCTGAACTTTCTGCTTATTTTGATACTTGGAATTATTTTCATCACTAGAAGTTTGCGTTTCTCTTTGAGGTTCTCTTCTAGTTTTTGAGCTTTGCTCATCATTAAAAGGACGCTCAGTTGAGTCACGTGTAAATTCTGGATTTACATCTACTTCTTCCTCGTTATCAAAAGCCGATTTAATTGTCTTAAAAAAGCTGTTTTTCTTTTTTCGTTGATTCTTTTTTCGGTAATCAGATCGCTTTTCAGTCATTTTATTCCTTTGCGCTTGCGCCAGTTAACAACATGTTTTCCCAAACACTCATTGCGTACAACGTTTTTGCGTCAACAAGTTTACCTTGAGCAAAAAGACGCTTTAGTTCTTCCAAATTATACCAGTGACTAGTCAAAAATTCATCTGAATCTAATGGTCTTTTATCATCAAGCTTTGTCAAAGTGTCACAATAAAATAAATGTAGTTTCTCATCAGTAAAGCCAGGTGAAGAATAAAATTCGGTAATTTTTTCCCAATAATCGGCATGATAACCGCCTTCTTCATTCAGCTCGCGTTTCATTGCATCCAATGGACTCGCATCGGTCTCATCAATTAAACCAGCTGGAATTTCCAAGGTTAATTCTTTAATTGGTTCGCGCCATTGTTCAACTAGCAGCATTTCTTGCTTATCATTTACTGCAATCGCTGCAGCAGCAGGTTGATGTTTAACTACTTCTCTTGTTGCAGTTTCACCGTTAGGCAATTTAATTGTTCTAACAGAGAGATCAACAATTCGCCCCGAAAAAATCTGTTTTGAAGAAATTTCAGTTTCTGTTAAATCCATTTATTCACTTTCCTATTAATTAGCTAGATATACATTCACACATTGCAAGCCATTTTTTCCTTGAGCAAGTTGGTATTTGACTTTTTGACCAACTTGAAGTCGACGATATCCTTCTTCTTTAATTGCAGTGTAAAAAACAAAATAAGATTTGTGGTTTTCGTCATCTTCAATGAATCCAAAACTACTTTTTGGATCAAATTGCTTTACTGTACCTAAACGCATTATTCTTCTAGTCCTTCTTGAGCTGTTTCTGGATAATCAGCCTTGACTATCTCAGCACAGCGTCCACAAAGCATTGGAAGGTCGTTATCCTGACCAATGTCATTTCTAATCATTCGGCATCGTGGACAAACTTCACCTTCAGCTCGTTCAACAATGAAAGCACCATTTTGTAGTTTCTCAGCATTTTCAGGAGCTGGACCATCAGCGATAGTTAATTTAGAGACAATTAAAATCTGTCTGAAATTGGCGTCTAGTGAATCTAAAACCGACTTCATTTCTTCAGTAGGATAAATCGTCACAGCTGCCTCAAATGATTTACCAATTAGCTTCTTATCACGTGCTTCTTCTAAGACCTTTAAGACGTCATCTCTTAATGACATGAACTTTTGCCATTTAGCAAGTAGCTCTTCACTATTTTCATATTCTTCAACTTCAGGCATATTCGTCAGTTGGATGTAGTCTTCTTTTTCTTTTAAGAATGACCAGATTTCTTCCATTGTGTGCGGAAGGATAGGTGTCAAAACCTTAGCTAATTTAACCGCAGCATCGTAAATGACCGTTTGCATTGAACGTCTTGCATGACTATTCTTGCCTTCAATGTATAAAACATCTTTTGCAAAGTCCAAGTAAAATGCTGATAAATCGTTAGAAATAAACGAAAAGATCATTTTATAGACGTTATTGAAATCATATTTTTCATAACTTTCCAAACAGGTCTTAACAAGTTCATTCAAACGAACTTCAAGATATTGATCAATCGAATTAAGATCTTCATATGCAATACGGTCTTTTTCTGGATCAAAATCTGAAGTGTTAGCCAACATATAACGGAAAGTGTTTCTTATTTTACGGTAGCTTTCAGAAGTTTGCTGCAAAATGTCTTGGGAAACTGCTACATCTGAAGTTGCATCAACTGAAGCAACCCATAAACGAATTATCTCAGCACCCATCTTTTTAATTATATCGTTTGGTGCAATGATGTTACCAAGCGATTTAGACATTTTATGACCTTTATCATCTAAAACGAACCCTTGAGATAGAATGTTGCGATATGGTGCCTGACCAGTTGTTGCAACTGAAGTAATCAAACTAGAATTGAACCACCCACGGTACTGATCACTGCCCTCAAGGTACATGTCTGCTGGAAAACGTAAATCTTCTCTTGCAGCCATTACTGCTCGATGTGAAGACCCAGAATCAAACCAAACATCTAAAATATCTGTTTCTTTTCTGAATTCTCCATTAGGAGAATGTGGAGAGGTAAATCCATCTGGTAAAAGTTCTTTAGCAGTGCGTTTATACCAAGCATTTGAACCTTCCTTGGCAAAAATTTGCGCAATGTGTTCAATTGTTTCTGGAGTAACAATTGGAGTATCATCTTCTGCGTAAAAAATTGGTAGAGGGACACCCCAAGCACGTTGACGTGAAATTACCCAGTCGCCACGATCTTTGATCATGTTGTGCAAACGAACTTTACCCCATTCTGGCATAAAGTTAACCTGATCAATTTGTTCAAGAATTTGTTTACGACATTTTTCGATTGATGCAAACCATTGGGTTGTTGCACGATAGATAACTGGCTTCTTAGTTCTCCAGTCATGAGGATATGAGTGCGTGAAAAAGCTTAGTTTCAATAAGTTACCAGACTGCTTTAATTTTTCGCTGACAACTTTATTAGCATCGTCATAAAACATGCCAACTAATTCCGGGTCAGGAACTTCATCGGTATAGCAACCCTTATTATCCAAAGGACTAAAGACAGGTAAGTCATAGCGTTGAGCAACGTTATAGTCGTCTTCACCAAAGCCAGAAGCAGTGTGAACTAAACCAGTACCGTCAGCAGCAGTAACATGCATCGCATTCATTACCAAAACATCTTGTCCATATAGTGGATGTGAAGCAAGCATGCGATCCATCTCAGAACCTTTTACGTGTTGTACAACTTCATAATTTTCCCAATCAAGTGCTTCTGCTACTGCTTCAAGTCGATCAGTACCTACCACATATCTTTTATCGCCAACTTTGACTACTGAATAGTCAAAGCCTGGATTAACTGTGATTCCTTGATTAGCGGGTATAGTCCAAGGTGTTGTAGTCCAGATTACAAAATAAGTATCCTTTGGATCAATGATGCCCTTACCATCCTTAACAGGAAAAGCAACATAAATTGAAGGAGACTTTACATCGTGATATTCAACCTCGGCTTCAGCCAACGTTGACTCACTAGAAGGTGACCAGTAGACTGGCTTCTTACCCTTGTAAATGTATCCTTGTTCATACATTTTACCAAACACACGAATTTCTTCTGCTTCGTATTCAGGTTGTAAAGTAATGTATGGATGATCCCAGTCACCCATCACTCCTAAGCGCTTAAAATCAGCTTTTTGTTTACTGATTTCTTTTTTAGCGTAGTCTTCACACAATTGACGGTATTCCGCACGATTCATTTTCTTGCGGTCAACGCCTTGTTTTGCTAATTGTTGCTCAATTGGCAAACCGTGTGTATCCCATCCGGGAACGTAAGGTGCGTAATAACCATCCATATTTTTAAAGCGAACAATAATATCTTTAGAAATCTTGTTTAACGCATGTCCCATGTGAATATTACCGTTGGCAAATGGAGGACCATCATGCAAGTCAAAACGAGGTTTACCCTCATTTAGTTTTAGTCTTTGTTCATATAATTTATTTTCATCCCATTCTTTTTGCCATTCTGCTTCTCTAACGGGAAGATTTCCACGCATTTTAAATTTAGTTTTTCCTAAATTTAACGTATCCTTTACTCTCATTATTTATTCCTTTCTGCAAAAAAACCTCGTCCTGATTAGGGCGAGGTTTTATATCGTGGTACCACCTAAATTGAGCCAATTAAGCTCCACTTAAAGATTGCGTAACGTGCAATTGACGAAATAAACTGTATCGTGATAGCTGATCAACCATCAAGCACTTAATACTAGTCTCACACCACCACTAGATCGCTGAATTGTCTTTCGGTTTTACTATCCGTTTATTAATTTCTTTTTTTATAATCCTCTGGAAAAACGATTGAAGTTCCCGAAACTTGTACTTCAGGTCCTTCTTCATTATTCAGATCAATTGTTTCAGAATTTGAACTGTCACCAGCCATTGGCTGTGGATCATCTTCTTCATCAAAGTTTACTTCATAGTCATCATCTTTGTCAACTATTCCCGTATCCTCTTCATCGTCATCTTCATCAACAATTTCTTCTTCGTCGGTTAAGGTAATTGGCTCTGCACCGTCTGGTGGATAAAAGCGCTCTGTGCCAAAGTACTTATCAAGCGCCTTTTGCCAATCATCGTCATTGAGATTTTCAATTGCCTTTTGAAGCAAATCTTGAATATATGTACGATAACCAGCGACCTCTTTCTTAACTCGCTCGTAATCATCTTTGATCGTATCCAATTGCTGCTTTTGGTAGTCAACATCTACTCTTGCTTGAGCAGTTTCGTTATGCGCTTGCTCTGTTGCCGTATTGATAATCTCTTGTGCACGAACGTGTGCATCAGCAAGTTGATGCTTAGCTGCTTCTTCGTTCTGCTCATATTTCGTAACTTTAGCTTGTAAGTCATTAACTTGCGTTTTTAGCCGAGCTACTTCATTTTTTAAATCAATTGTTTCATCAAGTGCATCACCATAGTCATCCACAACACGATCTAAAAAAGAATCAACTTCGCGACGATCATAGCCACTAAGTCCACGTTTTTTAAATTCCTCATTATGAATATCCATTGGCGTTAATTTCTTTGTTTGTGTTTTTTTGTCTGCCAAAGTCTCAGCACCACCTTATATTTGCCTTTTCTCGTTGTTCTAATATCCTCAACTTTGCATCGACCAAAATGCCTTAAGCTGAGAACATCATCTACTTTTACTATTATATTAGAATCTTTGATACCATGCCAATTTAATTTAACCAAATTTGTCGAAATACTATTTTGAATTTGGCTACGGCTTTGGTTACTAATTCCTGATAAAATTGCATCAACACGAAGTGAAGTTACAACAATCGAAGTTTCACTACTATCATCTTCTGGGACTATGACATTTCTAAAGTCTATAGGTTCAACTTTAACTTTGACTCGCCCTATTCTAGTAATTTCTTTTTGAAAAAAATCAGTTAGTTCACTTTTCCCAAAAAACTGCCACTGCCCATTTCCGTCAGTAATGATATCACCAAATGTTTCAGTCTCAATTCCTGAATTAGCTAAGCTACCCAGAATGGCACTATGAGTTAATTTTTCAAACTTATTTGGATAGTTAATTGAAAATGCAGTTACACCATAATCCGATAAATCAAAATTAGTCCAGTCTACAGTTAGATAAACTCTTTTCTTCTCAGCAGCTTGGTAACCACCAAAATCCTGCATAAAAAGATCATTTCCTGCAATTGTGCGTAAAATATCTCTTTGAGCAGGATCCAAGAACTCAGTAAGCAATGGTTGCTGTTTAAAAACCACACTATTGAAAAAACCGGTCATTTTATCAATGACCGATTTTTCTTCAACGTCAAAATAAGGATAAAATTTACTTGCTTGTCTCTTTTCCATTATGCAAAGATCCTAAACAAAATATCACATAGCCATCCTATAGCATATTCCTGCACAAAGTACAGTAATAATAAGGCTAAAAGAAATGAAAAATCTATACCAGTAGAATTTGATAACTGTTCGATTGGTCCTTTACGAAAAATACTCACATATGGATCAATGATGCGATTAATTATTTGCCCAATTGCTGAATCACGTAAAAAAGGTACCCAACTCATAATTGCATCTATAACCATCACAATACTGTATAACCAAATAATCCAATTTAGAATATTTTGTATATAATAAATTGCTACAAGCATTAACTTAAATTATCTTTCTTATCGACTAAATCGCTGATTTTTCCATTAGTTACGAATTTAGGTGGTGTAGCTAAAAAGATCTTATCACCTATACGTTGAATTTCACCATTTAGGGCATAAACCGTTCCTGTAATAAAATCAACAATTCTTCTCGAAGAAGCATCTTCCATGCGACTAAAATTGATTATTACAGCCTTGTTATTTAATAAATTTTGGGCTACATCTTTAGCATCTGAATATACACGAGGTTCATACAAAACGATCTTGCTTTTAGCAGAATTATTCCCAGACTTAATAGAAACTACCTTGTCATGATCAATTGCACCGACAGGAATACTGTTTTCAGTTTCTTCCTGCTCATCAAGATATTCTTCGTTATCTAACATCTCGTCTTCATCATCAGAGACGCCAAAAAATTTACCTATTTTACTAAAAGCCATTTCTTTTACCTCCTATTAGTTTTCGCCACGGTGTCTAAAGAATGGAATGTCATCTGTATCGTCATCATCAAAAGCATTAGTTTCAATCTGAGAAATATTGCTTTGATCATCATCAAATGAACTTGGCTGTTCATTTTGCTCAACCTCGCTTGGAGTTGAACGACGATTAACTTGATCATCATTGTCTAAACCCCAAACACTTGTTGGATCAACCATTGTTCGATGCTTAGGTGCAGGTTCAACATCAGAAGCTTGATCAACAACTTGCGCTTCGCCAACTGGTTCAGCAACATTTTGGTTAGCTGGTTGGCTAGGTGCTTGCTTGTTCTGATTTGCCTTGACCTGATGACTTTGACCAGGTATTTGCTTTGAAGCCTCTTCTTCAGCCAAAGAACTAATTCCAGTCGCAATTACAGTAACAACAACTTCATCGCCTAAGTTAGGGTTAATAGATGTACCAAAGATAATATTGACGTCATCGCCAGCAGCCTTTGAAACAATTTCAGAAGCATCTTGAGCTTCAAATAATGTTAAGTCTGGTCCACCAGTAATGTTTAGTAAGACTTGTTTTGCACCATCAATTGAAACTTCAAGAAGTGGTGAAGAAATTGCCAATTTTGTAGCTTCAACAGTTCTGTTTTCACCACTAGCACGTCCGATTCCCATCAAGGCAGCACCTTGATTTGCCATTACAGTTTTAACATCCGCAAAGTCTAAGTTTACGTAGTCAGTAGAAGTAATTAAATCAGAAATTCCCTGAACACCTTGCTTCAAGACATTATCAGCCTCTTTGAAAGCATCCATCATTGGGGTCTTCTTATCAACCATTTCCAGTAAGCGGTTATTAGCAATAATAACTAACGTATCAACATATTGCTTTAATTGGGCGATTCCTTCAGTTGCATTTTTCGAACGCTTAGGTCCTTCAAATGTAAATGGTCTAGTAACAACACCAACTGTTAATGCTCCCGTTTCACGAGCAATTTTAGCAACAACTGGAGCTGCACCAGTACCTGTACCACCACCCATTCCGGCAGTGATAAAAATCATGTCAGCACCCTTAAGTGCATCTTCTATTGTTTGCTCACTTTCTTCAGCAGCCTTTTGACCAACCTCAGGATGAGAACCTGCTCCTAATCCTCTCGTTAATTTTGGTCCAAGCTGAATTTTAGTTTCTGCTTTATTACTATTTAATGCTTGAACATCTGTGTTAGCAGCAACAAAGGAAACCCCTTGAACGCCGTCATCGATCATTCGATTAACAGCATTACCACCAGCTCCACCGACACCAATCACTTTGATGACAGCATTTTTATTGTCGTCTGAATCGAATGTGAAATCCATCTAATTAACCACCCTTTAATCAAAGAATTTTTTAAAGAAATTCTTTATTCCTTTTTCTTTATTTTGCGTATCTTTATTTGATTTACTTTGCGTTCTTCGTTCCCGCTTCAGTAACTCAGTTCTATTATATTCTTCTTTACCCTTTGTTTCATTACCGGCACCTGTTCTTTTTGAATTTTTATTATTTTTTTCAGGTAGCTCAGTTTTTTCTCCAAGTGTATTCTTACCGTAAATTGCACTTATTACCAAAAAGTCAATATCAGACATCTTATATGCATAGTTGACAATACCATATGCGGCTGAATAAACAGGATTACGCATCCCAATTTGATCCGGTTGATAAATACGGGTTTTAATATTTAATTTTGTTGCAATAATATCATCAATTCCCTGTAGTAAACTACTACCACCAGTAATAATAACACCACCAGGAAGTTTTAAAGCATCATGCTTAATTAAACCCTTCTCAATCCGGTTAACTATTTGCATAATACGCGCATTAATAATCTGACTTAAGTAAACTTCATCTACCATCTGCTGACCATTTGAGCCAACACTATTAATGGCAAACTTATTCTTCTCCGAAGCAAGCTTAGGCTCAGCATAACCGTAGTCAAGTTTAAGTTGCTCGGCATCTTTTTTGGAGGTACTTAAGACGGTTGAAATATCATTTGTAATGTCGCTACCGCCTTCAAAGTCAATATTTGCATATTTAATCTGACCATTATGAATAACAGTCGCAGTAGTTATGCCACCGCCCAAATCTAAAATAATAGAACCAAATGTCCGTTCACTTTCATTTAGAGCAACACTTGCAATTGCTAGTGGCGTTGGAATAAAGAAATTATTTTGATAGCCAGCACGTTCAATTGCTTTTTTTATATTGTGCAATGGACTTGCAGGAGCAGTTAGTACTATACCTTGGACAGCCAATGAGTGAGCAATCATCTTTCGTGGATCGTCAACTTCGTTTTTGCCATCAATTAAAAAACGGCTCGGTAAAAAAGCAATCGGTTCACGTTCACTTTTTACAGCAGACCTAATTGCAGCTCTTACGACGCGCCTAACATCATTATTGCCAACTTCTTGGCCATTATCACTAACATTGATTAAATCACTTGCAGTTTCTAGCTGTAACATTCCAACTGGAATACCAGTTACAACCCGATAAATGTTAGCATTTGTCTTTTTACTTATTTCTTTTAGCGCATAGCTGATTGCACTTGCGGTCTCATCAATATCAACGATACTACCGTGACGCATTCCCTTATTTGGAACTGCGACAGCTCCAATAACTTTTCCGGAATCAGCTACAACTGCTTTTACACTTGTAGTACCTATGTCAAGTCCCACCAGTAAATTTGTGTTGTCCAAGATTAACCCCCCGTCGATGCCTTTTTGAAAATTTTAACATAAAACAATTATAAATACAGCTTATATTAAGCCATAAGCTCGCTTTTCGCTTGATGTCAGTGGACGACTATATGCACCTACTTCTAAGTCAATCAAGCTATTTTTCTTTACTTTATTCTTTATTTCATTATAATACTTTAATTTACTTTTGATTGTAGAGATGTTTCCAATAACTACATTTCCATCTTTCATTACAAAGATGACCTGCGATTTCCGACGGGTATTTCCACTCAATAGCTTAATTTGATCCTGGAATTCTTCAGGCAAACTATTAAATAACTGTAAATTGTTTTTTAATGAAACTTCATGGTTGTAACCAATAAAAACCGGCTTATCTTGATCTATTTTATTCCAAGAAATAAGCTGTGTACCTAGTTTACCATTTGATAGGATTTTACAATAGCCTTTTTCTTTTTTTATATAACCAATTGTTTTAAATTCAACGATATTTAAATTTAATTGATTGAAATGTTTTACTTTTATATCAACACTCTTAACTTCTGTGTATCTATTAGCTAGATCTTCATCTACATCATTCCAGTGTAGCAAATAGTCGATTACTCTATCGCTTGCCTTAATATCAGCAGTTTTAACCACTTCTTTAGCAGGTAAATCATCCGCTCCCTCAACCCTAACACTGCGAACATTTGCTAGGGGTGAAATGTAGTAGCCAAGGCAAATTAAGCAAATTATTGAGATAGTTATGATTAAGCCAAGCCGTTTAACCAACGCAGACTTACGTTCACTATGCAAATTTGAAAGTGAAGCAGAAATTTTGTTTTGGCTTTTTCTTTTTTTCTGATTAGATTGATGATCTAAGTAGTGCGATAATTTTTCTTCCGGATCAATCTTAGTTATGCGTTTCTTGGTCAACTACCTCACCTGCTTTTATTTTTTGGCTATTTCTTCCATTACTTTAATAACCTGATCTGATGCATCTGGTACACCCAATTTCTTAGACGCTGCACTCATTTCATCAGCATATTTCTGATCTAGTAAAATGTGATCAATCGAAGAAATAAAATTGTTAGGATTTAAATCATCTTCAGCAATAACTGTTGCTGCCCCAGCTTTTTCAAGATCAAGAGCGTTCTTCATTTGATGATTATGGGTAACATTGGGACTAGGAATCAAAATTGCTGGTACGCCTAAGGCAGTAAATTCTGCAATACTCGTTGCGCCTGATCTTGAAACAACGCAAGTCATCTTGGGTAAAAGAGCTGGCATGTCCTCAACATAAGCCAATACTTTGATGCTTGGACCATAGTTAAAGTCGGCTAACTTCTTTTGAATTTCATCATAGTAGTATGTACCTGTCACCCAGATCACTTGATACGGTTTTTTCATTAACTTAGTCAGTGATCTTAGCATAATCCGATTCAGAGCTAGAGCACCCCTAGAACCACCAAAAACCAGTACTGTCGGTGTATCAGGATTA
Organism: Lactobacillus sp. ESL0263; assembly: GCF_003692845.1. Lineage (NCBI taxonomy): Bacteria > Bacillati > Bacillota > Bacilli > Lactobacillales > Lactobacillaceae > Lactobacillus > Lactobacillus sp. ESL0263. The sequence goes on along the minus strand of NZ_REHL01000004.1, from coordinate 393,275 downwards.
AGTGCTAATTTACTTTGCAAGTCAACTTTTGTCGAAGCAAGGCCTAACACCTGCTGTGAACGAGGGTTTCCAGTTTTTACCAGTTTTTTCTTTTCGGTAAACTGTGCAGCTGCATCATCAAAGGTATAACAAATTTTATCAACATAATGACCCAAAAACTTATTTGCGACACCAACAACTGAATTAGATTCATGAATCATCGTAGGAATATTCATTTTAGCAGCAGCGTAGACCATTGCTCCGCTTACATAGCCACCCGTACCTACAACAACATCTGGCTTAAAATCAGAAATTATTGTTCTGGCCTTTTTGGTTGCCTTAATAAATAGGTTAACCGTTGTAAAGTTACTTAGTAAGTGCTTTCTAGTAAACCCCTGCAATTCAAGTGTTTTAAAGTTTACTCCAGCAGCAGGAACGATTTTTGCTTCGAGCCCTTTTTGCGTTCCGACAAACAGAATTTCGTCATCAGTTGCTAGGTCACGCTCTTTAAGTCGTTCTATCAATGCCATTATTGGATAAATGTGGCCACCCGTGCCACCACCTGTAAAAATAATTCTCATTTTATTTAGTTTTCAGTTCCTTAACAAAATTTATAAAATAGTCGCCACGTTCTTCAAAAGTACGGAATTGATCCCACGAGGCACATGCTGGTGAAAATAGTAAAACATCGCCCGGTTGGGTTAACTCATAGGCTTTGGGCACCGCCTCTTGTAAGCTGTTTTCAATCACAATATCAGTGATACCAGCCTTACGAGCAGCGTCTGCTAACAAGAATCTTGTTTCACCATAAAGAACAACTGCTTTTACGTGCTTTTTTAGTAATGGTACTAAGTCATCAAATGTAAATCCACGATCTAAACCTCCTGCAATCAAAACTTCTGGTTCTTGAAAAGATGGGATAGCAACTGATGCAGCCTCTATATTAGTGGATTTAGAATCATTATAAATCTTTCGACCATCAAGTGTCATGACATACTGTAAGCGGTGTTTAGCACCGGTAAAAGTTGCCAAGACTGCTTGAATGTCTTCATTTTCTGCCCCCATGATTTTAGCGATTGCAATTGCCACTAAGGCATTTTGTTGGTTATGGATTCCTGGCAGCTTCATTTGCTTAGTTGCCATAATCTTTTCGTTTTGATCTTGCAAATATCCGTCAGCGATAAAGTAATCTGCTGTTTGATCTTTTTCTGAAAAAGTTTGTATTTTGGCCTTGGTAATTGCCTTTTCCTTTTCTAAGATGTCTTTTTGATCAAAATTAGCTAAAAAATAGTTATCTGCTGATTGTGTTTTCGTAACATTTAGCTTAGCAGCCACGTAATTGGCAAAGGTTTTATGATAATCAAGATGAACATTATCATAAATATCAATAATTGCTGCAACGCGCGGATTTATATCAGTCACACCCATCAATTGGAAGCTTGACATTTCAACAACCAGAACATCATCCTTCGTAGCCTCAGTAACAACCTCTGCAATTGGTCGTCCAATATTACCTACCGCATATGCATGTTGTCCAGTTTTTACTAAATGATGCTCCAAAATTTGTTGAGTCAACATTACCGTTGTTGTTTTACCATTAGAACCGGTAACACAGATATATGGAGCTTCACTGACACTTAACGCAACTTCCGGCTCGGTAATAATTGGTAAGTCTAGTTTGATTGCTTCCTTTACCATTGGGTTATCATATGGAATACCAGGATTTTTAACCAAATAATCAAAGTGCTCTTTTGAAAGCAAATCAACTGGATGTTGACCACCAATAACCCTTACACCAAGCTTTTTTAATTCTTGTGCATGAGGATTTTGATCGAGATCAGCCTTATCGTTTAAAGTTAATTTTGCACCAAGCTTAAGCAACAACTCACTTACAGCAAAGCCGCTTTTTCCTAATCCTAAGACTAAAATATTTTTATTCTTATATGTCTCAATCTGCCTCATTTTGTTTTATCCCCAAATAACTAAATATAAAATACTGCCAATTAAACCAGTTAGCCAGAAAATAATATCAACTTTCCATTCGGAATAACCTAACATTTCAAAATGATGATGAATAGGTGTCATTTTAAAAATTCTCTTACCCGTTGTTTGGAAAGAAATCACTTGTAAGATTACACTAGCTGTTTCACAGACAAATACGATTCCAACTAGTAACAATGACCATGGTCTATTTAAAAAGATACTTACGGCAGCTAAACCACCACCTAGGGCAAGTGAACCAGCGTCACCCATAAAAATCTTGGCTGGTTTGTGGTTGAAAATGAAGAAAGAAATAAGTCCACCAATTACACTCATACAAAAAATTAGTACGGCAAAGTTCTTTTGCTTTAATGCTAAATATGCGTACGTACCGTATGCAATGATTGATAAACCAGTAGCTAAACCGTCTAACCCATCAGACAGGTTAACTGCGTTTGAAAAGCCAACCAACCAGAAAATAACAAAGATTGTAAACAAAATTGCGCTTGTCACAATGCCGATAAATGGAATATAAAGACCAAATTTGAAGTTATCAGTTGCTGCAATTAGCACAATTAAAGCTGCAATTAGGATCTGCAATGTGAACTTTTGCCAAGCCTTTAAACCCAAGTTTCGCTTATAAAACAGTTTAATTCCATCATCTAGAAAGCCAATAATGCCATAGCCTAATAAACTAATTACCAAAATCCAAATTAATTTATTCAAGTGGTTTTGCCAAGCAGCTACCCATATTGTTGAAATAACAGCGGAAAGCACAAAGATGACACCACCCATTGTAGGCGTCCCCGATTTTTTCTCATGCCATTTAGGGCCTTCATCACGAATTTCTTGTCCTTCATGGTGGCTTCTCATGAAAATAATCATCCATGGAAGAAAAATTCCTGTTAATGCTAACGAACTAACTAATGCAATAATGCTAATGATAAGCATAAAAATGCTACTCCTTTAATTTGATTTTTATTTTAGTACCTGACTTAATAGTGACACCAGGTTTCACGCTTTGCTGACTAGCTCTACCAGTGCCTTGAATATCCAACTTCACATCAGTAAGATTTTCAAATTGACGCAATTCTTCAATTGTCCAGCCATTCATTTTGGGACATTTTATTTTACCAGAAGTCAAAACAAAAATTTTGTTACCTGCTTCTAGTTTTTGTCCTTTAGCAATTGACTGCCCGCTTATTTTATCACCACTGCCTACCTTAGCAAGCTTCAAACCTATTTGACGTGCCTTCTTCTCAGCTTCTAAATATGACATTCCTTTAAAATCAGGTGTTTTAATGATTGTTGTGTCATTTACTTCGTTTTTTGACATTAAAATGACGCGTTTCATCATCGGTTTAAAAATTGAAGCTAAGATAACTTCCGCAGGCTTGCTCATCCGTCGAGGCTGCTTCACGGTTATATAAATACAATAACGTGGGTGTTTGGCTGGGGTAACGCCAACAACAGAAAAAGTATAGTTATTGTCGCCCTTGAGGTAACCTCCACCTTTGGTATTGGCAATTTGAGCAGTTCCAGTCTTGACTGCAATACTTTCGCCCTTAATGCGGTAAACAGATCCTGTTCCAATTTTCTTATTCAATACACGTTGCATATTTTCAAGAACTACTTGTGCAGTTTCTTTTGAATAAATCGGTTCACCAACATTTTTGATTTGATAATTGGTAATTGTCTTACCTTCAGAATCCGTCACTTTTTCAACAAACTGTGGCTTTACCATTTGACCTTCATTAGCCAAACTACTAAAGGCTTGCATCATCTGCATAACATTAACATTTACACCTTGACCAAAACTTGTAACAGCTTGATCAATTGGTGATTTAAAAGCAATCAGTCCTGGTTGTTCTCCTGGCAAAGTAACACCAGTATTTTGACCAATATGAAATTCATTCAAATATTTACGCCAAGTTTTTGCACCCATTTGTTGTTCAAGATGAACAAAACCAGTATTACTTGAGCGAGGAAAAGCCTGTGAAAATGGGATACTTCCCCACCCATGAGTTTCCCAGTCATGAATTACTGAACCGTTAACTGTTACCGAACCAGAATTGTAATATTGATTGGGGTGATAATTTCCACTGTTAACTGCCGCAGACAAAGTTAGTACCTTAAATACAGAACCTGGTTCATACGTATCTTGTACCAAAATGTTCCGGTATGATTTTTCCATTCCCTTTTTCGTTTGCGGGTTAAAAGTAGGTCTTTGTGAAGCAGCCAGAACTTTACCAGTTTTCATGTCTTCTACAACGGCAGTGATTGAAACTGGATTAAAATTGCTTTGGACATATGACAAACGATTTTCAAGGTACTCTTGCAATTGTGAATCAATGGTCAAATAAACGTTATTACCATCTTTGGGTGCCTGATAGTTTTGAACACTATTTGGCGTTTGAAAATTTGAAGCATCAACTGACGAAATTTGGTAGCCATCCTTACCTGATAAAACATCATTATACCAAGCTTCAAGTCCCATTGTTCCAATCAAATCTTGGGTCTTAGTTTTTTTGTTATACTCTGGTGTAGCCAAGCCAACAATATGAGAAGCGAAATTACCATTAGGATAGAGTCTCGATTGAGTTTCAAAAAACTTAATTCCTGGTAACTTCATCTTTTCAATTCGTTCTTTTTCTTTTCGTGTCAACCCAATACCAGCAGTTCCAAATTGAACCTGAAAAGCTGGATGACCTGGATTTAAATACTGCAAAATCTTGTCAGCAGAAAGCGGTAGGACTTTCGCTAATTTTTCTGCAGTTTCTGCTTTATTTACAACGTATTCGGGCTTATTTTTATAATTGATCGAAGATTTATCCAAAATTGCATAAATTGTATATAGATGAGAATCCTGAGCAACCGCAAGACCATTACGATCATAAATTGTTCCGCGAGTTGCTTTTAAAACCTGATTTCTCATGTATAACTGCTCAGTTTTTTTAGTCAAGTCTTGACCGCTAACTGTTTTAGATATTCCTATATATAAAAATCTGCCCATAAATACAAGAAAAACCAAAGCTACAGCTACCTGAAGGAATCTTCCTACAGTAAAACGGTATTTGTGAGCTTTGGATTTCTGTAAATTTAAATTACTAATGTGTTTTTTCATTAGTGAATAGTCCTAATATTTTTTTCAATCAAAGTTAGCCCCTTATCTTTAGCAATCTTGTTAAGTCTTGCACTTGAGGTTAACTCGCCTAATTCCTGGTGTAAATCACTTACTTGACTTTGCTTTTTAGCAACTGCACGTTGCACACTAGTAAGTTCATGTTGAGCTGAAGTAGCAGAAATGCTTGAAGATACTAACATTGTCATCAAGCCAATTGTGATTAAGGTGCCCACGGCAAGTAAAGTCCGCTCTAACCCATTCCAAGCAACATGGCGATGGTCAAGAACTTGTCTTTTTCTTTTTTGGGGCTCTTCTTGATTATTAGGATTAAATTCTATTTTTCTTGCTAAACTATCAGCCATTGCTATTTCCTCTTCACAATTTTTCCGCAACTCGCAACTTTGCACTGTGTGAGCGGTTATTGTTTTCCAACTCTTCTTTTGAAGCAACAATTGGTTTCCGATTGACCAGGCGAAGTGTTGGCTTCATGCTATCTGGTATCATTGGCATTCCTCTTGGTACTTCAACTTCAGAATATTTTTTAAAAATATTCTTTACAATTTTGTCTTCATCAGACTGGAAGGTAATTACACTAATTCTGCCACCGGGCTTTAAGAGCTCAATAGCCTCCTCAAGTGACTCCTGCAAAACATCAAGCTCATGGTTAACAGCCACGCGTAATGCTTGAAATGTCTTTTTAGCAGGATGTCCCCCAGTTCGACGTGCAAACGCAGGAATTGCTTCCTTAATAACCTCTACCAATTCAAAAGTTGTTTCTATTGGTCTGTTCTGTCTTCTTTCAACGATTTTACGAGCAATTTGTCGTGAATATTTTTCATCGCCAAACTTGTACAAAATATCTGCTAGCTCTTTTTGGCTGGAATTGTTCACTAACTGATACGCATCAAGACTTTGACTTTGATCCATACGCATATCCAATCTAGCATCAAAACGGTAAGAAAAACCGCGTCCTGCTTGATCAAATTGCGGAGATGAAACACCCAAATCATAGTATATACCGTCAATGCCATTTTGATAACCTAGCTCAACCAGATTCTTCTTTAAATGACTAAAATTGTCGTGCACTAACTGTAGTTTAGGGTCACTATTAGGATCTAATAAACTAGCAAAGTTCAACTGTGCTGATTTTATTGCATATTCATCTTGATCAAAACCAACAAGCGTTCCATTTTCAAGCTTGCTTAGTAAATATTTTGCATGTCCGCCACCGCCAAAAGTTGCGTCTACGTATAGGCCACCGTTTTGGGGATTTAAATTTTCAATTGTTTCATGTAAGAGTACACTGGTGTGTTTGAATTCCATAGTCATTTTTATAGTTCAATATCATCCAAATCTTCTGCGATATCATCATAGTTTTCATTAGCGTCTTCACTAAATTCTTCCCAGCGTTCCTTGGCCCAAATTTCAATTCGGTCGGATACACCAACGATGACACATTCTTTAACCAAGGAAGCGTGTTCCTTCAATGTTGTGGTCAGATTAACACGTCCTTGTTTATCAAACTCGCATTCCATTGCACCAGAGTAAAACAATCGCGTAAAACTACGCGCATTCCTCTTAGTTAATGGAAGTTTTGCTAACTTAGCTTCAATTTTTTGCCACTCATCAAGTGTGTAGCCAAAAATACAGCCTTCCATCCCACGAGTAAATACCATCTTATCACCAATTTGAGTACGCAAACGAGCGGGAATAATTAAACGCCCTTTGCTGTCAAGATTGTGATGGAATTCACCCATGAACATGGTCTAGCCCCCCTTCCAAATAATAATTTACCACATTCCACCACTTTCTACCACTTTTTAGTACATTTTTTCACTTTTTTATTTTTTCACGTTTAAAAATAAAAAAAGATTGAAATCTTTTTGCAAGATTTCAATCTTTTAAGCTTATTTTGCCGGTGGTGAATTATGCCCACTTAAATCATCAAAAATAATAAACCAACATACCAAAAAATGGTATTCATAGTTAAAAAGTCCCAAATTTCTCTCATTGTTCTACCCAATGAAATGTTTTTATTTTTTATTGCCTCACTAACTGCAATAATTATTACTAAAATAAAAAACACGAAAAAGCCATATGGCAAAAATTCTGGTCTCTTTTCTTGAACGACTATCAAATGACAAGCCGCAATTAAAAAAAACGGTAAAATATCATAGCCTCTAAATTTTGCTTTTGGAAAAAACTTATTTAGTAAGACAGCTATTACTATTCCAATGATGGGTAACACAAAGATTAAAAGCATATTTGTTCTTCCTCTACTTACTTTGTTTCTATTTTATCCTATTAGCCGTTTGAAAAAAATAATTAAGTAGAATAAAATATTGTTCAAACAGGAGGTCAACAAATGACGCGAAGACGTAAAAAGAAAAAATCAGGTTTTGAAAAGTTAACTATTTTTATGGCATGGCTAATGGCTATTATTACTTTAGCAGCTGTTGTCGTTCAGGCATTAAGCCAAATCGGCTTTTTCGAATAAAAAACGTGAGAAATGATCTCACGTTTTTTGTTTATAGAGAATTTAAGAACGATAATTCTCCTGCTTTACCATAAATGGAAACTCTATAGCTAACCAATTCCAAATCCAGTACGTTAGTATAATGAAAGCAGCTGACCATAAAAGAGTTGGTAGCAAGCCTTTTATTAACATCCCTAGTGATACTTTAGTGATACCAGTTAGGTTAAAGAACAGCCAATTATAAACATTCAAGAAAATTGTCCCAATTAATGTAAAGATAGCTCTAGCCCAAAATAGTTCTGGTAAAAAGCGAGCAACTTTTTGCAAAAGCCAGCAGACACACGGCAAACTAACTGTATATACACCAATGATACCAAAGAAAAAAATATCACTTACAATGCCTGTACCGAATGCTAGCCAAAGTTCTTTTTGGTTAATATCATCAATTAATGCAACTAGCATCATACCAATTGGTAGTAATAAATTTGCTCCATTATTAAAGCCAAACAGTGGGTGTAGATATAATGAAAGACTACCGTTTAAAGCTAAAGTGATGAATAAAGCAAATGCTAGTGTATATTTCTTTAACGAGCTCATCAGTCCACCGTCCTCTTAATTACGGTTACTGTTGTTGGGTCATTCAATTCACCAGCAGGATCTACTTTTATCAAGTCAGATAGCCCAAAAGAATCGTGAGTTGTAGCCGCAACTTTTCCAATTAGTAAACCTTTAGGAGAATTGCCGCCCATTCCACTAGTATATATCCTAGTGCCTTGCTTTAATTTCTTACTATCAACTGCTTGAGTAAATGCCAGTGTCTTATCTCCAATAACAGTGATAATGCCATGAACCTTTTTCCCATTAGTCGCCTCAGCTTCCACGGCGAAACGGTTAGCAGACTTATCAGTAGTTGTGATTAATTCAACCTTAGCTGATGCAGCATCTGCTTCGACAATTCGTCCGATAACACCACCGCCAGACATTACCGCCATATTTTTACGTAAGCCAGAAGTTGTCCCTTTGTTAATAACCAGGATATCTGTCCAACTATCAGGAGAACGAGATATTACTGACGCATTAACTTGATCAAAATCAGTAAGAGTTTTCTTAAGTTTTAAAGCTGACTTCAGCTGCTTATTTTCCGCTTCAAGGCTAGAATTACGCGTTTTTGTTTGCTCTAGTTCAGACACACGACTTTTTAAGTAATTATTCTCATTTTGTGTATTTAGCAGCTCATTAACATTGTTGAAGCCACCAGAAATTATACCGATTGGAAAATCAACAACTCTGGCACCAACTGCAACAATATCATTGCCTAAACTTTGAATTACAAGTGGAGTATTTCTTTTGTTGCGTAAACTAACAGAGCCACCAATCACTGCAAAAAGAGCAATAACAACAATGCAAACTGATAATAATTTTTTATTTTGTAGAAATTTCTTCATCTGGAATGATCCCTAAAGAAAAGCCGGCAAAAATAGCCGGCTTTTAAAATTTTATCTGCGACTTCTACGCATTATTTCAATGTTTTTGAGAGATTCACCTGTTCCAACTGCAACACAGTCCAGTGGATCTTGAGCAATGAATACAGGAACTTTTGTAGCCTCAGAAATAACATCAGGTAAATTCTTAAGTAAGGCACCACCACCGGTTAAGACAATACCATGGTCGATAACATCAGCAGCAATTTCTGGTGATGTTTGTTCAAGTGTTTCTTTAATAGCAACAATAATATCTTGAACAACGTCTTGAATGGCACGTGATACATCTTCTGCCTTGATATCAACTGATTTTGGTAAACCAGTAACCAGGTCTCTACCACGAATATTAACTGACTCAATTTCTTTTGCTTTTTCAACTGATGCAGATCCAATTTGAATCTTAATATCTTCAGCAGTACGTTCACCGATTAGCAAATTAAAGTTGGAATGAACATAGTTTACAATAGCGGCATTGAACTTATCGCCTGCTTGACGAATTGAAGTTGAAGATACAATTCCACCAAGTGAAATGGTTGCAACATCTGTTGTTCCACCACCAATATCAACTACCATTGAACCGGTAGGATCCATTACTGGTAATCCAGCACCAATTGCAGCAGCAAATGGTTCTTCAATCACATAAGCTTCACGCGCACCAGCTACTCGAGCAGCATCAATTACTGCTCGTTTTTCTACTTCAGTTACACCAGATGGAACACAAATCATTACTGAAGGCTTAGAATTACCAACGGTCTTCTCAATAAAATACTTTAGCATTGAAGCAGTTGTATCGTAATCGGCAATAACACCATCTTTCATCGGTCTAATTGCAACGATGCTTGATGGGGTTCTACCAATCATTTCTCTGGCTTCTGAACCAACAGCGATTACTTTATTAGTATGAGTATTTTTAGCAACAACAGAAGGTTCTCTTAAAACTATCCCTTTACCTTCTATATAGACAAGTGTATTTGCTGTACCCAAGTCGATACCAATATTTTTTGCTCCTAATCCAAACACGAAAATCTCTCCTTATTACTGCAGTCTCTAAATCTTGAATCATTATAGCATAAACTCAGACTTAAAAAAGAAGCGCAGTATAAACTTTAAGATGAACTTAAAACAATTGATGCTCACGCATGCTTAAATAATGCCCTTTTCCAACGATAAAATGATCCAAAAAGTCGATGTGTAGCATGTCACTCGCGCTGTGCAACAGCTTGGTCAATTCTAAATCACTTTTTGAGGGCACTAATTTACCGCTTGGATGATTATGAACAACAAAAACACCCGCACACGCATATATCAATGCCCAACGAAAAATTTCACGCGGATGAGCCACAGATTTATCCAATGTACCTCTGAACAAACATTTTTCAGCAATTATGTGGTTGCTATTATCTATATAAATAGCCCACAATTCCTCTTGCTTACGATTAGCCAGCTTGTCTGTTAAGTACATTCCGACTTCATTACTAGAAGTCAGCACTGCATCACGATCATAGACAGCCATCCGTAAACGCTCAAGCACCATTTCGCCCATCACTGCAACTTTATCATCACATTTAAAATCAGACAAATATTCAAGTAAATCGTCAAAGCTAACAATATCCAACTGATTTAGCCTCTTAATTAACTGATCGTAATCAGTTATTCCAACTTTCTTCAGCTGGTCAAACAGCTTAGTCAAAATCACAATATCAGTGTCTATCAAATAGTGTCTGGACTTAATAAATTTCATTAAATCATTCCTTTCACTATTTAATACGCAAAAAGACGTTAAACTTTTTTCAAGAAAGCGAAAAAGTCGCTGCAAACTTCTGCAGCAATTTCTTTATCACTATCGCTTGCTGGAATTAAATCAGGTACCATTACGCACTTGATTTCGGCAGCAACAGCAGATTGTAAGCCAGCTGATGAATCTTCAAAAGCTAAAATATTATTTTGTGGTATTCCTAATTTTTTAGCAGCTAGTAAATAAATATCAGGTGCTGGTTTAGGCTTTACATGATTTTTCTTTACATCATCATAATTCAAGTGAAATTGGAAATAATTTCTAATTCCCGTCATCCATAAATTCTGCTCTACCACATCTTCAGTATTACTTGTAACGACCGCCATTGGTATCTGCTTTTCCTGAAATAAATCAAGTGCTTGTTGGACACCAGGTCGTAATTTTAACTTTCCTTTATTTGTCCACTGCCAAACCAATTCATCAGTCCGCTTAATAAAGCGATCACGTTGTTCAGCTCCAGAAAAGTACTTTTGGTAAAAATCCTGCATATCATTATTGGTTGAGCCAACAAGTTTGAGATATGCGTCATCTGGAATGCCCAAATTTGCTTCTTTAGCAGCTTGAATGTTAGCCTTCCAATACAAATTTTCAGAATTAACCAGCAATCCATCCATATCGAAAAGGATACCGTTAATTTCTGCATCAATACCATTAATTTTCATTTTTGGCATTCTCCTCTAAATGTAAAACTTCGCCCACCAAATAAAACGATCCTGTTACTAATAGTATATCATCTGCTTGACTTTCAAGTTTTAATTGCTTGTAGGCTGATTGCCAATTTTCGTGGTATGGATACTTCTGCACAACCCAATTTGGAAAGTCTTCTTTTTTAGCGGCACGAGGATAATCAATCGTTGTCAATTCTATTTGATCTGCTGGCTGGAATAATGAGAAAACCTCGTCTAAATCTTTATCACGCATCATCATCATTAAAATGCGAACCGTGCTTTGACGAAGGCGTGCTTGCTCATGAATAAAATTAAGCAAGTTCTGCATTGCTTGAATATTGTGAGCTCCATCTAAAATGATTAATGGCTCAGACTGCAATACTTGATAACGACCAGGAATAATTGTCTGATTAATCGCCTCTTCAATTTCATCAGACGCTAAAGGTAAATGTAAAAGCGAAAATGCTTGAATCGCGACAGCAATGTCAAATCCCTCAACTTCTGGTCTAAGATTGAAAGATAACTTTTTCTTGTTATCCCTATAACGTATTTTTTGGTCACCCGAAACAAAAAAGTCCTTACCCAATTTTCTTATTGGAGCACTTTTTTCGCGAGCTCTCTCCTCAATAATTGGCATTACTTCCTTAGGTAGATTACCTAGAACAACTGGACGCTTGGTTTTGATAACTCCACTTTTTTCACGAGCAATATCAAGTAGTGTGGGACCAATTACATCTTCGTGATCAAGTCCGACAGTTGTAATGATGCTAACTTCTGGAGTAATAACATTTGTTTTGTCATGTTCGCCGCCTATTCCAACTTCAATCACGGCATAGTCACATTTAACTTGTTCAAAGTAAACGAAGGCAATGATAACTTCATATTCAAAAGTCACTAAAGCAAAACTGGGAACTTCGACTCTAATTTGATCGAGTGCTTTTTCAACTAGATTAGCAATTCTAACCAACTCGGAATTACTAATATTTTGGCCATTTAATTGTATTCGCTCATTAAACTCAAAGATGTACGGTGAAACAAAAAGGCCAGTCTTTTGACCGGCCTTTTGCAACAAATTACTCAAATAATAAGAAGTAGATCCTTTACCATTTGTGCCCGTAACATGAATCGTTTTCACCTGATCTTGTGGATCACCTAATAGTTTTAAGACACGTTTAATATAGGTTAGGTCAGCTTTTTCATGTAGTTTAGGAAGTGAATATAAGTGCTTAATCACATCTTGAGCGTTGGTAAAAAACAATTTTATTCACCCTTCTTTAATTCTTCAATTCGTTGACGTACACTTTCGAGTTGACTTTCATAGTCAGCTTTCTTAGCTTTTTCTTTAGCAATTACTTCTTCTGGCGCATGGGCAACGAAACCTTGATTGCCTAATTTCTTAGTTGAACGATCAACTTCAGCTTGAAGATTCTTTTCTTCTTTTTCCATCCGCTTAATTTCGTCATCAACATTCACTAAATCAGCTAATGGGATAAAGACTTGTGCACCTGAAATAACAGCAGTTTTAGCAAGTTTCGGTGCAGCAATTTGGGTCGAAATAGTCAATTCCTTTGGATGCAAGAAGTTTTTAACGTAATCTTCATTATCAGTTAAAATTCTTTCATTCTTAGCGTCTTCAAGTTGAATCATAATGTCAATTGAAGATGATAATGGCGCATTTACTTCGGTACGAATATTTCTAACTGCCTTGATAATTTCAATCAAGAAAGCCATATCATGACGCGCTTGCTCATTTTCAAATTCAGCATGTGCCTCAGGATACTTAGCCACCATAATTGACTCACCATCGTGTGGCATTGAGAGCCAAAGCTTTTCAGTTACAAATGGCATAATTGGGTGTAGTAAACGCAAGATTTGGTCAAGAATCCAAATTAAATTATCTTGTTTTCTTGCTTTTAATTCTTCATCATTACCATTCAAAGCTACTTTGGCAATTTCGATGTACCAGTCACAGAAGTCGTTCCAAATGAAGTTGTATAATTCACGACCAGCTTCACCAAATTGATAGTCATCAAATAATCGAATAACTTCACTAACAGTATGATTTAGGCGGTCAAAAATCCAACCATCTGCTAAATCAAATTTAGCTGTATCTGGCATATGAGCAGGTTGTGCATCTTCTGGTAAATTCATAATTACGAATCTAGCAGCATTCCAAATCTTATTGATAAAGTTCCAAGCAGATGCAAGTTGCTTTGGATTGTAACGCGTGTCTTGGCCAGGAGCTGTACCATTAAGTAAGAACCAGCGTAGGGCGTCGGCACCATATTCATCAATTACATCCATTGGGTCAACACCGTTACCCAATGATTTACTCATCTTGCGCCCTTGCTCATCCCTGATTAATCCATGAAAGACAGCATCTTTAAATGGACGTTGATGAGTGAAGTGTAAGCCTTGGAATATCATTCTGGCTACCCAAAACGGTAAAATGTCATAGCCTGTAACCAAAGCATTAGTTGGGAAATAACGTTTATAATCGGCTGAGTCTTCATCTGGCCAGCCCATCGTTGAAAATGGCCATAATGCACTTGAGAACCAGGTATCTAATACATCTGGATCTTGGTTCCAGTTTTCAATGTCCTTTGGCGCTTCTTCACCAACGTACATTTCACCAGTCTTCTTGTTATACCAAGCTGGAATTTGGTGACCCCACCATAACTGACGAGAAATAACCCAATCATGAATGTTTTCCATCCATTGTTTAAAAGTACGCTCAAATCGTTCAGGAACAAAAGTAATCTTATTGTCAGTTTCCTGATTTTTTAATGCAGCTTCAGCTAATGGCTTCATCTTAACAAACCATTGGGTTGATAAACGAGGTTCTACTTGAACGCCGGAACGCTCAGAGTGTCCAACCGAGTGAACGATTGGCTTAACTTTAATTAGGTAACCTTGCTTCTTTAAATCCTCGACTACTGCTTTACGGCATTCGAAACGATCCATGCCTTCATATTTACCAGCATTCTCATTCATTGTACCGTCATCGTTCATTACGTTGATTCGTTCTAAATTATGACGATTACCTACAGCAAAGTCATTAGGATCATGGGCTGGTGTGATTTTTACCAAACCGGTTCCAAATTCAGGGTCAACGTGTTGATCCTCAATAATAGGAATGTGGCGTCCCACTAACGGCAAAACTAATTCTTTACCAACGATGTCTTTGTAGCGTTCATCACCGTGAGCAACTGCAACAGCAGTATCACCAAACATTGTTTCAGGACGAGTAGTTGCAATTTCAACAAAACCAGAGCCATCAGCAAATGGATATTTAATATGATAGAACGCACCTTGATCATCCTGGTGGATAACTTCGATATCACTTAAAGCCGTCTGTAATTCTGGGTCCCAGTTAATGATATATTCGCCACGGTAAATTAAGCCTTCATTATATAATTGGACAAAAACGCGACGAACAGCTTTTGATAAACCTTCATCAAGCGTAAAACGCTCACGGGAATAATCAAGTGACAAGCCTAACTTAGCCCATTGGCTCTTAATTATTCCAGCATATTCATCTTTCCAATCCCAAACTTGCTTAACAAAGGCTTCACGTCCCATTTCATGACGATCTTTGCCTTGTTTACGCAACTTAGCTTCAACCTTAGCTTGTGTAGCAATACCAGCATGATCCATCCCTGGCAAATACAAAGTGTCATAACCTTGCATTCTCTTATAACGAATCAAAGTATCTTGAATTGCAGTATCCCATGCGTGACCCAAATGCAGTTTTCCAGTTACATTTGGAGGTGGGATAACAATTGAATACGGATGTGCCTTTTTGTCACCCGATGGCTTAAACAAATCTTGATCTAGCCATTTTTGATATCTGCCCTCTTCAACCTCACGGGGGTCATATTTAGGTGCTAAATCTTTCATATTTTTCCTCCCAATAAAAAAGTCCTAAACAATTTAAAAATTGTTTAGGACGATATAATTAACCGCGGTACCACCTAAGTTAGGTAAGACGATGTCCTACCTCTCTTAAAACATGATAACGGCAAATCACCGGACTAGCTTACTACCAGTTCAGCTAATCAGTTTTCAATCAAGCTACCAACTAATCTTCCTTCGGTCTTTCACCAACAATGGACCTTTCTCTATTTATAAGATTAATACCTCTTGATTATTACTTTGTTGCCATTATAGCATGTTTTTTACAGTAATGCAGTATCTTCCTCAGCTTTATTAGCTAGGAATTTCTCATCTGGATAGATTGGTGTAACTTCAATACCATCAAGTGCACGTTCTATTAAACCATCGACATCCAGTCTAGCTTCATATTCACGTGCTTTATCCATTTTAGGTTTTGTCTTTGGACGTGGTGGCGCAAAAATAGTACAGCAATCTTCAAACGGTTGAATTGACAAATCAAAAGTGCCAATTTTTTCAGCTAAACTGATAATTTCTGTCTTATCCATTGTTGCAACAGGACGAAGGACAGGTGTAGTCGTCACATCATTAATTGCTGCCATCGATTCCAATGTTTGTGAAGCAACCTGACCAACAGATTCTCCGTTAAAAATCGCTAAATCCTTACGCTTCTCGCGAATCAAATCAGCAAGTCTTAACATGAAACGACGTTGAACTGTCATCAAGTAGCCTTCAGGAATTTTTTCTTTAATAGTTTCTTGAATCTCAGCAAATGGGACAGCGATAAAATTAATTCGACCAGCATAATTTGCCAAAATTCCAGTCAACTCTTTTGCCTTATTCAAAGCCTTCTCAGTTGTGTATGGTGGGCTATAAAAATGAACCATTTCAATGTCAACACCACGTTTTAATGCTAAGTAGGAAGCAACTGGAGAGTCAATTCCACCGGAAAGCATCATTACTGCTCTTCCACCCGTTCCAACCGGCATTCCGCCAGCACCATGAAGCAACTCATCAGAGATGTAAACTGCATCTTGACGAACTTCAATTCTCAAAACAATGTCGGGATGCTTCATTTCAACTTTTAGGTTGGACATGTGATCAAACAAATAGTCACCAACCATTAAATTCAATTCGTTGGTATCATAAGTGAAATGGTGATCGCTACGCTTGGTATTAACCTTAAAAGTCATCCCTTCGTGATAGGTTTCCTTCATTAAGGCTAACGCCGTTTCCTCAATATCCTTTAAAGTCTTCTCAGTCTTAATCGTTGGGGAATAGGTTTGAATACCAAAAACCTTTTTTAAGTGTTGATCAACTTGTTTAAATGGTGCACCATTTAAAACAATATGCATGCGATCATGCTTGGGATGAATTTCGACTTGCGGAAAGTCACGCAGAACTTTAGTTACATTTCCTGCTAAGCGACCAATGAAGTCCTTCCTATTCTTTCCCTTGGTTGAAAGCTCGCCGTAGCGAATCATAATTTCCGTATATTCCATTAAAAACTACTCTCCTAAATGATTTATCTGAGCGAAGTGACGATAAATTTGATCAAAAACTTTAATAAATTCATCTGCTTCATCCAGTGTATTAGTTTCATCAAAACTCATGCGGATTGCACTTGTAGCTATTTTGTCATCAACATTCATTGCAATCAAAGTACTTGCTTCATCTACTTTAGTTGAAGCACAAGCAGACGTTGTTGAAGTATAAATATCATGATCTTCGAGCGTATGAACGAGAGTCTCACCTCGAATACCTTCAAGCGAAAAGCAAAGAACATGTGGCGCAAAGCCAGTTGAAACTGGTGAAAAAATTGTAATACCAGGTTTATCTTGCAAGTAATTAACAATTTTCGCCTTAATTGCCTCTTCACGTGCCGCTTTTTCAGGTTCGTCATCCAAAATCAGACGCATTGCTTTCGCCATTGCAGCAATTGCAGGCAAGTTTTCAGTACCTGAACGAAGGCTCTTTTCTTGTCCTCCACCATCATGGAGCGGAGCAATCATTTTGCCTTCTTTTTTATAAAAAACACCAGTACCACGAGGGCCATGAAACTTATGCGCAGATAGACTTGAAAAATCAACACGTGGCGTAAAAACACGTGGCCAAATATTTTTACCTAATGCCTGCACATTATCAACATGAAACATGATATTTGGATAATTAGATAGTAAATCACTAATTTCTTCAATTGGCTGAATGGTACCAATTTCATTGTTAACACCCATAATTGAAACTAGAGTTGTATCAGAATCAATTGCGTTACGCAAATCATTGACATTAACTCTACCTTCTTTATCCACTGGCAATCTCGTAACATTAAAGCCTAAGTACTCTAAGGTATTAAAAGCATTGGTAACAGAAGCATGTTCAACACTAGAAGTAATTAAATGCTTGCCAAATTTACGTTTTTGAAAAGCCGTTCCTTTAATAGCCCAATTATTTGATTCAGTTCCACCTGAAGTAAAGAAAATTTCATCTGCTTGCGTACCCAATAAGTTAGCAATTTGTTTTCGTGAACTCTCCAATAATTGAAACGCCCGATCACCTAATTTGTGCAAACTTGATGGGTTACCCCAAATTGTTTGCGCAACCTGATCATAAGTGGCTAAAACTGAAGGATCAATTTTAGTGGTGGCACTGTTGTCAAAATATATCATTTGTTTTGTTCATCCCCTTTTATATCTTAATTTATGCTGATATATTAGTATTTTTACTTCCATAATCTTCCATAAAATTCCAAAAATTTCCCAGATAATTTATTATTTTTGTCCCTTTTTTGTCCCTTTTACACTTAAAAGCAGCTCTAGCAATTTGCTAGACCTGCCTACTTCATATATCTCATAATCTTAGAAAGATTATAGCATATTGTTGCCTAAAAGAAGCTTACATGAATGCCGTGATTAGTTCATATCCATGTTTAAGACTATCTTATCACCATAATGACCATTTACCAAACTTATAACAGTTAACATCAGACCCCGTGTTTTTATTTATTAGCTGACTTGTACCACTTATATTCATGTGAGTCTGACATTTTTGAATGTCCTACAGCTATTTTGCTGTAATAAAAGCTTAAATAATATCCTTCTTGGTCATCTTTTGGTTCATAGTTACTGTCAGTCATGGAAATACCAGCTCCAACTACGCCTTGAACTCTTTCGGCAACAATATCTTTTTCATCATTTGTAAGATTAAAGAAGTCGTTAGTAACTTGAACCTCTACGCTGTCTTTGTTGTATTTTATATTTTTAAGATATAGTGCATAAGCATATTTTTCTTTTCCTTTTGTGGCATCCTTTTGATCATCCCTTAACAGCATAGCAATGTTAGTATTTGCTTCTTTAGAGTCAATTTCACCATTGCCGTCTTCAGAATCGTCATCATTAACAGTTTGAGCAGCTTTTTTATCTGCAACTTTCTGCCTTTTCTTTTTTCTTTTTGATTGTGCTGTATCACTGCTATTTTCATTTTGAGCAGTAGTATCGGTATTATCAAAAGATGCTGCCACACCTATTACACAAAATAGCGCAAATATACTTAGCCAATATTGCCACTTCTTTTTAAGTGGCTTTTCCGTTGATCCTGACTTTTTAAGTCTATAGTCATGGTATAACATGTAAATAATAGAACCCGTTACACAAAAATCTAGTACTACTATGATAAAAGTAATCATTGTCTCTTGCCTAAATCCTTTCAAAAGAAAGCTAGTCTTTTAAAAATCTCTTGTCATTATAATTTTATTCTACATTATTTGAAAGCCAAATGTGTGACCTTTTCAAATTAAACAGTGATGGTATAATTTTTGAAATATTAGTATTTTTAAATCTAGTTTTATCCATGCTAAATATTTAAAACAAAAAAGAGTGGTTTTATTAACTACTCTTTTAATCTATTTCTACATTATTAATGTCTTCCAACTCAATCCATTCACCCGAAATAACTACATGGTCAACTTGATAGCCATCTACGGTACCAACTATATCAGGCAAGAATTTATCGTCATTATCAACCTGCTTCAACTGTACTGATACTGATCTATGATTAGCATAAGCAATCATCAATATTTCACTGATTGATTCAAGAGACATTGGTTTCTTTTTTTCATAAACCTGTGCGCGTTCCTTGTCAATCTTACCAACTTTAGAAGTAAAATCGCTTAGCATAAATCCCTGCCACTTCTTCATGCCACGATCTTGATATGTCCTAAAAAAATCATCTACTCGTTTGTCAAATTCTCTGGTCATTGCACATCGCCCAAACATTAGTTTGGTATAATTGTAAAACCTAAGTGATAAAAAAGCAATTTTATGGTTTAACTTTTTTCTTTATTTTCCCATTCGTTTCCTTAGTCATTTTCTCTTTTTCCTGCTTATCAAATTTGTCAATTTCTGAACGGACATAAACATACATATCAATAAAAGGGTACATGGCATTTATAAGAACATTGATAACTTGATATACTGATTTTAAAACAATTTGTTTGTTAGGGAGAAAACGAATAATTACAGTAGCTGAAAAACAAACTAATGTTGCATTTAGCATTAATCTGATCATTTTAATTGAAAAAAGGTACTTATCTTTTCTAATTTCAACAATCGTTTTATTGCAACGCCATAAATAAATAATCCAAAAATAAATTGAAAGAATAATAATTATAAAAGCTGAAAAAAATGCTAAATCTTTTAAAAATTTGTGTGTGTCTGGAAAAATTGCCACAATAACTAATACTATAGATAATAGAAATAATGGTATATTGCAACTTAAAAATATATAAAGGGAGTCTTTATTGAATTGTTCTTTTTTATTAAAATAAGCCACTTGTAAAAGGAATATGATGCTAATAAAAAGCACTAAACCTCCTCTAATAAACGCTACCCTTTCAAAAATTAAATTATATTTTTTTAAAAATGAAGAACTAAATATTATAATAATAGAGACTACATATACTCCCCACCACCAGTATTTTTTATTTTTCATATATACCTACCTCACTTTTTCTTTAATTATAGCACCAAAAAAAGCCACCCCAGAGCAACGCTCCAGAGTGGCTTATTGATTATTATTTAGTATTTTTGATGTTTTTCCCACTAAAGCCCTTTTTCAAGTCTTTGGCAAATTGCGCCTTGCTGATTCCAAGTTTGGTCAAATAACCCCATGGATCAGTATGATTAGTGTTACTGTATCCATGTTGAACTAGCCAAGCATGTGTCTTAATTCCTGTTGGCTTGTCGTTGTCTAAAGTTAGAGGAATACCATATTTTTTAGCAGACCAACGTAGCCAGTTAACGTAGTGCTTATAGGCTTTCATTGCTCGCTTATGATTGGTAAACTCACACAGCTCAATCTGAACTGGTGCCATACTATTAGCCGGCATACCTGCACCCCATGCATCATAGCCAACTTCGCCGACCTGATAGATATTTTCATCATCAATAACTAAGTGGACATAGGTTTGACTAGTATTAATGCCAGTCTTCATATTTCTAGCTACAGCCCAAGCTTCACCATTTGGTGTAGCGGTTGAGTGAGCCACGATAAAGTTACGCTTTGCTAAATGTGAGCTACCTTCGTTGTCAGATAATGCATATTTATAATTTCTCTTCATATTATTTGTTCTCCTTTTTAATATTTGCTACTTCCTGCTCTGCAAATGCTTTAATCAAATCTATTACATAGTCTGGTACTGGCAAGCCTTGTTTTTTCAAAGTTTGTGTCACCTTATCAATAACCTTTTGCATTTTTTGCTCACCCGTTAAATCAGTTTTTTCAGCAAATTGTACAAAGACAATAGTTAGCTTTTTAACCGTTTCAACATAAAGACTAATTGTATTAACTATCTTGCTTTTTGACGGGTGCTTTTTGTAGTAAAGTGTCCATGCTCCACATGCTAATAACACCAGTCCGATAATTATGTATAAATTCGTCATTTCCAATTCCTTTCAAATAAAAAGCACTCAGACATTGTCTTAGTGCTCATTTTTTCGTTTTAACTCTTTAGCTAAAATTTTGCATTTTGTTTTATATTCAAGAGCTTCGTTCTCTGCTTTAGTTCTCAATTCTCGCTCTTCGTAATAGCTTTTTTTAAATTCGTCCCTCTCCTTCTTTAATTCATCTCGTTCCGACTTATGCTCATTTATAATGGCATCATAGTCTGCTCTGTTGGTCTTGTGTGACACCGCAACAGCAGCTATTAACGTACTAATTGCGCCAGCGAACACTTGTATCCAATTTGATAATTCGCGCAAGTGATCGCCCCCTTAATTTTTATATGCACACCTGATAAGCATTACTAATAGCCCTGCGTCTAAGATAACTGCCATAATCATTTCAATTTTATGTGCAAACAACACATGCCATAACTGCTCAACCAGCATCATGGCCACAGCTGCACTTGCGACTATCAGCAAGATGCTTTGAAATCGTCTACTGCGATTACCTGTTAAAGCAGTACAAAATAAACATATGCCTAAAATAATAAAGATGATATCCGACCATTCACTGTTCATTAGTGGACGAAGTTGAGGTGGCCAAAAGAAATAATTCTTGTCCGCCCATAAAAAAATGCCAATCAATATGATTAGCACCCCTATTAGTAATTGGTTAAAATTGTTGTCAGCATTTCTAATTAGCTGTTTCAATTTGGTCAACATAGTCATCACCTGTAATCTCTTTATACGCAGCAGCATCAATAGTCTTGCCAACAAAGCTAGCAACTTTGGCTTTGTCGTAGACACCCCTTTTATATAGGTAGATATACGCACTTTTGAAAAGCTCAGTCTTATTCATTTTTAGTGCCCTCTTCCGTATCAAAAGTACCTGCTACTGCCGATACTAAATCAGTTAATGTGCCAAGGTTCTGATTAATTTCTTCTTGGTTAACTTTTCCATCAGCCACATCTTGTTGCAAGCTCTCGATTTTTTCTGCTAAGCTATTTAATTTCTGAGCCTGTGTTGCTCCGCCTAAGTCTAACCACTTATAATTGATAAAATCGAATTTTGGATCTTTCAAATCGGGGTCTGGTGGTATCTGCGTATAAGGTCGGATAATTTCTGCATCTCGAGGTGCGAACCAAACCTCGCAAGGATTTTCATCAGTTGATTTATATACTTGAATGAAACCTTTCACATCATCTTTAGGTGCTACATCAGCACCGCTATTGTCTTGATTAACTGTATTCGTTGTTTCTGTCATTTTTGTCTCCTAATCTATAAATTCAATATCGTTCAATGATATCCAACTTCCAAAATTAATAGTCTCCCTGTCATCTGTCAGTATTGCAGCTGCATTTTTATATATACCAATTACAGTTACAATATCGCCAAGTGATTTGGCATATCCGCCTCCTCCAACAGTACCATTAGCAATTGTTCCGTTCTTTTTTACTGAACCTATCCAAGCCATTGATGAAATAACCTTAGCCTTAACTCCAGCAGTATAGCTTTTATCAAATTGTTCTCCGCTGATAATTAAGTGATTAACTTCTTTACCGTTCATCATTAGCGACATGAAGGAGTCACCTCCCTCATATCTTCTAATTTATATATGAATAGTACATAGGAGGGACTATTTACCCCCCCACTTTCACTTTGGATGACTACGTCTGACAACCGCATATAACATGGCGTTGAAGCATAGATAACCTTATTTCCTTCACTCGAAAAACTGATTTGAACTTGAACCCAATATTCTCCATCCTCAGGCTTAGCTGTTTTAGTCAAAAATAGGCATTGTTTAACTGGCACTATTTCGTCTTTGAAAACAGAACCAATTGAAAGTCGTCCTGTTGCAGATGATGCAACATCGCCAACATAGTATACTTTTTGCCCTTTTTTAGTTTGGACATTAACACCAATCAAAGAGCTTTTAACAGCTGAAAATTGTTGACCTGCCATAATCAGATTATTAACTTCTTTACCGTTCATTTGCAGCATAATTAATCCCCTTTCTACTATTATTAAGGTGTTACAACAATTATGTTCGGATTTGCTTTTGAATAAGCAATACCGCTTGTTAAATCAGCACATTGATGTACTACTTCTTTGCCATCAATATAACCAATGATGTTCTTATAATCGTAGTCGCTGATTAATCGTCGAAAGTCAGGACGATATTTACCATTGCCATAGATGCCTCTTGTACTAATAGTAAAATCTGGAACTGTCCGTCCTGTATAGATCCGTAACTCTTGCGTAATGTTGGCAGCATCGTGCTTATAGACAACCAAATATCCTGTATATGTTGTACCGTCTGTGTTTCCTGGAACTGCACTTAGCGCATTAGTGTTAATTGAGCATGTCAATGTAGTATCCATCAACGAATAGATACCTGGTGTAGTGGCTTTATCAACGTCAAGCGTGTCTTTGTATTTGTAAACGAAGTCGGGATTCTCGAAAGATGACAAATTGATGTTACCTTTATCGTCAGGCTTTTTGCCGCCAATAGTTTTTACCGAGCCCGCATTAGCAATCGCTGTTTGAAGATTGGCAATATCTTTGGCAAAGCTGAAACTGTTGAAAGCTGGGAAATCATTGGTTTTAACAGATATTTCGCGGAAATATATACCACTATTAATCACTAGCAGTTGATAGACAGCATTACTGGTTGGGCTGTCATCAAAATTTAAATTAAATAACCATCCCCAGTAAAAGCCTGAAAAGCTATAGCCACTGTTAGCATCTTTCGGGTCTGTCACGTCATACTTGGCATTGATTTTAGTGCTACTAATGCGGTGTACACCCGAATCAACCACGTTATCAGGATTGAAGCTCTTGTTTTCATCCCTTGCAACAACATCTTTAGCGTCCCTTTGCGTTAAGGAGAAGAATTGAGCGTGGTCTTTTATTGTAGATAACCTTGCAAAATCCTCTGTGCTAGTTCCATTTGCTTTTGACCGTAAGAAATACATTGCACCTTGGTTATATGCAGTGTTAGTAATATGCACAATCTGAATATAGCTAGCACTATCGTTGCTGTAGATGTTAAAAATCCAACCATTAAGTCCAGTGGTTGACTGGTCAAATGCCTGCATGTAACCAGCTGACGATAACTGTGCATTTTGGAATTTGGTGATTCCTTTTGTTGTGAAAGTATCCAAGTTAGTTGTCTGATTGGATACTATGCTATCGGGATTTGCAAGCATCGCTAGATCATTGCTATCCTTGTGCATCTTGGCCAAATCTTCTTTAGTCGATAACTTATCAATAATATCGGACAACTGTTGCTGTGTAACTACACCATTATCTGTAACATTGACTGATACATTATCAGTTTGGCCAACTACCACAAACATGGTCATGTTGAATTTGAACAATACCTTATCTTTAAAGTCAGGCATCGTTTCAGGCTCAGCCGCAGTAGTTAATGCGTAAAGAATCTCTTTGTTGCTGCCATCTTCTTTAGCAAAAAGCCCAACAGTGTTGACATTGTAACTCGTAGTCAAATCTTTATTGTTAAAAATCAACTCTGTACCAATGACAATATTTTTATCTTGGGCAGAATCAGCTACATTGTTAATCTCGCCATATTGCATCAGGCTAGGCAGTGCGGTTAGTTTTTGCAGCTCACTTATACTCTTATCTGCTAGTTTTTCGGTTGAAGTAGCTGCTCTGGTAATTGTGAACTTTGCTTTTCCAGAACTGGCTCTAGCAGCTAAATCAAGCCCTGCATTGGTTAATATCGTCTTATTATATTTTGACAAATTACCACTCCTTTCTAGTTTTTAAATTGAGACACATTAGCTTGCGCTGTAGTTGTTGCTTTAGACCACGTGCCAATGCCAATTTTGATATCATTTGATATTTCTGCTCTGTTTAGTGCAACTCTGATTTCATAAATCATGTTAGCAGGGAGGTAGATGTTAAGCAGATACTTAATATTTTCAATTTGGCTACTATCAATTTCGGCACTTTTAGCTTCTACTATTGCATCTCTCTGAATAACTGTGATTGTCGCAGGAATTTTAAGGGTCGCAAATAAGTCACGCAAGTAGCCAATAGTAATTGGTCTTGGTGGCAATAAACGCATTAGTACCTTGTTTTGCCTTGTCTCTAAATCATCATTTGGAGCAGGCTTAATGCCAACTTGGTCTTCAAAAACTGAAATCCCCTTGGCATCTGTCTGCGTGACGAACTGGTTTAAAAGCAGTCGAAACTGTTCACTTTCTGCCCTGTCTAAGACGTCACCCTGAGCATGCATGATAGCTTCCATTTCATAGACGCCATCGTAATAGTCGGGTAGATAGTCCATTAGATTGTTAGCCATCTAACTTTACCTCCCCTAAAACTGGCAGTTGTGATGTTTGATTGTTAAACACTAGCGCAATATCTTGGTCGGTACCGTTCAAAGTTGGAACAGATGCATTGATTACCCCGTCAACCATCATAATTTGTGACAGTATTTTGGAGCGATAAATTGTTTGAGAGTAACCTCGTCCAGTCTTTGCATTAATATTGTTCCAGCTCTGTCTTAGCAACTTGAAATACTCTTCGATGGCGGTCTTAATCTTAGCTTTAACTAGGTCTGCACTATGTGTACCCTCAATGTTAACTGTTGCTGCTATGTTAACCGTCAAAGGTGTTGGTGCAACGACAGTTACTTGATGGTCGATTGGAGCCAAGCCATAACCTTGACTCTCATTGTCAGTAGGATCAATTATGTTTTTAACCTTTTTAACTAAGTCGGCACTAGCAGGCATTAAATTATTGTCAACAATAACAAGCTTAACAGTGCCCGCGCCATTCCAGACTGGATAAACCTGTCCAGCGCCAACTTCGCTTATTTTTGCAAGCATAGCTAAATAGTCTGTAATGTTACCACCATAGGCGATCCAGTCATCAGCTCTTAATAAACGGTCACGCAGGTGGTCATCTGTTTCTTCATCGCGAGCAGGAGCAACTATTTCAGTAATTTCTGCCCATGACAGGCTGTCGTTACTGGTTACTGGCAGTATCTGCCCAATGTAAGAGTTGGCCGTCGTTCCCGGGTCATCGGCAGTTAATTCTCCGGTTAAATCATCATTGATTTTTTTAACAGTATAAAAAATAGGCGTTTCACCAATGCTTGCGAATTGGTCGCCTATCTGTACGTTATTAATTGGATTACCATCTGAATCTAAAAATTTAGCCTTAACTTCCGTTTGGGTTGCTGCATATCTGGCTGTGCCGTGTTCAGCTGCTCTGTAGTCAAGAAATTGGCCTTGAGCTGTCTTGATATAAGTTTGCTTGACAATATTAGCTAATGACAGTGACTGTTGTGCCATTACCATAGCTGCAGGAGCTACTGCATCATATATAATTGAGCCCACCCGCTGGTCAATATCATCTGGTACATTATCTAGCATCAGATTAAGCCAATATTCAAAATCTTGCGCCATATAATTAGCAGCTAATTCATCAGGATTCATCAACGCTCACCTCACTATCTATATTGATTTTCCCAAAAACAGTGAAACATGTACCTTTAACTTGCAAGGTGTCACGGCTAATCTGTTCTATTTCATCAATTTGAACATCAGTAACTCGGTCGTCAGCTAGTAATGCCTCTTTCAGCATTCGGTCAACTTCAACTTTGGCGTAACCCATACTTTTCCCAATTAAATCATTAAAATCATTACCATATTGCTCAGAATATATAGGATAAACTAGACGTTCAGTTTGAAGTATTTTGTCAATTGCTTGAACCATAGCTGCCTGTTCGTCAACCTTGCCTCGAATTCGTCCATTTTCGACTTTAAACGTCAAAGTTGACTCATCTTCCAGGACTTCATCGTCATCTTCTTCGGTATCAACATCATTGTCTTCTAGTTCAATATCATTGTCATCATCTTCAGTAACGATGATGTTGCTGTCTTCGTCCATTCTAGCCCTCCTCTCGTTCGAATAAGTAAAATTGCTGACCACCATCCATGCGAATCATGGTTACTTTGTCGCCTTTTTTAAGGCTATTGTCTATTTCTAAGTTCTTAAAACTAATCTTCTGCCCATTTACTTCGCCTTTACCAGTTACCTTGTATTTACCAATGTGTCTACCTAAGACAATAAAATTGTCATCAATAACCATGTTGTTTGATAGTTGTACTTTCAACGGCTTATCACTGATTACTTCGCCATAGACAACATCAGCATAATCACTGTCTTTGCCACCGCGGTTTTTTAGCATTTCAATTATTAGTTCTCCAGCCATTCCGCACCTACTTTCATTGTTAAATGACACGTATAATCAGTACCAAAATTATGTTCCGCCTTTAATATTGGACAATTCTTCAACGTCTTATTAATATCGTTGATTTTGATTGTTACTGCATTTCCAGCAACAAGGTCAACATTGCCAATACAGTCAATGGTCAATGTTTTATTAGCTTTATTGCGCTTACGTAGCTCATCTTTTGCTTGCTTAACCATCTGTGCATGGTTAGCCTTGTTCTTTTTGTTTACAGTAACCTGCAATTTGCCCCATTGCTCCGTTGATTTACCTTTTGCACTAGTTGATTTAAAACTGGTATGCTTAGGGTCGTCTTGCTTGGCGGTGGCTGATTTCGACTTAGCTTTTTTCGTGTCTTTTTGGATCACTTTAACCACGTTGGCTGTATTATTAATATCAACGGCATAAGAAAAGCCCGTCATTGCGGACTTACTACTAATTATAATTTTCAGTTTCTTATACGGTGCTCTACGTAGCTCTACCGTGTCGTAGTTGCAATAAACATAATACATGTGCTTAGTTGCTGTCTTTGTCTTAGTAATAGCACTCTTGAGCATATCAAAGTATGTTTTACCGTCGCATACTTCAGCTGCCACCTTGTGAGTAGGTTTATTAACTACCTTATGTTTAATTCCTGCACGTTTGCAGACATTGTTAAAACGATCGGCAATAGTGCCTGACTGCCATACAATTGAGTCTTGGTTTTTCAAGTAGCGCTCTTTGTCATAGCATGTGACACTGACTGTATTGTCGTCTTTGACGGCATATTTAAAAACATATCCGTAAAAAATTTTGCTACTGTCCCATTTGAACTTAATAATGTCTCCTGAGTATGGAATTATCGGATGAGCATTTTGGATTAAGTCAAAAGACAATTCACCAGCACTAAAGTTAAGGTCGGTTATCCATTTAACGTTTGTCACTACTTCACGCATATCGTAAGTAGTCCCTTTGCCGTTCTTTTTAGACTTTCGATAAAGATTACTGCGACGCACTAACTCAAATATTGTTATCATGCTTTTTTCACATCACTTTTCTTAACCCAGCCACGTGCCGCACCATTGATACCAACACAAATAGGATACTTATGACCCGTAGCAATGTTGATTACTTGACGCTTAGCGTTTTTCTCATATGCTCCAGGTCCATTGCCGTTTGAATCCATATACAACCTGCCGTTAACTACAACGCTTGAGCCCACTCCAAATTTCTTGGGTGGAGAAATCCGCTTTTTACCTTTTTTAGATTTCTTCTTCTTTTTTGATTTAGAAACTTTAGTAGCTGCAAACTCACGATATTGTTTTAATTCCAATGTGTAAACATACTCTTCATCATAGCCATCAGCAAAACCATATTCGAAACTTTCAATAGTCATCGGCATGCTGATTTTTGTATTAGCAACTACTAATTGCATGTGTCCCTTTGCTTTTTGAATTTTCTTAATGAAATTAATATAGAATTGTGGCTCTTGCAAATTATCATCTGCAACATATGTAGTCACATCACACGGAAGTGTACTTTCTATTGTTGTCCCAACCAACTTTAAGTTGCCCAGCCGATTAATCTCACCAAGGTTAACAACTGATTGACTAGAGTTGTCTCCTTCGTATTTGAGCTTTAATTCAGCCGGGTTAACCGGCAATTGGATAGTTTTACTCGTCTTATAATCTGTCAAGAAAATACCAAAACCATCCATTAATATCACCTTCTATCTTTTTAACTCAGAGCTTTTTCGCTTTGAGACATTATTCTGTTTTCAATTGCTTCTAAAAGCATATCAGCATCATATTCAGCACTACCAGTACTATTGATTTGAATAGCACCACTTTCAATGGTTATGGCTGAACTATGGTCGTCTGTGCTTGAACTATTTCCGCCAAATTTGGCTCCAACTAAATTCTTAGCTGTGCCGTTAAAACCGTAGTTAATACCTACATCATCTGGAGTTGCTGTGGCAATCATGGCAGCACTCGAATCTGCAATTAGTCCTTGTGTGCTATCCATACCTACTGCCATACCTTGACCTAAGAACCCACCAATTTCAGCAAATAGCCTTGATGGTGAGTGGATCTTAGCCTTAGCACGTGCAGCTCTGTCTGCCTGAGCAACCAGTGCATTTGCAGCAGCAGCTACAGCACCAACTGCTGATTGCATACCTGCTGCTAATCCTTGTCCAATCATTGCCCCTGCACTAAACATAGGGCCAACACCTGATTGCGCAATTGCTGCAGCTTGATTAATAGCTGAGGATACACTTGCCAAAAATGCACCAGTTTTAGCCCTGCCAATTTTTGGACCTGGTATAGTTTTAAGTTTTGGCATTGTCGGCTGTGGAACCTTTGGCTTAGCCACCTTAACTTTAACAGTCTTCATTTTAGGCATTGCTGGTGTTGGCACTTTAGGCTTGGCAACTTTAACTTTAATAGGCTTCATCTTAGGAGATGTTGGAGTCGGTACTTTAGGCTTTTGTACATTTAACTTAATCTTGTTGTTTCCTGCTCCGCTAAATAGTTTTTGCATATCTTTTTCAGCAGGAGTAGCATCTGCCTTCACTTTTGTTTTTAAAAGAGAAGAAGAGTTAATTTTGTATGCTGCAGGAATTTCTACTTTTGATTTGGAAAGTTTTGCTTTTTGAGCATTAACATTACTCATATTAAACATAGTCTTATTATTAGTAGCTATGTCGGGCATCTTTATGGAGTTTAGACTTGTTTTAGTCTTCTTAGCCTGCATATCTATCCCTTGCAGTGATTTAATTACTCCGTTAGTAGCTTCATGATCGCCTAAGTGACTAAATGCATCCCCTATGTTCTCAAAGTCTTTTATTTGGTTTCTAGCTGCCCCTTTAGCTCCGCTAAAACTCCAATTGCCAGTAAATAAATCTTTAGCAGCAGATCCAACAGTACCAAATCCATCAACAACACCTCTAATTGAATTAGCTCCAATAGATAACACTCTAACTAATCTTGTCATTTTGTCAGCTAATAATCCTAAGGCAATAGCAATGCCATATATAGCCGTAACACTAATTCCGCCTAATACTTTACCGAAGACAGATAATGCGCCACTCGCAGGTGCTAGTGCTTCTCCTAGTCCGCTAAAAGCACTTTTTAGTGGTGCAGTGATATTGCCAAAATTACTGAACAAATTTTGCATTCTATCTCTAAAGCCAAGTATATTGTTTTGCCAAGCATTGATAGCTCCGATTATTAGAACACCAATACCCATTAGTACCCAACCAATTGGTCCTGTAAGTGTTCCAATAATAGCTGGTATGTAACTTAAAACACTCGTGATGCTAGATATAGCATTTGTTAAAAATCCACCTATTGCACTGACCCCTTTAAATGCCACAAAAGCACTTGCTAAAGTAGTTATAGCAGTAGCTAGGTGTTGAATTTGACCAGGGTCGAGTGAACTAATGACTTTTAACCCTGCTGCAATAGCAGCTAGTTTTAGTCCATTTGTTCCAAATTTCAAAGCAACAAATGCTGCCCCTAGCGCTTTAAGCGTACTTGGATTAATTTGTGATATTGCTTGAGCTATATTAGCGATACCTTTTGCCATGTCAAAAACAAATTTGCCTATACCCTGTCCAAGATTAGACATTACGCTATTAATCCCTTGATTGTTAGATAGACCGCTCGATAACGTTCTAAGACTACTTCCAATTTGTCCAATTATATTTTTAAATTGATTTTGGCCAAACTGACTTGAAAATCCTTTAGAAAAACTACTAGTAGCTTTTTTTGCTCTATTAATGCCATTAATCAATTTATCTACTACAGATGCAAAGTCGATACCACCTAATTTATCAGTAATATTACTAATTGACTGTATAGCAATATCACTTAGTTTCTTGAATTGTGGTTGAACTTTATTGGCTAATGTTTCTTTCAAACCGTCAAGAGCCTGACCGACTGTTTTATACTTTGTAGCCATTTTACTGAAATTGGCATTAGTACCAGTTTTAGCAATCGCTGCTAAGAAGTCTTCAGTTTTAACATTTTTATTTTGAACAGCTTGCAAAAGTTGCCTAGTGTCCATTCCCATGGTTTTGGCAACAGCGGCCATACCTGCTGGGGTCTGCTCAAGCATCAGTTTGAAATCTTGCCATTGCACCATGGGCTTAGCAGCCATCTGCGTAGCCTGCTCCGACAAGGTTTTCATTGCTTGCTTAGGGTCATTTGCAGCAGCAGCTAAGCCACCAAATCCTTTAACCAACTGTGTAGTATTTTTGGTACCTACTGCAGCTAGTTGGCTATAAGTTGATGCCATATCTGCCGATGAATAAATAGTGTCTTGCGCAAATTTTTGCAAAGCATTTTTAGCTGTATTGATTTCTGTAGGACTTTTCCCGATTTGGCGCATGTTTCCTTCAAAAGTAGACCAAGCAATAGTTGATTCATTCAATTCGCCCACAAATGCTCTCATCCCATTAGACGCAGCACTAGCTGCATTGCTAATCATGCTTCCAAATGCAGAACCTGCTATTATCTGACGCAAGCCCACATTAGCCTTATTGGCACTGTTACCTAGAGCATTCATACTGTTATTGCCACTATTTAGTGTGGACTTAAGTCTATTAGTCGCAGCAACACTACGTTGTATACCTGCGTTGAAACGGTTTAACGTATTGCTGAACGCGTCATTGATACGGAGCGTTCCACTAATTGTTGCCATGTTTTTCCTCCTTTCTATCTGTTTCTCTTAGCTTCACGTTCTGCCTCTTTCTGTGCCTTTTCTTCAGCTTTAACCCGTATATCAATCGAAGCCTGTACTATTGCCTTTTCTTTCAAAGACAGTTGAGCGTATTGACTAGGTGTCCAGTGATACTCATTAATAACGTAATAGCAATAATTAAAGTCCCTATTGGACTCTATTAATTTTTTGCCTGTTCGACAAAGTTACTTAATTTATCCGCATCAAATCCAGATATTTTTTGAATTTCCTCCATGAGATCACCATATTCTCCAGCTTTAGGAATCATTTTTCTTAATAATTTAGCTGGCTCAGCTAAACATCCCCAACTCTTTTGTAACTTTTCATCGTGTAGGTTAGGAACTACTACTGCTTTTTCAATTAACAAGTCACCGAACTTACTATTATCCGTCTTGGAGACTTCTTGATAAGTTTTTGGATTAATCAATTCTCGGGTGGCTTGCTTTTGCATTTCATCAAACTCTTCGGACGTCACACTTTGGATAACAAAAGGTTTCTTATAACCAGAAATTTTTATTTCTTTAGTGATTCTTTCTTGTTTAACATTTTCAGCCAAAAAGTCATTAACGTTATATTCTTTAGTCATTTGTTTTCTCCTATTAATTTAATCCGCTAAATGGTGTAACTAGGTTTACTTGCTCAAACGTGAAATCCGTCTTCCATTGCATAACGCCATCATCTGCTTTGAAATCTGCAAAAGGAATGTCGTTTAAGTTGACCTCACCTAATTGGATTGTTTGCTCGCCTGCTCGGCTAGTCGAATCATTAATTGTAAAAGTGATTTCAAAATACAAGTCCTTGCCACCCTGAACATACGGCAAAGCATATTTTGTCCAGTTTGAATTGATAAGGTAGCCGCCTAATGACCCCGTACCTTCAACAGACGTGACTTTCTTGTGAACCCAATGACTGCCAAGTGTTGATACTTTTTCTTTATTTTTCTCCAACTTAGCGCTGAATTCATTACATTCAATTAGCGGAATAATCTGCCCATTAATAGTGGCATATACCTTCGCGTCTTTTGTTGAAATGGTGTCACGCCCATTTAAAAAACTAGCTGAACTTACTGTTTCATCTGCCATTTATTTTTACCTCCTAATTATTGAACGACCATTGTCATGTAAAGCTTCTCCATTGAATCTAAAGGCTTTACTGCTAAGTTAACCAAAATTGAGTCACGGTCAGTTCCAGCTTCTACTGTGATGTCTTCTTCTTTAAAGTCACTGATTACATCGGCATCCGACAACCCCTGCAAATAACTGACTATGTTGGCCTTGAACAAATCACGTCCAGCTGCATTATTAGTGATTTTTCCAATAAACATATCTTCAAAAGTTCGTTTAGCATATGTAACAACTGTGTCCATTGTTCTAACTACACGGTTTTTGCTGAAGAAGACTGGCTTTTCTGCAGTTACTTTGTTCAAAGAATTAATATCCTGTTCAATTACAACCGTTTCGTTGCGTTTGGTCGTAAAGACAATTTCACCATTTTCCAAAGCTTCAATTGTCCGGTCATTGCTGAATTTAGGATATGCACTGATAGCATCTGGATATTCAACATAAGTCAATGATTTAGCTGCATCGGCTGAGCTTGATGCTCCTGCAAAGAACCCTGCAGCAACTGTGGCATCTAATTCTGTGCCGTCCCCTAAAACAACACCATTCGCCACGGTAGAAATACCCTCATAGTTAACTTTGTCACCTGTATAAGGGATAACACCACGAACCTTAATATCGTTGTCCTCACGAAGATGTTTAATCTCATCAACTAATTGCTTGTGTAGCGGACTATCAACTGGAAAACCTGCCGTAGTAGCTACGTCATAGTCTTCTGTTTCAAGCGCATCATTAAGCAGGTCACTAATCTTAACTGGGGATGTTGTCCCACCTGTCAAATCAACAGTCACGTCACTTGATAACTGATCCAGCTTAGATGCCATTACTACTGGTGCTTTGCTTGCTCTAGTAGTTTTACCGCCATCACTACCATTACTGTCATTGCCATCACTGCCTGATGATGGTGGCTGAGGTGTCATTTCACTAGTCAACTTAAAACTGACATAATCGTTGTCAAATAGCGTATTCGGCTTATCAACGTTAATTACTTGTTGGTCAACCACCTTTGTGCCAAAAAGTGTTGATACAGTCACCTTGTTATCATTCTTTTCAACAATTACATGCAAGTTATTACCTAGTGTACCAGGATACTTAGCAGTCATTGTCCATGGTAATGTGGCATCCGTTGCCTTAGCAGCAGTACCATCATTGTTATTTAACAATAGGACTGTATTTGCACCCTTGAGTACCTCATGCAACGTTTGTAGTTCTGGTTCGTCAATATCATGTCCAAGCAACGCCTTGAAATTTGAGTCACTGTTTAGCTTGATAATCCCTTTTGCTCCCCAGTTAAGTTGTGTGCTAACTGGTAGCAATGTCCGCCCAATATCTGCGCCATTATTGTTATTGCCTTTACCAACAACGTTAATATAGGCACCAGGACGGCGCTTATTCTGTGTTTTCCAACTCATTTATTTAATTTGTCCTTTCACTTCTTGATTCTGTAATTTAATTTCATCTTTTTTATCTGGGTAAAATCTACCCCAAACTTCGAATTGATAAACCAAGGTATTGTCTTTCTGCTGAATTAGTTTCTTGTTTCGAAGTGGTGCATAGTTCCTTAACTCCAAAAGTCCACTCAGCAGGTAGTCTTCCATTCGTTCCATATCCATTTTTGGATTTTCTGGATTAGGAAAATAAACCACCTGATATGCATACTTGCGTAACTGCCTGTCAAACTGTTCTGCCGCTGACGACGTATCAATTTTTTCTATAAAAAAAGACGGCTCTTCAAAACCGTCTGATTGATTTTCAGTATAAATTGTTGCATCAGGGAATAGCCGTGCTATCTCGTCAGCAATACGTTCAATAATTATCAATCCATTAACCTCCGTAAAATGTCATTCATCACAGGAGTAAGCAATTGCGGAACCTGTCCTCTGGTTTCTTCTGTTGCCTTTTGCAAGAAATGTTGACCAGGAACCCAACTAGCTTTTAGCTTTTTACCAATTGCCGGTACATATCTACCAGGTGTCTGCCTATGTCCATTTTCAACGAATGAAGCATAGTTTTTGCTGTTTCTCAATTCAACCGTAATATCAGAGCCTGCAAAAAATGGTCCTTTGAGTTGCCAGCTTCTTCTTAAGTCACCAGATTGAACCGGTGTCCTGCTTTCAGCATTACGCTTATACGTTTCACCGACATTTCTCACACTGTTTTTGACCTCATTTTTAAGCTGACCACCCGATATCTCCGCATTGACATGCTTAGCAAACTCTTCAAATTGACTGTTGTCGAAATCTCCAAATGCGCTCATGCTTTTTCATCCCTTGTCATAGCTATTTCTTGATGGCTTACATAGCCAGAATAGCCCTTACTACTCCGTTTATACTTGGTAGTTTGGCCATTAACATCTGTCACTGTTATTGTGGCACCTGCTGGTACATCTATTCCTGTTCTGAGCAATAGCGTTGCATCATACTCGTCTGTACCAAAAAAAGACTGCTCACTGTTTTTTAGTCCTTTCAATATCACCTTAGCCGGTTCATCTGTAACAACCGTCACTGGTTCACTGGTGGTTATATGGTGCTCATTAACCACTTTCTTTGTCCCTTGAATAGTGACCTTATCAGTCCATAAAATCGGGACTATATCTTTTAACTTGTTAAATGCGTTAATCATTGTGGTAGTCTCCTAAAATGGATTAAATCACTGATGAAGTCATCCGTAATAGGGTTAAGCTTTTGTATCTGAGCATATATTTCAGCAGGTGATCCGAAGTTAACCGATACGTCTCCTTCACTGATTGAATTGACTACATCACTGCTAGAATTAGTCCATTCGTGTGTTTGAATTAACTGTAAACACATTGCTGTAATGGTGCTATCTATTTCTGGTGGCAGTTCATCAACGGGAATGTTGGTAAAGTTTGCTACGGATTGGATAACTCTATCCACACTGAAATCAATCAGATTGGTGTTTGCTTTATCACCCAGTAATTGGGTGACCTTATCTTTAATCTCCTTTTTTCTTTCATCGTTCATTTTTACTTCCCGCTTTTAGCTGCTGTCTTAGTTGATGGTGCTTGCGGAGCTGTTTTATCTGAAATTACAAACTGAATACCGGCTGTCTTAGTGTTAAGCAATAAAACATCATTATATGAACTTTCGTAGTAGAGGCAGTTACCACTGTTAATTGCCATTGGGTCATCAAACCCAACAAAATTATATTTTTCTGGTGCAATTTGAACCCCATTACTAATCAGCATCATATCAATTTGCTTAGAATCATCGATGGTTTTGGCACCAACCGTAAAGTCGTACGCTGTTTGCATTAAATCAGTTGGTACAACAATAATTGATACATCATCTAAGCTATGAACAGAACGATCAATGTTATTAGGA
This sequence comes from Lactobacillus sp. ESL0263, assembly GCF_003692845.1. Lineage (NCBI taxonomy): Bacteria > Bacillati > Bacillota > Bacilli > Lactobacillales > Lactobacillaceae > Lactobacillus > Lactobacillus sp. ESL0263. The sequence continues at coordinate 356,486 of NZ_REHL01000004.1, read as the reverse complement.
TCTTTTAGCACTAAACTTCTATTGATGGTTTCTGCTCTCTTCAACATCGCATTAACTTTAGTTGTTACATAAAGAAATCTGCCTTGACTAGGGATTCGCGCCTCATCAAAGTCAGTCATCATATTGTCAAAAGCAGTCAAAATATTCTTTTCATCCAACGTATCAGTAGTAATACCTTTGCCACCATCTTTAGTCTGTTTCTCTAAAAATAGTTTACTGAACATATACTTATCCATTTCAGGCATTTTTTCGTCCAAATTAAATTGACGAGTAATATTAGCAATTGTAACTGCGTAGTTAGTTTCATTTACATCGTGAGGGTCAACTAAGGTTTCCCAATAACGCTCATTAGTGAGCTCATAACTGTCCCAATCATTGCTGTAATTAGCTTTAATATCCGTAATTTTACGTCTTTGTCTGTCTTTTCGACCTTCTAGTATTGTCAGTCTTGGGACTTTAATGTGTTTTGCCCCATCAAAATCAATCAATTTATTAGATGGAGATAACCATAGATCACTGGTAAATAAGTGACCATCATAAAATCCTTTTTGAACTGCTTTTTGATACTTGTCTGCATAATTAACTATTGCTTCCATTTACTTTTATTCTCCTTTAAAAATATTAGTCATGGCCGCTATTGGATCAGGATCAGTATTACCGCCACCACCTTGTGGCTGATATGGTTCTTTGTTACCCTGGTCAAATAAGTAGCCATCTGTTTTCTGCAATGAACTAATTTGATTGTCTAAGCCTTCTACTTCTCCTTTGTCGTTGAGTTTTACTTCGTCCATGTTGAGCAGAGCTTTAGCTGCCTTAGTATTACGAACCTTGGCTTTACCTAATTCACTGTCTACCGCGCTATTGAGTTTAGTTTGCTGCAATTCTTTTGATAGGTTTTCTGTGTCCTGCTTATACTTGGATTGCAAATCTTTAAATTGGTTATTGAGTTCTTCGTTGTCTCCTGCTTGCTTTTTGAGTGACTTCAAATCTTTATCTCGTTCAGCAATTTGCGACTGCAACGACTCATTGGTCTTGCTCAGTTCTTCAGATTTAGACTTCATGCTTTCAACATCAGCGCCATGTAAGCTCATGACCTTATCAATTTGTTCATCTGTTAAATTTAATTTTTTTAGTTCTTCGCGTTTCATAATTTGTCCTCTCTCGCTTCTTTTACGTGTGGCGAACACAAATCAAGGTATAAAAAATAAGCCTTTTTACGCCATGCTCAGGGCAAAATAAAAAGCAGCTGTTATGCTGCTTTTTATTTATTTGATTAGTGGAAGCCAATCTCTGACTTCCTTAAAAATTCTATATGCTTTCTGCTTGCTCTGCCTATACTGGTACTGCACTAACAATATCAGAAATGCCTATCTCGTCTTCTAAAGTCCCGCCAATGAAAGTAAGCTCAGGCTCATCATCATCTTCATTCAAAATGTCCTCAACAAATATCGTTTTATGCTTACCATTCTTTAAAGTGAACTTCACGTTCCTGCCATAGAAATGCTGATCAATTTCTTTAATCGTCATTTTTCGTGGGTTCATGATATGCCCTCCTTATTTTAAATAATCTGGCTTCTGAGGCGTGACATGACAGCCTCTCTTACTGTAGCCGATACGTCCTTGTTTAGTTGGATAATAATTGCCATTTATGTCCGCCCATAATCCTATATAAGAATTATGTTTGAACAAAACCTTTTGTTTATCCGTATTCTGACGTTTCTTGCCATATTTCCCAATCAATGCTTGAGTTTCAGCGGGTGAGATAATTAATTCGCTTACTGGACGTTTACGACCTTTAGCATAGTTATCAAATTCAGGCGTTCCCTTTATATGTTTATTATACTGCTCTGCATTGAGTTCGTTCCAGTTATAATTGCCTTTTTTTGAAATACATCTAGCGGCAGAATTTGGTAACGACTCATTTTGCCTTTGATATTCAATTGCCTTCTTCCACTGGTTGAAAGTCATGTTGTCAACATAATAGCCCTTACCAGTTTCAGGATCACGAACCCAGCGTTCAGAGCTGTCAGGCAATCCCTTAATGTACGGCATCGTGGTACATCTGCAATATGGATGTATTAACGGATAGTTCAATCCTTCAACTTTGTCTTTTAAATCAAAAATTTTCTCATCTAAATGTGCACATTCTTCACACGTGTGTGCTTCTAAAGTGGCTAAATATTGGTATTGCTCAACTCCTTCTTCTTTATAAGCATCAGCTGTTGCAGTTTCAGCAACGTGTCCCATCTCGGTAATAATCAGTCGGTGTAATTGATAGTCTTCGACATCTTTCACGCGTTGGCGCATCATTTTGAATATTTGTTCATGGGAATGACCTAGAACAGAGCCACGAAGCAATGCATCACCTAGTTCATTCGGTAAAACTTCAGTGTAGTTTTTCCAAATACGCTTTGAAAAATCGCTGCCACGCCATGGCTTGTGCACTATTTGCTTTACTTGATACTCGTTAACATTTGCAAAGTTACTAGATAATTTAGCTTGCTCTAATTGCGTTAAATAGATGCTGTGCATGTACGTTTGCTGATACTGGTTAATTAGACTACTTTCTAATTTATCGCTCTCAGATGTTGCATATTGAGCCAGCAAGCTAGTTAATTGTCCGTCTATGTTCTCTAGTCTTGATAATTGACTGCGAAAATACTCAGCATCTAGTTCTTTATCAAATCCGCCAGCTTTAGCCTTGGATTTGAACTCTTTAAGCGTCATGTGCCAGTCACGTGTGCCGATGGTTGACAGTATCTTACGAGCATCTTTAACTGTAATTTCCTGATTAGCTGCATAACGTTTAAGCCAGTAGTCGACTTCTTGCTCTAATACCTGCTCAACTTCTTTTAAACGTGCACGCATTGCTGTTTCATATTCAGCTGTATTCTGCAGTTGCTGTTCTTTTTCATACAAAAAACGGCGTTTCCAATAATTAACTTCTCTCTTGGTCGTCATTATTGTCACCGCCGCCGTTTAGATTATCAGGGTTACCATACTCATCATTACGATTCTTAAGGTCTTCCTGTTCGTCCTTGAGTTCTTGTTGCCAATCTTCAACAATTGGATTTGCCTTAGCAATCGCCTCTTTGCTTGTCCAATTTGCCAACTGAGCAACCACTTGAGCTTTTTCAACGTCATTCTGTATTGCAGTTCTAGTCCAAGTTTGTTCGATTGGTCTGCTATCAGCGTCAGGCACATGTAGCCAATTCATGATTGCACGGACTAGCTCTGTAAGTGCGTCCCTAAAATATGCTTCTGTTTTAGCTGCTTTTAACTCAAGGTGAGAATACAACATCTTAATCGCTGTACCTGTAGCATTGTTAGCCTTAAAGTCTGTTGGATCAATACCCTGAGCAGTAACAAAGATGTTTGTCTTTGTTGTTTCAAGCATTGAATTACGAGCCTCAGTTGGAATATCAATTGCAAGCTGATCAACGCCTGAGTCATCGCCAGCACCCATACTTCTTATCTTGATAACTTTGTCTCTTTGTAAATTTTTTCTAAATTCATCTAAACTTTGTCCATCATAGTTTTTCAAGATTAAGAATATCTGTTGAATATCGTCTAGATCATTAACATAGCCGTTATAGATCTTATCGTAGACATCAATTAGCCCCTTGTAGTGATATAAATCAGGTTGTTGTTCCTTATTTTTTGGAAAGGCAATAAATGGGATCCGTCCTAATCCGTGATGATTAACGCTTGAACTACCTGTTTCAATACCAGTTGTCACATCGTAACTAGTAAATCTATCATCTATAGTCCCTAAATCATCGAATTGCTCATCTCTAGATTTAAATACTGTAACTGTCTTTTCGTCCCAAAATTCATGTACCCAGTATTTCTTTGCTGTGTTAGGGTCTAATTCTTTATATGAGCGTCTCAGTGCCACGAGCTTACGATTTAAATCACTTGAGTAAATCGGTGTCACTTGGTCAGGAGGTACAATGGCATATCTAAACTGCCCATTTTCATCAATCCAGTAGTGTAGCCATGCCACACCAGCATTAGCTGCATCTACAACAAGCTCATTAAGCCTTAAGCCAAAGTTGTCACCTAACGTGTTTTTGATTTCCTGATTAAGTTTATCGTCATCAACGTCAATTGTGGGTGGCTTTGTAGCTAAATAGCCTGCTTCTTGGTCAACTAATAACTGATGAAAGTTAGAACTAACTCTATTGTCAGCTGGTCTTAAAGGGTTATTCTCTTTTTTACCCGCATCATCCTCTTTTGTTCTAGATTCACCATGATTTTTAATAGTAATATCGTTCTCATTTAAGTAATAATGTTTCGATTTTCTATACTTTTCATTAAAACTATTGCGCCTATCTTGTGTTTGCTCTAAGAGCTTTTTCATTGAATCTACTTCCACGATTCGAAACCTCCTCTCTGTATTAATCTCTCTAACGCATAACGTGTAGCATCCATTGTATGGTCATTGCCGTCTGGATAACCTGATTTATAGTTACCGTTCAAGTCCAACTCAAACTCATAACCCGTAAACTCACGCCATGCATCCGGACATCTGACTGGATCAATGACTATCTCTCGTAAATCCTCAAGCCACTTATAGCCATGGTCACGAGAACCTGGTCCTTTTCTTGCACCATAAATGTTTAAACCTAAGTCATGATATTCTGCTATCGTCCCAGGGGATGCTGAATCAGCAATTACTGGTTCGTTCAACGGATTGCGTTGTTTAATCATCTCAACGGCATCACGGTTCTTTAAACCAACACGTTCGAATTCATCGAAAATAAAAATGCGACGTCTAGCCGCATCCCAATATATCTTGACGTAAGCTGTAGGGTCGTGCGCAAAACCGAAGTCAAGGCCATGATATACCTTGTCAAAGGTAGCAACCTCATCATCAGTAATGGCACGTGTCGTAATATTGTTGAACACTTCTGCACCAGTACCGGTTACTTCTCCCAGATATTCATGTCGATAGGCTTTCTCATTATCCTTTTTTAGCTGCTCTGCATCTGCTATAAACTCAATACCCAGCCATGCTTTAGGTACCGAGCGGTAATCAGATAAGTTAACCAACGTATCATCACGCATCTGCTCACTGTCTACTGCCTGATTTACCCAGTTAGATTGCCTAGCTGGTGGATTGTAAGAGTAAAACGTTATGATACCTGAACCACCACGACCAAGAGACTGATTGATTGAACGAATCTCTTCCATACCTTTGAATTCAGTAACCTCTTCAAAATGCTTAAATTTCGTGTATCCTTGACGAAAGGTTTGCGACTTAATCTTGCGTGGGTCGTCTGCACCTTTGAACCTGATTTGCTGACCAGTAGGCTTGAATGTTAACTGCATAGGGCTAACTGACGACTGCCAGTATTCATCAACATGCAATAAGTCTATTGCCCACAAGTATTGCTCAAATACCGAATCACGCAAGGTATTAGCTACTTTACGTAAAACAATCGCATTAGCATTCTTGTCTTGCATCACACCTAAAACGATTATGAGCGAAATAAAAGAGGACTTAGTTGAACCTCGTCCTCCTTTGAGCCAATAATTAGCATGCTTTTTGTTATGGATATCCCAAAACAGGTCATAAAAAGCAGGAGATACGTTCTGTTTAAGACTTACTTGCATCTTTGTCCTCCTTTGGAATATCAAAATTGATGTTTACTGAAGTGTCACCATCATTGTTTTGCTCCTTGAGCCATTCAAGTAGTTTGTCACGAGCTTTCGTCTTGTCGTACAGCTCAATAGTTGCACCATCTTTGCCTTCGCTTATCTTTTTGATTAATGAAGTGTCCACGCTATCCTTATCTTTGAAGTACAGATAGCTGTGATGAATAACAACCTGATTGCCGTCAGTATCAACAACCGGTTTTGGTTTTTCTTCACCGTATTGCTTTTTTGTTAGGTTCTCCGACCAACTGCCAAATTCAAGGTAGTTGCCAATGTCTGCCTTAGCTTCTTTTACAACATCTTCAATCAAATCTAGTGGCTCGATTGCTAGTTCTTTTAGCTTAGCCTCACGAATATTTCTTATTTGTTCCTGAATACTAGGTTTTGCTAATAGTTGCGAGCCACACACGTTTGCAACTTTGTACCCTCCACCAAACACATTGAGGTAAGCCTGAGTTGCGTTGTAAAGTCGCAAGTATTCAAGGACAAACTCTTTTTGCTTGTCCGATAAGTCACTGTCATTTAGCTGCTCAATAGCTGCACTCGTTGGTGTTTTTGCGCGCACATTTTTCGATTTGATGTGCGCATCTTTTTTCACACCATTGCGCTGCCATCCATATCTGGTTTTCCATGACCTGACTGTGTTAAGTGACACACCATACTTGTCTGCAATGTCCTTATACTTCATCCCTAGCACATAGTCATGTTTTGCAGCTATTCGTTTCTCTGCATCAGTCACATCATTTCACCACCCCCTATTAGTGCACAAAAAAAGCACCTAATTAGTGCTTATAAATCATTATTGGCAAAATTTTTCAAACTAAATTGCAAAAAGTGCTATTTTGGTCATTTACAGCACCAAAAGTTCACCCTAAAACACAAAAAACGCCATTTTGGGCATTTATCACTTAATTACTTTGTGACAAACGTTTAAAAACAGCGTTTTTATTTAAGCCGGTCTATTACGGCACTGGTATCGGGACCCAGTTACAAATATTGCCGTAATCCTCACACCAGTTTATTAACTGAATGGATAGGAGACTAGCTAAATTATTTATACAGTTTTTAGTTTAACGTCGTTTCGGACGTCTATTTTTATTTAAACCATGCACTGTAAATAACTTTATACAGGTTTGTTATTGCTGACAATCTAGCAGGATCTATACTTTCTGGATTTTCCATCTGTGCTTCTAAAGCTTTCTTACAAAAATCTATTGCTGTGCTTGAAAAATCAACAACCTTTTTTGACACGTCACTAACGGTCTTCATGTCACCTGATTGCTCTTTTTCCTTCTTCTGCTTTTTAGAAATACTCTCAATAAGGATCTTTTTGTCATGCTCTTTAATTAATTCTATCATATTTTTGACTAATTCATCACTGTAATTTTCCATTAGTTATTACCTCCTTGATCAATAAAGACGTGGCGGGATTCGAACCCGCTATCAATAGGTCTCGTCCTGTTGATGTACTTTGATTTTAAAATGACTACCATATTGAAATACACGTCTGACACGCTATCCAGTATCGGCGCTCTTTGCTTCACCACTGAAGTCGCGGCATGCTATTACGGCATCAGGAATCGAACCTGATTACAACCATTGCCGTAGCTCCTAGGTCAAATTAAGGAGGAATTTTTCATGAACAAAATATTCAAAAAAAGTTTGTAGTAGTTTAACGTCATCGCGGACGATTAATAGCTATCAAGAACTACCCTTAATTCTCGACAATACCATAATAACCTGATATGTCTCTGATTAACCTATGGTCATTCTCTGATGATTCTATGGTGAAACTATGATTTTCAAATTACCTTAACTTCATCAAAAACCCTCAAATCTTCGATAGATGCACGATCAATTTGCCGCCAATACTCTAACCTTTCGGCGAATTCGACCAAGGCAGCATTTTTCAAGTCATAATATCGAGCTGACTGATATCCTAATCTCTCGGCTATTTTGTTATCCGGGATTTTTCTTACGAAATACAGATACAAGATCGTGCCAGATGGATAACTGCAGCTGCTAATAGTGTGGTCAACAGCCTTGACACAGTTTTGCGCATCAAGATTAACTATTATCTTCTCATCCGCATGATTGCGATCGTCATGACCACCAACATTGTTAGGGTCAAGTGTCGGACTAGATATATCGCTAAGGTGCTTATTCGCTAGGTTCAGGTAATGATTGAAATCATCCGCAAAAAAGCTCTTAACTGCATTAGCTGTCTTACTCTTATTTATTTTTGCTTTCTTAAACAATGTTAATTCCACAACTCCAATCATTACTTTCACCTTTTATTTCTTTACCAACAACTGTCCATTTTGATAATATTTTTGTCCTTTTTTTAATTCTCCCCATAGAATCCGCGGATCGCACCGCGTTAGTTTATATCCTTCAAGAAACAGATAATTTTTTGCCAATTTAAACGAGGAACAATTAGCATTAATTAACTTACTGAAGTCCTGACAAACATTGCCATATATGCTTTCACCAGTGCTTCGCTTAACAACCTTGTATCTGAATCTCGGTCTAGTCTGCATATTAAACATGCGCATAGATTTCCTGACAGTGCCAATGGTGATCATCAACTTGTCTGCAATTTCTGTTGGCAAATATCCTTCATCCAGTAGTTTATTAATCTCACACTTTAGATAGACTTTTTTGCTAACAATATGGCCTTCATAACTTAATATCTTGCGGATATTAATCAAAATTGGATTATTTTCTGGCACATTTGAAAGCGAACCGAAATCCGTCTCTAACTGATTAATCAAATCATACGGTATGTTTGTTTCACTCATGCTATCTTCTCCTTTCTACTTATCGTCCCAAGTGGCCGTAATCTCTACCCTAGGCTCATCTGCGTACCATTTTTCTACCTTGAGGTCTATTACCTGTCTGTCGTCCTGATAAAGCCCCTCGTGGACGCATACAGCCTTGTGCAATCTATGGTCCACTTTCATCTTAGGATTTAGTCCGTCAAGCACAATCTTTGCAATGTTGTCACTATCGGGCTTTTTGGCTGGACGTTCATCCCCTGCTAGACACATTTCTTTACGCTTTTTAGAATACGATTTTGGGATGCTGAAATATGCCTTAATCTGCAGTCGCATCTGTTTTGCTATTGGCTTAATGCCAATTTTCTGACGTTCGGCCAATGCGTGATATCGCACTAACTCTTCATACTTCAGTGTCTTGGTAGGCGTGTATGTCCTTACTGCTTGGGCTGTCCTAGAGAACCGTGGCCGTGCCTTACTTGCAGGCTCCCCTGGGATAATAATCGTTAAACTACTCACACACTAGCTCACTTCCATACTCTTCAATCCACATCTTTTCAAACTTTTTTAGCTGCTTGTCAGTTAAGGGGCTATAAAATGCTAGTGCATCTCCGCCAAATGTCCAACACCAACTTCCCTCTGTAATTAGTTTTTCTACTTTTTTCATCAATGTTAACTTTTCACAATCGTCTAAAAATGGTATGCGTTTAAATATTACGTTTCTCAGGCCGGCATTATAATCTGAAAACAAGCTTTTACCATTAGTAAACTTAGCATTAGCTTCTTCCTCGTCTTTTGCAAAAGCAACGTCTACTGCTGTGTCATTAAAAACTGGAGCGCAGGAGTAGTTAACTTCAAATGCTTTCATTGAATTACTCCTCATCCCTAGCCCAAGCTTTTTCAAACTCGTTTTTATCAAAAGTTTCTGGAGTAACGTCATCCCCGCCGCCATTGAAGAATGTCCAGTTCCAACCGCATTCTGTAACTAATTTTTCAGCGATTGCTACTTTAGGCAATATCTCACAGCCATCTAATTCAGGTCTTCTAACAATCTTTATCTTGTTTTTATCAGAGCATTCAATTTCGCCGGCAAAAATGCTTTTCCAGTCCAAAAACTTTGCCTTTGCTTCTATAACTGTATTGGCGAAAACAAGATCTTGAGCTTTAATACAAGATAATCCTTCAGCAGTAAAAGTTACTTGATAGGCTTCCATCGATTCTGCCCCTTGCTTTTATCACTTGCCTTTTTGAATTTTCTATAAGCTACCCACGCAGTTAATAGATTTAGAACAAGTAAAATCATTGAAATTGCAAAGATAAATATGGCTATCTTGGTCTGCCAAAGCCATACTGCAATTGCAGTTATTAAGGCTAAAACAGTCCACAACTTACAATTACCAGCTGATTTTTCAAATTTGTCTTTTAAGTAATCTAATTCATAATTCATTTTGCTAATCCTCTTCGTCATTCAATCCAAAGATAAGTGCAACTACCACTGCTTCGAGCAAGACTGTTTTTGTGAAATGGATATTCTTTGAGTAATAGTCCTTATATTCTTGACTAATAGGCAACCACTCATCGTCCAATGGTGACAATCTTTGCTTAACCTCTTCCTCGTCAGCCGGATTTGGCAATACCAGCTCAATTCCTCCACTTGGTGGTTTAGGATTAGGTGCTCCGTTTTTCCAGCCAAAAATAGAACTTTCAAAAGGGTCGGTTCTTTTACTTTGCAGTAGCGTCTTTTTAATCTCATAGTAATAGCCTGTTGATTCATCAGCTATTTTGTCGAGATCTTTATCAACAAAATCTTTAGTCATCTTTTTACTCCACCTCCTCGTCTTCTCCATATGTAGTTAAATAGCCGAATATCAATGTAGCCATTTCTATGCCGTTCAGGTCATAAGCGTTCTCAATTTTGGTCAATACTTCTTTAACTTTTTTACGGTTTTTTTCATGCCCGTTTTCTATTTTTGATAATTCCCAAGACTTAATACCAAGCCTTTCAGCCATGTCATATAAGCGCTCATTATGATCATTTCTAAAGTCACGCAATACCTCATATAAATTTTTTTCTGGTTCCTGTCTAGCAAAATTTTTATTTGCTTTTTCTTGGCTGCTTCGTTTTTCATCGCTTAACATTTTTTTCGCCTTAAAACAGACAAGACATAATTCCATTAGTAACAAAATAAAGAAAATTATTGTTACTGCTAAAATGAAAAATGCTACTTTCGTCCTCCAAATAAAAGTTGCAACGGCTGCTATTAACATTGCAATAAACCAGAATATGCAGCTGCCGACTTTATCATTTATTTTTTTCTTTAAATCATCTTTTACATGCATCACTTCTGTGCCCCCTTTCTAAAACGGCAAGTCGTCATCACTCACTTCTATCGAATTACCATTGCCACCAAACGGGTCTGGGGCTGCATCAGCATTGTTATTACTGCTATAGCTATTATTGTCGTTACCCGCATTGCTAACTTGACTTTCGCTTTTAGGCTCAAGCAATGAAAAACTGTCTACAACGACTTCTGTTATATATACTCTTTGACCTTCTTTGTTATCATAGCTTCTGGTTTGAATCCGGCCGTCAATACCAACAAGTGAGCCTTTAGTTGTAAATTTGCAAAAGTTTTCAGCTGATTTTCTCCAAATGACACAGCTTATAAAGTCAGCTGCTCTTTTGCCATGCACGTCTGTGAACTGACGATTAACGGCAAGCGTAAACGATGCCACTGATAGCCCATTCTGCGTTGTTTTTAATTCAGGAACGCGCGTTAAGCGTCCCGTTAATACCACTCTATTAATCATGTTCAATCTTCCTCGAAAAAGCTTGTTTTACAATTTCCTCTTTAACTTCATCCAAAATCAAATCAGTTATTTCATATAATTTTTTTGCTACCGACCAATTGCCGTAGTCGCAGTCATGCCTTTTGGGCTTACTTTTATTCAAAAAATCTAATGCGTCTTGGTACGTGGTCTGTTTTAGAGCTTCGTCTTCCAAATCCATTGCCTTAAGCTTTGCCTCGTCCAGCGTCTCTGTCTGCCACTCTTCAAGATTTTCTTTCATGGTCATATCTTTTATCCTCCTTTAATTAGGATTAATTAATTAGGATTAATGATTACTAAATTAGTCTCGGGTAACCTATCTAATATTTCAAAAAACACATCCTTGTTAATGCGATAGATTCTCCGGCCAAACTTGGCTTTATACGTTGCAAAGCGTCCGTTTTCGACTTTCATGCTTAATTCCTTCAAATCTGTTAACTGCTTTTCATATATTCGGCTAGCACAATCGCTACCGGTTCCACGAAATTTAATTATTCCTGTCATTTCACTCACTCATTTTCTTCAACGAATTTAACGAATAGGTTGTATATTCGCATCTGTAACAAAACAATCTATGACCATCTACAACATCGTACTGGGTACGGCCGTCATTCATTTTGATTGTTGTCATTGCTTTGAATCCTTCTTTCTTTTTCGTAGCCTTTTATTTCTAAAATCAATTATTTTTGGCGTAACTTTGTCTTCCCACTCATCATAAAGCTCACATATCCCCCAAACTATGACTAAAACGTTTATAGCTGCTAAGAAAGGTATTACTAACCAGCGTAGCCATTTGGTGTATTTCCAAACCACAAAAGCCGGAAAAATTAATACAAAAACATATATAGCAATAGCTACACATATAGCACATACGATTAGTATCGCTTGAGGTACTAAGCAGAAAAGATAATATAGAATTCGAAATATCCAATCTTTTATTTGGTTTCTTCTACTCAATTTTGCCCAATAGTCAGCGTAAACAGTGATATCCCCCTTGGGAGTAGCAATTCGAAAAGCCTTTTTTCCATTAATTACTACATCAGAATGAGGTTTACCGATTTGATAATCATAAAATTTATAAATGACACCATCGGTGTCTTTTACTTTCATCAACCTTTCCTCCGATATTTATTGAATTGTTTTAGAATTTCTAACGTTTCTTTATCTTCAATAACTTCAGCATCATCAGGCTTGGGGTAAAAATGTTCCCCATCACGTAACTCATACTCATCTGGCGCATGACCTATATAGCTAAGTGTTCCTTTGCTATTAAATTTGTAAACAATTTTCGTCATTACTGATTCACACTTTCTTGGAATACCCTGCTCTTTAAGCAGTCAATCGTGCAGTAGTAATCCTCATAGCCGTGATTGCGGTACACCACTACCTTATCTGTTAGTGAGCGATCGCAGGCATGGCATTTAATTTCTTTTTTCATATCTATTTCTTCCTTGCTAATACCTTGCTCTTCTCGTAATTCTTTAACTCTGTTCATTTTGTTTCTCCATCTTTTATAAACTGTTATATGCTTTTAGCAGGTTATCAGTGATTCCTTGAAATTTAGGCATAAATTTATCAACAACAGCTTCGAAATCATTCAAATGACTTTTTGTTATTGGATCTCCCGCCAAATTAACTGCCTTTATGTAAACTTCTTGAAATTCTCTTTTAGGTTCATAGCCCAGTTGTTTTAAGATTTGGCTTAAAATTCCAATGACTATAAACGGCTTACAATCATCATCAAGTTCTATTTCTCCATAAGTTAATATCATTTCTGGAAAAATGAATAATATTGCTAATTCGATTAAGCTTTCTAAATATTCCTCATCAATTTCACCTTTAATGTATGAAACAGATACGTTAAAGTAGTCTGCCAATTGTCTCCACATATCATCGGTCGGACTATTCAGTGAATTTTCCCATCTTGAAAGTGTTGGAACTGTTATAGGTTTCATTTTTTCACTAACTAGTAGTTCATTGAACGTTTGAACGAATTGACTTTGTGACATTGCTTTTTTGTTTCTTAATTCTTTAATTCGGTTTTTCATAATTAGTCCTCTATCAAATCCAACTGCTCTAATGTTGGTCTAATGCCATCTTTAGCTAGCAAATCGTAAATGAACTTTTTACCTTTTTGTGTCCATTTCAAGTTGTTATGCATTCCCTGCTTGCCGCCATTTTGAAAAGTGAATGGCTCATATTGTGTATAACCCTGATGATCATAGTCGCGATATACTACCCATACCTTGCGGTTCCTTTTTCCTTGTTGGTAAATGACGCCACGTTTTTGCAACTCTTGATTTAGCTTAGTAGCGCTCCAACCATAGTCTTTTGCAATTTCGGTTGTTGTCATTAGTCCAGGATTTCTCATTTGTGAGTCAAAGTAGTCAACTTTAGGCTGTTGCTTTTCCAGTTGCTCTGCTTGCTCGGTGGCAAGTTTTAAAGCACCTGCGAAGGTCGTTGGGATATTCCATTCTCTATACACTTTTTCAATGCGGTTGTTCTCTCGTTGCTTCATGCGATTAAACAATGTCACGTATTCAGCGGTAAACTGATTCCCTTTTTTGCCTGTCAGCTTGTTTGCAACGAACTCACATCCTTGCTTAGTTAGCAAATAGCAGGGTCTAATTTGGTTATTTTTATCTGTGTAAGTTGATTTGATAAAAAAGTTTGTCGAAGCATTGCTATTACTAGCTTTTTGAGCCGAATCCAATTTTGGATTGGGCTCATCTATGTCTCTAATATATCTGTCTATGTCTCTGCTCAGGTGTGCATGAGATTTGCCAATCATGTTGGCCACGTCTCGACTATCAATCACTTCTTCGCCATCAAATGTAAATAACTGGACATCTTGCATTGTTATCATTCTCCTTTTCTATTTTTTTAAAAAATTCATGTAACTCTTCACACTCTTGTTTTTCTTGCGTCCTGTATGCACCTATCCCGTGTTCACAGTCGTATTCATACTGCTCTTTTAACCGCCCTTTTAAGCTTTGAGCGTTAATCCTATCCCAATCGGTCACTGCTGCCATTGGCTCCTCCAATAAACGGTCGCTTATCTTGCACTTTGGTAAAGTCGATAACTTTGCCACCGTAGCCTTCTTGCATACGACTAACCAATCTTGAGTGATATGTGCTGTATAGCTCATCCATACTTAGATTAGTTGTCGTGATAATGCGTTGATTGCTTTCGTAAATATCAAATATAGTGTCTTGTACAAAGCTAGTGGCTGTACCGGTGGCACTTTCTGCGCCTAGGTCATCAAGTACAACAAGGTTTGCTTTGCTGACAACATCTGTTACATGCTTTGGCGACCATAAGCTTGTTTTGTCGTTAAACCAGTTTTTCATCTCTCGAATCAGCTTGTTAACACTGATGAATAAACATCTAACCATTGGATCAGCGTTGTCGTTAACAGCGTTGAGCATTGCCATGGCCAAGTGTGTCTTACCTGCTCCTGCGTTGCCGTACAGCAAACTGTTGCTTTTTTGGTATGGTTCTTTTAGATACAAGCCTGCAATCAGCCGTGCTTTTCCCTTCAAAACAGCTTCAGGACTGTTGTCCTTAGTCTTAAAGTTGTCAAAGGTGTAAGTAAATACCTCATCCCTATCCACCAATGATTGTCCTTTTAGGTAACCTCTGGTTTCTTTTTCTTTTAAATTACTCAACATCTGCTCTTGCTGTTTAATGTTGCCTTGTTGGACACATGCAGGGCAGAATGGCTTTATTTTTGCCACACCGTCCAGATACACTAGGTGGCATTTAGGGTGCTTAGAACACGTTTTATCGCTTCTTCTGATTTTGTTACCAATTGCGAGCACTGTATCTTTGGTTATTCCTGCCATAGCGCTCCTCCTAGAATGGTAAATCCTCTTCATTAACATTTAGCCGGCTAGTATCAAAAGCTTCTGGTGGTAATTCAGCTGGTTGGCTATAGTTACTGTAGTTACGGTTAGGCTTAATATCCCAGTCGTCATCAAAGCTGCCATTAAACCAGGTGCTCCCTTTTTGGACATACCTTAATTCAGTATTATTGGCTTTGAGATAAGCCTTATATTTCTCCAGTCTATCCATAAGATACTCATCAGTATGCTTTGAAGAAGCCTTAATCCAAGCTTTATAGTGTCTTAGAGCATCTTTCTTACCTTGTTTTCTAGGGTATTCAGCCCAAATCTTTTCAAAACGATCTTCTAACGGTTGGTCATTTGACCTATATATTGTTTTATTAATTGTTCTATTATTATTGTTCTTTTTAGGTGACACATGTGTCATGGGGGTCATGTCATCAGATGTCATGAGGCTCCTGTCATGTGTGTCATGAGGGGTGACATCCATGTCATCAGGTGTATCGTCTCCCCAACCTTTTGAAAATGCTTGACCTAACTGCTTACCTGCATGAATTTTTCGATAAGCAATGTTTCCAGAAGCATCTTTGATGTTTTCCCGGCTAATTAGCTCTTTTTCTTCAAGTATTTCCAAGTAGCGAACAACTGTCCTAGTCGAACAATGTAAACGTTTGGCGAGATTGGCATTGTTGATGTAAAATTCTCCAGTTACGTTTAGCATTGATACTATCTCGCCCAATAACAATATTGCTTTAGGACATTTCTCCAAAAGTTCTGAATCATGTGCAATACTTGTTGGTATCATCAAAAATGCTTTCGAACCTTTAAATTCAGGTTTCATCTTTCCTCCTAAGAAGTTATGCCTTCTTTTGCAAGTTGCTTAAAGACGTCCATATCTTTACCCTGAAGAGTGTTAGCAAAATCCTTTGCTTCCTGATTGCCTTCAGATGCATGTTTAACCACTATGTACATCGGTACCATTTGACCCTTATAGTTAATTTGATAATTCCTTAGGCTTTGACTATTACCAGTATTAGGCTTAACAGGCTTGCGATTATCTCTATTAACATAGCCACCACTCGAACTGCTATCTTGTGCATCTGGGTCTTCGTCTTTATCCGTTATGTTAAAAAGCTGTTTGTAAAAATATTTTTGAGCGCTCGTACATGCTTTTTGTACTGCTTTTTCCCCCGTATCCGAACCTGCACCAGGCATCGTTCCGACAATAGTTTCAACACCGTCAGTGATAGTGAATGTGCCTTGAACGTACACAAAGTTATTGATGCCACCTTTTTGCGTCTTTTGCTGTTCGCGCTCTAGAATTTCAAATTTAGGAATAATTGCGAATTGGTTTTCCCAAATAACCCTTTGCACTGCAGCTTTTATTGCCGCTTCTGACTGAAATGCGTATTTTTGATAAACGTTATTGCGGTCTTTTGCTATTGCACCAATGTTTTTGTTAGCATTAGAAATTTTAATGGCTAGGGGAATATAGTTCTTAGGCTTTGGTTTTTCGTCTGTCATGATTTTGCCCCCCTAATCAGTTATTCTTTCGTGCTTAATTCCGATATTGTTAATTGCTTGCCATAACTGTTTAAATTGAGTATTGGTAGCTGTTAATTTGAGCTTAGTTGTTTTAGTTATCAGCATTGCTTCCTGGTATGTGTCTATAATCTCCCCAGTGTCCTTGTTAATAGCTGTCCCATTGTGATTTACAATTTTCTCCTGAGCTTCTTGCCTAGCCATTTTGTTACGCTCTGCTTCTTTCTTGATGTCGTTTGCGTAATCTGACATTTGCTCTAACACACTGCTTAGTTTTGTGCTCTCAAGCAACTGTGCCCAATGTTGGTAAGGCAGTCCCAGTTCTTTTGCACGTGCACTAACCACTTTGATGTTCTCGGCTAGTTGTTCTTTTTCTTTTACCAGAGAATCAATTTGAGCTTGCAATTCATTTTCAAACACTGCATAAGACGCTGACTTATTTAACCATTTAGGATTTATAACAATCTTCTGAGGGTCAATATCAGCAATCTCACATCTGCGCTTGATTTCATTCTTAAAAAGTTGCTCACGCTCCTCACGTGCATGGTCTTCATAGCCTTTTATTTGCTTGCTAATTAAATCTGTCGTTTGACCAATGTCATCAGTCAACTCTTTTATTTGGCTTTTAAAATGAATAACTGGTTGATCAACATCTTTTACAATGCTAATTTTTCTGTCGTTTAGAGCTTTCTTTAATTTATTAAGATTGGCTCTATCTTTTTTAGCCTGACTAATATTGTCAGCAGTTACTTGATATTTAAAAAATTCACTAATTTCTTGAACTTTTGCTTTTAATTGTCCGTACTCAGGAAAATCAATTTTTGCCGGGTGGTAAGCAATACCATAGTCGCTATCCGCTAAAGTAATAATTTCCTTTTTTTCAGAATTGTTAACTGCATTATTCATGTGTTATAATCTCCTTGAACTATTTTTTAATAAACTGTTATTTTGAAAGTCCGATGGCCGTCGGGCTTTTTTATGTTCCCGGCAATCTCTCTGGTAGGCTTAAAACGATAATCGTTAATACCAGTCCAGCAATTGCTACAATTAATGAGATTAGCAGTAAGCTTTCGCTTCTCAGCTCGATGTCTGTGTAAGTGTCTAAAAAGTGCTGCCATTTTTTCAAAATCCTTTCCATAATTCATACCTCAATCAATACCCATTAACTTACGTTTTTTGTTTTCGCTTCTGCTTTCAATAAATTCATCCCATCTGCTTTCCTTTATTAACGTCTTACCATCAATGATTACTGCATCTTGATAGTCTGACAGTAGGCACTCCTTTCTTCTTTCATAAAAGGTGGACTTTTTGTAATGGTATTTGTCCATTACTTCCTCAGCAGTTAATAGTGTCATGGTTTCACCTCCTTTCTAATTTAGTTTCGAATTCGCAACTTTTTAATTTAAAAAAAGTCTGATGTAGTAATATTAAGACTTTGTGCCAGTTTTTTTGCCTCACTTAGCTTGAAGTCTCTCCCAGCGTTGCGGTTGAGCTTCTGATTAAATGTGTTTCTGCTCACGTGTATGATTTTAGCAGCATTCTCCTGATTAATTTTGTGTTCTTTCAACACTTTAATTAGGCCATAATATGGTCGATCATATTCCATATTTCATCCTCCTTTCATGTTTCGAATTCGAAACTTTTCAAAACTAATAATAAGTTCATTAAGTTTCGATGTCAATACTTTGTTTCGAAAAATGCAAAAATGTATTGTTTTCGAAACAAAATAAACTATAATAGTTATTAAGCGAAAAGAGGTATTAAACATGTCCGATTTAGGCACAAAACTTAAAAGTTATCGTAAAAGTCGAAATATGACTCTAGACCAATTAGCCAGCGTTTTAAATAAAAGCGACCCTAACCTAAAAATCACAAAAGGAAGATTATCACGTTGGGAAAATAATAAAGAAGAGCCTAAGCTTTCTTCACTTAAAATTTTAGCTGACTATTTTAACGTTTCTCTGGACTATTTAATTGGGCTCAGTAAAGATCCCTTTCCTAAAAACGTTTTCCCTATTGATAAAGAAGCATTTAGAAATGTCCCCTTAGTTGGTACTATTGCTTGTGGTACCCCGACATTAGCCGAGGAAAATATTGAAGGATATGTTCCTATGTTCTATAACAAGGAACACAAAAATGACGTTATTTTCGCCTTAACATGCAAAGGCAACTCGATGGAACCAACATTTAAGGATGGCGACATTGTTTTTGTTAAACAGCAGCCTACGGTCGAAGACGGTGAAATTGCTGCTGTACTTGTAGATGATAATGAAGAAGCCACACTTAAACGTATTAAACATGTGGGTAAAGATGTGTTGCTTATGCCAGACAATACCAGTGGTTATAGTCCAATTGTTTTGAATTCAAAAAATCCAGGTAAAATACTCGGTAAAGTAATTGAGTCTCGAAGAAAATTTTCTTAACACTCATTATATTTAAATAGACAAAAAAGCTCTTAGAATTGGCTTTGCGGACAAATTCTAAGAGCTATATTGAAGACAAAGGTAACCCTTGTCTTCTTCATTATAGCATATGAAAGAGAAGTAACATGGTTAAGTATTATTCACCTCAAGTTACAAAGTTGCAAAATGGAAAATATAAGTATTCCATTAGATACAGAGATCCTTCTTTTGAAGGTATACACAAAAAATCAATTACAATCTCCAAAAACACCACTTTTGCTAGAACAAATGCTGAAAAGGTTGTAAAGAAAAAAATTGAAGAACAGCTAAGTCAATATAGCTACACTCCAATAACTTTTGATGAGCTTGGAGAAAAAATGATTGATTTGTGGGAAAAAAACGGCATATCGTATAAGACTAAAAGAGGCTACAGGTCAACTTTAAATAATATTAATAAGACATTTGGTAAAATGCTAGTTTCGCAGGCAACTGCTGTTCAAATCAACAGATATATCAATGATTTATTATACAAATCCAATCTCTCAAACAGTACAGCCCATGTTTATTTTAATGTTTTCTCTCAAATTTTCAGTTACGCTAAACAATTTGGCTATGCAAAAACAAATATTATGGAAGACGTCAAAGTTAACTATAAAGATGAAAAAGCCAAAAAAAGATATCGAGTCGAAAATTGGTATCTAACAGATGATGAAATAAAAATAATATTAGATAAGTGTACTGAAAAAAATCGTCCAGAATATGCAGATTTATTTCTCTGGATGTGTCTTACTGGAATGAGAATTGGTGAAGCATGCGCTATTCAGATAAAAAATATACATATTGAAAATGAAACATATTATGTAGATATAACAGGTACAATGATTTCCGTAGTTGGTCAAGGAGAAGTAAAGCAACATGCTACCAAGACAGAAAAAAGCTATAGAACAATCTCACTACCTGAACAAGCAGTTCAAATTTTTCAATTGCATTCTAAAAACAAGGAACCTGACGATTTTTTATTCACAAGCAAAAACAGCAAAACAAGTACTTATGTTATTAATAGCCGAACTGCTGAAGCTTTCTTGAGAAGAATAAGACCTTATACTAATATTAATAAAAAGGTCACTTCACATATCTTTCGCCACACACATGTGTCAAAACTTGCAGAGCTTGGCTTTCCTTTAGACTATATTTCTAAACGTGTTGGACATGAAAGCGAGGGAATTACTCGACAAATTTATCTACATGTCACAGAGCAAGCGCAAAAGACATATGATTCAAAGATAAAAAAATTCAAATTTTAAAAATTTTGTCCCTTTCTTGTCCCTATTTTCGTTTAAAGTTCCCAAAAACACTTTATTAGAGAGCTTTTGATAAATTGTTGCTCTAATGTCAAAATATATCACAAGCTTTACTCCCTTCCAAACCCAATTGGCTTGAATGTCCATTAACTAATAAATTGTAGCTTAAATCAAATCTAGCTTCAATGCAATAATTTAAATACAAGGTGTTCATTGCTAGCACTTCTATTTAAATCAATAAAATAGCCTCGCTATAAAAACATTTGTAAGTAAAAAGCCGTATTTAGATAAATACAGCTTTTTATTTATATCAGATTGCCTAATTGTTCTTCTTGTCAGAATAATAAAGATTTTCAAGTCGTTGATATGATCCAGGCTCGACCTTTTCAATTGCTGTTGCAATCGTATCAAGTGCATCCTTATAGTTATAATCCATACTGTAAAGTTGCATTGTTTTCTTTTGTGCCTGTTTAATTGAATCATGATTAGAGTACTTGTTCGAATATTGCAAGGTTAACTCAACTAAGTCAGCACAATTGATGATTTCATCTGCCTCTCTTTTTAGTCGTTCAACGTCGTCTGAAATCTGAATTAATTCGTTAGAAATTTTTTCCATATTAATTCTAACTTCACTCAGCTCTTTTGCAACATGACCAATTTCATTAACTACCAACGTGTACATTTGAATAAATGTATCAGGATTACCAGGTAACTTCTTACGTTCCAAACGGCGATAGACTAACGAAACTTCTTGCTTAAAGCGATTAATTGAATCATTAGCTACGTTTTCAGCATCGTAAAGCCCATCAACGTCTTGTGACATTCTCTTCTGTTCATCACTAATTTCACGTAATCGCTCTATCATGCTGAGCCAAGAAGTTTTGACTTCGGAATAAACGCCCTTTCCATCAGCAATATTCTGAGTATCTACAGTATATTGCCGATTCATATCGTTTACTTCTTGTTCCAATTTTCGACTTTCAGCTAGTTCGCCATGAGTTAGCTCATAGCTTTCATCGATATGACGCAATTTCTCAACTAGCTTTTTGGATTCAACTTGTGCATGAGCAAGTAAGCGTTGAATTTTATCTTGATTCTTTTCAACAAACGGACGAGCTTTGTATTCTAGCGTTAAAACATCATACAGGCCATCTATTTCAGACTTAATTTGCTTAAGTTCCTTCTTGAGATCTGCCATTGTTAATTCAGCTAATAGCTTTTCAGCATCATCAACTTGAACACGAATTTGTTTAATTTCTTCTAAAACATTTACCTTAGTAATGCAATATTTTGAAGAAGCCATTTTTTTGTAGGTATCAGTTAGTTCACTTAACTGTTCACGAAAAACCGTGTCAAGCTCATGCTGGGCCTCGCGAACTTCAGGTAATTTTGTACCAATCGAATTAATTGCTGCTTTTATTTTGGATAAAACGCGCTTAGCTTCAACCTGATCCCCTTGCGCAGTTAAGCTTTTAGCCTCAGTAAAATCAGTTTCAATTGCACCAAGTTCAGTTTCAATTTGATCGAGCGCAACACCATATTTAAAGGAATCTGCTAAAACCTCTTTACGCATCTCCTGGTAGCTCTTATTCAAATCATCATATTCCATTTGATTTTCGCGATTTGACTCAAGCAATTCTGTAAAAACGTCTTTTGTGTTTTTGGCATCATCATAAGTTGGCTTCATAATTTCTTGAGCCTGCTTAATATTTTTGTTTGCCTTAAAAAGCTGATAATGTGCGTTTTGTTCTGCAGCTTGCTCTAGTAATTCCTGAACTTCCGGAATTTTCTTACTAGTTGCTTGTTCATAGTTCTTACGCCATGTTGTTAAAGTTGTTAGACTTTCACCCGCAAGATCAATCTTATCAAGCTTAGCAATATCATTGCCCAAGTCCATTTTGTCAATCTTGGTAATCATATCGTCAAGCTCAATAATTTCTCGCAATTGCCTCCGATTAATGATGAGCATAAATGCTACAATAAGAATGATAATTAAAATTGCAATTATTACAATTATGGACTGAGTTGATGTCATATTTTTCCTCCAAAACTACCCTCAATTATACCAAACTTCTTTAACGGAGTGCGGATTGATTTGAAAGAAGTTAACTATCTTAATTGAATGCTAAAATCTACCATTAATATGACCTTTTCCTGACGTTTTTAATTTATCAATATAATAATTACCAAATTTGCCTAAATTTAACTTATTTTTTTAAAAACCGCTTAGAAACATCCGGTTTTCCTTGCTTAAATAGCCCAAGGTAGCTATAATAGACTTCGTGTAAAATATTTGCAGCTATAAGTGGCAAGAACGTCAACATCTTAATACGTTTTAGTGAACGAGTAACCGACGCTGCAAGAGGCGAAAATGAAAATTAAGATGCACGAATGCTAAACTTATACGTAACTATTTTACTCCAAAAACTGTTATCAGATTTTATTGGAGGATTTTATGTCAAGATATACAGGTCCAAGCTGGAAACGTTCCAGAAGATTAGGAATTTCACTTTCAGGTACTGGTAAAGAACTTAGTCGTCGTAACTATGCACCAGGTCAACACGGTCCCAATTCACGTGGTCGTTTATCAGAATATGGTGAACAATTACACGAAAAGCAAAAGCTACGTTGGATGTACGGCTTAAACGAACGCCAATTTAGAACTTTGTTCAAACGTGCTGGTAAAATCCGTGAAGGTGAACACGGTACTAACTTCATGATTTTACTTGAATGCCGCTTAGACAGTCTTGTTTACCGCCTAGGTTTAGCTACTACTAGAGAACAAGCTAGACAATTAGTTAACCATGGTCACATTACTGTTGATGGTAAACGTGTTGATATTCCTTCATACGACGTTAAGGTTGGCCAAGTAATCGGTCTTAGAGAAAAGTCAAAGAACTTACAACAAGTTAAAGATGCACTTGAAGCAGTTGTTTCTCGTCCATCATTTGTTACATTTGATGACAATAAGCTTGAAGGTTCTCTTGTACGTCTTCCAGAACGTGATGAAATGGAACCAGAAATTAACGAAGCTTTGGTTGTTGAATACTACAACAAGTTACTTTAATTTCTTTTATTCGCAAAAGCCCTTTCCTACTTGGGAAGGGTTTTTTGTTACTTGAAAGGAAAAAATAATAACTATGTCAGACGATTTAAACACACGAGTTGCAAATGCAGCCCAGGGAATTACCCCACAAACAAAGCCTGATGAACGTAGAAGATATCTCGGTTCACTGCGAGAGCGCGTCTTTGTCAGAATGAATAACACTGAAGTTAAAGACCCTGCTCTAACCCAATTATTTTTAACGCACTTCAATGATTACACTGGATTTTCGATCCTGATTAACGGTAATTTAAATGATGAATTTTTAAATCAGGTTGAGGCACAATGTGGAAAAACAAACATTCCTTTTACGATTGTTACTAACGAGACCGCTAAAACTGGTCCTGAGGATACGGCAATTTTAGTAGTTTCAAACACAGCAATTAACAAAATGCGAATAGAAATAGCCCAAGTTTACCCGCCCGAAATTCCTAAAACTGAGTTAACTCATGATGCTAAAAAAGATAAAAATGGTTTTTGGCATCGCTTATTCCATGGAGATAAATAATGAAACCATTAGCTTATCGTATGCGTCCACGTACACTAGATGAGGTTGTGGGTCAACAGCACTTAATTGGTCCTGGAAAAATTATTAGACGAATGGTTGAAGCCAAACTGTTGTCATCCATGATTTTATATGGTCCACCAGGCATTGGAAAAACTAGTATCGCAAGTGCAATCGCTGGTTCGACTAAATATGCTTTTCGCATGCTTAATGCTGCTACTGATAGTAAAAAACAATTGGAGCAAGTAGCTGCAGAAGGTAAATTAAGTGGAACCGTTATCCTTTTACTAGATGAAATTCATCGGTTGGATAAAACTAAACAAGACTTCCTTTTACCTCTGCTTGAGTCTGGCGAAATTATTCTGATAGGTGCGACAACCGAAAATCCATATATTGCAATTTCTCCAGCGATAAGATCACGTTGCCAGATTTTTGAATTAAAACCTTTAGCCGAAAAGGATGTCAACCAGGCAATTAGCCGGGCACTCAATGACTCAGAAAATGGCTTGGGCTCATACCATGTTAAGCTTACAGACGATGCAAGAAAATTATTAATTCAAAAAGGAAATGGTGACTTACGAACCACCTTAAACGGTTTAGAGTTGGCCGTTCGCTCAACTAAGCAAGAAAAAATTGCTGCAGGAAAAAGTGAAGATAATGAACTAGTAATTGACCAAGAAGAAATGGCAAATTCAATTCAGATGCGAAGCCAGAACTTTGATGCCAAAGGCGATGGACATTATGACTTAGTCTCTGCTTTTCAAAAATCAATTCGCGGTTCCGATACTGATGCTGCTCTGCATTATTTGGCTCGCTTGATTGAATCCGGTGACCTTATTTCAATTTGCCGCAGACTGAGTGTAATTGCATATGAAGATATTGGCTTAGCAAATCCAGCAGCCGTGCAACACGCACAGCTTGCAATACAGGCAGCACAGAGCCTAGGCTTCCCTGAAGCACGGATTCCTCTAGCAAACGCTGTAATTGAACTTGCACTTTCGCCAAAAAGCAATAGTGCAATCGGTGCAATTGATCAAGCACTAGACGATGTTAAAAATAAAAACTACGGTCCAATTCCTGATGACCTTAAGGACACTCACTATAAAGGTGCCAAGAAACTGGGCCATGGTAAAGGATATGCATACCCTCATTCATTTGCTAATGATTGGATTGCGCAGCAATATCTGCCGGACAACTTGATGGGAACGCAGTATTTCAATCCTAAAGGCAATTCTAAAATCGAAAGTGGCCTTAAAAAACAGTACGAGATTCTACATGAAATGCAAGAAAAAGGATTAAAAAAATAAAAAAGTGACACAACTGTTATTTCTAACAATTGTGCCACTTTTATTTTTGTCTAAAAGTTAACTCTCTAATTTAAAAGTTAGCCTTTTTAACATATTTATTTTGAGCAACGATATAATACTTTTTGTTCTTAATAGAAATAGGATCACCGTAGGTCGAAATTGATTGGTTCTTTTTCAATACCTTTTTACCTAAACGATTACCATATTGGCTATAAAGATAAGCATTATGTCTCAGCTTTAAGTTCTTACCATCAATGTTGCCTGCATTAACTAGTAAACCATTTTGCAAAATATAGTAGTTAGATCCACTAATTGCCTTTTGCCCGGTTACGCTAATTATTGAGCCAGCTAGATAAATCAATTGGTTAGCACGATGACCATTTTCATCATAAAGGTATGCATTGTGCATCAACGTTTTTTCAATGTTTGTCTCGGATTTTTCCTTAGGCCCATTAGCAGATATTGCTTCAACCTTTGCAGATTGATTAGAAACAATCACTGCAACATTTGTAGCTTTAACATAGCGATTCTTATCGATGATAAAGTATTTCTCGCCACGAAGTTTAACACTATCACCAAAAGTTTTAACAATACTACCCTTCTTTAGAACACCAGCTTTCTTTACACGCTGTCCGAATTTGTTATAAACATAAGCATTATGCTTTAACTTTTGCTCAATTGCTAATCCGTTGCCAACAGCAACATAATATTTCTTATTGTTATCATGTGTGTCAATTAGTACATAGTATTCATTACCTACAATAGTAACAGTACCATAAGTTGAAAGAATTGAGCCAGCACCAAGTGTAACTTTGTTAGCACGCTTTCCTGAATTATCATATAGATAAGCATTATGCATTAAGGTTACATTAGTACTTTCGCCTAAATCATTTGCTGCACCATTTTCTTTATCAGTAGTTGGTTGCTTAGCTGGATTTGCAGGGTTAGAAGTTATATCACCATTACCGTTAGAAGTAGAATTACCTCCACCGTTGTTAGAATTATCATTGTTGCCATTATTTCCGTTATTGCCGTTGTTATTGTTGTTGGCACTATCTTTAATAATTTTATCAATGACAGTTGTATCTGAAGAGGCTTTATTAATCGCTTCAATACCATCGTCACGCTTACCGTCAACATCAGTAAGAGTATTATTTTGATCAATCTTTTTCTGAGCTTCTGCTAGAATGCGGTCGATTTCAGTCTTAATCGCAGCTTTTTCATCATCAGTATAGTTATCACCATTTTCATGCTTTATCTTGTTATTATCAATTTTCTTCTTAGCATTAGTAGCTGCATCAGAAACAGCGGCTTTTGCAATTTCACGTATCCCAGTTATTCTATTATTCAAAACTTCATCATAAGAATTACCAGAGATGTCTTTGTATTTGTCATGCTCACTATTAGTTGCATAAATCCATGCGGAATCACCAAAATATTTCTGGTTCTGGGCAACTGCACCTTTGTATTCACCCTCAATATCCCTATTGGCAGAACTCTTAACTGCATACAATGCTTGCTGCATTAACTGATCAATTGCTTGCCTTGCCATGTCAATATCATGGTTCATCTGATTGGCAATACTTTCGTAAGATGCATCAGCTTGAGCATCTTGGGTAATCACATTATCTACACTTCCATGTATGCCATCAAGTCTATTTTTGAAATGATCTCTATCTTGAGGAAGTAGGCTATCTATATCATTAAGCTTGTTCTTTGCATTATTAAACATATCATTAACTTTTTCTTTACCCATTAGTTCGTTATAAGCATTGATTCCGTTGCTATACGCTTGAGTAGTGGAGCCAATATTTGTTGAATGCTTAATTGCATTAATTGCATCCTGGATAGCTTGAATATTCCTTTGATAAGCAGAATTAGCTTTTTGTTCTTCAGTTAATCCATTGTATCCAGCTTCTAGACCTGTTATTTCATTTTCAGCACCTTTTAAGGCATTAGCTTGATTATAATCAAACCACTCAGAAGTATTTTGATAAATATCAGTTAACTTAGTACCGATTTGATTTTCGTCAGTCGGGATTTTGTTGATATCAGTTTGCTGCTCTATGCTTGCTTTTTCATTTGCATATAAATCATCAACTATCTTGTTTAATGCTTTCTTTTGATCAGCAGTTAGCTGAGATAACCCAATAATGTTGTGAGTTGTTGAATATTTTCTTTGTAAAATATCCTCTGCTTTTGCTTTCGCAGCAGAAAGATCAGTATCTTTTTCAACATCAGCAAATCCAGGAACGTGACTGCCAGAATCGCTATCAGAATATCCTTGAGTTGCATTGTTGACTATCTGATCAACGTCCTTTTTGATGTCATCAGTAGAACGATCATTTCCATTCTTATCTGTTGTTGGAACTGCATTAATCTTTGCTTTGCTCTGATCATAAATGTCTTGAAGTTTCTGCTTCTGTTTTTGTAAATCAGAGTTTACTAAACCGGAATCCTCAAGCTTTTTATCAGCTTCTGTTTTTTGCTCAAGAAGATTATTAATAGCATTTTGCTTAATTTGATAGATTTCTTCTTTATTTTGGGCTGTTTGATAGAGCTGATTAATTCCAGCTTCACCTAAATTATTTGCATGACCATCTTTATCTAGTCCCTTTTCAATGGTCTGCAATTTCTGTTTAGCATTTTCCAGATCAGTTGTTGTTGGATTGCTTGGTAAAGTAACCTTACTAATTTCATCCTTGGTCTTTTGAACCAGCTGATTAAGTTGATCCTGTAAATCAGCCTTTTGTTGATCAGTTAAGTGACTTGCAACTTGACCAATACTGCCCTTATCTTTGACATATTTATCAATAGCGGCAATTTGCTTGTTCTTTTCGCTTAGTAAATTAGCTGGAATACCGGCTTGGTCTATCGCAGCTTCACCAGCTTTTTCAACTTGATCTAAGTTTGCATTATCGTCAGCACCATATAAATCGCTAACACCTTTTTGCATTGCGTCATTTATTGCAGCTTCATTTTTGCTTATCTCGGTTGGATCAAGACCTGAATTTGGCAATTTTGCCTTAGCAGCTTCAGCATATTCTTTCAGAGTATTAATTTGTTTGTTCTTTTCTTCGAATCTCTGAGTTAAACCAGTAATTGCATCATTACCAGCTTGTGCTGCTTGATTCATTGCACTATTTGCATCAGTCGAATTGTTTTGAGCGGCTTGAATATTTTGGGCAGCTTTATCACGCTCTGACTTAATTCGGTCTCTCATCTGATCTGCAAGACTAGGATTGTCTTTGGCAATCTTATCGGCAGATTCGTTTGCCTTATTAACTGCATCTTGCAACTTAGTCAATGCAGTATTAACTGATTCAGCCTTAATAATTTCATTATTAACTTTATTCAAATCAGCATTATTCTGATCTTTAGCATCAGATAATTGATCTTTATTTACAGTGGAGTTAATTCTTGACTCACCAGATTGCCGAACTTGCTCAAGTTTATTCTTCAAATCGTTATATTGATCTTGACCTAACTTTTTATTAGCTAAATCTTGATCAATTTGTTGTTGTAATTTACCAATTGAGTCAGCCAAATCATTCTTAGCAGAGTCTTTAGCAGCGTTCATGTTCTTATCATTGACGGTATCAATGATTCCTTTCATAATGTCGTGGCCCTCATCTTGAGCTTTTTGAACATCATCTTGGTTTTTAGCATTGTCTACCTTGGCCTTCGCCTTATCACGCTCGCTATTAATCATGTCCGCATCTCTAGGGTCATTTTGAATGGCTCCTTTAGCATACTCATCTAAAAATGAATTTGCCTTATTTTTAGCTGCTTGCAATTTAGCATCAGCCAAAGCCTGGTAAATATTGCTTAGACCAGCATTTTTCTCTGTATCAATATTTTCCGCAAGAGCACCATTAACGCCTGCAATGGCATGATTATAAGCATCTTGAGCTTGCTGTTTAAACTTAGCTAACTGATCTGAAGTTAAGCCTGGTAAACCATTTATTTCTGGTATAACACCAGTATCAGTTGAACCCTTTCCAAGAGCTTTATCAAGTTCTTTAATTGCTTGATCTCTTTGATTACGGATATCATCTGCATCACTCTTACTTGCATTTGTGACAACATTACTAATTCCCTGCAAAGTATTATTTTTGATTTTTTCAACTGTATCGCTGTCATTTGCAGCATAGATATCTTTAATACCTAAATCAGCCACTTCGAAAACTGCATTTTGGTCTCGCGAATCATTAAGTTTGTCGCGAGTTTCAAGTGCTGTCTTTTGAATCAAATCTTTGGCAATAACTTTGTCACTAGCCAACTTTGCACCTGATTCGATATCATTAATTTTATTTAATGTATCTTGATAAATCCCAGTTAGCTGATCTTTGTTTGTTGTAGCATCAATTTTAGTATTTGCATCTGTTGGAATTGTGCCAAGTTGATTAATTGCATCAGTAAATTTATCTTTTACTTCATTTCTTTGGTCTGTCGATAATTTGCTATAAATGTCACTTAAACGGTTCTTGGCACTGTTAGCAGCATTAGCAATACTATTCTTAATATCCGTTTTAGATGCATTAAAACCATTACCTGTGGCTTCTGCAGCATCAATAGCTGATTCACCTTTTTTCTCAGCTGTGTTAGCGTCGGAAATGGCATCTGTGGAACCAATTATTGATTTAGCATTATCACGTGCAGCTGTAATGTTATTAATGGTTGCTGTCTTAGCATCAGTGGTAATGTCTGAAGAATTATTAATTCGCTCAATCGCTTTTTGGGCATAATCGTCAAGCTTTTGCTTATTAAGAATCTTGTTAACATTCACATCACTAATCACATTGTCAATTAATGACTTGCCATTTTGGACAATTTCATTAAGTTGCTCATTGGTAGTGGTGTTTTTATTATTAACTCCATTAACACCAATATCATATGTAGCATCCACTTTTGCACGTAACTCTGCTTTGTTGGCACTGGTAATCTGATCCATATTGCCAATTTGTTCTTTAACTTTATTTCGCTCAGCCATTAGAGTTGCTAAAGCTTGGTCTTTTGCAGACTGCAAGTTGGCAGAAGCTTGAATACTTGCTATATCGTTTTTACCTTTAGTTAGTACTGCGTCTATATCATCTTTACTTGCACCCTGAATAGCACTTTGAGCTTGATTAAAGGCACTGGTAATCTGGTTATAGTAGTCATTCTTTTCTGTTACTCCCAAATTAGGATCATTAGTAATTTGACTATTTGCAGAATCGCGTGCATCTTTTAATTTCTCGATTGCGGAATTACGTTGCTTTTCTAGAGCTTGGGCGTTGATATCTGATGAAAGAGAATTAATAACAGAATTAATGGCATCAATTCCTGTTTGAGCATCGCTGTTAATGTCAGTTACTGTATGATCATTAGTAATAGCTTGGATTGCTTGATCATACCCTGCATCAATTTGATCCCTTTTAGCTTGAACTGTTGCAGAACCAAGTTGGGCATTTGCAAGAGCATCTTTAGCTTTAGCTTTAGCTTGTTGCAATCTATTAATTGCTTGTGCTCTAGTGGCCGTGATTTGAGCAGCACTTAAATCTTTTAGAATGTTGTTTTGGCCTTCTTGTTTAGCTGAAGTGATATCAGAGATACTATGCGCTGAATTAATTTTTGCCTTTGCAGCTTGTGCATCTTGATCAATTTGGTCTTCATAGTATTTCTTATTTGAAGGACTGAGGTAATTATCTCCAATGCTTTCAATTTTAGCTTTTGCATCATTAACAGCTGTATCAATGTCTTGAGTTGCCTTGGTTCTAGCTTCTTCTACCTCCTTATCTGCAGTGCCTTGAGCATCGCTTACGATATTCCCAATACTATTTTTAGCATTAGTTACTGTCTCAGCAATTTTTGAACTATCAACCTTGTTTAAGGTATCTATACTATCATTAACTACCTTACTAATTTGATCATGATATGCTTTCCTTTGTTCATCAGTTAGATTGCTTGTTTGATCAATTCTTGAATTAGCATTAGTTTGCTCTTGTCTAATCTGCTTGATAGCATCATTTAAGGAGGTGTTACGCTCACCCTTAGCTTTAGCCGAAAGCAGCAGGTTGTTCAGGGCGGCAATACCATCATTTCGTGCTGAGTCGATTGCGGTTAAACTATCTGCTTGGTCAATGCACTGGTTATAACCAAGAGGAGTAGTTGAATTATTGAGCAGCTTCTGCGCAGCTGCCACGCTATCGTCAATATCATTTGCAGATAAGCCAGGCAAACTACGCAATTGGGTTTCAATATCGCTTTCAGATTTAGCTAGTTTAATCTTAGAAAGCTGTCTTAAAATTGACCTCTTAGCAGCCTCTTCAGTAGTTGAAACAGTTGCGGAATCGCTTGCTTTACTAATATTAGCCAAACCATCATTTACTGTTTTCTCTATATCAGAGTTTGAAGCAATACCTAACGAATTCTCATTAGCGTTTGCATAGCCCAAAATCTCTGCCTTTGCAGCATTTTGATCAAAAATAGTTTGTGCAGCTGCTTCTCTTTGGCTGATTACAGTATTATCAGTAGTTCCATATATTGACTTTTGCTCATCATACATAGAGCTTCCAGGTTTAGCAGTTGCAACTTGGGCAGCCTGATCAATTGCGTCTAATAGAGGAACCTGCTGATCCGAACTAATACCTGAGTTCTGTACTCGCTTTTTTGCAGCTTCAGCTGCAGCATTAATTTTACTTGCTTCTTGATCAGCATTTATATCCTTAATAGACTCCTTACCCTTAGAACCGTCAGGATCATCACCAGTGATAATGTTATGAACTGCTTGATTATAAGAATCTTTTATTTGTGCAGTTTTATCAGCATGGTTTTTAATTTCGTCTTGAGCAACAGCCTGTAAGTCTTTTAGAGCCTGAATTGTTTTATTAACTTTATCAATTATATCTTGAGCTTCCTTTTGGTGCCCATCCACTGATACTTGATCAAGATCTTTTTCAATATCACCTTCCGGTTGAGCGATAGCCTGAGCGCGAGCCAAACGACTAGGTAAATTGCCTACTTCGTCCTTCTCTTCTTTACTCAAGTTAGGATCGTTTGCAAGTTTGTAGGCATCAACATAAACTTGATCAATTTTTTGCTTAAGGTCAGTTTCAATATTCTTTTTATAGCCATAAGCTGCTTGATCAATCGCATTAATACCATTCTTCTCTGCTTCTGTAATATCTTTATCAGTTTGAAAAGCTTTCACAGTATTAATTGCTTTGTCACGAGCAGCATTAATTGTATCTGTCATTGTAGGAAATCTCTTTGACTGCAATGTAGCTTCATTATTTAAATTCGTTATCGCACTATCACGAGATGTCTCAATCGTTGAAGAACTTTGTGCTTGGCTTATGATGTTCTTAATTGCATCAAGGGCAGCATTCTTACGGTTGTTAATCTCTGTTAGCGTGTTTGAGCTTGAGGCATAAACTGAAGTTTTTTCATTATCGGCATTAATTGTTTTAGATGCTGCTGTTGCAACTTTATCTAATTGATTATTAAAGTCGCTAACTTGAGCTTCAGATAGGTTGTTAGGTCTATGAATTTTCGCATCACTAATTGCGTCGGTAATTGCCTTAGCAGCTTGATCTTGTGCATCAGATAAAGTTAAGATATCCAAATTTTTAATAATTGGGCGACGTCCCATAGCTACACTAGATGGATCGTAGCTAACAAAGTTAGCATTTGGCGCTAGTTCTACAGAGTAACCCTTATCAAACTTAATAGTTTGGTCTGCGGGAATAGTAAAACTAAATGAACCATCATCATTTACAATTGCAGCATACTGTGTTGGTAAAGGATTCAAAGAACTGTTACTTGAGTCTCTTATAGTGTCTTTTGTTTGCGCATATGGATTGTCAATTATGTTCTTACCATCTTGATCCTTTGGTGTCCATGCTGTCTTTCTACCCATGCTATCAATCAAATTAGCCATAATGTATGCTTTAGTTGCAACAGGTAAAATTAAACTAAATGGATTTTTCAAATTTTGTGGATCTGAATCAGGACCATCAACAGCAGAATTATAATTAATTACGCTGCCTGGCTCACCAGAAATTGTTTGTGAACCATCAGAATTTCTAGTTATTTTAACCTTACCAGGATCGATATCTAAAAAGCCGCTTGGATTGGCTGGAACAAAACTAATGTTGTTATAACCAAAATTGCTTCTATTATTAAATGCCTTTTGAATAATATCTGAAAAAATCTGATCGTAAGTCCAACCGTTTTTGATACCATCAGCCAATGAAGTTTGAACGTCTTCAGGCAGTTTATCGAATGAAATATTAGCTTTAGCCGCTTGCGCCTTAATTTCTGCCAATCTATCTGCAGTTAACTTCTCTTGGCCATTAAGCAATTCGATATTATCCACCGCAATCGTGCTATCAGTTTTCCTAACAGTTAAAACGTGAAATGGCGGCAAAGTTACTTTACCTAGCCCGCTTTGAATTGAGCTCAAATCAAACTGCTGCCGAACATTAGTTAAGGTAATTGGCATTGTGCCAATGATACTGGTATTAGGATTAGTATTACCTTGAGCATTTAAAATTAATGAAGTAGGATTATTAACAACTAGTTTTCCACCTTGGACATCTACCAGTAGTATTTGACCAGTACCACCATTTACATATTTGCCACTTGGATCTGGCTGACCAAGAATAATATTGAAACCACCGTTTTCTATATTAGCCGTACCCTTAATAAGAACTAACGTGCCAGAATAGTCACCCATATTTGAGCCATTAATGTTTAACGAACCTCGCGGCAAGATGTTAAAGTTACCACCATCATAAATCAGATTTCTGTTACCCCAGTTATTGGCTATATCACCGTTAGTAGTAATATTGACTTTCGCATCGCTATTAATATTGAAAACAGAATTGCCATCATTGATAAGAATCGCACTAGACTGATCATTGTCATTTGTACCATTATAGTGATCACTACCAACTATGATGTTTAATTCACCATCAACATTCACTGCTTCATTATTACCTAACATGGCAATAGCCAACGGAAGCCCAGTATGCTCAGCCGCATTTGAGCCTAAACCATTATTAGGAAAATAGATTCGCGGCGAAAGTGTAACCTTAGCGTCCTTAGCAATATTAACAACGTTGTTGCTGCCTGCCATTTCGAGCACATTACCACCAACAGTTTTACCGGTAAAAGTACCGCTAAAATCGATTGAGTTATTTGAACCAGTAAATTCAAATAGTTGTTGAACGTCACCACTTGAAATTGTGATCCCTGGATACGGTGTATGCGTTACTTCACCGTAGTTAGTCCCTGTGAAGTAAATTTTAGTATTATTACCACAGTGAACCATTTGCGATCCATGGAAATTAACATTATTAAAGGTGATTTTTGAAAAATGGCCGTCTTGATTGTAATCATCAGTCATGATTACGCCCCAAATATCAGCACTCCATAAATCAAGGTTATCGTAAGTAATATCTAAGTCTTTCGTACTTCCACCATTTAATTGAAGGTGATTACCTTTCAAATCAACTTTAAATCTGGTATTACCGGTGCCACCGGATTTGATCAACATTTTTCTTCCGTAAAAGTAGAAGGCTTGTGATCCATTCTCTGGTCCGTCTGTAATATCGTTCATGACATCAATTTCTGAAATTGACTCATTCTGAAAAGCAGCTATAAGTTCAGTAAAGCTATGGACCTGCGCTACACTAGCATCCTTAGTTTTAATTTCTGTCGTTTTAGCAGTATCTGGAACTTTAGCCGCTGGATCAGTTGGATCAACGGGTTTAGTCGTCGTACCTCCTTTACCTGAGGTGTCAGTGGTTCCACCAGTTTGATTGGTATCAGAATTGCCTGTACTAGTTTGATCCTTAGAATCAGCTGTGTCAGAACCATTTGTTGCATTGGTCTTTCCTGTCTGACTAGTTGAAGAACTTGAATTAGTGGTTGGAGGTACACTGCCATCTCTTAAAAATGAACTTAAACCTGAATAGGTACTTACATCAACCAAGTGATTAGCATTTTGAGTGTTATCATCTTGGGAGTTAGCCTTTTGACTATCAGAAGTACTCAAACTATCTGTCTTCTTGCTAACTTCTTGAGAAGCATCTACCGTATCTGCTTTAGCCGTTTGGGTATTTAGGCCAAAAAAGGTAAAGCCCAATAGCACAGAAGCAGTACCAATTGTCAATTTTCGAATTGAAAAGTGGTCCTGCTTATCTTGCATTTCCATTTTCTTTAATCTTTCATTGTTATTATTTTTCCCTAGCATGATATTCCTTTCTCAAAATCTATGTTACAACTACATTGTATGACCACTATTAATAATTTGCTAATATAGTGCTTACACTTGATATGTATTTTATAAATAATGAGTTAAGTGATTTTTCAAAAGGGAAATTGCGCTGTGCGTTCTGCAAGTAATTACTATTATATAAGGATTTGTTACTATACTTCGGGATTGATGCTTAATACTTCAAATATAAAAAAGTGCATTTTATTTGACAATTACTCGTTTGCTTAAATTTTATTTTAACAGCTTTATTATGTATAAATATTAAAATATGAATAAAAGTAACAGTTTAACCCATAACATTGTGATTTTTTCGCAATACTATCTGCCTACTGTTTAAATCTTGACAAATGCTTTAATGGTAGGTAGTATAATAATTGATCTGAGTTGATCGACTAGCTTAATTGTATATAGTTGACCGGTCAAACATAAGACATGCGAGATTGTAAATAACTTTTGAATCGGAATACTATTATTTAGTTAATAGGATCCATATTCATTGCGATACGTCTCATTTTTTTGAACACTGCGGGTTCAACAAGCATTCTTTTGCTATATTCGGTCGACTCGGATTTCTTTAGAAATTTAGGAAGCGGTCTATTGACCGCTTTTTTATTTGGAGACTTTTATGATCTTAAAAATTGTTATTATTCTGTATTTAGCCGTGCTTCTTCTAACCGCCTTTTATCTTTGGCATAACCGAGATAGACACTTTTTGGTTTTTAGTAGTAAAAGTAATACGAATTTCCGCCCTATTATGTCTTGGACAGCAATTATCTTATTGTTGGAATGCATTATTGGGATCATCATCTTATTCCAAAGTAATAAGTATTTGAATTTGGTTACCCTACTTCTTAGTTCAATTACTATTCTAATTTTTAGCTTATTAATTAATCACGAAAATGATTAATTGGCCAAAAGTTTGGTAAAATGAATATATAAGAGAGGTGTTTTAAATGATGAAACAATATCACCGCATACAAGTCGCCGTTGATGGATCAAAAGAAGCAGATTTAGCTTTTAAAAAAGCAATTTTACTAGCTAAGGGTAATAATGCAGGCTTAGAAATTTTGCATGTCATTGATACTAGATCCTTCCAAAATGTTTCAAGCTTTGACTCCGAAATGGTTGAGCAAGTTTCAAATGATGCTAAGGAAAAGCTGCAAAAATATTACAATGATGCAAAAGAAGCGGGAATTGACGATGTTCACTTTTCAATTGAATTCGGTTCTCCTAAGGCAATCATTGCACACGACTTTCCTAAAAAGCATCAAATTGATTTAATCGTAGTTGGTGCAACTGGCTTAAATGCTGTAGAACGAATTTTAGTCGGTAGCGTAACCGAGTATGTCACCAGAACAGCAGATTGTGATGTACTAGTTTGTCGTACCGCAGAAAATCAAAATTAAAATAAACTGGGCATACAAAAAAGCACTTCTTTTAAAAGAAGTGCTTTTTATTTTTAATTAAAAGTCGCCTGCCTGGCTAAACATATAATCTTTATTATGAAACTTCATCGATAAAATCATACCAATACCAATCATATTCCCAATTAAGGCTGAACCACCTTGGGAAATAAATGGTAATGGTATACCTGTCAATGGCAAGAGATCAATACTCATTCCTATATTTTCAAAAACATGGAACAAGATCATCATAATGACCCCAGTCGATACATATGAGTAAAATGCATTTTTGGTATCAAATGTAATACGCACCATCTGAATAATCAGGTATAAGTAAAGCAAGATAACTGCTACACTACCAACAAAACCAAATGATTCACCAATTACTGAATAAACCATATCTGAGCCACGAACTGGTACGTAAACACTTAGATTCCCAAACCCATTACCAAAAATCTGTCCAGATCCAATCGCTTGCATACTCTGCCACAACTGATATGCTGCCTTAGATGTATCCGTAGATGGATTCAACCAGGACATAATACGAGCAAATTGGTACGGTTGAAAAGAATGACTTAGAATAACTTGGCCGCCTGGTGTAGTGACCATAAAAATCACTATCACACCAATAATTGCAACTATGATGAACATTGGTGTTATTATCTTCCAAGAAATTCCCGAAACAATAATTACTCCACCAACTATAGCGAAAAAGACAAGCATCGTACCAAAGTCATTTTGTAATTTCAGTAGAATTGCAATTGGTAGCATCCAACCAACTATTTTGCCAATTAAAACCCAGTCATTTCGAATTGTGTGTGCGAACTTCTGATTGTGCTCTCGAACTACTCTAGCTAACATTAGAATAAATGCTGGTTTCATTACCTCGGATGGCTGAAAGGAAATCGGCCCTAGCTTAAACCAACTTTTGGCACCAGCATCAGCAGCTATACTTCGATTATAAAAGAATAAAACTGCAATCAAAAGGACAATTCCTAGACCGTAGGCATATGGTGCAATTCGAAATAACTGTTCTGCATCAAATTGAATTACAAAAACAACTATTACTAAAGAAATCAGATACCAAAGCCCTTGCATTAAAACCGCTTTTACTGGACTTCCCATATGACTTGGATCATCTATTGCAGCAAAGTAAATCGAGTATAAACCAACAGCTGCCAGAATCAGCACAGGAACAACAATGTTCCAGGCTATTTGATCATACAAATCAGTTTTATTTTGTACTTTTACCATTAATCATCACTGTCCACTATTTTTCATGTAAAGCAAAGTACGATAGCAAATCATTGATGCTACTTTCTAACGTCTTTGCATATAGAACACTATTAGTTTTATTAGTAGTTGCACGATAACGTCCATCAATTTTTTCAATTAAACCAATAGCTTTTTTCTTCTGTGGAATGACTACTTCCCAAGTCGGATTATCTTTCCCGTTGATTTCATTAATTTCAATATTAATATTCTCTGGTTTCTTTGACATAAATACTCCTATTTCACATCAGGATGAAATTTTTTAGCAATAATTTCATCTTCATATCTCTCTGGGTGGGGGTTACGGAAAATAGTAAAATTATCAGGTACCGGATCAACCCCTCCGCGAACAAAGGGATTGCAACGCAAAATCCTGCTAATACCCATAATTAATCCTAAAAAAGGACCAAATTTGGTCAACGCATCAATCATGTAAGTTGAGCAAGTAGGATAATAACGGCAAGACTTAGGTAAAGCCGGCGAAATAAATTTCTGATAAATTCTAACTAGATAAATTAAAATCTTACGCAAACCACACCTCCAGTTGAATTAATGACGTTGATGCTTTTCGATATTTTTAAGCAAAATGCCTGTTCCCAATGCAACAGCTTCAAGAGGATGATCAGCAGTCAAAACTGGAACCTTAAGATAGTACGAAATTAATTTATCCAAGTTCTTTAACATCGCACCACCACCAGTTAACATAATACCGCGATCAATAATGTCGGCAGATAACTCAGGTGGAGTCTTCTCTAAAACATCTTTAGTAGCTGCAATAATTGTCATCAAACCATCATGCAAAGCCTCTTGAATTTCAGGAGCAGAAACAGTTGCCTGTTTAGGAAGGCCATCCACTACATCACGTCCACGGACAGTAATCGTCTGATCCTTATCCGGCTCAAAGGCACTACCAATTTCAATTTTAA
Organism: Lactobacillus sp. ESL0263; assembly: GCF_003692845.1. Taxonomy (NCBI): domain Bacteria; kingdom Bacillati; phylum Bacillota; class Bacilli; order Lactobacillales; family Lactobacillaceae; genus Lactobacillus; species Lactobacillus sp. ESL0263. The sequence goes on along the minus strand of NZ_REHL01000004.1, from coordinate 317,348 downwards.
TTTGTTCAGCTGTTCTTGAACCAATAAGCAAGTTATGCTTGTTTTTAATGTAAGAAACAACAGCTTGGTTCATATGATCTCCAGCATAGCGAAGAGATTGGCTAGTAACAATTTCACCCATTGATAAAACAGCAATATCAGTAGTACCACCACCAATATCGATAACAATATTACCTTGTGGCTTAAAAATATCTAGCCCTGCACCAACAGCTGCAACCTTAGGTTCAAAATCAAGGTAAACCTTACCACCACCTGATTTTTCAGCTGCCTGAATAATAGCTTTTTGTTCAATTGAAGTTACTCCAGTTGGAGCACAAATCAAAATGTTAGGTTTTGACATAAAGCCCTTAACATTTAATTTTTCAATGAAGTAAGATAGCATCGCTTCTGTAATGTCAAAATCGGCAATTACCCCATTCTTTAATGGGCGAATCACACGAATATTACCAGGCGTTCTACCTACCATTTTGTATGCTTCAGTTCCAACAGCTACTACTTTATTTGTACTTGTATTGACAGCAACTACTGATGGTTCATTCAAAACGATTCCCTTACCAGAAACGTTGATGAGCACGTTGGCTGTCCCTAAATCAATTCCTATATCTCGTGCCACGATAATCCTCCATAAATATTCATTGTACATTTTACCATAAAGAAAGCTAGTTTGCTGCACTCTTCAGGCGTTTTAACAAGTCTTAAAAGAAATTACTTAATTGTAAAGAAGTATCTATCAGCGTAATGAAAAAATTACCCACTAAAAAGCCTAACGCAATTGCCGCAAAAATCAGTAGCAATTGCGCTTCAAAAACCTTATTAGTTCTAATAATTTTTTCGATTCTAACACTCTTCATAATTTGAAATGATAGCCCTATTGTTATCAGGTAAATAATAATACTGATCAGAGCATGAACACCAAGTTGAAACATTTAATTTCCCACTTTTCTTTAGTCAAATAAAAAACGGATACACACTTTTGTGTATCCGTTAAACTTTAATACTATTTACCTGAATTGTAAACACTAATCCGGTTGACAGCCCTTCTCAATGCAACTTGTGCTCTTTCGAGCGATCTTTGATCATGCGTTGCTTTTGCTTCCTTCAAAGCATCTTGAGCACGCTTTCGAGCTGCTTCAGCACGAGACACATCAATTTTATTTGAACGTTCCGCACTATCAGCAATAATCGTTGCTACATTATCAGAAAACTCAAAGTAGCCACCGCTTACTGCTATGTGATTAACAACTTCATTCATCTCACGACTTCTTTTAACCCTAATTTCACCAATTGAAAGTGGAGTTAAAATAGGCAAGTGATTATACATGATTGAGCGTTGTCCATCGATTGCACGCATCTCAACAATACTACAATGATGAGAAAAAACTACGCCATCAGGTGTTACAACATTTACCATGAAAAGTTTTTCTGGATCTGCCATTTGACATCACCCTACTTTTCTAATAATGCTTTTGCTTCAGGATCACTGGCGGTTACACCCATATCTTGAGCTTTTTTCAAAACATCTTCGATAGGACCCACGCTACGGAAAGCATCTTCTGGCAAATCGTCTAAATGACCATCCAAAATCATCTTAAAGCCCTTAATTGTCTCTTTGATTGGAACATATGAACCAGGTACACCAGTAAATTGTTCAGCAACAAAGAAGTTTTGGGATAAGAAGAACTGAATTTTACGAGCACGACTAACAATTACCTTCTCTTCATCAGATAATTCATCCATACCTAACACTGAGATAATGTCTTGTAATTCGTGGTAGCGTTGCAAAATGTGCTGTACACGTGTAGCAACTTCGTAATGTTCTTGACCAACTACTTCAGGATCCAACGCACTAGAAGTTGATTCCAGTGGATCAACGGCTGGATAAATACCCTGCTCAACTAAGCTACGTTCCAAGTTGGTTGTAGCATCAAGGTGAGCAAAAGTTGTAGCTGGGGCTGGATCGGTATAGTCATCGGCAGGAACATAAACGGCTTGAATTGAAGTAATTGAACCCTTCTTAGTTGAAGTAATTCTTTCCTGCAATTGACCCATTTCAGTTGCCAATGTTGGTTGATAACCAACGGCACTAGGCATTCTTCCTAACAGAGCAGAAACCTCAGAACCAGCTTGAGTAAACCGGAAAATGTTGTCGATAAAGAGCAAAACGTCTTGACCTTCAACATCTCTAAAGTACTCAGCTAGGGTTAAACCAGTTAAAGCTACACGCATTCTGGCACCAGGCGGCTCGTTCATTTGACCAAAGACCATCGCTGTTTTGCTTAAAACACCAGATGCCTTCATTTCAAAGTAAAGGTCATTACCTTCACGTGTTCTTTCACCAACACCAGTAAAGACCGAAATACCACCATGCTCTTGAGCAATATTGTGAATTAACTCTTGGATAATAGTAGTCTTACCAACTCCGGCACCACCAAACAAACCAACTTTACCACCACGAACATAAGGTTCAAGTAAATCAATAACCTTAATCCCTGTTTCCAGAATTTCTTGGCTGGTAGTTAATTCATCATACTTTGGTGCATTTCGATGGATACTGTTACGAGGATGATCCTTATCAAATTTTGGACCATTATCGATTGGTTCACCTAAAACGTTAAAAACACGTCCTAAGGTATCGGAACCAACAGGTACTGAAATAGGACCTCCAGTATCTTGGACCTTCATTCCGCGCCGGAGTCCGTTGGTAGATTCCATCGCGATTGTTCTTAATACACCATCACCGAGTTCAAGTGTAACTTCAAGAACAATTGATTCATCATCCGACTTAACGACGCGCAAAGCATTGTTAATATCAGGTAGGTTTTTGTCAAGTGGAAATTTCACATCGACTACAGGGCCGATTACTTGAACAACTTCACCTTCACTCAAAACATCTACCTCCTTTTCTCTTAATTATTTCAAAGCATTTGCACCACTGACAATTTCAGTAATTTCAGTAGTGATCTCAGCTTGTCTTGCACGGTTTAATTTTGTAGTTAAACTTGAAACCAAGTCATTTACGTTGTCGGTTGCACTCTGCATTGCTGTCATTGAACTAGCATGTTCTGCAGTTTTAGCATCCAAAATTGCCCCATAAATAGTTGAACGGGCATATTGAGGAATTAGTGTAGTCAACACGGTATTAATGTCTGGCTCAATATCATATTCTAGATCTCGGTGTTCCTTTGCTTCTTTAAGGCCGATATCAATATCAACAATAGGAAGCATTTTTTCAACACGAAATGCTGATGATAAAGAGTTTATGTGGTGCGTATAACAAACGTATAGCTCATCATAAACTCCGTTTAAGTACATTTTGATTGCAGTTGAAACAATTGGTAAAACTTCGTCAAAAGTTGGCACATCGGAAATTGCAGCATTTTCATAAACAACATTCAAGTTGTTTTTCTTAAAAAATTCAGCTCCAACTGAGCCAACAGCAAGAATTTTAATGTCTTTATTTTCTGCTTTCGCATCTTCAGCTAAGCCCATCATATTTTTAATGACGGCACTATTATATGATCCAACAAGTCCTCGATCACCCGTAATTACAAGATAACCAGTAGACTTTACTTCTTTACGAGCTTGAACCATGTCTGAAATGACACCTAAGCCAAAAACACTTTCATAATCAATCTTACTGATGCTGTCTTCATCAATTGCAACATTTTCTTTGTGCAAGTGACTAACCACTTGTGCACTCATCAAACGCGAAAGAGTTTGTCGAACATGGTCATTATAAACCGTATATCCTTCATCTCTTTTTTCTGTTTGATTTAGTTTTGACGCAGAAACCATTCTCATTGCTTCTGTGATTTTACCAGTTTGCTTAACTGAAGCAATTTTCTTCTTCAACTCAAGTAAAGATGCAGGCATAAGCTACCTCCTATTTATTACTTGGTGAAAAACTATCTGCAAATTTAGAAATTGCAGTCTTTAACTCACTTTCATCCGGCAGTTCACCTGTCTCACGGATGTGATCCAATAAATCTGAATGTTGACTATCAAAGTTATCATACAATTCTTTTTCAAATCGGCTGATATCTTCAACAGGAACAGAATCCAAATAGCCATGAGTTAGTGAGTATAGTAAGACAACTTGCTTTTCAACTGGAATTGGGTCATGTAATGGTTGTTTTAAAACTTCAACAACTCTACGACCACGGTTTAATTTAGCCTGGGTTGCCTGATCCAAATCACTGCCAAATTGAGCGAAACTCTCTAATTCATGATAAGCTGCCAAATCAGTACGTAACGTACCGGCAACTTTTTTCATTGCTTTTATCTGAGCGCTACCACCAACACGGGAAACAGAATTACCAGCGTCAATAGCTGGACGAGTTCCTGCAAAGAACAAATCACTTTGCAAGAAAATCTGACCATCCGTAATTGAAATTACGTTGGTTGGAATATACGCTGAAATATCTCCCGCTTCAGTTTGGATAAACGGAATGGCAGTCATTGAACCTCCACCAAGTTCATCACTCAACTTCGCACTACGCTCCAACAGACGGGAATGCAGGTAGAAAACGTCACCAGGATAAGCTTCACGACCAGGCGGACGACGAAGGAGCAAAGAGAGTTCACGATAAGCAACGGCTTGTTTGGATAGGTCATCAAAAATGACTAAAACATCCTTACCGTTGTACATAAATTCTTCACCCATTGCCGTACCAGCATATGGTGCTATATAAAGCATTGGGGCCGGTTCACTTGGTCCAGCTTCGACAACAATTGTATAATCCATTGCGCCAAAGCGTTTCAAAGTTTCTACTTGCGTTCTAACAGTTGACTCCTTTTGACCAATAAAGACGTAAATACAAATTACATCTTGTCCTTTTTGATTCAAAATAGTGTCAACAGCCAAGCTTGTTTTACCAGTTTTACGGTCACCAATGATTAATTCACGCTGACCTCGACCAATTGGAACCAATGCATCGATTGCTTTGATACCAGTTTGAAGTGGTTGATTAACTGATTGTCGTTGCATAACTCCAGGTGCAGCATCTTCAATTGGACGAGTCTTAGTGGTTTTAATTTCACCAAGTCCGTCAACTGGCTGACCCAGAGGATTAACTACACGACCAATCAGTTCTTCGCCAACTGGCACACGCATGATTTCACCGGTTCTTTTTACTTGGTCACCTTCGCGAATATCATCAAAGTTACCCAAGATAATGATACCAACATCATTTGACTCAAGGTTTTGAGCAATACCATACGAACCGTTGTCAAATTCCAACAATTCATTAGATAGAACATTGTCCAATCCGTGAGCCCGGGCGATACCATCACCTATGTAAGTTACAACCCCAACCTCATTAATGTCGAGTTTGTCATCATAGTGTTCAAGCTGTTGCTTGATTAAAGAGCTAATTTCTTCTGCTTTAATGCTCAATGGTTTCACCTCTTTTAATTTTTACTAATTAACTGCGCACGAATCTTTTTCAGTTTGTTCTTTACTGAACCGTCGATAACGCAATCGCCAACTTTTAGAATTACACCGCCGATTATCTCTGGATCTACTTTGTTTTCTAGGGTAACACTGGCTAAACCAAATTTTTTGGCATAACTATCTCCTAGAGCACTTAATTGATCTTCATCGAGTTTAACCGCAGTTATTGCAGTTCCAACCATTATTTTTTTGCTGTCATTATACAATTTATTAAAGAAATCGATAATATCAACAAGTTCAAGAAAATGATTATAATCTAGCAGCAAATTTAAAAAAGTTTGAACTTCTGTACTGAAGCCCTGTTCAATTGCTGACAACGATTTTTTCTTTTCATCACTGTTTAAAATTGGATCACTAAAAACACTAAGGATCTGTGGATTTGTACAAACGGCTTTTCTTAATTCACATAATTCTTCTTTAACAGTATCCAAAGCGTTCATATCTTGCGCATAATTAAATAGCGCAGTTCCATAACGTGCAACAATTTCTTCTCTACTTAAGGCCATTATTTATTCAGCCCCTTAATAAACTGATCAACCAAATCTTTTTGATCATCAGCAGATAAGTTTTTAGCAATTACCTTTTCAGCAATTGTAACTGATATGTCAGCTACCTGCGCACGTGCTTCATCTAATGCATCTGCTTTGGCTTGTGCAGCATCTGCTTTTGCCTTTTCATGAATCGAAGCAGCGTCATCGTTAGCTTCAGCTACGATTTGACTACTTGTCTTCTGCGCATTAGCTTTTGCATCAGAGAGAATTTGTGTTGCTTCTTGTCTTGAATTTTTCAAGGCAGCTTCACGTTCATTAGCCAAAACTTCGGCTTTTTTGCGGTTGTCTGCAGCTGAATCTAAATCGCTAATTACTTTTTGCCGTCTTTTTTCCATCATTTCGGAAACTGGTCCCCAAGCATAGTGCTTAACCAAGACAAGCAAAATTGCAAAAACAATCAAATACCAAATGGTATTACCAATGTAAATATGACCTGATGAGGCTGCAAATAAAGTTTGAAATGTCATTTACTGCCCTTCTCTCTTTTCAACTTAATTACTTTTAAAAATTAAAGGAAGAGAATCAGAAAAGCAACAACAATTGCCAAAATTGGAACGGCTTCAATCAAACCAACACCGATGAACATTGTTGATCTCAAGTTACCTGCACTTTCAGGTTGACGAGCCATACTTTCGACAGTCTTAGTAATAACTTTACCGTTACCCCAAGAAGCAGCTAAAGCAGCAATACCAGCGGCTAACGCTGCAGAAATATATTTAAATGCTTGTGACATATTTAAACCTCCGAAAAATTATTCTTTTGTAACTTTCTTACCAATATAAACCATTGATAAGGTTACGAAAACATATGCCTGGATAGAGCCAATGAAGACAGAGAAACCTTGCCAAATCATCGCAAGTGGGGCAGCCAAAACCATGGTTGTAATACCAAAGCTAGGAGCTAAACTATTTCCAATCAATGTCAATAGAACTTCCCCAGCATAAATATTGCCGTATAAACGTAAAGACAAAGTCAAAAAGTTAGTTATTTCCTCAATCATATTGATTGGGAACAAAAAGCTAACTGGCTCTGCATAATTGCGCCAATAGCCACCTACGCCAAATTTTTGCATTCCAAATGTGAATGATAGAAGCAAGGTCATCATTGCAAACGACATCGTCGTTACTGGATCAGCTGTTGGTGACTTAACAAACATATTGTCACCAACTTTGACTTCTAAGAAGAGTCCCAATTGATTCATGCAAAAGATAAATAGGAACAAAACAAAAGCATAAAGTGATAGATGCTTACGTGCATCAGGATCACTGACATTATCTTTAACAATGCCATCAGTGAAATCCAATAAGTATTCAATCACATTTTGCTTCTTGTTCGGTCTCAATTCAACTTTGCGCGAGAGCCAAATGCAGACGAATAAAACCACTGCAGCCATTAAAGTTGAGCCAATCATCCCAGCGAGATCAAAGTTTAAACCCAAAAATTTAAAAACAAATGATTTCTCCATTACTTCGTGACCTCCCTTCTTGTGCCCAGTTTATCGAACACTCCTACAATATTAACACCAAACAAACCTTTTGTGAAAAATTGTAAGCGAATTCCGTATACTATTTGTAAAAATATCGCTATTTAGTGCCAAACAAGCGGTCACCGGCATCACCAAGACCTGGGGTGATGTAGCCATTTGGTAATAACTTCTCATCTTCTGCTGCGGCATAAATGTCTACATCAGGATTTTCTTCCTGAATAGCTTTTACGCCTTCAGGTGCAGCAACTAAAACTGCAAGTTTAATGTCCTTAACACCACGTTTTTTCAAGGCGCCAATAGCCATATTAGCTGAGCCACCAGTGGCAAGCATTGGGTCAACTACTAAACACTCACGATCTGCTACATCCTTAGGCATCTTGCAGAAGTATTCGTGTGGTTCTAATGTTTCTTCATCACGGTACATCCCAATGACACCAACTTTAGCTGAAGGAATCATTTCCATCACACCATTGAGCATACCAATACCTGCACGCAAAATAGGAACAATCGTCATCTTTTTACCAGCTATTTCCTTTTGCGTTGTTTTGCCCATTGGTGTTTCAATTTCAACATCCTTTAATGGTAAATCCCTAGTAATTTCATATGTCATCAATCCGCCAATCTCACCAACAATTTGACGAAACTCATTGGAGCTTGTCTCCTTACGTCTAATGATTGTTAATTTGTGTTGAATCAACGGATGATCTAACACTGTAAATTTACCCATTCTTTTCCTCCTATAAAACAAATATACTTTCTCGCTTATTTTAATCAAAAAAGCAGAGGGTTTAAAGCCCTTTGCTTTATTTTTTTACTTTACATGAAAATGGTTCTCAGCCGCAGCTTTATTTAAACGATTCATATATGCCAAGGTGGCCTCGCTGCCACTAAAACCTTGAACATAAATTTGATCAATTGACCGCTTATCATCAAAATAGCGCAATGCACCAAATAAGTTATGATCGGCATCTACCAGATTTTTACCCAAACTATACTTATTTTGCTCTGATACATTCAACCCAACTAAAACAGAATCTAAGGCTGCTACGCCAGTATGCTCATTAAACTCAATTTTTGCAAAATCACTCGTGTCATCAACAATTATTACTGGTTCACTTGGAGCATAATGACGATACTTCATCCCCGGAGCCTTTGGTACATCTTGATCTTTCACTTGTCCACTGTTAATCAAGACCTTTTCACCAAGTACTTCGCTTAGCTCTTGTGGTGTAATTTCACCAGGTCGTAAGACAACCGGCGTTTCGACGGACAAATCAATAATAGTTGATTCCAAACCTACTCTTGTTGGTCCACCATCGATTATGCCCGCAATTTTACCATTTAAATCATGATAAACGTGCTGTGCAGTGGTTGGGCTTGGTTTAGTAGAAGTATTCGCAGAAGGCCCAACTATTGGATAGCCCAGTTTAGAAATCAAATCGTGTGTCAACTTATCATCTGGGCAACGAAAAGCTACAGTATCTAACCCACCAGTAACAGCTTTTGGCAAAGCATTAGGTTTAACAAAAAGCAAAATAGTCAGCGGACCCGGCCAAAAATGCTTCATTAATTTTTGCGCACGTTCAGGAATTTCTTTTGCATAATCCGAAACCATTGCTTCATCTGAAACAGTTACAATTAACGGATTATCACTAGGTCTTCCCTTAGCGGCATAAACACTTTTCACAGCTTTTTCATTAGTTGCGATAGCGCCAAGGCCATAAACTGTTTCGGTTGGAAATGCCACTAATTCACCAGCTCCTAAAAGTTTAACGGCTTCGTCAATTTGGTCTTGCTGAAAAATTTTCGTTTCCATTACTTATTCCACTTCCCAAATACCATTCGTGGTTTACTTGCCATATCATCCTTAAATTCAATTGTAAAATCAGGTAATTCTTTAGCAAATAGTTCTTGTAATTGCTGTTTCTCACTAAAGCCAAATTCTAAGAAGAATTCTCCACCTGGATTCAAATGTTCACGTACCTGCTTGGCAAATTTTTGATAAAATGCAATACCACTTTCACCACCAAATAATGCTTCTTTAGGTTCATTTTGTAAAACATTCTGATCCATCACATCTTTTTCAGATTCTTTGATATATGGTGGATTAGAAATTATCTTATCAAACTTTTCTAATCCAATTAAAACGTTAGCTTTGCGCACAGTGACGTCTAAATCATAGACTAAAAAGTTTTCTTCCGCTGTTCTTAAAGCAGCATCTGTCACATCAGAAGCAAACAAATTTAAATCCGTAATTCCTTTTTTAGCTGCTTCTTTTGCTAAAGCAACAGTAATACAGCCTGAACCAGTACCTAAATCAAGTACTGTTTCACCGCTCTTTAATTCTTCAACCGTCCAAGCAACTAGTTCTTCAGTTTCAAATCGCGGAATTAAAACACCTTGTTCAACTAATATCTTGTAACCATAAAACCAGGAATAACCCAAAATGTATTGAGGTGAAATTCCTTTAGCAAGTTTTTTGACATCTTTTTGGGCTTGCTTAATTTGAGCGTCGGTTAGCGCCATTTCTTGTTTTAACTCAAATTCGCTTGGACTTAGTCCAAGTCTTTCAGCTAAAAGAAAATCAACGTCTTCTTGACGCTGATCAGCAGCCGTTTCGGTTGCCCAAATACTTAAGTCCTTCAAAGTAGCAATTTTAGCCATTTTGATCAGCCAACTCCTCTAATTGCTTAGTTTGGTTATATAAAATCAATGCATCAATGACTTCGTCCAACTCACCATTCATAATTCGATCTAACTTGTTGAGTGTTAAACCAATTCGGTGGTCAGTTACACGGTTTTGCGGATAGTTATAGGTTCTAATTCTTTCAGAACGATCCCCCGTACCAACCGCATTTTTCCTCTTTTCGTCATATTGATCACGATTTTCACTTTCATAGTAATCATAAACACGTGAGGTTAAAATTTGCATTGCTTTTTCACGGTTTTGTTGCTGACTACGTTGATCCTGCATTGCCACCACAATTCCAGTAGGTAAGTGAGTCATTCTAACAGCACTAGAGGTCTTGTTAATGTGCTGACCACCTGCACCACTAGAACGGTAAACATCAACTCTGATGTCCTTTGGATCAAGCTCAAAATCAACTTGCTCATATTCTGGCATTACAGCAACAGTTGCAGTTGAAGTATGTACTCGCCCTTGAGATTCAGTTACAGGGATACGTTGTACACGGTGAGCACCATTTTCATACTTTAATTTAGAGTAAACTTTGTCACCTGTAATCATGATTGCAACACGCTTATAGCCACCAACTTCAGTAGGTTCACTATCAACAATGGAGACTTGCCAATTTTGTCGTTCAGCATATTTTTCATACATTCTGAGTAAGTCACCAGCAAAAAGTGAGGCTTCGTCACCACCAGCTGCACCTCTGATTTCCATAATGATATCTTTATCATCATTAGGATCTTTAGGAAGCATTAAAATTTTGATTTCGTCTTCCAAATCAACTATTTCCTGCTCTAGGCTACTATTTTCTTCTTTAGCCATTTCAACTAAATCAGAGTCGCTTTCGCTTGAAATAATTTCTTTATTGTCTGCTATTTCTTTTTTATCTGCTTTGTATTTTTGATATTTTTCTACAACATCATGTAAGTCAGATGCTTCTTTGGAAATTTCCATATACCGTTTGGTATCGTTGATAACCTCTGGATCGGCCATCATTTCTTGCAATTCATCATAATGAGCCACAAGTCCTTCAAGCTGTGCCATAATTTTATCCATATTTTATCAGTCCCTCTCTATCTTTGTTCATTTGGGTGAAAATAATGAAAGCGACAAACCGGATAGTAACTTTCATCACCACCAATTTGGACCTGCTCACCTTCATAAACTGGTTTCCCTTCGTGAATACGCAAGTTCATTGTAGCCTTACGTCCACAATAGTGGCAAATGGTTTTTATTTCGTTGATTTTATCAGCAACAATCAACAGATTTTTTGACCCTTCAAATAGGTTATTCTGAAAATCATTTTTTAATCCAAAAGCCATTACTGGAATGCCTAATTCGTCAACAATTCTAGCACACTCAAAAACATGGTGCCGTTCCAAAAACTGTGCTTCATCAACAAAAACGCACGCAATTGGACCATCACCAAGCTTTTTTTCCTGATCATTGATTTTTTCGATATAAGCAAAAATATCCATGTCATGCTCAATTGGAATAGCCTTGCGATGAAGACCTATTCGGGAAGCAACAGTTCCTACCCCACTCCGATTATCTACGCCACTTGTCATCAGCACAATTTTTCGACCCTGAGCCTCATAGTTATGTGCGTCTTTCAGAATTTCAAGCGTTTTGCCACTACTCATTGTGCCGTAGTGAAAAAATAATTGTGCCATTTTTGCTCCTTTGTATAATTATATCCACCTGACTTTATCTAGTATAGATGAAAATCAAAATAAGTGCAGTTAAAATAGTAGTTAAAAACTCGTTTTCGTTTGCGTGCTATGCTATAGTTGTTACAGATTTTAAAGCGAGGGATAAACATGAATCTAAAATCTGATGTTGCCAAATTTGCCGGAAAATCAAGTTACTGGTTTCTTCACAATGTACTAAAAGGTGGAACTAGCTTCCCAGGAAAAATTGCAATGAAACTTGATCCAGATATTTTGAACACACTTGCTCAAAATTACGAAACAGTTATTGTAACCGGGACAAATGGTAAAACTATGACCACTGCATTGATAGTTGAAGCCTTACGAGAAAAATACGGTGAGGTTTTGACCAATCCGTCTGGTTCTAACATGCAACAAGGAATTGTTACTGCTTTTTTAGCTAATAAAAAGAGCAAAGCTAAGCGACCCATTGCTGTTTTAGAAGTTGATGAAGCCAATGTCAAAATGGTTACTAAACTAGTTAAGCCGAGTGTTTTTGTTTTAACTAATATCTTTCGTGATCAAATGGATCGCTACGGCGAAATTTATACTACCTATAATAAAATTATTGAAGGTATTAAGTTAGCTCCTGATGCAACCGTCATTGCTAACGGTGATGCTAGTATTTTTTCATCAGTTGATCTGCCAAATCCAAAAATTTTTTACGGCTTCAAACTTCCAAGTGACCATTCACAAAATGATGTTAAAGCTCCGGTTAATACTGATGGTGTCCTTTGCCCTGAATGCGACCATATATTACACTACCATGACCGAATTTATGCTAACTTAGGCGACTTTTTCTGCCCCAACTGTGGCTATCGCCGTCCGGAGTTAACTTATTCAGTCAGCAAGATTATCGCTCAGGATCCGAACCACCTCAGCTTTCGAATGGGAACCAAAGATTATCACATCAATATTGGTGGAACATATAACATTTACAATGCCTTAGCAGCCTATTCTGTCGCACGTCATTTTGATCTTGACGATGAAGAAATTGCTAGTGCCTTTGCCAAAAACAAACGCGTTTTTGGTCGCCAAGAGTTAATTCAATACGCTGATAAGGACATTGATCTCATTTTGGTTAAAAATCCAGTTGGTCTAGACGAAGTTTTACATATGCTTAACACCGAAAAGGATGACTATTCTCTAGTTGCCCTACTTAATGCTAATCATGCTGATGGAATTGATACTTCATGGATTTGGGATGGTCAGTTTGAAGATTTAAATCACGAGCAAATTAAACAAATTCTAGTTGGTGGACAGCGTTGGCATGACATGGGATTTCGCTTAGAAGTTGCTGGCTTTTCACCAGAACAAACGACTACCTGTCCGGATAACGAAGCAGTAATTGAAGAAATTGCCAAGCTTCCAACTAAAAAGGTTTACATTTTATCTACCTACACTGCCCTTCTTTCACTCCGCAAGACAATGGCAGAGAAAAAGATAATTAAAGCTGGCATGTAATTGACATAATTAACAGCTAAAACTATTTTTGTAAAGTTTTTAAAGATAGCGCTTGCAAAAAGATAAATTTTTTGTTAACTTTAAAAGAGTTAATGATAGCGCATGTTACTGGTAATGCAGGCAAGACTACATTGATAACTAACATTTTGCTTTTTTAAGTATTAGTTATTTTTGTCGTCCTGTCTGCATTTTTTGATGGGTACAAGAATGAATAAAATTAAAAAGATACTAAATGTTAATGTTGTAATTATTGATCACGATGGAAATGAATATATTGCTTTTGGTAAAGGGATTGGCTACCACGCTAAAGTTGGTAGCGAAGTGCCTGAAGAAAAAATTAGTCGGAAGTATATTCCGGTTGATGATAACAAACAAAACGAGCTCGTTCAGTCACTACAAAAAATTCCAGCCAAGATTATTGAAACAACAACTGAAATAGTTGAATATGCAGAGCGAAGTCTGCACGAAAAGCTCGATGCAAGTATTTATTATGCTTTGTCTGACCATTTATATTTTGCAATTCAACGTTTGCAGAATAACTTATCGTTAGGCAACCGTATATATCTGGAAATGAAAACTTATTATCAGCCTGAGTTCAAAGTAGGATTACATGCACTTGATATTATCGAAGACAATTTAGGCGTAAAGTTACCTCAAGAAGAAGCTGCTAACATTGCTTTTCACATTATTAATGCTTCCAGTAATCAGGAAAGCAGCAATGTGCTTGAAGTTTCTCGTCTAATTGATAATATCTTGCAAACACTGCGTGTTCTTTGCCACGGTAACCTCGCAACGGAAGGTTTAAATTATGAGCGCTTCGTTACTCATATTAAGTTTTTTGCTGAAAGATATATCAGTGATCAGATGCTTTCAAATGATCCAGAATTACTAGAACAAGTGATGAATCTTTATCCTGAGGCTAGTAAAATTGCCATGAAGCTTAAGCAAACAATTGAAATTATTTATAGTAAGCCTATTACTAAGGAAGAGCTTGCTTATTTAATTATTCATATTCACCGTGTGACCATGTATTGAAAGGAAAAGAACAAATGAGAAGTAACAAAGAAGTTACCGATATGATCGTCAAAAATGTTGGCGGTCCCGATAACATTTCTAGCTTTTATCATTGTGCGACGCGAATTCGCTTCACATTAAAGGATAAAAGCAAATTTAATGCTGAGTTTTTAAAACAACAACCTGAAATCTTGGGTGCTGTTCAAGCTGGTGAAGAATCGCAAGTTATCATTGGCGCAAAAGTTGGTGAATACTTTAAACAGATTCAAAGTGATTATCACATTTCTGGAGATAATCCTTCGGAGCCTTCAGCCGATAAGGAAAAAGTTGGCTTTTTCAGAAACCTAATTAATATTATCGTTACAATTATGGCACCAATCATCACGCCATTAATTGCTGGCGGTATGTTTAAAGTGGTTATTTCACTTTTAACTACTTTTAATCTAATCTCAGTCAAGTCCCAGAACTATGCTATTTTAAGCTTTATGGCTGATGCCGTCTTTTACTTCCTACCGATGATGCTGGCAGTTAGTGCTGCAGAACACTTTAAGACAAATAAATTTTTGTCAATTGCTATTGCAGGTGTGCTTTTACATCCCAACTGGGCAACGTTAGTTGCTGCAGGCAAGCCTGTAACACTGTTTGGGGCACCAATAACTTTAGCTACATACAGCAGCACTGTTATTCCAATCATTTTGTGTGTTTGGATTCAATCCTATGTTGAAAAATTCGCTGAACAAGTCTCCCCTAACGTCATTAAAACAATGCTTAAGCCACTTTTAATTTTTATCATCATGGCTCCTCTTGCTTTAATTGTTATTGGACCAATTGGCTCATGGTTAGGTGACTTATTAGCATTACTAATCAATAGTTTAAACAAATACGCACCTTGGCTAGTTCCAACTTTAATGGGTGCCTTCTCACCTCTTCTAGTTATGATAGGTATGCACGTAGCACTAGTGCCAATAGCATCTTTAGGTATTGCTAGCCCTGCAAGAAGTGAAAATATTCTTGGACCTGGTATGCTAGCCTCGAATATCGCTCAAGCTGGCTGTTCATTTGCTATTGCTTTAAAGGATAAACGCTCACAAAATCGTCAATTGGCACTTTCTGCTGGTGTAACTGCCCTATCAGGAATCACTGAACCCGCTCTTTACGGTGTTACCTTAAAATACCAACGAGCAATTTACGCAGTTATGGCTGCCGGTGGACTAGCTGGTTTTTATGCTGGTATCACTCAAGTTGTTAGATATTCATTCGGTTCACCTGGTATCTTCACTATTGTTAACTTCATTGGTAAGCCTGGCAATTTTTTAAATGCCATTATTACTGCTATT
Organism: Lactobacillus sp. ESL0263; assembly: GCF_003692845.1. Taxonomy (NCBI): domain Bacteria; kingdom Bacillati; phylum Bacillota; class Bacilli; order Lactobacillales; family Lactobacillaceae; genus Lactobacillus; species Lactobacillus sp. ESL0263. Next base: position 301,646 of record NZ_REHL01000004.1, on the reverse strand, counting down.
ATTGCCTTTGTTTTAGGTTTTATCTTCACCTTTATACTCGCAAAAGTTGAAAAAATTGATTCAAGTGCGTCAAAAACATCAGATACATTAAATTCATCTAATACTGAAAATTACGCTGAATTTGAAGCTGTTAACGCTCCAGTTGATGGTAAAGTTATTCCTCTAGATCAAGTTAACGATGAAGTGTTCGCAAGTGGATCGCTTGGTTCAGGTCGCGGGATTGACCCTGAAACTAATCTAATTGTTTCTCCTCTAGCCGGTAAAGTTACTATGACCTATCAAACTGGTCATGCAATTGGAATCACATCAGATAATGGTAATGAATATCTGATTCATATTGGAATTAACACAGTTAACTTAAAGGGTGAAGGTTTCAACGTTCAAGTTAAAGAGCAACAAGAAGTAAAACAGGGAGATCCTTTGGTTCAAGTTGACTTTGCTAAAATTAAACAAGCAGGATATGATCCGACTGTTTTAATAATTGCGCTCAATAAACCAGACAACCAGTTAAACTATGACTCAGTAGATCAGGTAACTGTTGATGATCGAATCTTCAGCACTAGAATTAAAGGACAAGATGATAATGAGTAAAACTTATTCGTTTCCCAAAGACTTTTTATGGGGCGGAGCAACAGCCGCTAATCAACTTGAGGGTGCCTACAATGAAGACGGTAAAGGGTTATCCACGATGGATTTACTTACTGGTGGTGATCATCAGACACCGCGAAGAATCACACGTCAAATCGAAGACAACACCCTCTACCCTAATCATATGGCCGTTGATCACTATCATCATTACAAAGAAGATGTTAAGTTATTTGCCGAAATGGGTTTCAAAACATACCGTTTTTCAATTGCTTGGTCAAGAATTTACCCTAATGGTTTAGAAAACGAGCCTAATGAAAAAGGTTTAGAGTTTTACGATAACTTAATTGCTGAATTGAAAAAATATCATATTGAACCGTTAGTAACCATCTCACATTTTGAAAATCCCATTGGATTAACACAAGAGTTCAATGCTTGGGCCTCTCGTAAAATGATTCCCCAGTATGCTAAATTTGCTAAGACTATAATCAAACGTTATCACAAAGATGTTAAATACTGGCTTACATTTAATGAAATCAACATGCTTGCCAAACCGCTTGGGGCGTATATGGGCGGCGGAATGTACTTAGGTGATTCAGAGATTTTCAATAATACTGAGGAAGACTCTACCCAACTACGTTATCAAGCACTACATTATCAGTTCTTAGCGAGCGCCGAAATTGTTGATTGGGCACATCACTATGATTCTTCATTAAAAATGGGCTGCATGATGGCCTACCGCATGATCTATCCTCTAACCAGCCATCCTGACGATGTTCGCTATGCTCAATATATGACTGAAATTAATAATTTTTACTGTGGTGACGTACAGGTTAAGGGAAAATATCCTTACTTTGCGCAAAAGTTCTGGAATGACCACAATCTTAAGTTAGATATCACTGACGATGATTTAAAATTGTTACAAAAAGGAAAAGTTGATTTTTATACTTTTTCTTATTATCAGTCATCTACTGTCACTGTTACCCAAGACGATGCTGAAAAAGCAGCTGGTAACTTCTTTAACGGTGTTAAAAATCCATATGTTGAACGTAGTGCTTGGGGTTGGGAAATCGATCCTGTTGGACTTCGAACAGCACTAAATCAAATATACGAACGTTATGAAATTCCACTAATGGTCGTTGAGAATGGGCTGGGAGCAGCTGATCAACTAATTGAAAAAGATGGTCAATATACTGTCGAAGATGATTATCGGATTGATTATCTTCATGATCATATTGTTGAAATGGCTAAAGCAATTGAGGACGGCGTTAACTTAGTTGGCTACACCCCTTGGGGCTGTATTGATCTTGTATCAGCAAGTACAGGTGAAATGACTAAACGCTATGGCTTTATCTATGTTGATAAAAATGATGATGGTACTGGAACTTATAACAGATACAAAAAGAAATCATTTAATTGGTACAAAAATGTTATTGCAAGCAATGCAATAGACGATTAACAACACAAAATAAAAGAGCTTCATAATAGTTGGTTTTCAATCTGGCTATTTGGAGCTCTTTTTTCATGAGCAAATATGCTAATATTTTGTGAAATCCGCTAATTCAGATGCAACAGAGTAATTACATTTTTGAGCAAACTAAAATACACGATTCGGTTAAATCCAAATCGTGTATTTAAATGTTATTCAGTTATACAAATATTTTGCTGCTTAACAGATTAGATACGCTTTTTAAATGCTGCAACCATTCCTAGAAATGAAACTGCAACGGCAGAAATACCAGCTAATAACATCTTTAAAGAGTTAGTTTTATCAGAACCAGTTTGTGGCAAAACAGCTGGTTTAGCGGCAGGATCCTTAGTTGTTGTATTTACATTGTCACTCTTGTTCTCATCTTTTTTGGCAGTATCAGTTGAAGCTGCTGGGTCCTTCTTATCTTTGCTAGGATCCTTTTGATCAGAACTTGTACCAGGCTTTTCAATTGGGTTTTGAATTTGTCCTGAATTGTCAGTTACATTGGTCTCATTTGAGCCATTGTCCTTAGTATAAATGTAGATTACCTCTTTAGGTGTGTCTTCAAAGTAACCTTCAGTTGGTCCTTGCCAATCCTTTAAAGTGTATCCAGGAATTGCCTTACGCATTGTTCCGTAGCTAACTTGTGTATGGCCGGCAATAGTTTGATCGTCAGCAATCTTATTTCCTGCTTCATCTTGATAATGAGCAACAACTGTAGCAGTTCTTCCATCGTTAACTACTGTAGCAGCAGGATTGGTAGCATCAGCTTTAACAACATTAGTTCCATTAACACCAGCAAAAGCAAATAGTGCTGCAGCTCCGGCAGTCAATAAAGCAGAGCTTTTCTTGATTTTTAAGCTTTCAATTTTCTTCATAATTACTCTCCTAATAGCGTTTTCTATTCTTTAATACAATTATAATATCACAACTTGTTCCCCATACCTAGAAATTTTCTAAGTCTAATTTAAACCGGTCATTTCTTATTTCTTTATTATTTCAGGTATGAGAAATGTTCTGTCAAAAGCCTATCACTATTGTTTTATTTTAATCATACCGTACGTAATATGATTAAAATGGCGTAGATTTAGCGGTGCAAAAAATAATATCTTCCAAAAATTTAAATATACATATATAATAGCTACGGTCATATATTTTTATTGTCCACAACGCCAGTGACACTAAACCTATGGCATATTTTTGAAGGGAGATCTTAATGATCAAAATAAAAAAAGTACTATCAGTTGTTGGAATCAGCTTTTTAGCAATTACATTGGCTGGATGCTCTTCTAATAACAAGTCGAGCGACTCCAACACACTCACTAAGACTGAACAGCAGAAGAAAGCTTTCAAGGAAAAGTATGACGAAATTAAACTTGGAGATATTTCCGAAAAAGGCAACGGCGGTGCTTCTATTACAGAAACTACTGAGCTTTTAGGAAAGCCAAAATCTACTGAAACAACTTCAGTCAACGGACTTAAAGTTAAAACCATAGGTTGGAAAACATCAGGTGCTATACTTGTAGTCCAATTCTATAATAAAAAGGCAATCACAAAGACCATTAATAATTTTAAATGGGAAAAAGCGCCTAATAAATTAACTCTAAAAACATATAATAAAATCAAAGAAAATAGTTCTTATACCAGTTTAGTTAAAAAGTACGGTCAACCGGATACATTAAACGATAATATCGTAATGGGTAAAAAGAACAAAGTTGCTCTTTACCAAACCAAAACCAAGTCAGAATCCGATAACAACAGTAACCGTGCCACTTTTGTTTTCTCAGACAACAAACTTATCTCAAAAACACAAGTTGAACTGGATAAGTAATTTAAAGTATGACCAAATAAACTAGCTTTAAATTCAAAATTTAAGCATTAATAATTATTCAATCAAAAAGGTCGCATTCCAACAATTTAATTGTGGACTGCGACCTTTTAATATGCCCTGATTATTTTTTATGACAACATTGCTTAGTAGGACTTACAAAGTTGCTTTCTTTATAAAGCTGTTCACATTCACAATGTAGTACTCCTTATTCTTTATTCTAATAGGCGCACCATAAGTCTTTACCAGTCTGTTTTTCTTTATTTTTGTTTTTGTGCGGTTGCCATATCGATTATAAAGATATGCATTATGTTTCAAATTAGATTGCTTTGCGTCAATGTTTCCCGCTGCAATATACAAACCATTTGACAGTTCATAATAGCTTCTTTCATTATTTATCTTTTTACCGACAACTTTAACTATTGATCCAGAAGTAAGAATTAAACGATTAGCGCGGGTTCCATTTTTATCATATAGATAGGCATTATGCATTAGCAGTTTTCCATCAAAAATCTGCGAAGATTTTAATACAGTTTCAGAAGTAGATGCAGTTTTCTGAGTATTTACTAGTAAGTTGCTCAATTTGACATAGCGATTTTTAGCAATAATGTAGTATTTAATGCCTCGAATACGAACAGGTGAACCATACGTTTTAATGCTTTGCCCCCTTTTGAGCTTGCCAGTATTGTTAGTTTTTTCTCCATATTGATTATAAAGATAGGCGTTTTGCTTTAGCTTTCTAACAACAGACTGAACATTACCAAATCGAACATAGTACTTCATATTGTTGTCATTTTTATCGATTACAATATAAAAATCGTGCCCATTGATAGTCTTTTCACCATAAGTTGTAATAACTGAACCGACTCCCAAAATGACTCCATTAGTACGCTTGCCAGCATCGTCGTATAAATAAGCATTATGCATCAAAGTGTATTCTTGCATGTTACTTAGGTTATCTTCATTCTTGTCGGCTGCTTTATCAGTGTGATCATCAGGTTTAACCTCTGGGATTGGACTTTGACCTTGTCCTGAATTAACGGAGCTTGTGTTATTACTGTCATTGCCGTTTGATGATGGTACAAATTTTTTCCAAGTATAGGTGCCAGGCATAAGTGTGCCAGCTTGAGTTTTTTGAAGTAGTTCACTGCTGGTAAGCTGCGGTTCATTGTCGTTTTCCACCATTCGCCATTTATCGATATAGTCGCTCTTGTTGGACAACTTAATAGGATCAGGCTGGCCCAAGGCCACTTCACTTTTTAACTTAGTTTTTGGGCCTAATACTATCGTTGTGATACCAGGAAGGAACTGAGTAACGACATTGCCATTATCCATAACTGCAACTTTTACCACAACATCATTTGCCAGCATGTTTTTCATGCTAACAACATTCGCAGTATCAAATGAACTTAAATCTAAATAATCTAGACTAAGCATAAAACTTAGCATGTCATCCATATTAGTCACTTTTTCAGTATTGAAATGACTTAAATCTAATTCAGTTAAATTATAAGCACCATGAAACATATTTCTCATCGAAGTTACGGAACTAGTGTTAAGGCTTGATACTCCTTCAATTTTACTCAAACCCACACAGCCATTGAACATGAAGGTCATATCCTGAACATTCTTTGAATTTTGTCCAAACTTACCTCCAATGTTTATCAAACCATCTTCCCCATCTGCAAACATATCAGTAAACATGTAACTCATATCTGTTACAGAAGAAGTATCCCAGCTAGACAAATCCAGTGATTTAATTTTACTTGCGTAGAACATCCCTCGCATATTAGTGACTTGGGAAGTATCTACTTTATCTAATCCACTTATTTCCGTGAGATTCATTAACCGCGTATCTTTTACATATCTAAACCAGTACTGAAAATCGCCGCTCAATTTTATCTGATCTACAAACTCAATTTTTTTGACGTTTTTTAAAATGTCTTGATCAGCAAAAGCACCCTTACTATCATTTTCACCGGTAATTGTACCCCCGTTAATCTTTAAGCAGTCATTGCTGTCATAGCTCCATTTTGGACCATTTTCACCCCACATACCACTTTTAACAATAGTCGGCTCAGTTTGAGATTCTACCTGTTCACTTTGTTTTCCTGGGTTATCAGTATTTTTGCTGACCTGCCCTTGCGTATTAGAAGTGGCAGAATTCCTTTTGTCTGAGCTCTCTTCACTATTTGTCTGGTTAACAGGCAAACTATCGGCTTTAATCACATTATTATTTGTAAAGAGCAATAAGCTAAGTGTAGCCACAGTTAAGCTGCTACCTAACATTGTACTTTTTCTTCTTGTACTCATATATAGCTTCCTCTGCACTAGGCACTCTTAATTATTATCTTTACAATAAACTTAGCACAAACTAAGAAAAGTACCTTTAAATTAGCTTGTGATATTGACTATTAGTAAAATAGTTAATCAGCATTCTATAAAGATATAGGACTAAAAGCTCAATAATATATGTACATCTAAGAACTTTATAAGACAATATCTGCTAAAAATGTCACCTACGCACCAAACATGATTTTCCCTATTCTACTATTACTGATTAGAATTTATAAGTCTAAGAAAAACCTCTGGAGATTTTTTAATCCAGAGGTTTTAGATAATGTTTTTAGCCAATTATACTTTTTTGCAGTTTTCTTCAACTATTTTGTGCAAATGAACCAACAAGTATATTTTTTCCTGCTTAGTGATTTTTAAAGCAAACTTTTTATTAATAAACTTATCGAAAGCATCAATAATCTCAACTTCTTTTGGCATTTTTGCGGCCAAATCCTGATAAAGTCCTTCTCGGTCTTCATCTGAAAAAAGTTTGTTTTCATAGACTCTTTCACAAAAATAATTTAAATGCGTTAAAAAGCGAGAATAAGTGAAAGTACTTTGATCAATCTTTCCTCCGATAACCCTTTGAGTTATTTTTTCAAGACTATTTACCAGATCAGCTATTTTCATATTCTTCTCTTGATTGCTATGGTCAACTTCAGCATCTACAAAATGTAAGCCTATGGCTGTTGCTTCACTATCAGGTAATGAAACATGCATTTTTTTATTGATTAAATTGACAGCAAACAAGCCTACCTGATATTCATCCCTATGATGGAGCAAAACGTCAGGATAGTTGAAATTTTCACCAATATTGCCTTCTTTAAATCGCTTTACTACAAAAGAAATATGGTCAGCCAAGGATAAATAAAGGTAGTCTTTCACTTTAATGTGATATTCTTTGGCGGCAACATCTATTATTTCCTTGACCATATTTAAATAAACTTCGTCTATTGTACTAGCCAACTGAATAAAGTTTTTTAACATTTTATTATCAGTTAAAACAAATATTTTCTGAATCTCTTCGTTTTTAACGGGATAACCAATTGCTTTGTGATAGCCAATTCCTTTTCCCATTAAAATACATTCTGCTCCCGAATCATCTAATGCCAAAATGAGCGAATTATTTAAAACTTTTAGTACTTTCATCAGCTCACCGCCTAATTGCATATTTGTTTAGTTGGTCAATCCATTGTTTGCAATGACTTTTTGGTACCAATAAAAACTGTCCTTGGGAATCCGACGTAAATCTTTTAAATCATCATCAGTTCTGTTTACATAGATAAAACCATAACGTTTTTTAAATCCCTGGTGAGAACTTAGTAAATCCATAACTGACCATGGACAATAGCCCACTAGATTTACTCCGTCTTGAATGGCATCATAACAAGCTTGAATATGATCTGCAAGATATTTTATGCGATATTGGTCATGAATTTTGCCATCTTGTGCCAAAATATCAGGTGTACCCAAACCATTTTCAGTAATAATCATCGGTAGACGAAACTGACGATGATATTCATTTAATACGATTCTTAACCCCATCGCATCAATTTGAGCACCATATTCTGTAGCTGACAAGTTAGGATTGGGTTCAATTTTAAAATAGCCATACAAGTTAAAATCCACATCATTTTCCCTTGTACCATATGGATGGTTAGAATCACTTGGTAAGTAACTAGCAACGAGCGTCCGGTAATAATTAACTGCTATGAAATCTGGTTTTGCATCCCTTAATACTTGAGTATCATCTTCTTGTATAGATGGGAAAATGCCAGCTTTTTTAAGATAATTAATATAATAACCGGGATATTGGCCATTACAATACATCTCTAGTGCATAATTTGTTTTAAAATTATCATTCATTTTTGCTGCCCAAACATCTAAGGGTTTGCTAGAAGCCGGATAAGTCATTGTGGACGAGACTGCAGGGCCAATTTTACTGTTCGGAATTAATTTATGACAATCTTCCATAGCGTATGCACTTGCTACAAACATATTGTAGTCCATTTGTGCTCTGACACGCTCTTTATTTTTTTCTTCAATATGATACATGTTCATGCGTTCGTCTACACGAACCATGAGGTTTTGTTCATTGAATACTTGCCAATTTTTAACTCGGTCACCAAACTCCTTAAAACATATTTGGGCATATCTTCTAAAAGCTGAAATACAAGCCCTATTTTCCCAGCCATTGTATTTTTCCACCAAAGCTAGTGGCAAATCAAAATGATATAGGGTAACAAAAGGTTCAATTCCATTTTCGATTAAACAATCAATCACTTTGTTGTAAAAGTCTATGCCCTTCTGATTTACCTTACCGTCTCCATCAGGAATAATCCTCGACCAGGCAACGGAAAAACGATAAACTTTAAGACCTAGCTCTTTCATTAAAGAAATATCTTCTCGATAATGATGATAAAAATCACTGGCTACCTTTGTATCTGCTTGTCCGGGACCAGCATGAACAAAAGAATTATAGTCTGCTACTGATTCACCCTTACCATCTTCATTCCATCCGCCTTCAATTTGAAATGCCGATGATGACGCGCCCCACAAGAAATTAGGGTCAAACTTTTTCATATTTTACTCCTCCGATAATTATGCTTCAGACTTAATTTTATGATTTTGACAAGAGGTACAACAACTGATCGTTATTAGTAACAGCATTTTTCTTTGTTGAACCAATGGCTGCATAATCTTTTGAATTAGTAACGATAATTGTGGTTGTTAAGTCATACCCTGCCTGCTCAATTTTTGAAATGTCAAATGACACTATTAGCTGCCCCTTCTTAACATGATCACCGTCTTGAGCATGCTTTTCAAAGTATTGCCCATTCAGTTTAACAGTATCAATTCCAATATGAATCATCATTTCAATTCCGTTATCCAAAATCAAACCAATTGCATGTAAAGTTGGATATATCATGCTAACTGTTGCATCAGCAGGAGCTACAATTTTTCCTAGTGTAGGTTGTACAGCAATACCTTTACCCAAAGCTCCAGATGCAAAAACTTCATCTGAAACTTGCGCTAGAGGAAGTGTCTTACCCTCAACCGGAGAATTTACAAATAAATCACAATCATTTGTAACCAAACCTTCGTCAATCGTTTTAGTAGAATTTTCGTTCTGGTTATCTGCAACCTGCTTTATTTCTTTACTATTTTTACCTTCAGGAACTGTATCACTAGGTAAATCATTGAAACCAAATATAACCGTTAAAATACATGCTCCAGCAAATGCAATTAAGCAACCTAAAATGTAGCAAATAAATGCCTTGGTTCCTGCAGAAGCATAAACTGGAATAGTTAAAACTCCTTGATTAGCAAAAGCATTACCGTAAGAGCCACCCCAGCCCATTAAGGCACCACCTAAAGCACCACTAATTACTGCATATACCATAGGTTTTTTCAGAGGTAAGTTAGCACCATAAATAGCTGGTTCAGTTATGCCAAATAAGGCTGTAACTGTAGCGGAAGCAGCCACAGTTTTAAGATTTTTGTTTTTGGTTTTTAAGAAAACACCTAATGCTGCACCTGCTTGCGAAAAATTAGCCGCACCCGCAAAAGCAAGTAAGTTTTGGCGTCCTGTTTTAGCAACATCGTTTATACCAATCGGAATAATTGCTCTGTGAGCACCAAAAATGACCAATACGCACCAAATGCCACCGACGAAAGCACCTAGTAAAATTGGACTCAAATTCATGATGTAGTGGTATGCCCAGTTAACTGCGTTACCAATGTAAATACCAATTGGTCCAAAAATCATTAAAGTTGCAGGCACCATAATAAGTAAAGACAGCGTTGGAACCATAATGATTTTCAGAACATCTGGCATTATTTTCTTAACAAATTTTTCAACGTATGCCAATACAAAAACTGCTATGATGATGGGCACAACTGAGGAAACATAATTTGCCTTGGTAATCCCAATCCCAAATAACGTTACTGCATTCTTTCCGGTCATCAACTCTACTAAGGTGGGATAACATAGCGTTGCTCCCAGCGTCATAGCGATGTATTCATTTGTTTTGAAAACTTTGGCAGCGGATTTAGCCAAGATCACCGGCATAAAATAAAATAGTGCATCCGAGGCTGCATTCAAAATTATATAGGTATTAAATGTCTTGATATCGACATGATACATATTTAATCCAATTATTGCAGCTATAGCTAAAATACCTTTTAACATTCCCGATGCAGCAATTGCTGGAATAGTTGGCGTAAAAATAGCTGTAACCATATTTAGAATCTTTGTTCCTATGCCAACTTTTTCTTCTTGTTCATCATTTTGAGTATCAGCAGTAGCTTCAAGCATCGGCATGATTTCATCATAAACCGCCTCAACTTTATTTCCTAAAACGACTTGAAATTGACCACTTGCCTCTACAACCTGAATTACTCCTTCTATACTAGACACTTCTTTTTTGTTTGCTTTAGCTTCATCCTTTAAAACGAATCTTAGTCTGGTGAAACAATGAGTCAAACCTGAAACATTTTCCTTTCCACCAACTCCGTTCAGGATTTGCAGCGCAACTTTATGGTTATCCATTACTTTTTCCTCTTTTACTCAAATAAAAAAAGACCAAATATGCGTAAAATAGACCAACAATTTTTGGTCATTATTTACGTACATTTGATCTTGCCTGCATTACCAGTAACACGTCAAATAAAAACTATTTTTATTTATAATCTAAAATTTAACACTACTGTTCCTTTTGTGCAAGCGATTACAGGAAATAAATCATTTAAACTATTTTTTACATTTAACATGACGTTTGTACTTATTGAGCTAATGATAGAAAATTCGAGAAAATAAAGAAAGAGACTAATGATGCTTCTATTTGTATGATAGTTAATTACATTTTTATTTTGAATTACAGCATTATTAAATATGATTTCATAGTTATCTTATCCTTATGTTTTTAGCTTTTTCCTCAATTTCAAGGTCATGACTAATGATTATAACTAGATTAGTTTGTGCAATTTTTTCCAATAAGCATAATAAATCTGATTGCAATTCAGGGTAAATATTAGCTAGTGGCTCATCTAATAAAAAGCAGTGTGCTTTCTTTTTCAAAATAGCAGAGTAAAGCTTTACTAATTGTATTTCACCCGTTGAAAGCTCAGTCATTTTCTTATCTAACACTTTTTTTATATTAAATTGAGCAGAGCTAAATACTTTTTGGAAATATTGATCACCAGAAATACAGTTTTCGTTACTCTCATTTACATACATATCTAAATATTCTCTTACAAGACAATTTGGACGAACCGTATCTTGGAATAAACAGCTCATATTATCTTCTCTCAATTTTTCCTTATTTATTAAGTCAATATTTATATTGTTTATTAAAATTGTCCCTTTTTTTGCTGACGTATACAGTCCAATTATCGTCCTTAAAAAAGTAGATTTTCCTATTCCATTTTTGCCTCTAATAACATAAAAACCAGGATTATTAAAAGTACATGTAAGTTCATTTGAAAATAAAGTCTTTTGTGCATCCAAACTAATATTGAAATTATGAACTTGTATATTTTCAACATTAGGAATGACTATTGCTCCGTCTACTTCATTTCGGATAGACATCAATTGATCAATTCTCATGTATGCAACTCGAAAAGACTCAAAGTTAAATAAAATAGAAAAGATTTCATCCACTTGTCCTAATAATTGATTAAAGTATTGAAAAAGAACAGAAAAAGATCCAATTGTCATACTTCCTGATATTACGGCCAATCCGCCATTAATAAACAATATTATCTGGAAAATCAATTGTAAGACGATTTCACAAGTAGACATACCCAAATTAAGAAGAAAGTTTTTTCTTGTAATATTTAAAAGAGAAACTTTGGTCTTTTTCCATCTTCTAGATTCTATCTCTTCCCGTTTATTACCTTTAATTTCAACATATCTATTCAGCCATTCAGCAAATCCAGAAAAGTATTCATTGTAAATTCGTCTTAATTCTAAGTTTATTTTGAATATTTTTGGTTTTAAAAAAAGGTACAAAATAATATAGGCTGGTAGCAAAATCATTACTAGCAAGAAAAAGTGGGATTTAGCCTTAATAATATAAATAAAAATTATAATCGAGGAAATAATAACTGAAGCGATTTGATTTACTGTTTGAAACAAGAAATTTAAGATTTCATTAGTATCTTCCGTAATTCTATCTGCAGTTTGAATAGGATCAAGTTTTAAGACTTCTAACGTATCTTTTGAATAAAGCTTCTTTATTATAATATCGTTTACTTCTATGTTTATTTTTCTGAACTTTAGAATTTGAATTTTGTTTATAAAAAAAGATAAAAACAATCTTATTAGGTTTAAAACTATTATCACTATTATATTACGTATAAATGATGTCCTATCAGCCTTATATACTAGTGAATTTAAAAGCATACCTTCCAAAATAACATTAGATGTCTCAATGCACGTACTAACAATACTCATTCCTAAAAAGAGAAAATACTCAAACTTGTACTTGCTATTAAGCTCTTTTAGAACAGCACGCATAAAATCACCTACATAATTTAATTAAAGGATAATATCTTCTAAGGATTGTACTTCTTTTTATAATTTTCTTTCAGAGCCACCTATGACTGAATTACTTTTTTATAATTTGGCAAAAAAATACCTTCCAAAAAATATTAAATACTAATTTAATATTTAGTTAAAACAAAGTTAATTAAAGGTTAATTGAGCAACTTTGAATTGTCAATAAACTTTTATTTATATTATGAAACCTGAAAGCACTAAAACTAGCCGGAACCCTCATAGGTTCTGGCATTTGGTGTCTAAATCAATTAACCAACTGTACCGATTTAGCTAAATATCTAAGATTAGCCCACTTGCACGTCTACTTAAAAATATAAAGTTTTTTAACTTGTCTTGAACTAATTACAGAAAATTCGAAAAAATAAAAAGCCAGATGATTTATTCATCTAGCTTTTTTAACTTAGACACCCTGATGGGCATTTGATAGGCAAACCAGCTTTTCAATTCGTTAAAAACTTGCTGTTAAGCCATTTTTATATTGGGATATCCGGGCTCGAACCGAAACATGCAGGAACCAGAAACCTGTGCCTTACCATTTGGCTATATCCCAGTGTTAATCACCCGTACGAGAATTGAACTCGTAACTCCACCTTGAGAGGGTGGCGTCTTAACCATTTGACCAACGGGCAAAATCAACAGTAACTATTATGCTTTATACAGCCCTTGTTGTCAAGTGCTTTTGACGCATTTACACCAAAGATTTTCAGCTTAAAAATCACATATCCTCAATATTTTTTACTTTCTAAGTTTTGATAAACTTCTTCTTAGCATAAAAATACAATTATTGTCTTTTCGCTACAATTTTATTACTTTAATTGTATATAATAGTAGGTAAAGTATTTTATGAAGGAATTTTTTATGCTTGATTATTCAACCACACAAAATTTAATTGAATCAATGGTTTCCGAAAGGATTGTTCCAGGCGTTAACTACGCTTTTATTAAAGACAAGCAAATTTTTACTTCAACAATTGGTTTTGCTAGTACATACCCCAAAGTAACTCAACTCAGTCCATTTGCCCAATATGATTTGGCAAGTCTAACTAAAGTGCTAATTACTGAAAATATTTTATTAAAGCTTTATCAAAACGATGAATTAAACTTTACTGAGCCACTTCAAGATTTTATTCCAGAGTTTCAAGACCAACGAGTTCGCCTTTTTCATCTTCTCACCCATACTAGTGGAATTCGCGGTTGGATTGAGAATCGTGACCAGCTAAACCATGATGAGTTAATACATGCAATTATTAACTTACCTGTAACTGACGAATTTGAGCATAAAATGCGGTATGCTGATACCAACTTCATTCTTCTGGGCTTAGTAATTAAAAGAATCTATGGTAAGCCTGTTCAGGAAGTTGGAGTAGATGAAATTATCAGGCCTATGAAACTCACAGAAACCACTTTTTCGCCTGATAAGGATAACTGTGTCCCAACAGCAATGGTAAACGGTTCTGTCCTCCAAGGAGTACCTCATGACCCTAAAGCAAGACAACTTGGGAGTGATTGTGGCTCTGCTGGCCTCTTTTCTACAATGTCTGATTTAATTAAAATTTCGAAAGGTTACATTGGCTTAGACGATAATATTCTTCCATATGACCAAGAGACTGTAACTAAGCTTTTTGAAAATAAAAATCCTGCCGGTGTTCAGCCACGTTCTTGGGGTTGGGACTTACGCTTTGCCCCTGAATTCAATTACCCAATTATCTTACATACAGGTTTCACTGGAACACTAATTCTCCTAGATCGAGTAAAAAAATCCGGAATGATCGTTTTAACTAACCGTGTTCATCCCACGGGACACAACCAAGTTTTTCTTGCCATGCGGGAAAAAATCATTCAGAGCTTTTTAAAAGAAAATGACCAGTAAAAAACAGCTTTTTATAGAAAAAGCTGTTTTTTAGTATTAACACTTCTTCTTTGGCCAGAAGTGATAAATTAGATCAACTAAGGCTTGAGCAAACATACCGCCTGCCATCCAATACATAGCCATCATCATATCTCCACCCTTAAAAGTTAAGTAAGCAGTGATGCCATAAACAATTACCCAAACAATCTTAAAAAACAAATTATCACACATCATAGGTAAAAACCCCTTTCATTTATTATCCAAATTATACCTTTTTTCATAGTAAAAATGGGGCTTTTTTAGGTTATTTAATAGGCTTAACTTTAAAAAATGAAAATTTCTTCTAATTAGTGTTATCATTTCAAAATGTTTACATTCGTAGGCAATAAGCAAACTTTTTTCAAAAATATATTTTGCCATTACAAGACATCATTTATTTTTCTAGTTATGTAATTTAATTAGTATTTAAACAGCAAAAAGGCTTGAACTAGGTTCAAGCCTTTTTAAATCATTAATTAAAAAATCCTGGAATTGTAACAAATGCACATGAATGTGGTGGCATCTCGAGTATCAAATGTCCATCTTTAACTTCAATGTTTTCTTTCTGCAATTTAGAGCTTTCTCTTAACTGATCAATTTCTGGTTGCTTAAGATATTCTGGCTTTCCAATTTCTTCCCACTTTTTCATTGGGTTGGCATGATCGGAATCGATTCGTTCGATCCATGCATCATATGCATTATCTGTTCCTAAATCAATTTTAACTTCTTCAGTTTCAATTGGCTCACTTGGAACATTATGGTTATATGCTAAGATTTGTAGATCATTACCTTTTTGAACAGCTAAAACTTCAGCAGTACTTTCAGTATCATTTTCCACTTTGATTCGCTTTGTTCCTAGCTCATGGAAAATTTCAAATATACGGTAAACTGGCTTTTCAATACCTTGAACTGTCTGTAAACCATATCCACCATGGAAGACCCCTGGCTTTTGAGATTGTTCTTCAAAAATATCAGTAAAAGTAAAGAATGAGTAACCATCCACTAGGCCGTCATTATCTGCTAAAGTTTTTGCAACCATTGCAGCAGCATATGGTTCATCATGAATCATATCTCCTACCATTGCTGAGACGTTCCACTCGGTATAATACAGTGGATATCCTTTCGCCTGCTCGTGAGATTGAGTCGTCATTTTCTTCAAAACTCCACGGTGATAATCCATTTGTTGTTGTTCAGAATTCTTGAAAAATTCTTCAATACCTAAGCCACTCTTCCACAGCGGATCATCCGTTGGATAGTGATGAGTTGTAATAAAATCAAGTGGAACATCATTTCCTTCACAGAAATTAATCATATCAGGAATCCATGAATTAAATGAAGTTGCAGGTCCACCAACACGTAGATTTTCATCTACCCTTTTAACTGTTTTAGCTGTAATTTCATACAAATGGAAATAGTCCTCTTGTGTGCCAGCAAAGAATAATGGTAAGTTTGGTTCATTCCATACTTCAAAGAACCAAGATTCGACTTCTTTTTTACCATAGCGATCAATAATATGATTTAAAAATCGCTCAACCAAATCTTCCCAAAGTTCATCTGATTTCGGCATAGTATTATTCCCACCATATACAAAGACTCTGCCTTCACCAGAAGCTAAGCATGATGGCATAAAGCTAAGTTCAACAAAAGGTTTCATACCAATACCCACAAGAAAGTCAAATACCTTATCGACATTGATAAAGTTGTACGTAATTCCTTGAGAATTGCCTTCAAAATCAAAATTTTCGATGCAAACACTCATTTCATCATCAAAAATACCATGAAAACGAACATATTTAAATCCCAGTTCATTATGCGCTTTAATCAGCTGCTCGCGATAATCTTCTCGTAAAGCGGTATACGCATGACAGCTCCCGACACATTCTTCCCAGTAGTGTGGAAACTTAGTTTCTATTTTTCCATTAATTTTAAAATTATTCATTTTTGTCTCCTTATTTAGAACATTGCAAGCTCTCCAAAGCAATATAAGAATGCGCTTACAAGTATTAATTAGAGTATACAAGTACTTAACATCCCTTGACCATATTCAAAAAACAGAAGAGTTATAGCTATTTTCCAGTTGCTTGAAATCGAGTTCAATAATTTTTTTGTGATTGTTAAATTTAGAGCCCTAAATTTATTAATTTTTCCAACAAAAAAGGTTTGAACCTAGTTCAAACCTTTTTAACTCCTTATTTGAAGAATCCTGGAATTGTAACAAATGCGCATGAGTGTGGTGGCATTTCGAGTGTCATATGTCCATCTTTAACTTCAATGTTTTCTTTCTGCAATTTAGAGCTTTCTCTTAACTGATCAATTTCTGGTTGCTTAAGATATTCTGGCTTTCCAATTTCTTCCCACTTTTTCATTGGGTTGGCATGATCGGAATCGATTCGTTTGATCCATGCATCATATGCATTATCCGTTCCTAAATCAATTTTAACTTCTTCAGTTTCAATTGGCTCACTTGGAACATTATGATTATATACTAAGATTTGTAAGTCGTTACTCTTTTGTGCGGCTAGTACCTCGATAGTACTACTTTGACTACTTTCCACTTTAATTCTCTTTGTTCCTAACTCATGGAAAATTTCAAATATGCGATAGACCGGCTTTTCAACTCCATCAACTGTTTGTAAACCAAATCCACCATGAAAAACACCTGGCTTTTGAGACTGCTCTTCGAAAATATCACTAAAAGTCCAAAATGAATAACCATCAACTAAACCATCATTATCTGCTAAAGTTTTTGCGACCATTGCAGCAGCATATGGTTCATCATGAATTGTATCGCCAAGCATTGCTGAGACATTCCACTCAGTATAATATAAAGGATAATTTTTCGACTCTTTCTTTGTTCTAGCAGTCATTTCTTTTAAAATGCCACGATGATAGTCTGTTTCTTTTCCACCTGTTTGCTTAAAAAACTCTTCAATGTCCATTCCACTCTTCCATAATGGATCATCTGTTGGATAGTGATGAGTAGAAACAAAGTCAAGTGGAACATTATTTTTTTCACAAAACTCAATCATTTCAGGAATCCATGAATTGTATGAAGTTGCTGGTCCTCCAAATTTAAGTTTACTATCAATCTTTTTAGCTGTTCTTGCTGTCATCTCATATAGATGGAAATAATCTTCCTGTGAACCAGCAAAGAATAGTGGTAAGTTTGGTTCATTCCAAACTTCAAAGAACCATGTTTCTACTTCTGACTCACCATAACGATCAATGATATGCTTGATAAAACGGCTAATCAACTCTTCCCATGCTTTATCAGATTTAGGCATTGAATTATTTCCGCCATAAGGAAATAGTCTACCATTGCTAGACGCAAGACATGAGGGCATAAATCCCAATTCCAAAAATGGTTTCATACCTATTTGAAGAAGAAAATCAATAATTTTGTCAATATTAATAAAATTATACGTGATTCCCTGAGAATTGCCTTCAAAATCAAAATTCTCGATGCATACACTCATTTCGTCATCAAATAAACCATGGAAACGAACATATTTAAAACCTAGTTCTTTATGCGCTTTAATTAGCTGCTCGCGATAGTCTTCTCGCAAAGCGGTATATGCATGACAACTCCCTATGCATACTTCCCAGTAATGTGGAAAATTAGTTTTTTCATTCTGCTCTACTTTGAAATTTAACATATTTTGTCTCCTCTTATTGAGCTAATATACTCAAATTAATCAATGTAATCGTTTTCAATCATAAGTTTATTATAAAGTATGAATTTAAAAGCAGACCATATCCAAAAAACAGGAAATAGCTGTTCTTTTCCCATCTTTCGAAATAATGAGTAAAAACTAAAGTGGTCATTTTTTAATTCCAACTTTTAAGCTAAACAAAAAGGTTTGAACCTAGTTCAAACCTTTTATTAATTTCTAGTATATTTATTCACTCATTAACTGGTATGCTTGATCTAATACTTTGGCTCCATCCATCATACCATATGCTTGCATATCAATTACTGCTAGTCCAATGTTTTTACCATCAACTTTTTGCTTAAATTCGTTTTCCATATAACGAACCTGAGGTCCAAGTAAAATGCAGTCAATTTTGTTTTGCGCAAGATTGTCATCTGCTTCCGCTGCAGGACAAGCGAAAATTTCCACATCTTTTCCTTGATCTTCAGCTGCTTTTTGCATTTTAGTAACAAGTAAACTTGTGCTCATTCCTGCAGAACAGCATAGCATGATTGTTTTTTCAGCCATATTAAAACTCCTTATTCATCTATCTCTAGTTTAGTAACATTTTTAGCGTTTGTGGCAATTACTTTTTGATAAAAGTAGAAACTATCTTTTGGATAACGCTTCATATCACGTTCAGAATTATTGTCACGATTAACAAAGACTAAGCCATATCGTTTATCCATGCCATCGTTAACACTTAATAAGTCCAAAAATGACCAAGGATTAAATGAAATCACATTTACGCCATCCTTAATTGCTTCACGTAATTCATAGATATGTCCGTTAAGGTACTTAACCCTCTTTGAATCATGAACTTTTCCATTTTCAAGCTCTTCACGTTCTGGCCAACCACATTCTGTAATAATAATTGGAATATTTGGATAGCGATCATTAACCTTTTGCAAGGCAAAGCGTAAGCCAACAGGATCGTATGAAAAGTCCCATTCAGAATTCATTAAACGGTCGTCTCTAACCTTCTCGACATTAGAAATAACACCATCGAGCATTTTAGGGCTTTCTTCATTGCTTAATTTGAAAACTGAAGTTGAGTACCAGTTTAGGCCTAAGAAATTAGCTCTTCCATTTTGCAATATTTCAGCATCACCTTCATGTACATCAAGTGTTATATTGCTGTCCTTAAGGTAGCGTAAATAATAGCTAGGTAATTCTCCTCGAAGAGCAACGTCCATATCAATAAAGGAAATCATATCTTCCATTGACTTACTCTTTAACGCATTAGCAGAAGTATGATCGTAAGGAAAATTGGTCATATATGATACAGCTGGACCTATTTTGGAATTAGGAAACATTTTATGACACAGTGAGTAAACCTTAGCTTGAGCTAAAAACATATTGTAGTTTGAATTCTCGCCTTTTTCCCTTAAGCGATGCATATCAGTGTCGTTAATTCCATTCATAGCTGGTACATTGGCAATTAGAGACTGTTCATTGATAGTTAACCAGTATTTTACACGGTCGCCAAATTGTTCAAAAACAGTTTTAGCATAGCGATAGTAATCATGAATGGCTTTTCTATTAGCCCATCCACCATATTGTTTAACCAAATCTTCTGGACAATCAAAATGGAACAATGTAACTATCGGCTCAATTTTATTTTTAACCAATAAGTTGATTAGCTTATTATAAAAATCAATGCCCTTTTGGTTTGGTTCCTCATCATTACCATGAGGATAAATACGTGCCCAAGAAATTGAAAAACGGTAACTTTTTAGGCCAAGCTCAGCCATTAAGGCTACATCTTCTTCAACATGATGATAATGATCAGCTGCAACTGAAGTATCTATATACTTACTTTTCTGTGAACGTAAATCAGCAACTGTAACGCCTTTACCGTCTTCATTAGCTGCACCTTCAACCTGAAAAGCTGAAGTACTAGCTCCCCACAAAAAGTCAGCTGGAAAATCGTCCTTGAGCTGCTTTTGAATGCTCATTTTTATTTACTTTCCTCCTCTAATGCTTGCTTGTCTGCAACCTTAAAGAATGGAAGATAGATTGCACACATTAAAGCAAAATTGATAATCCAAATAACTGCACCTTGCCAACCCATAATCATTGCATCAGCAACTAATTTAGGCATTGTCCAAGGCATACCCATTCCTAAACTTGGATTGTAATTAGTAATGAAACCAATTTTAACGGCTAATAAAGCTACACCACTCGATACAAAACTAGATAAAATAAATGGAATAAACATAATTGGGTTTAATACAATCGGCATACCAAAAATGATTGGCTCGTTGATGTTAAAAATGTTTGGTAAAGCTGAAACTTTGAAAAATTCCTTGTAACGCTTAGATTTACCGAAAACTAACGCAACTAGAACTAAACTCAATGTAGCACCAGCAGCATCATTATTTGCAAATGAAAATACAACTAGATTACTTAAATATGGAATAGTTTTCCCAGCTTGGTATGCTGGCGTACTACCTACCATCATTGAAATTACAATTGGAATAATTACTGACTGAATAGCAGCTGGATGTATACCAAAGGTAAATAATAGGTTGGATAATACCATAATTAAAATTAATGTAATTGGTGAACCACCTACATGTAATAATGGAGTTGTAATTAGCTTATTAACAAAGTCAAAAACATTTCCAAATGGTGAAAAGTCAAAAATAGCTCTTACAATAAATACGCCAACAAAAATAATAATTCCAATAATTAAAGGTTCAATAGATGAACTAACCATGCTAGGAACCGAATCAGGTAATTTGATTGTTAACTTCTTGTTTCTACTTAACTTAACATAGAAAACACCAACTAAAATTGATAGCAAAATAGCAACAATTATACCTTCACTACCAAGATAGTTAATCTTAAATGCATTAATTGGTGTTTTGCCTGGAATAACTTGCGGCATCAAAATGAAAAAGCTGGCCAAACTTAATAGACCCGATACAACACCGTTTGCCTTAGACTTTTGAGCGTAGTCATAAGCAATTGTAAAGGCAATGAAAACAGCTAAAATGTTCATTGTCCCATTAACGATAGCAGTCATGGATGGTGTAATACCAACTTTAGCAAACCAATCTGCTACTGGTTTAATTGGAAAACTGGCAAAAATAGAGAAAATAGACGCACCAATTGTCACTGGTAGTGTCATAACCATTCCAGATGAAATACTTTGCAGGACTTTATTTTGTCCTAGCTTATTTGAAAATGGAACTAGATACTTTTCTAGCCACTCTTGAAATTTTTTCATTTCTTAAACTCCTTAAATAACATAAATCGCTTTCAGCAAAACAAAGTATATAAGTAAAAAAGAGGCATAACCATATTCAAAAAACAGAAAACATGTGTCCTATTCCCAGTTTTAGTAGTTGTAAATATAAAAAGACCAGTTTCAAATTAAAAACTGGTCTTCTTTTACTTAGATGTATTTTTCTTTGGAGGTGCTGAGCCATTATCAGCACTGGCATATCTAGATTTGGTAATTAAGCTTCTTTTTGCTTGTTCTTTTCTACTCTTGAACCAAAGCGAGTAATGAACAGTGCAGCAGCAGTTACAGCTGAGATTACAATTCCTGCAATATAAGAATCATGTCCTGGTGCAATTTTTACTGCTGCAAGTAACATTGGAACAATCATTCCCGCAATTGAGCCTAGCAATGTGTTAATTGAAATAGCCAATGGGAATTGTTTTTGATCTGTCAAAAGTGACATTTCAAATGGAGCTGTTGCATTAACTAGAACAATACCCATTCCTGAGAAAGCATTACCGATAATATGAAGCACAACATTTGATGAGAATACAATACAGATGAATGATAGCGCAAATGCAACAAATCCCCAAGCAATTGTATCGTTCTTTGTGAATTTTCTAATATAAGTTAAGAAAGTAGCAGTAATAATACCACCAACGTTACCAAGTGCGGTTACCATTGCCACATAAGCAGTTCCTTTTCCTTGAGCAGCCAAAACGATAGATTGGTTTGCAAGGAAAGTCATCATTGCTAATGACAGCATGAAGTTTACAAGGTAAAGTACATAAACAAGACCATTAAAGTTCTTCAATAGTTTCCAAAAACTTGTCTTTTCGCCAGACTTCTTATCTTTGTCTGAACTAGCAAGCTTACTATCTTGTGGGATCAATAGAAGTGCCAAAATGAAGACAATTAAAGCTAATGCGTACACCCAGAAAAGATTACGCCAATTTGCACTTCCGAGAACTCCACCAAGAGCGGTAAAGATCATCATTCCGACGTTAGTAACACCTGTTGCCCAACCCATTGTTGTAGCACGAGCTTCGCCTTCAAAGTTCTCTTGTAATAGCACTGGCACAACGTTAGTAATTGTTCCTGTACCAAAACCTACTAAAACCATGCAGGCTAAAATAATATTTAAGCTACTGCTGTAGATAGCTGGAATAACTCCGGCAATTCCAACAACAGCAACTGCTAAAAGTCCTAGATTCTTTCTAGTCATTTTAAATGTCAAATATGCAAATAAAGCAGTTGCAATAATTTGACCTAATTGAGGAATCGAACCAATTAACTGAACTTTAGAAATTGGTTCAGATGGGAATGACTTTGCAATCGCAGCTATAGCTGAAGTTACAGCTGTTGAAAGCATTAACAATAGGTTCATACTTAAAATACCTATCGCTTTGGATATCTGTTTTTTATTCATTAAATTCTTCTCCTTAGCTAGAATTCGCTTTCAGATTTCACTTAAAAAGTATATTAGCCAAAGCAAGAATTTGACCATATCCAAAAAACAGGAAATTTATATCCATTTCCCAGTTTTCACTTAAAATAACATGTACAAAAAAAGCTGACAAGATACTATATCAGCTATGTTCTTAACTATTTTTATTACGGTATTCGGCTGGTGAAATCCCAAAATATTTCTTGAAGATTTTATAAAAATATGATGGATTTTCATAACCAACCCGATTTGCAATTCGTTCAATTGGAGCAGTTGTATAAGTTAAATATTCAGCAGCAACATTTATTCTTTGCAAGTGAACCAACTGAATAAAGGTTTTACCGGTTTGCTTCTTAAGATAATCAGACAAGTAATTAGGATTAAAGCCAAAATGTTTAGCCATTTCTTGTAGGGTTATGTGGCTATAGTGTTTTTCGATATATAAAAGAAGTGACAACAGATTATTATTTTTTTTGCGATAGTCTTTTACTTTTATTTCCGAGTTTGCAGTTTGACGAATCAAACGCGAAAAAAGTGTGAGCATTTCTAGCCTAATCAACTGGTCAGATTGAATATCAGGGTGGTAATATTCATCGATTACATCATAGATAAGCTCAGTTATTTTTCGATCATGATTTGTTTTGAATAGACTATATCTTCCTTCACCATATTCTTCATCAGATAAAAGTGAGAAAAGAATATTCGAGATATTTGAACTATTCTTTTTGTTTTTTAAATAATCTAGTTCATTTAGTGAAAAAGCTGAACTGCGCAAAGCAATATTAACTACTATGCCATTTTTACTAATCGGCTTCACCTTATGAACAGTTCGATTGCCCATAAAAATCAAATCATCCTGATTAACCTTTACTTCTGAATGCTCTAGTACCACTGTACAATCTTCCACTAAGGGGATCATAATCTCAATATAATTATGAAGATGATACGGTACGAATGATTCAGTTGGCTGTACCGCAATTGAAATTGAACTACTGTTTAAAACTAAATCATCTGAATATGTATCAAAAAAGCGATAAATTGGTTCATCATTAACCTTACCTACTCTTTTGGTTAAATTGCCGTTTTTTTTGACAGTAGCAAGCACATCTTCCCAATCTCTCGGCGCATTGTTTTTTCTAAGTAAACTCAATACTTGATCTTTCATTTTTACCTCCTTTTATGATAATTTCCACCTCAAAGCATTTAAAAACAAAACTGTGATATCAACACAACTTTTATGACTTTTGGCAATAGCACAAAAACAAACACTAGATTAAAATAAACTCGAAATCAATTTATATTTATAGCACACGGAGGAAAAATATGACAGACTTATCGAAAAAGCCTTATAACTTGTCTGCTTCACAAATCGACTTTGTAAAGCAAAAAGTAGCAAGCATGTCAACAGAAGCTAAAATTGGACAATTATTTTTCGTTATTGGTGAAGACGAAGAAAATACAGATTTAAAAGAATTCGTTAAAAAGTATCAACCAGGCGGAATCATGTACCGTCCTGACGCTGCTAAAAAGCTGCAACATGAAATTGCCACTTCACAAGAAGCAAGTGATATTCCACTATTAATTGCCGCAAACCTTGAAGCTGGTGGTAACGGTTTGGTTAATGAAGGTACTTGGCTTGGTCGTCCTCTTCAAGTGGCAGCAACTGATAATCCAGAAAACGCATATAACCTCGGTGATGTTTCAGGTTATGAGGCAAAACAAGTTGGTGGCAACATGTCTTTTGCACCAATTGTTGACCTTGACTTAAACTTCCGCAATCCAATTATGAACTCACGTACTTTTGGTAGTGATAAGGACCGCGTAATTAAAATGTCCGATGCAGAAATCGAAGGACTTAATGCTAATCACGTTATTCCTGTTGCTAAGCACTTTCCTGGTGACGGCGTTGATGAACGCGACCAACACCTTTTAAGTTCAATCAATTCACTTTCTGCTGATGAATGGATGGAATCATACGGTGAAATATACCACCACTTAATCGAAAATGGCTTGCCAAGTATTATGATTGCTCATATTATGCAACCTGCTTGGGAACAAAAATTACAACCAGGAATTGAAGATAAGGACTTGCGCCCTGCCTCAACTTCTAAATTGTTAATTGATGGCCTACTTCGTGACGTTTTAAACTTCAACGGTTTGACAATTACAGACGCTACGCCAATGATTGGTTACAATGCAATCATGCCACGTTCTGAAGCTTTACCAGCTACAATTAACGCAGGAATCGACATGATCTTATTCAACAAAGACATTGACGAAGATTACAAGTTTATTACTGATGCAGTAGCTGACGGTACAATTTCAATGGACAGAGTGGATGAAGCTGTTACCAGAATTATTGGAACTAAGGTAGCACAAGGTGTTATGAACACTGATTGTAAACTTTGTGAACCTACTTCAAGTAACATTGACTTAAAGCTTGCTGAACATGAAAAGTTAGCTGCCAAAGTTGCAACTGAATCAGTTACCCTTGTTAAAGATCGCGACAACTTATTGCCAATTACACCTAAAAAATACCCTCGTGTTCGACTAGTAGTTTTAGGTGACAACGATGACGGTGGCTTTAAAGAAGGTGGCAAGGTTACTGCTAAATTTAAGGAAAAACTTGAAGAAAAAGGCTTTGAAGTCACTGTCTTTGATCGCCAACACTTAAACTTCCAAGAAGTATTTGAAGGTGGTGTTCAATACGAAAAAGACCAATTTGACTTAGCTTTTTACGTTGCTAACGTTGAAACTGCTTCTAATCAAACTACTACCCGTCTTGACTGGATTCACTTAATGGCTGCTGATGCTCCATGGTTCATGAAAGACATTCCAACTGTTTTTGTTTCAACTTGCAACCCATATCACCTCTTCGATATTCCGATGGTTTCAACTTATGTCAACGCATATACAGGTAATGACGTTACCATTGATGCATTGCTAAGAAAGATGACCGGCGAAGAAAAATTCATTGGTACTAACCCAGTTGATCCATTCTGTGGTCGTTTTGACACACGCTTGTAAAGGGAGCTAAAAATGATCGAAATTAGTCAAATTTCAATTAACCATATGACCACTCCACTTGGTTTTGACTTAGATAACCATTTACATATTGAATTTAGTGTAAATAGCTCTAAACCTATGACGGAAACCAAAAAAAGAGTCATTATAAAAACCGATGAAGTTGTTTACGACTCTGATTGGCAAAACTATGACAATAACTTTTTTGATTTTGCAATCGAGTTAGAACCTCGTACCCACTATACAGTGTCAGTTTCCGTTCAAAATGCCGGTGATGAAATAACTAAGGATAGTTTTTTCGAAACTGGAAAGATAACTGAATCATTTTCAGCTAACTGGATTGGAAACAGTAACAAGGATTTGCAAAATACTTTGTTAAGAAAAGAATTTGCATTAGATAAAGAAATTATTAGTGCACGTCTTTACATGACTGGTTTAGGTGTTTACGAAGTTTACTTCAACAACGAAAAAATTGGTGATGAATTACTTGCGCCTGGTGTAACTGCCTATGATCAAGTAACCCAAGTTCAGACATATGATGTCACTAGTTTTTTACAAAAAACACAAAAGCATGAATTATTGATTTCTCTAGGCGACGGTTGGTATAAAGGAAACTTCGGCTTTGACGGCGGTCAAGAAAATATTTATGGTGATCGTCAAATGGCCATTGCAGAACTGCATTTAACCTTTGCTGATGGTACTGAAGAAGTAATTAACACAGATGATTCATGGCAAACAACTTCTGGAAAAGTTACTAAGTCAGCAATTTACTACGGTGAGGACTTAGATGACACGATAGAAATTACTGGTTGGGAACCAGCAGTAATCATTGATCACTCTAAAGAAATTCTGCATGATCGTTTAAGCTTGCCACTTAAAGTTGAAGAATACTTACCAGTTAAAGAAATCATTCAAACTCCTGCTGGTGAAACTGTCTTAGATTTTGGGCAAAATCATGCAGGTTGGCCTGAGCTTTTCAATCATGAACCTGCAGGACAAACAATTGAACTTCAAGTTGGTGAGATTTTACAAAACGGTAATTTTTATCGGGACAACCTTCGTGAAGCTCGCGCCGCCTTCAAGTATACTTCTGGTGGTAAAGAAAAATGGGTTCGTCCCCACTTTACTTACTATGGTTACCGCTATGCAAAAGTTACAGGTAATACCAAGCCACTTAAGAAAGAAGATTTTCGCTCAGCAGTCATTTACTCCGATATGAAAACTACTGGCGGAATTACAACAGATAATGCAAAAGTCAATCGCCTTTTGCAAAACGTAATTTGGGGCCAAAAGAGTAATTTCTTTGATGTCCCTACCGACTGTCCTCAACGTGATGAACGTCTTGGTTGGACTGGTGATGCAGATGTATTTTCAGCAACAGCCGTTTTGAACATGGATACTTATGCTTTCTTTAAGAAATATGCACGTGATATGCAAATCGAACAGAATGCTCATGATGGCATGCTCACAATGTATGCTCCAGCAATGGGTAATGGTAGCGGTGGTGCTGCTATTTGGGGTGATGCTGCAACAATTATTCCATGGACTGTTTACCAAGCATATAATGATCCTGCTATTTTGCGCCAAAATTACTCAAGCATGAAAGCTTGGGTTGAATGGATTGGTAAAAACACTTCAACTAAGAACCTTTGGACAGGCTGCTTCCAATTCGGTGACTGGCTTTCACTTGATGGTGAAAATCCAGCAATGCCAACTGGTAAAACTGATGAAGACTTCATTGCTTCTGTTTACTATTACTACTCTACTTCTATTGTCGCTGAAACAGCACAAGTACTTGGTTTTAGCGATGATGCTGCTAAGTACGCAGAACAAGCTAAAGCAATTAAAAAAGCTATTTCTAACGAATATATTACTGCAACTGGACGTTTATCAATTGATACACAAACAGCTTATGCGTTGGCTCTAGCCTTTGATTTAGTACCTAATGAGCAAAAGCAACGTGTCGTTAAAGACCTAGTTACTCGCCTTGGTAAAGATAATAACCATCTAAAGACTGGTTTTGTTGGTACACCAATTGTTTGTCGTGTTCTTTCTGAAAACGGCGAACACAAGCTTGCAACACAAATCTTCTTAAATGAAGACTTCCCAAGTTGGCTTTATGCAGTTAATTTAGGTGCAACAACAATTTGGGAACGTTGGAATTCAGTTATGCCTGATGGCTCAATGAATCCTGAAGGAATGAACTCACTTAACCACTACTCTATTGGTGCGATTATGCAGTGGGTTTACCAGCAAGTACTTGGAATTAGTTCTCAAACAAATGGCTATCAAGAAGTCACTTTGGCACCACAATTTGATTACCGTCTCAAGCATGTTCAAGGTCATTATGAAAGTTCATACGGTGATCTTCAAATTGAATACCAACTTGAAGCTGATGAACAACACACAATCAAGCTCAACTTGAATATTCCATTTGGTCAACAAGTAACAGTAAAATTACCACGTGCTACTGGTAAAGTTCAACTTAATGGTGAAGCCACTAGTCTGCCACTTAAGCTAACTGGTGGACAATATTCTATCAGTTATGTTCCAAGTTCTAGCTATATCGAATACTACAACATTGATATGCCAGCCAAAGACCTTATGGCAGATTCTGAATTAGTAGAAAAATTAGCCCCACTGAATGGTGTCTTTGGTTTCTTACAAGATCAAAACAACCTTGACACATTTGGTGGAAGTTCATTAATTGAAATGAATACAATGCTACCATTTGTTAATATCTCCGATGAAGATTTCGCTAACATTAAAGCTGTTTTAGCAGAAACTCCATTGGCTAGTGAAAGGAAGTTTTTAAATGAAGGGCGTACTATTTGATCTTGATGGTGTAATTGCCGATACTTCGGTTTACCACTTTCAAGCCTGGCGAAAGCTCATCAAAGATCACTTTAATCGCGAATTACCTGATGAATTAGAAGTCCAAACTAAAGGCGTAAGTCGTGCTGATTCACTTACTGCGATTCTGAACTACTTAGATATTAAAGTAACTGATTCTGAATTTAACAAAATGACTGAAGAAAAGAACGATGTTTTCCGTGAATTATTGGCCAGCTTAACCCCTGCCAATATCCTACCTGGAATATCTGAACTAATTTCTGAGCTTAAGGCACATAATGTTAAGCTCTCACTAGCTTCTGCAAGCTTGAACGGTCCTTACATTCTAGAAAAATTAGAGCTTATTAATACTTTCGATGCAATTGCAGACCCTAGCAAGGTTGCAGCTGGAAAACCAGCGCCTGATATTTTCACCGCCGCAGCTGATGCCATTAACTTATCTCCTAAAGAATGCGTTGGCATCGAAGATTCAATCGCTGGAATTAAAGCAATAAATTCTTCAGGTGCCTTTTCAGTAGGTGTTGGTAATGAAAATGAACTTAACGAAGCCTACTTGCTCTATCCTGATACCTCCAAATTAAGCTATGAGCAAATAGATGCAGCATGGAAAAAGCATAATTAAAATAACTTATATCTATCCTTTGAATTAAAAAAAACTAACTAAAAGTCAAATCAAACAAAAATAGCCAATTTCCTTATCGAAATTGGCTATTTTCTTTATTTTTTATTCACCTAAATAAGCAAAAACTACTTTTTCGTCATAGATGTGAAGCACTTTTTCAAATAAAAAGCGACAAATTACTGCAACAATTGCTGGAATAACAATCCAAATAAGCAATGCCATTATGAAATTCAAACTGTACTTACCTGCATCCATTGAAGCCAGTGGTCCAACAATACCTACAAGACCAAACCCTGCTGATGCAGGAGTTCCAGATACATGGAATAATGCGACAGGTATTGCAGACACAATTGCTGTGATTAGTGAGGGCAGAAGAATAATTGGATGTCTAAATAGATTTGGCATCATCATTTTCATTGCGCCTAACGCGATTGCAATTGTTACCCCTGATTTATTTGTGCGCCAAGAATGAACAACTAGCACAATTGTCGTTGCTGCTACACCCATAGCTGCAGCACCAGCTGAAAGCCCGTTTAATTGAATTGCCATGCCAATCGCAACCGTCGAAATTGGTGAAACAATCAAAATACTAAACATGCAGGAAATCAATACACACATTAAAATTGGCTGTAAATCAGTAAATGAATTGATGACGTTTCCTAACCAAGTGGTAATTTTACTTACATAAGGTAAAATTAATAACCCAATCCAGCCTGCGCCAACTCCAATAATAATCGGAGCAGCTACAATTTTTACTGATCCAAAACGTTCCCCCACCAGTAATAGTAGGAAAACAGTTAGACCGGCAGTAATCATAGTATTAATCAAATCACCAGTTCCAGCAGAAACAAACACACCTTGTGCTTTAGTTGCTGGATTGACAATTTGCGGAACAAATTTAGTTACGCCTGATCCGACATATGCTGCTGCAGCTACAATAGCTACATCCAACGGAACCATTTTAAATTGGATTGCAATTAATGCTCCAATCAACAACGGTGTCGCACATTGGAAAATCAGTAATGCTTGACCAATACTGGCGGTAATTGCATTCTGCCCAAATAACTTTAAAATTGCGCTTACTACTGCATTAGGAATCAAACCAACGATGATCCCGGTTGCAGTTCCTGCCAGAATATTGTTAAAAAATGTTTTGATTGTTAATTTGTTTGTTGTGGTTGTGTCAGCCATAAGAAATACTCCTTCGAATTAATTTTTAATGTTGATTGCATTTAAAAATAATTCGTTGCAAGTAAAAACGGCTTGAATTCAGCTGCATTCTTTTTTCCTCCCATTCAAAGATATTATCAATAGTTTAACATGATAAATTTAAAAATAAAGGAAAAATTAAATAAAAATGAGTTTGATTCATTAAAAAAAGAAAAGCCACCATATTAAGCTTTCCTTTTCATTTCTATAACAACGCACCTTTATTTATTTTTTGATTCTAACCTAAATAAATTTAGATAACTTAAGAAAATAATGACACTAATGATTGACATAACTAAGAAAGCAACCTGACTTCCCTGGGCAGTCAAAACAGAATAATTGCCTGGTTTCTTTTGCCAAGCCGAAATAATTGTGGCCATAACCGTTGTTCCCATTGAGCCAGCATACTGCTGACCAGTCTGAAAGACAGCTGTAGCATCAGTATGTAAATTGTCCGGTTGCAATTTAGATGCTTCAGCCATTGTATTGTTGAACGCCATTTGTCGCCCAATAATCATAATACCGTAGAAAACTCCCACCATAACTGTTGAGATTTTCAAACCGAAAATTGTAAATAGTATACTTGCCGTAAAACAAAAGATTGTACCAGTTAAAAATGGAAGTTTTGGCCCTTTTTGATCATAGATATGCCCAAACCATGGATTCAAAAAGCCACTTAAAATGCATCCTGGAAGTAAAACTAACCCGCCAATGAGTGAACTTTCATGATTAACAATCTGAACATAGTTTGGCAACACGAAACTAGTTCCAATATTAATAAATTGCAGCAATAAATAAGAAATCATCGCAAAAACAAATGGTTTATTTTTGAAAATATCCAAGTTGATTAGCTTCTTTTTGCTCTTCTTCGAGAGTTTGATAAAAAGGAATACCAGCGCTGCAACAACAACCATACTTAACCAAAAATATGGATCACCCAAGCCATTACTAATTCGATTAAAGCCCAAGTTAAAGATAATCATAGCCGCGGCAATCACAAAGTAACTCGTCCAATCAAAGCTTGGATGCTTTTTTTCGTGGTATTGCTCAATTGAAAGAGCACCGATGATTAGTACGACTACAGCAATTAAAGCAACAATATGAAAAATTAATGGCCAGCCAAAATAATAAACAACTGTCCCACCAAATGTTGGTCCTAAAGATGGGGCAAGAATAACTACTAGACCAGTTAATCCCATATAAAAGCCCCATTTTTCTTGCGGCATTAGTTCAACAACCAAATTAAACATCAGTGGAATTGACAGACCAGCTCCCACGGATGAAATGAGTCTTCCTGCAAGCAAAACCCAAAAATTAGGTGCAAGTCCAGCAACTACTGAGCCGCCGATAAATGAAATAGCTGCAGTTAAAAATAGCTGTTTAGCCGAAAAGCGCTCATTTAAATATGAGCTTGCAACCATAATAACTGCAATTGTCAAAAGGTATCCTGTGGTGGTCCATTGAACAAGCCCCAGACCAATATGAAATTGTTTCATTAACGTAGGAAAAGTAACGTTCAAACTTGTTTCCGTTAAAATTGATACAAATGCCATCAGAGCGCAGCTAACTATTGCCAAAATATGTTTTGGTGTCTCTGCTTTTCTTTCCATTCTCTTAAACCTCCCAGTAATAAAAAAGAGTAAAAAGCTAATTAGCTTTTACCCTTTCCAATCCTTAATCGGTTTTCACCGATCAGATAACAATGTACAGGACAAATTATCCTTATTCTTGCTCAAAACGTGATACTAAGTTATCATGTAAAGCTTCGTAACCTGGTTTGTTTAATAGACCAAACATGTTACGTTTGTATTCTTCAACACCTGGTTGGTTAAATGGGTTAATGCCATTGAGGTAACCAGAAATTGAAATGGCCAACTCGAAGAAGTAAATGAGGTAACCTAATGTGTGCTCAGTTTGATCTGGAATATTAACAGTCATAACAGGTACACCACCATCAGTATGAGCCAAAACAACACCTTCGTATGCGCGATCGTTAACAAAGTTTAAGCTCTTTCCTTCTAAGAAGTTTAGTTGATCTAAATTGCGATCATCTGAAGGAATCTCGACGTCGTTTGCAGGATTTTCAACTCTAATAACTGTTTCAAACAAGTTACGTAAACCTTCTTGAATGTATTGACCTAATGAGTGAAGATCAGTTGTAAAGTTCGCACTTGCTGGCCAAATACCCTTGTTGTCCTTACCTTCTGATTCACCCATTAATTGCTTGCACCATTCACTAAACATTCTCAGAGTTGGTTCGTAGTTTTCTACAATTTCAGTAGTGTATCCTTTACGGTACAAGATGTTACGTAAAGCAGCGTATTGGTATGGTGTTGCCTTTGATAAGTCAGTATCAGTATATTCACTACGCGCATCAGCAGCACCTTGCATAAGTTGATCAATGTCAGCACCAGAAACAGCGATTGGTAATAAACCAACAGCAGAAAGGACACTGAAACGACCACCAATGTCATCTGGAACAACAAATTCTTCATAACCTTCAGCATCTGCTTCAGTCTTAAGAGCGCCTTTAGCACGGTCAGTTGTAGCAAAGATACGTTTTTGAGCTTCTTCTTTACCGTATTTCTTAATTAACTTATCTTTAAATATTCTGAATGCAACAGCAGGTTCTGTGGTTGTACCAGATTTAGAAATAACGTTAATGCTAAAGTCCTTATCTCCTAACCATTCAATCAAATCATGAAGATATGAACCAGAAAGTGAGTTACCACAGAAGACAACAGTTGGGTACTTATCTTTGCCTTTACCATAAAAAGCGCTATTTAAGAATTCAATGGCAGCTTGGGCTCCAAGATATGAGCCACCAATACCAATACAAATCAGAACTTCTGAATCGGCTTGAATTTTTGCAGCTGCTTTTTTAATACGAGCAAATTCTTCTTTATCGTAATCAACTGGTAAGTCAACCCAACCTAAAAAGTCGCTACCTGCACCGGTACCTTCCTTTAATTCCTTAGACGCAGCATCAACCATTGCTTGCATTTCGCCTAGTTCATTTTCGTGAACAAATGGTGTTAATTTACTGCTATCGAATTTAATTAAACTCATAAAATACGCTCCCTTTATTGAATTAAATATCTATTTCACAAAACCATTTTAGCAATCTTATTTTATAAATACCAGCGCTTTTTAAATTGTTTTCAGCTTTACTCGTAATTGTTGAAAAAGCCAGTATAGTAAATAACCAAAGGCCGCCCCGCAACTATTAAAAAAGACATCATCAATGTCACTCACACCGGTTGCGAGTAAAAACTGCATTGTTTCAATAAAAACTGAAAATAAGACGCCTGCTACTAACACCCTGATAAAAGTTTGCTTTTTTGAAAAAACAAATGGTGCTAAAAAACCGAAAGGTAAAAAGCAAGCCACATTACCTAGTGAGTTGTAAATAAAATCCAACCGACTCTGAGCATAGTACATCTTCCAAGTTTCTTTCATAAATACGAGATTAATATCACTTAGCGGTCGATGGAAATTGAAAGAAAGTTGCCATGGGAAATATGTTCGGCGAAAAGTGGTTAACATTAAAATTAAAATCAAATAAAAAGCAAACAGCCATACCGTCGCTTCTGATTTAAGTGTTCGCCTTCGTCTTACCACCATTAACCAAAACAAACGCAAAATCATGAAAACCAAAAAATAAAAAATTGTCTTATCAAATGCCAACATAATTAACTTAATTAAGGCAAAATGATTAACTTTAGTTGCATAACTTTGAGCAATTAAGTTATATAGCGGTCCTAGAAATATCATTTTAGTTCAAGTCCTATAAATTTAGTGTTCATCTAGATTATACCCAATCTTTGCCAAATTTTTCTTAAAAAAGGACTAACAATTCAGAAATGATTGTCTAAAGTGCGCGAAAATTCTAAAATAATTAAATAAGGAGAGTTCAACTTGAAAAAAAAGAAGCTGATTAATTTTATCCAGACCCGTACAGGCTTTTTTTGTCTGTTGGTTATTTTGTTTACATTAAAATATATTTTTGCTGCCTATCATGATTTTAACCTGGGCATTAGTGATCCTTACCAACACATTATCATGTGGATCAGTCCTATCGGATCGGCAGTTTTATTACTAAGCATTGGATTTTACTTTTCTAAACCAGTTGTATCCTATGTCATCATGTTGATAATGGATTTCGCCAATACTGGTTTGCTTTTTGCCAACATCTTAAATTATCGACAATTTGCAGACTTCATTACTGTCAAAACAATGACTAATGCAGCTAAAGTAGCACCAGGTCTTGGAAAAAGTGCGGTTGCCCTATTAAAGCCCTCTGACCTAATTTTATGGCTTGACTTAATTATTGTGATAGGACTTTTACTTGCTCATAAAATCAAAATTGACCAAAAATCATATGGATTACTGACTCCATTTACGATTACAACGTGTGGAGCACTAATTTTAAGTCTTAATGTTTTTTTAGCAGAATCGTCACGCCCACGTCTTTTAGGAACAACTTTTGACCGTTCTTACATTGTAAAGTACCTAGGAATTGACACTTTTACCGTGTACGACGGCGTGAAAAATGAACAAACTGAACAAGTAAATCGTAATGCTAACACCGCTGACTTAAACAAAATATTGGCTTATACACGTAAAAACAAGTTACCAGTTAGCCCTCAGTATTATGGTGCTGCCAAAGGCAAAAATGTCGTTGTAATTCACCTAGAGAGTTTCCAGCAATTCGTAATTGATCTCAAAATTAACGGCAAGGAAGTCACACCTTTTCTTAATTCTATCTATCATAGTCGTCATTCACTTAGTTTTTCTAATTTCTATCATCAAGTTGGAATTGGACGTACTAGTGATGCAGAAAACATGCTTGAAACAAGCACATTTGGTATCTCAGACGGTTCACTTTTTACTGCGCTAGGTAGTTCAAATACCTTCCAAGCAGCTCCACAAATTTTACGCGAAAATGGCAACTACACTTCAGCCGTTTTTCACGGTAATGTTGGTTCATTTTGGAATCGTGACGATGTATACAAAAATATGGGCTATAACTACTTCTTTGACCAAAATTATTACAGTCATGATCAAAGCGATAGTATTGGTTACGGAATTAAAGACAAAGTCATGTTCGCTGAAAGTGTTAAATATCTTGAGCGCATGCAACAACCTTTTTATAGCAAATTTATCACAGTTACTAACCATACCCCGTTTGATATGGACGAAGAAGATCGCGATCCAAACTTTAAAACTGCGGATACATCTGACAAAGCTATCAACAACTACTTTGAAACGGCCCACTATCTTGATCAAGCAATCAGAGAATTTTTCGACTATTTGAATAAATCTGGTTTAATGAAAAACACAGTGGTAATGATTTATGGTGACCACTACGGCTTAAGTAATTCCGAAAATGAAACCTTGGCCCCTATTATTGGCGAAAGCTCGGATACCTGGAATAGTTATAATAATGTCCAAATGCAACGTGTACCATTTATGCTTTACTCGCCTAGCTTAAAGGGCAAAATTATGAACGAAGTTGCAGGAGAAATTGATGTTCTGCCTACACTACTTCACTTACTTGGCATTTCCAACAAGAATTATATTCAGTTCGGTAATGACCTGCTATCACCGAAGTACAAACCGTGGATTGTTTTTAGAAATGGCACAATTGTCAGTCAAAAATACATTATTATCGGTGGAAAAGGTAAAAAAGGCACCGTTTACGATCGAATCAGTGGCAAAGAAATTATCAATTATACTGAAAAAGAAAACAAAGAAATTGCTGAGCTAGCCAAAAAAGGAAAGATGGCTCTTAAATACTCTGACCTACTCAATAATCATAACCTTTTACGTTTTTACACTCCGAAGGGATTCAAACCAGTTGATCCAGGTCAATTCGATTACTTGAGTAACTTCCAGCAAATGGAAGCCTTAAGAGCAAAATTAAAGACCAAATCAACAGCACTAATCTCCACACATAAGCGCTCTACTACTCGTTTTTATCGTACTGATGCCCCTGAATTAAATGGCCGCCACTACGAAATAACAGAAATTCCTGAATCAGTAGCAGAAAATCATTTAGATAAAAAAAGGGATAACGATAGCCAAAAGAAAAAAAGAGAATATAATTAAGACATACTTAATCTTTTTATAATTTGAGGTGTTTTGACTATGGTTTATTTAATATTGGTTATTGTCGTTATTCTTTTATTTCTATCATGCTGCCGAGTTGTTCCTCAAAATAACGAAGGACTAATCGAAACTTTAGGTAAATACTCAAGAACAGTTAAAACAGGCCTTGTTTTTGTCATACCTGTAATTCAAAGATTGCGACGCGTTTCATTAGCAATGTTTCCAGCAGAAATTTCTAAGTATTCAATTATTACTAAGGACAATGCTGAAATCACCACTAGTTTGACGTTAAACTATTTAGTAACTGATTCATATAAGTACTTTTACAACAATACCGATTCAGTTAAGTCGATGGTTGAATTAATTAGAGGACACTTACGCGATATCATTGGTCGGATGGACTTAAACGATGCCCTTGGTTCAACTAGTAAAATTAATTCACAACTTGCTGATGCAATTGGCGATTTGACAGATTTATATGGTATTCGTGTAGTTCGTGTCAATATTGATGAATTACTTCCTAGTGTTGAAATTCAAAAGGCAATGGATAAACAACTAACTGCTGATAGAGAAAAAATTGCAGCAATTGAAAAAGCCGAAGGTGAAGCTAAAAACATTGAATTAACCACTAAGGCCAAAAATGAGGCATTATTGCCACTGCAAAGGCTAAAGCTGAAGCTGTCAAAACTGAAGCCGATGCTGAGGCATACCGAATTAATCAGCTACAGGCAAGCTTGGATAAAGCTTCAGATGGTTATTTTAGAAACCAAAGCCTAGATAGTTTTAACAAACTTGCTTCTGGTCCTTCTAACCTAATTGTAGTCGATAAAGATGATATGACTAACTTAGGTGCAGTACCTGCTACAGCAAAAATTTGGCAAAAATCGACTGACAAAAAAGAATAATACCTAAGAGTAAACAAAAAGCACTTCAGTTGAAGTGCTTTTTGTTTATTCAGATAGATACTGTTCATATCCTTCATCAAAGAAAGTGATTGTGAAGATAGCTCCTTCGTTAGGACTCGAATCTACGCTAATTTTGCCACCATGCTGCTTAATAAGCGAAGAGACAATTGAAAGGCCAAGACCAGATTCACCAGTTCCTTGACGAGCCCTTGACGGATCAGCTTTGAAAAAACGGTCAAAGATATACTTCATTTGTTCATCGCTCATTCCAATTCCGTTATCCATAACCACAATTTCTGTAGCATGGTCTTTCCTTCGGCCACTAATTACTATTTGACCATTTTTGGTAAATTGAATTGCATTTTGAACCAAATTGAAAATTATTTGGGTAAAGCGATCCTTGTCCGCATAAACTGACAAATCGCCAGGTGCAGCAATTCTAATCTCATCATGTTCCTTTTCAGCATTTTGTGAAAGCTGCATTTTCACATCTTCTAATATCTTAGTTGCATTAAATGATGTTTTAACCAACAAAATTTGATTATTGCGAATTTTTTCAAAGTCAAGATTTTCATTGACTAATCTGATTAGCCTTTTAGTTTCTTTTTTCATTAGTGAAATTGATTTAGGCTTAGCGTCTTCAGGAATCGCATCATATTGTAATCCTTCCAAAATTCCGTTAATGGTTGTTAGCGGCGTTCTCATTTCATGAGCAGCGTCAGCCAGGAACTGATCCCGCCGTTTCTCCTGATTCTTGATTTCTTCATCAGACTGTTTCAGCGACCGTACCATTTGGTTAAAGTTATCGGCTAGCTGATCGATTTCATCGTTTCCTTTATAGTTGAGCTGTACATCAAAATTACCTGAAGTAACCTTCTTAGTTGCAATCGAAAGACGCTTAATTTTGCTAGTAGTGTAATATGACAAAGCTAAACTTAAGGCAGCCCCGACAGTTAACGCAACAATAAAAGCATTTACCAAATTTTGCTTCGCCATAGCTATTGGTCTTTCAACGTTTTTTACCCTAGCGCCAAGCCAAATTGCACCAATCATCTTGTGCTCACTCATCCAAGGAACAAGAACACCAGTACATGGATCATTAGTGTGGCCCATATAAGAATGAGAGTCGTTATTATTTTTAATACGAATTTCTTGCCCTTGTTTCAAAATACCATATATATCAGATGCAAGGTGCAAGTCTTTAGCAGTCTTCGGATAAATTTGGCGACCATCTGAATCAAAAATACGGAGATGAAGATCATCACCACGTAAGACAAATTCCATTTGCTTTAGAAAATTTGCATTTAACATTAATGTGCCATTCTTTTTATCCGTCGCTGCCAAAGAGCCTAAAGAAGACGCATAGTCTTCCATTCGCTGATAGTTTTGCGAATATGATTGGTTTGTTACATAAGCAATTTCGGAATAGCCAATAATTGCAACAGTTGTTAAAATAATCAGCAAAAAGCTAAGCATGTGCTGATAAATCAATTTCATAATTTATTAAACCTGTGAATCGTCAAATTTGTAACCAATTCCCCAGACCGTTTGAATGACGTTTGCTCCAACTTTTTCTAGTTTATGTCGTAATTTCTTGATGTGTGCGTCGACTGTTCGTTCTTCGCCAAAAAAATTATAGCCCCAAACATAGTCAATTAATTGGCTCCGTGAAAAAACCTGCTTAGGTTTTTCTGCCATTATAGCCAACAAATCAAATTCCTTTGGGGTAATATCTGGTACTTTTTTGTTATCAAACAAGATTTCACGTCTGTCTTTAGAAATTTTAATATGTTCTGTTTCAACATCAAACTTTTCTTTTACTTTATCAGCTTCGGCTTTAGCTTTAGCTCTACTTTGGCTTTCTTCTATATCAATTCTTCGCTGAAGAGCCTTGATTCTTGCAATTAAAGCTAATGGACTAAATGGCTTTGAAACATAATCATCTGCGCCTACGCCTAGGCCCAAAATCTGCTCTGCTTCACTATTTCTCGCCGTCAGCATAATAATTGGAATAGTTGGCGATTTCTCTCTAATTTCTCTAGCAACCTGGATTCCGTCTTTTTTTGGTAAATTCAAATCCAGTGTAACTAAATTATACTGGTCCGGATTAGCAGAAAATTTTTCAACCGCTTGCTCCCCATCAGTAGCAACCTCCATTGTCCAACCCTCTTTTTTGATGAACATTTCCATCATCTCTGCAACGGACTGGTCATCCTCAACCATTAAGATATTTAATTTCATTTTCGGTCCCTAAATCCCTTAGTTCTCTCATGCTTTACGTCATCAGGATTAACGTAATCATGTGGCAATTCATGGCGATCAATCAAAAACTTCTTTAAGCTTTTCTCTGTTGCCATAATTGGAAATACAAGAAAAAGATAAAATGTGAGTAACCAAATTAGGAAATATCGATCCCAATTCAGCAAATGGACACCGATCCCAATTAGTAACTGTATTCCGCCAAAAAGGATAAAGTAAAGACTAGCCTTTTTTTGAGCAAACTTAAAACTAGTCGAATTAGTCTGAGCAAGGTATGAATAATATCCGTAAAGTGGATGCGGTTTTCGGGGAGGATTAATTAGCCAGATAATTCCCACAACCATAATAACTAATCCACAAGCGATATATATCATACTTTTCCCTCTTTTAATTTTGAAAATTTATTCGTCATTTCCTGGAGCAGAAATAACCATTTTCATTTTACCAGTGAAAGTGAATTTTTTCATCTGATTAGGAATGATCAGATTTGTGCCCTTTTTTAATTGGTATGAATCAGATTCAGTTTCTAGCTGACCAGATCCATCAATTACAGTTACTAGCAGATACGGGTGTTCATTTAAGCCCGTTCTCCACTCACCATTTAAATCAATTTGCCATAGATAAAAATGTGGTGATACAGGTGGAGCAACCAAGGTCGTAATTTGTGCATCTTGATCTTGTTCAATCTTGCCGTTAAGCTTAGGATCAACGTGAGGAACGGTAGTAACATCGATAGATTTCTCAGTATGTAAATCTCTCTTTTGTCCAGTCTTGTCATCGATTCGATCATAGTCATATAAGCGATACGTAACATCACTTGACTGCTGGGTTTCAATTACCATGATTCCCTTAGTTAGGGCATGAATTG
The DNA here is from genome assembly GCF_003692845.1 of Lactobacillus sp. ESL0263. NCBI lineage: Bacteria > Bacillati > Bacillota > Bacilli > Lactobacillales > Lactobacillaceae > Lactobacillus > Lactobacillus sp. ESL0263. Next base: position 260,754 of record NZ_REHL01000004.1, on the reverse strand, counting down.
TACCTGCCGGAACGTAGAAGAAGTCACCTGCTTTAACTGGAACTTTCCGCAAAAGCTTATCCCATTGGCCTTTGTTAATCATATCAGCCAATTCTGCACGTGTTTTTGCAGTATGACCATAGATTAAATAAGAACCAGGATCAGCTTGTAATACGTACCAACTTTCAGTTTTTCCACGATCATTTTCTACTTTTTCAGCATAATCATCATCTGGATGAACTTGGACAGACAAATCATCATTAGCATCAAGAAATTTCACTAATAGTGGAAATTCCTTACTTTTCGGATTACCAAAAAGCTCAGGGTTTTCTTGATAAATCGAACGCAAGCTCTTACCTTTTAATTCGCCGTTTGTTGCCGTTGAGGCATCGTCCTTATAACCTGAAATAACCCATGCTTCTCCGACTTTTCCATCAGGAATATCGTAGTTAAAGATTGTTTCTAGCTTACGGCCACCCCATATTTTTGATCTAAAATACGGAGTTAAAAAGATCGGTTCCATTCCCTATCACCTCATATATAAGTTTAAACTTTTACACATTAAAATTAAAACAAATTTTCAAATATGAAAACAAGTTGTTGTTACAATAATAATATTTTTTTATAAATCGTTAATTCAAAAATACAGCCCAATTTTAAAAAATAAAAAAGAAATCCCATGGCAACAAGCTAGATAATTGATAAGTAATATTTTGCAGTCACTTTATATTGTTTTTCTTTATATGTTTTTATTAAACAAATTTGTGTGCTATTTGAAATAACCAGTATAAAAACCTATCATACTATAATTTTAAAGCAATCCATAAGTAATTTTTACTAGATGTGGTTAATTACTAATCATGGATTGCATCACCTATATGTTATAAAGTAAGTCTTGTTTTTTCAATAACAAATTAACATTTGTTTATAAAAAGTTGCAGACTATAGTTCTTTTAGATTGTTTAAGCCACTTACAAAATTGAGCAAAACGGAACCGATCAAGCAAATAACAGCTACAATAAAAATCAAATGTACTTCACAATTAACTAAGACTCCACTTACTAAAGACATGATTGGTCCTATTATTCTAGTTAAAGATGTAGAAACTGCTGTAATTGTTCCTTTATATTGAATTGGCGTTTTTGCTTGAATAATCGTAAAGAAATTTGCTTGAGACCATACACTGCCAAACGAAACAAGTGCGTAACCACTAGTTACCATTATAAAAGACTTGGTATTGAGCATAATTGAAAAGCCTAATGCAATTAACAGACCGATCATAACTAGTTGAAATCCTATTTTGAACTTTTTATTTAAATGTAAATAAGCAAAATTTCCAATGATGCTTGCAACCGCTGAGACCGTAAAGAAAATACTGACCATATTTACGCTTAAGTTCATAGCTTGCTTTAAAACAAAAGTTAACATTGGTATAACTGCTTGAAAACCGATATTAGCAACTAAAAAGCTGATTATTAACCACTTTATTGTATGTTGTGAGAACAGGAATTTTATACCATCTTTTGTACCTTTTTTGAAAGAGCTCTGAGCAGTTGCATTTTTCTCTTCATGCAGTGGTTGGTAGTTTCTGATTACTAAAGCAAGGTAGCCGAAGCTAAGTGAATCAAGTAAGAATCCACCCATATAGTTAAGCAAATTAATAATAATTGCAGAAATCCCTGGACCAAACGTTTTTTGAATAGATGAAATTAATCCAACTTTACCTGAAACGCTTGATAATTCTTCTGTATCGACAGATTCGGCAATAAATATCTGATAACCTGTCCATGAGATCAGATCAAAGCTGCCAAGCAAAAAGACAATAAGAAGTATTAAATAAATTGAGATCTTATTGGCAGTCAAAATTGGAACACAAAGTATTAGCAACATTTGCATCACTAGTGAAATAAGCATAATTCTTTTTCTTGGATAAATATCGTAAATGGGTCCTATAATCAAGCCGAACAAGGCAGTAGGGAGATATTCAACTGCTGTTAGTAGTCCCATGATAATTGAAGAATGTGTTTTAGACAGCATTAGCAATGGGATTGCAAAAATGTAAAATTGATCACCCATTCCTGAAATTGCATATCCCAATAAAAGCTTGGATTCTTCTTTAAGTTTTTTCATCCCTACAATGCTCTTTCTAGCTAAAAATTAAAGTAAATAAAAAGCTCTTAACCATAAAAATAGCTAAAAGCTTTGATTTAAATACAAATATCCTATTATTTTCCTTTTTGAAAAATAGTCACACGTTTAACACTTTAAAAGTAAAATTACTTATTTTATAGGTACTTAGCTATTAATGATGTCTTTAGATTTTTTCTACTATTTTAACTATAGCACTAATTAGACCGTTACTATTAACTGCATTAATGAAAAAAACCCGCCAGATTGTTCTGACAGGTTTTTTGAGGAATAATTCACAACTAGTTTCTTTATTACTTTATTATATTAGTTTTTACTTTTTAAATCTTCCAATCGTGATTCTTCTATTTCATTCCTTAATTCAGTTTCATACTCTTCTCTTTGCACTTTATCCCAGCCGTAGTAATCAGCCATATGGTTGACAACACCAGTTTTAACTTCATTCAACGTGTCACTCTTGAATAAAATGTGGTAAGTGCGACGTAAAAGATAATCGACAGGTGTCAGTGTCATTTCTTCAGCTAACGAATAGTCAAGTGTGGCAGTTTCGCCCAGACTTAGCCCATCTGCTGGTTTAATTGTACGAGCATAATCAAATATTTGTTCAGCTTCAGAACCAAATAAATTGGCAATTTCTGTCGCATCTGCTTTTGACAGACCAGCTTCTTCGCCCTCTTTAGCAATACGGGCAAGTTCTTCTTCAGCATTGTCAGAGTCAAAGTCGCCACCTGCAACTTTAATTTCGGCTGAATCTTGTAAGGTAAAGTTCTTTGAAAACTTATCGTGTAGTTTTTCCAGAATCTTATCCATTGCTCCATTTGCCATAATACGGTAATCGGTCAACTTACCACCAGCTAAAGTGATTAATCCATCTTCTGCTTCAGTTAATGAACTACCACGTGACACAGCTGATGGTGCCGAAGTACTATCAGAAACACTGGCACCTGTTGCGGCATCAGCTGCTTCGTTTCCTTCAACTTCTACTTCAATTAATGGACGAACACCAGCCCAACTAGCTTCTACATCATCTATAGTTAAATGAGCAGAAGGATATTTCTTATTTATAATACCTAATAAGTAGTCAACATCGCCTTGCTCAACTGTTGGATGAGCATAGTCACCTCTAAAGTCGGTGTCTGTAGTCCCAAAGTAGGTCTTGCCTTCCCGAGGAATAGTAAAAATCATACGACCGTCATCAGTACCCGAACCGAAATAAGTTGGTTGTGGTACTGTCAGACGTGATTGGTCAACAACAAGGTGCACACCTTTAGTAGGACGTAAACGTGGTTTCTTGTAAACTTCTTTATCTGATTGTCTTACCAAATCAGACCATGGTCCAGAAGTATTAATAATTACGTCCGCATGAATTTCAAAATCTTCACCAGTTAAATTGTCATGAACACGCACGCCGTTTGCTTGCTTTTGGTCATCATGCAAAATTTCAACACATTTTAGTCGACTAACAGCCAAACAACCTAATTCGTGTGCCTTTTTAACGTTTTCTAGTACCAGACGTGAATCATTATTTTGATAATCTAAATAAACTCCTGCTCCTAGAAGATTTTTACTATTTAACTGTGGCTCACGTTTTAAGGTTTCTTCCTTATTCATCGTATAATTAGCGTATTTGGTCAAAGGAGAATCTCCTTCAATGCCAGCTAGATGATCATAAAGATCCATTGCAACCTTGACAGAAAACATAGTAAAGGCCGCACCAGGTTCATCATAAATAGGTAAAATCATTGGATCTGGCTGAGTCATATGTGGAGCGATATGTTGAATAACTGCACGTTCCTTAACTGTGTCAGAAACTACCTGAACGTCAAAAGTTTTAAGATAGCGAATACCCCCATGAACTAATCTAGTCGAGCGTGATGAGGTACCACTACCAAAGTCTTGCATATCAATCAAGCCAGTTTTCATTTTAGCTGCACTAGCTTGCAAAGCCACACCTGCTCCTGTAATACCACCACCGATTACTAGCAAATCTAGTTTCTCGTTTTTTAAACGTTCAATTTCTTCTTCTCTTGTTTTAATTGAAAATGCCATGATTTATTCTCTTTCTTTGTAAAAAACACTACTTACTTCTTTAGGTATGGTTTGTATGAGAAGCTTTGAGCTGCCTTAACCGCTGATTTCCAGCCCTCGTAAAGGTGTTCTCTTTCATCATCACTCATTTGGGGTTCAAAGGTCTTACCTACTTTTTGAATTTTCTTAATTTCATCAAAACCACTCCAGAAGTTGATTGCTAAACCTGCCAGAAAAGCTGCGCCAAGTGCTGTGGTTTCAAGGTTAGCTTCACGCTCTATCTCGGTTCCTAAAATATCTGCTTGGAATTGCATCAAATAGTCATTGTTTGCTGCTCCACCGTCAACCTTCAACTTGGGAATATCAATCTTTGTATCTTCATGCATCGTATCAATTACATCGCGACTTTCATACGCTAATGACTGCAAAGTGGCTTTAGTAAAATCATTCTTGGTAGTACCGCGAGTTAAGCCAAAGACAGCCCCGCGCACATTAGAATCCCAGTATGGAGCACCTAATCCAGTAAATGCTGGAACAACGAAAACTTCGTTATTATCCTTTGAGTTTTGAGCTGCCTCTTCTGATTGAGAAGCGTCATCAATAATTTCCATTTGATCACGTAGCCATTGAATTGCAGAACCTGCTACATAAATACTACCTTCTAAAGCGTAATTTACTTTGCCATTTATTCCGTAAGCTACAGTAGTTAACAAGTTATTAGAAGAAAACTTTGGCTTTTCACCAGTGTTCATAACTGTGAAAGCACCGGTACCATAAGTATTTTTAACCATGCCTGGTTCAAAAGCTAGTTGGCCAAACAAAGCTGCTTGCTGGTCACCGGCCATTCCAGCTATTGGCACTTCACTACCATAAAAATGGTATTCCGCTGTAGTACCATAGACTTCAGAATTAGACCGAATTTCAGGTAGTAATTGTCTTGGAATGTTCAATAGCTTAAGAATTTCATCGTCCCAATCAAGTTGGGTAATGTTAAAGAGCATTGTCCGGCTGGCATTCGTATAATCTGTCACATGCACTTTACCACCTGTTAATTTCCAAACCAGCCAGGTGTCAATGGTGCCAAATAATAATTCGCCCTTTTCAGCCCGCTCTTGAGCGCCAGGAACATGATCAAGAATCCAGCGTATTTTAGTTGCTGAAAAGTAAGCATCAGGTATTAAGCCAGTTTTTTCATGAATCATGTCTGAATAGCCATCGGCAATTAACTTGTCAGCTATATCTGAAGTTTGCCGTGATTGCCAAACTATTGCATGATAAATCGGTAATCCGGTTTTTTTATCCCAAATTACTGTCGTTTCACGCTGATTGGTAATACCAATACCAGCAATTTGATTAGGTTTGATTCCCGAGTTAATAAACGAATTGGCAATTGTAGATAAGACAGAATTCCAAATTTCATTGGCATCATGTTCTACCCAGCCAGGTTTAGGGAAATATTGATTAAATTCTTTGCGTGAGTCAATTACTTTTTTACCATCGTGGTCAAAGATAATTGATCGAGTACTTGTAGTACCTTCGTCAATCGCTAAAATATATTTTTCAGCCATTTATACTTTTTCTCCTTTTTAGTCACAAAACTGATTTAGTAATGGTAACCGTTTTTACAGATTTAATTTTACCCTCGCTTTTTAGAAAGCGCTAACATATAATGATAATAACTTATTAGGTAAAGTTATAAGCAAAAGGATAAAACGTGATGAAATACAGTTTATTAGCATATAAGTACTTTATTGATGTAGTTGAAACTCAAGGATTTACTCCTGCTGCAAAAAGAAATTTTGTCTCTCAAACAGCAATCAGCAATGCGATTAAAAATTTAGAAGATGAGTTAGGTGTCCAACTAATTGACCGCTCAACTTCACATTTTAAGGTAACCGTGGCAGGAAAAAATCTATACAACTGTGCAGTACCTGTTTTAAAAAATTACTACGAATTCAATGAAAAAATCAGTCAATTAAATAATTCATTTCAGACTTTGAGAATACACTACTTACATGGCTTTGATTATTGGACTGTTAAATTAGCTGAATCTTTGACCAAAAATAACCCTAGTCTAAAAGTACAACTGGATACTGAAAATTTTTCAACAAGTATACCTAAGCTTGATGCTGGCGACTATGACGTACTGATTGGCTTTTCTACTGCTGTCAGTAAAATTAAAAATATCCATGTTAGAAAAGTTGGTACCGCCAGTTTTGGCATTTTATTGAATCAAAATTCTTTCGATTCAAAGGGGAAGCTTAAGAAAAACGTACTAAAAAGGCACCCCCTTTTTTTACAAAGATGGGGTGCTACTGATAATAATGATGTACAAACCAAAATCAAAAATACTCTGGAAAAAATGCATATTAGTTATGAAGAAACTGATTATTTAGATAGTTTTGACTCTGCATTATCAAATGTTGTGTTAAATCATGGTATGGCAATCTATCCAGAGGAACTATCACTACCCAAGATTTATGATAGCCGTGTTACTTTTTTACCTGAGCTACCGAAATTAAAATATGATGTTGTTGCAATATATAAGAACCCAGCAATCTCTAATATATTAGAGCGTTCTTTATCAAAAGACTAAGTGATGTACTTTTTCCAAAATTTTATGATCAATCCTAGACAAAATTTAACAAGTCGGCGACCATTTGGCGACCAATAATAATAAAAAAGCCTATAACCACGAAGGTTATAGGCTTTTATTTAGGGAGATGAGGGGAATTTATAATTGAAATCATCAATAAATATCAAATATAAACCTTGATATAATAGCATTTTAAAAACGACTAATAATAGTTGTTTATAAAAGTTAGTCCATGTGGTTCTCTACGTCACTATTGTTTTCTAATTCATTTCTTTTTTCGGCAATAATCTTTTCCAAGTTGTCTAAATCTTCAAGAGTCGCAAATTTATTAACGAATCTTTTAGCTTGAGACCTAGCCGCAAGATAATTCATTCGCTCTTTATTTTTTTGATTCCATTTTTTATTTGCTTCTTTTTTTGCTTCAGTTAGCTTAGCCATTTTGTCACGCTCCAAATTATCGCAATGATTGCTACTACAATTATAACTGTTTTAAGGATGGTTCTAGGTCTTAAATCTATTTTTGTCTTGATTGTCCAATTACCTTTTTGCTTTTTTAAATTATATACTTTGCTCACTGCTTTTGCTCCTTCCTAATTTTTCCTGAAATTTTCTTTTTTCTTGTCTACAATAAAGAATATAAATAATTTATTGTTAGATAAAAAGGAGAACAACATGATAAATACAAAAGCCTTTACTAAAATTTCTTCGGGACTTTTAATTGGCTTAGGACTTATAACTATACAGCAAAGCTCAAGCCCTGTTTTGGCTGCCTCTTCACCTAGAGTTCAGTTAAGACAGAATTCCTATGTATATTCTTCAAAGGGTAGTAGAAAAAGTAAAGTTTCATTAAAACGAGGAACATATCTTAAAACTTATGGAAAAAAATCAATAAAAGGAAAAGTATATTACAACATTGGTAATGGACGATATGTAAAGAAAATTAATACAGTCATTCCCCCTAAGGAAGACAAGGACCCAGTTTTATTTACGGTTTATTTGAAATATGACGCTGAGTTTTATACAAAGCCTAACGGTAAAAATTCGCTTTATACACTGCTTGGAAAACAACCTGTCTATGAAACATATACAGATGATAAAGGCAATACATGGTATCGAATTAAGTACCAAAATTGGGTAAAGGCAAGTGACACACAAAAGTCAAAACCAAAAGAAGATAAAGATATTCCAACTTCTGATAATTGGGATGATCCAAATGATAATACTAGTATCGAAGAAGTGAAAGATGAATTAAGCAGCATTCCTACTGGAACTGCTTTTGATAGGTCGACTATTGTAGAAACTGCAAAATGCTTTGAAAAATTGGTTAATGACTGGCGCGCTTCTCAGGGAGTGGACACTAAGATGTCATATACAGATAAACATTTTGACTATGATGTTTCTCGTTCAATACATGATGCTCAACATTTTGATGCATATCATGATTCAGACAGGCATCAAGGCTCTTCCAATTTTTATGGAGAACTTGAGGCCTTGGTTAAAGAAGGAACACCTCAACAAATGGCTCAAGAAGCATTCAATAATTTTGTTTTTTATGATGGAAGTGCCAACTTTGCTCATAGAGATCACCTAAAACGTAGATCATGTACCTCATTCGGACTTGGGCTAGCTTCCACTCACAAAAACGGTTTCTACGAAAACGGGGTCAGCTTTGTCGTTGTAACTAACAACTAAAAGTCAAATCCCCACTGTTTTTATAACCAAGATAATAAAAAGTTAATTGAACAAACAGAATCCGACCTTAATCCTCGATATAATAGTCGATATATGATTATTACGGCCATTTATACTGGTATGAGAATTGGTGAAATCATGGCTCTTAAATGGTCGGACATCAATTTTAAGTCTAAGACTATCGATATTACAAAAAGCTATTCCTACGCTTCTCAAAAAATTAAAGAACCTAAAACTCCGTCATCTATAAGAACCATTAGGGTCAATCAAAAACTACTGAACGTATTACAACAACTAAAAAAATACAATCATGAATATGTTTTTGGAACTTCATTTGAAACTGTTCCAACCCCATCGGCATGTAATAAAGTATTAAAAAAGCTTCTAAAGCAATGCAATATAAATATTCCTGGATTCCACTTTCACAGTCTGCGTCATACTCATACTTCTATATTGCTATACAAAGGCGTCGACCTATACGCGATAAGTCAGCGACTAGGTCACTCTAACATGTCAATTACCGCAAAAGTTTATGCTCATATGATTGACGAATTAAAAGCTAGGTCTGATAACCGTATTGAAGAAATACTAGATACCTTATAAATAAAAAAATGGACTAAACAATACTCAAGATAAGTACCGTTTAGTCCATTTTTAGTCCACCCATGTATCAAAATGCTGTAATATCAGCATTTATAGCATAGATTCTATGGAGATGAGGGGAATTGAACCCCTGTCCAAACGCATTCCGTCACTGACATCTACAATCATAGTTATATTACTTGAATTTCACTAATCCAAAACGCCATATAACAGGGCTAGAATGGACTAGCTAACCTGAAATGACTCTTTTTAACTATTCAGATGAGGTAGTTAAACGTAACTCACTAAGTTGATACTTTTTACCAGACGTGAGTAATCCGATAAAAAGCAACACATGCGCTTAAATTAAGCAGCTAATGCGTAAGAATTTTCTTTATTTGCAGTTATAAAACTGTTGACGTTGTTAACGCAGACGTGATCTACGGATCGCAGTCAATGCGAATCTACGCCTGTCGAATCCCAAAACATCCCCAAATAGGATAGAAATAGTATAGCATAAATTACACTAACTTACATCCGGTAGCTTCTGAGTTATAACGGAAAACTTTACAAAACAAATTTATTAAATGCCTGTTCAATTCCATTTTCATCATTTGAAGCAGTTACATAATCTGCATGTTCCTTTGCTGCAGCAGAACCGTTTTCCATTACTACTGAAGTTCCAGCTACTTTAAACATTGGAATATCATTACGTTCATCCCCGATAGCCATTACTTCAGCAGTTTCGAATCCTAGTTCTTTTTTCAAAAATTCTAGTGCTACTCCCTTGTTAACATCTGGATGCATTATTTCTAAAAAGTTAGCTGCTGCTCGCACCACGTAATTTTCTTTTCCAAATGTTTTTACAACATCAGCTTCAACTTGATCAAGCTTATCTTTTTCATCACCAAAAACAGCCTTAATTACTTGATCACCTTCAGGTAATTCATCAGGCTTTCTGATTAAGACACCTGCACTGTTTTCCCACGCCTGAACAACAGTAATTCGATTAACATTTAAATTACTTGTAATGATTGCACTATTTTCATCAACAATATTGTAATCCACGCCATGTTCTTTCGAATATTGGTCAATCTTTTCATAAGTTGCTTGATCAATTCCAGATTTTTGTAAAGTCTTACCTGTCACCGTCTCAATAACAGCACCATTAAAAGTAACAACATATTGATTATCCTGAACTATTCCTAGCTCATTCAAAAAGTGCTTCACACCAGCTAATGGTCGTCCAGAGCATAGCACAACCTTAATATCACGCTTTACTGCTTTTTTAATTACTTCAATAGTAGATTGAAGTAAACTTCCCTGACTATTTAATAATGTGTCATCAACATCAATTGCAACTAATTTAATCATTTATTTTTCCTTTACTATTTTGTTCAAGTTTTAAGTTATTTACCGTTGAATCCGACCATGCTTTTGTGAATTATATTGATAGTCAAAATCAATCTAATAATGCGAATCATATAACCAAACTGGTTTGGCTAGACTTTCCAGTTTCTCAGTTTGAAATCCGGAAAAGACATGTGCATACAATAAATTATTCATATTGCCCAAAATGTCATAATTAATTCTCTATGGCTGATAGACTTGTAAAATTGAATTGCCTAATAGTGCTATAACAGTCAAAAAAGCTATTCTCTCTTCTAAATCGTTTAATGACGACACATTTCTTTTAGGCAATAACACATATTTTTCCCTATGTTACAGCATTATTTCCAAATACTATAATATCAAAAATAAACAAAAAAAGTCGCTAAGTTTTTCTTAGCGGCTTCTTTATTTAATTACAGATTTTATCGTTAACTCAAGTGAGCTAGACGAACAACATCACGTTCAATCATCAATTCTTCATCAGTTGGAATAATCATTGCCTTGATTGCTGAATCAGGCTTAGAAATGAACTTCTCACCATTAGATTTATTAGCTTCATAATCTGGCTTTAGTCCCATAAATTCAAATGACTTCATGATTTCTTCACGAACTCCTGCATCATGCTCACCGATTCCAGCAGTGAAAATAATTGCATCAACACCCTTTAATTCAACAATGTATGAACCGATATATTGTCTTATATGGTTGACAAAAATCTTACGTGCTAATGCAGCTTTTTCATCTGAATTATTTTCCAAGTCACGCATATCAGAAGAAATGCCGGAAATACCTAATAAACCAGATTGATCATTCAAAATATCAATCATTTGATTAATATCAAGGTTTTCCTTATTCATAATATATTGCAAAACGGATGGATCAACATCACCAGAGCGAGTACCCATAGTAACACCAGCAAGTGGTGTGAAGCCCATTGATGTATCATATGATTTGCCATTCTTTACTGCAGTAACAGATGCACCAGAACCTAAGTGACATACGATTAATTTCAAATCTTTGGCATCACGATCAAGCATTTCTGCTGCTCTACCAGTAATGTAACGCACAGAAGTACCATGTGCACCATACTTACGCACACCATATTTTTCATAATATTTATAAGGGATTGAATACATGTAGTGCTCTGGATCCAATGTTTGATGGAATGAAGTATCAAAAACCCCTACTTCAGGAACATCAGGTAGTAACTTCATAAAAGCTTCAATACCCTTTCCCTCAGCCGGATTATGTAATGGGGCATATTCTTTTAAATCGTAAACTTTTTGCAGTTTTTCCTGATCAATAATAGCTGAATCAGTAAAATCTTCACCACCGGCAACAATACGGTGACCTACTCCAGCAATTTCACTCAAGTCTTCAACAACTTTATATTCTTTTAAAGCCTTTAATAACAAATTGACAGCTGTTTCTTGATCGGGAATTGCAACCTTTTCTTCGTGCTTTTCACCGTTGGCTAACTTAATTTCAAAAGATGAGCCATCAATACCAACTCGATCAGCAATCCCCTCTGCCAATACTTTTTCTTCAGGTATAGCAAATAGCTTATACTTAAATGAAGAACTTCCTGAGTTTATTGCTAAAACTTTTTTCATAAATGAGATTCCTCCATACACTTTAATTTGACTTTTTTCACAAGTTAATGAATATTTTTAGTATACCACTCATTCAGTTTAACATTAAGCTTGATTAGGTCCTCTTCTTTTTTAAGTGTATCCAACTTTGTGAGAAAAACCTCACTACTTTTAGCATTTTTACCATGATTTTGGAAAACTAAAACGGACTTTTGATTAAATTTATTTTGGAACGCATTATCTGGTAGCTCAATTATTGCTCTTAAATAAACTTTTTCTGATAACCATGGCATAAAGTCACTTCCAGTTTTTCCAGACAAAATGTCCTTAGGAACAACAAGGAAAGCATAACCACCCTGCGCCAAATTCTTAATTATCTGTTCAATAAACAAAAGATGAGCAAATGAATGACCTTTTTCAGCCTTGGTTGCAAAATTTTCTGCATTTTCATCAATTGGATAATAACCAATTGGTAGATCACTCACAACAACGTCTGGCTCAGAACAAAACCATGGTGTTAACGCATCTTGGTTGAATAGCTCTATTTCAAGACCATTTAAATGCGCGTTAATATCGGCAAAGTTCAACATATCTTCATCGTTATCAATGCCAAATAAGTTAAAATCTGCTTTTGAATGATTCGCATTTTTGAGCTGATTCACCACCGAGAATAATAAATTGCCTGAACCAATTGCAGGATCAATTATAGTTAGTCCTTGATCCGGTAATAATTTCTGCATAAACATCGCAATAATAGTTGATATCACTGGCGGTGTTGGCATCTGATTAGGATCTAAATCGTCCTCATTAATAGCCTTAAGTGTTAAAAAAGTAAATATTTGCACTTTTGCCTTTTGTGAAAGATCTTCATAATGCAGCTGTTGGTATTTTTCACTTAGTTGGGCCACTGTTTCTTTATCAGGTGCACCTAATTCAACCTTTATCTGCTCATTTTCCAAATTATCAAAAGTCTCTGTTAGTGCTTCACTAAATGATACGTTTAGAGCATTCTGTAATACCTCAACGCAGTCTATAAATTTATTAAATAAGTTTTCAATTTTATCCACTTTGATACCCCGTTTCTTCTAAACATTTTAATAGAAATCAGGTAACAAGCGCAAGTAAATCAATACCGACATAAATATTCGATTAATAGCGTATTGTTTTGCATACTGCTACAATAGGTTTCTTGATAAAACTGTAAAAAAAGCAAACAGGTAGTCAAAACTAAAACGCTACTTAATAAAGCACTAGCCTTTAATTTCATCATTTTTTCTCTTTTCATTTTTTGTTGTTTTAGGTTTTGCATCCAATTTGAAATATATTTCAGATGATCGCCCATCTTTTTCGACGACATTAATTTTTATTTGCTGGTCTTTACTAATAAATGAGGCTTTTTTAACGTTTAACAGTAGTGGCATATGCCCTCCTTCAGGCGTCCTCATTCTAATCATGTCTTTATATGAAGCTAAAATATAAACCTGCGTTTTACCGCTTTGATTGACTTTTTTGATAGCAGCTTGACGACTATTTGTTCCAGCTGGAAAAAGATAAACGGTTTTAGCATCTTCTTTCAAAAAATGATCAAATTGAACATAAGCAAATACTATGTCATCGGTTCGATGATGTGCTTTATCAGCCGTTGCCATACTCTTTAACATATTCTGTAAAGTTACAACTGCTAGCAAGGTTACAAAAACAGCAAATACAGCATCAGCCAATAAGAAGCCATTACTTTTTAACCTTGTACATTTGTTTTTTAGTTGCATCATAAATTTTTGAATCACCTATCATTTGATAAACATGATCATGGACAATAATTTGCTTAATTTCATTTTCCTTCATTACTCGAATAGCATAAGTACGATCAACTTTTTGCTCATTTTCTCGTTCGAATGATCTACTTTCGCCTACAATCAATGAAATACTGACAATTCCTAAAAATGTAATAAAGAGTGCGACACAACTTTCAGCCATTAAAAACCCACCTATTTTATGCTGCATTGTCAATCACTCGTCCCCACATCATTTGCAGCCTGATTGTTCTTTTTTCTTGACGATTTGCAATCACAATTGTTCTCGGTGACATTAAGCCGCTTGACGAAATCCATAAATCTGACAATTTATAAATCTTTATTTGTGGTGCAACTTTAACAACTTTTCTATGGCCTGCTCTGGTAACCGTCAACATATTCGAATTAGGATAATACCTGATGTAGCTTGCAACATGTTTAATGGTAGAAATTCTAGCAGCCTGCTCGATTGTACTTTTAACTTCTTTGGTAGTATTATTTAACACCATTTTTTCACTATAACCGTCAAGACAAACTGTACCCAGCATAATTACTCCAATTGAAATTGCTAAAGTAATTACCATTTCAATAGCTGTAAAGCCACATTGGCTTGCTTTAGTTTGCATTCTTTTGAACAACACCGTTAGTTACCGTATAATCTTGTGTCTTATCGAATTGCTTTTTAGTTAAATAGCCGTCGTCAAACATATTTTTAAAGGAAATTTCCTTACCGTCGCGCTCTTTGTCTTCTTGATATAAATCTGCCTGAGTTTGGAGAGTCGTTTTAAATGCATCATCAGCTTTGTCATTTGCACTTTGCTTTTGTTTAGTCAAATTAGGTGCAATGATTAGTAACAACATAACGATAATAGCAACGACTACTACCATCTCAATCAAAGTAAATCCTTGTGCTTTTCTATTTTTGGCTAATAAACCCAATAGATATTTTTTTATTGCTTTTTTCATTTTTATATCCTCCTAAATACTTTGCATCATTGCGTACATTGGTAGTAATAACTTTAAGTACATCCCGATAATGCATAATCCAATTAAGATAAAGCAAAACGGTTGAACATTAACAATTAACTTTTCAATTTTGTTGGACAAATTAGTAAACAGTGTCTTCCCTAAAAGCAAACAACGCTTGCTTAAATCACTCTTTTTCGCACCTGTTTGAACTAGCAATAACAGTTCATTTGGTAAAAAAGACTCTTTCTTGATAATTTTCTCCAGGCTTTTACCATCCCTAAGCTGGTTACCAACTTTTGCACCAATCACTTGTTGTAGTGACCCTGTTTCTTGTTTAGCAGCATACTCACACATCTTTTGTAGTGAAAACCCACTTGCAAGCAATAAACCAGCATCATAAACAAGTAAGTAATTAACATATAATTTAATAGTCGAACCAATGATTGGATAGTGTCCTAACTTAACTAGAGAACGATAGTCCTGTTTCTTCAATAAGGTGGTAACTTTAACTAAAAAATAGATAAAAAGTAGACCCATAACAAGTAAAACAAATAGCATAATGTCTCCAGTATGCTCTCCAGTATTTGCAAACTGACTAGAAACGAAAGTTTGCATGAATACGAGCAACAAAACCATCATTACAGCTAAAACAAGTGGGTAGGACATTTCGGCTTTTAATTTCTTTATTTGTTCATTTTTCAATCTACTCAATGACGCAAGTTGGCCAAGGCATTCAACTAAGTTGCCTTGATTCATTGCTAAGTCGATCTGGGTAACAACAGTTTTTGAAAAGCCTAGTCGTTCCATTTCTTTGCTCAATTTTGTTCCAGATTGAAGGCGTTTGTTTAACTTTCCAAGAATCTTTTTCTGCTTTGGCCAAACAATTGGCATTAATTCCAAACTTGTACCAAGAGAAAAACCGTTAAGTAAACTATTTTGTAAGTAATCCAAAAAGAGAAATCGTTCTTTACTATTTAGCTTACCCCTGCTTGAATTGCTCAAATATTGCCGCACTAATTCTCTCCTCCTGCTTTAACTTCAATAGATTATCTTGCCAGTCAACATAATCACCACGTTGAGATTTCAAGACACTTTTGTGTAAAAAATTCCCACTTGCAATGTCCATTAGACAAGAAAAACCATCTTTTGTTGGCAATAAACGTTGATAACAAACGGCAGTAAGACAGTTTACCAATTCACTTTTAGTAATGCTCAAACTTTCTAGTCTTGAAATTGTTTGCAGTGTGCTTTTTGCGTGAACCGTTGCAAAAACTAAGTGACCACTTAAGGCCGCATCAATTGCCAAACGTGCAGTTACTGCATTTCTGATTTCGCCAATAATTAGAATATCTGGACGATGTCGTAAAGCTGCTTCAAGTAATATCGGATATGTAATGGCTGCCTCTAAATTAACTTGTGTCTGTAAAAAACTAGCTTCATGGATTTCCACCGGATCCTCAATTGTCATCACCATCCTGTCTTGACCAACATACTTAGCAAGTTTGTACATGGTGGTCGTTTTTCCCGAGCCCGTTGGACCACTAGTAATAACAAGACCACGTTTTTGCGCTAAGCTTTTCAGTAATTCAAGTTGCTGGTTAAAGAAATACTTTCCTTCACTTACACGGTAAATAATTCTGATAACTAGTGACTCGCAGTCAGTATAATCACCAAGACTGGATAAGCGCAGATAATATACTTGCTTTTTGTACTCAAAATCAAATGCCCCAACTTGTGGTCGTCGGTGTTCAGCAATATCCATTTGAGCCGCAAACTTTAAATAATTAATCAACTCCTTTCCTTCGTTAATCGAAAAATTCGCTTGATTTGCAATTCCATTAATTGTTCGAAAATTAACCACTAATTTTCCTTTTTGGGTTAAAAAGAACAAGTCACTGGCATGACAGTCAATTGCTTCTTGAATTAATGAACTAACCGCTTCTTTAATTCGCATAAATACCTCCTTTTTGCCGCCAATAATAATTACGCAAAAAGCTGGAATTTTTTTGTTAAAACTAAATATTATTTTGAATAAACAAAAAAGCAGCACTTTAAGTACTGCTTTTTATTCTTCTATTCAGTTTTTATAGTAGACAGAATGACAAGATTAGCATAATGACTACACCACCAAGCATTGGCACAGAAGTCCGCTTGATAATTTGAGCTGTATCCAAGTGAGTTGCCTCGGAAACGATTAGGACAACTGCCGCAACAGGCGAAACTGCTCTTAACAAATTAGCCGCTAATTGAATTGGAACAGAAAGTTGCTGCGGAGCAATTCCGGCAGATTTTGCTAACGGTACAATCAATGGAATTAATGCAAAAATCAATGCAATACCACTACCACTCAAGATAACAATTACAGCAGTAAAGATTACCATAATTATTGGCAAGAGGATTCCGGCACTTTTAATATCTGTCATTGAATTTTGTAGCATTGTCATGATACCAACTGCGTTTAATCCTTGGACATAAGTTTGAGCAGCAACTAAAAGTACGACAATACTCATTGCATTGCCCATCCCTTTAATGAACACATTGCTGTCCTGCAAAACTTGTTTAGCATCTTTGGTATTAATTAGTTCAACTATAATGGCAATAATCCAACTGATAAGCGTCACTTCCTGCACACTCATGGTTGTAGTTACGCCTCTAACAAGATTATAGATGAAGTCAACTATCAAGATGATAATTGGTGCTAAAGGCAAGAGGCCGTATACAAAACGAACGAATTTTCCACCTTTAACCTTAAGTTTCTGGGTACTCTCTTCTTTTAACCCATATTTCTTTAATTCTTCTTCATAGCTAATTTCCTGTCCATCTTTCTTATCTTCATGTTTTTGCCAGAAATATTGAATTACAGCAATTAAAAGTAAGGTCGGAATTGAAATTAAAGCGTGATAGCCAAAAACATATTGTGTAGTTGACAAATGTAGGGCTGAAGCCAATGCTACATTATCTGAACCTAATGGTGTTGGAATGATTGTAGCTGAAGTAGCAATCAAAGCAGCAGAAGTTAATCTACTCATTCCTGTTGCTCTTAAAACAGGATACAATGTTGCTAATAAAATAATTGCTAAGTTTGAAGCACTTGGAACTACAAGAGAAAGGATGTTTGACATTAAGAAAACAATCGGAACTAATAGGTAAACCGATTTAATTCCCTTCATTGAGGAAGTCAAAGCACTCACTGTCACATCGTTTGCGCCAATGTGACTCATGTAAGCACTATACCCAGCTAAAAGCAGAATTACAAATCCTGCTTGTGACAGCGTCGAAGTAAATTGATCTATTATAACCTGTATAGGTTTTAAAAATGGATTCGACACTGGTGCTAAAACGGTTATCTTATTCCCCATTAGAACTGCACAATACAAAAGTACAAGTCCTAAAGCAAATAGCACAATTTTAATATCCATTTTCTTGGATAACATGTATACCAAGATGACTACTGACAACAAAGTTAATACGATTGCGATTAACTGATTCATTAAAAATTCCCTTCTAATCTAACAAGCTTTTTTGATTGCTTCGATGAACCAAGCAATAAATTCATCAACATTAACCGACTTACCAATTAAGGCATTTGCTGGTTTATTCAATTTATTATTGAAGTCCATTAAAGAAGCACCGTTTGTAGGACCTTGATCGGTTATGATATCCACATAGGCCTCTTCAAAATCAAACATAGTTGGATTTAGTAAAATTCCTGCTGCAAGCGCATCGTAAATTTTCAATCCAGTATTGAAACTACCGCCACGGTAGCGTTTAAACAGGCTATAGAACATATCACCAACGCTGCCAAGTGACTTGATTTGCTCACTTATTTCTGGCTTAACAAGTGCTTGGAAGCCAAGTTCCAATGGTGCAACGCGAATTTTTAGTCCACTTTCGAAAACAATTTTTGCTGCTTCCGGATCACCAGCAATATTAAATTCGGAATAGATACCGTAATTTCCGCGACCAATGCAGCCACCCATCAGTACTAATTCTTCAATATTAGCTAAATCTTCAGGATATAACCGAATGTAGAGTGCAAAATCTGTTAATGGTGCGATTCCCACCA
This sequence comes from Lactobacillus sp. ESL0263, assembly GCF_003692845.1. NCBI lineage: Bacteria > Bacillati > Bacillota > Bacilli > Lactobacillales > Lactobacillaceae > Lactobacillus > Lactobacillus sp. ESL0263. Next base: position 241,917 of record NZ_REHL01000004.1, on the reverse strand, counting down.
AAGTAACTTTTTCACTTGAACTAGCCACTACCTCGTGAATAGCTTCGGGTGCTGTTGTATCTTTTAATAGTAAATCTAGATCAGGCTCAGGAAAGTCATAGCCATCCATGCCACTTTTACCGTGAACACTAGCCGCATCTACTGGTGCCTTAATTAAAGCGCGTTTACAGCCCTCTACAACAGGAACTTTTTTACCTAAAAATTTTTCAAGCTTTAACACATTGTTTAGTGTCTGTTCAATTCCCACATTACCAGCAGCTGCCGCAATCAGCTTCACATCTACTTGCGGATCAAATAATAGAATTGAGATTGCAACTGCATCATCAATTCCAGGATCCGTACTTAAAATAACGGGTTTTGTCATCTTAATTCTCCTACTCATTAAAATGTCTTGTATTAAGAATCTAATTAATTCCAGTAAAACAGTATACTACTTGTGTACCTAATATTCCCAATAAATTTGTGATTTATTACTCAAATTTATAAATATCTTTTACCATCTTTTTTAAATAGCGTCATGATTTCTAGTACTATCATGGTAAGAAACTAGTTGCTTTTTGTGAAACAGTCAACTATATTTAAATTAAATCCGATGCTTTTAGTTTGATCTTTGCACAAATAGTTATTACATAGTTAAAAAAGCAAAAATAGCTAGTTATGGCAAATAAAAAACCTTCCAGAATAAATCTGGAAGGTTTTGTCTTTTATTAATTAGTCTTCCTCAGCTGCAGTGTAAACGTTTTGAACATCGTCATCGTCTTCAAGTGCATCAACTAAGTTATCAAATTGTTCTTTCTTATCTTCAGGAACAGGTGTTGTGTTTTCTGGAATCATTGTTAATTCCGCATTTGCCAATTTGTAGCCTGCTTTTTCTAAGGCATCACGAACTTGAGCAAATTGTTTTGGATCAGTGTAGATTTCAAACGCATCATCACTGGTTTGTAAATCATCACCGCCAGCATCCATTACGTCAAGAAGCATCTGATCTTCATCTGCATCAGTAGTAGTACGATCAATTACGATGTAACCTTTACGGTTAAACATGTAAGCAACTGAACCACTAGCACCAAGAGAACCACCGTTACGAGTGAATGCAACACGAACTGCAGAAGCTGTCCGATTCTTGTTATCAGTCAAAGCTTCGACAAATACTGCTACACCACCTGGTGCATAACCTTCATATGTAATTTCATCGTAGTGCTCATCTGAATTACCTTCAGCCTTCTTAAGCGCACGATCAATATTGGTTTTAGGCATATTATTGGCACGTGCCTTATCCATCACCATACGTAGGTTAGGATTCCCAGAGGGATCAGGACCACCATTCTTTGCAGCCATATATATTTCACGAGATAACTTTTGGAAAATTTTACCTCTCTTTGCGTCTTGCGCATTCTTGCGGCCTTGAATATTGTGCCATTTTGAATGTCCTGACATAAGAATCCTTCTTTCTCTTCTTAAAATATTAACGATATAATCTTAACGCACGGTTTAAGAAAATTCAATACTATCAAGTCAAGCGGAGTAATTTTCTTCCAGTCTAATATAATTACTTACCATAATAATGCAGACGAATTTATTAATTATTCCCTAGTCTTTTTCATTTTTAATGCGTAAAATGTAAATAATTGTTTAAAAAAGGAGAGAACTTTTGTGGAGGAACTAGATTCTAATAAAAAATATATCTCGTGGCCTGTTTTAACCCTAATGGCTTTCTGCACGGTTATTGGCCTCGATGATATTATGTACAATTTCCAAAATCAGGGAATGCCAGTTGTTACCTCGTGGATCATAATGTGTCTTTTTTATGTTATTCCATATTCATTAATGGTCGGGCAACTAGGCTCAGTCTTTAATCAGGAAGGTGGTGGACTTTCCTCTTGGGTACGTGGAACCAACGGGGAATTCCTTGGTTACTTTACTGCATGGACATATTGGGCTGCATCTATCCCTTATGCCGTCGATTCAGCCAATGAGATTATTGTCGATATTGGTTGGGCATTAACTGGTTCAGAAAAGTTTCAGAGTCAAATATCTAACACCAAATTTGCTCTCATGACTTTTGCCATGTTTATTATTTTCATCATCATTGAACACTATTTCTCTCGTTCAATGGAAATCCTGTCGACTATCGGCGGTGGCTTGATGTTAATCATGACACTAATGTTTGTTTTCTTAGCTTTCTTAGGTTTAGCTAAATCAGGTGGCCACATGGCAACTCATCCATTTACTTGGAAGACACTTATTCCTAAGTTTGACATGCATTATTGGACTACTATTGCCATGTTAATTTACGCTTTAAATGGCTGCGAGTTAGTAGCACCATACGTTACTAAAATGAAAAAACCGAAGGCTGATTTTCCTAAAGCAATGGTTGCTTTAGCAATCATGACCATTTTCTTAACTGTTTTTGGTTCATTCGCACTTGGCATTTACTTTGATGGGTACCATATTCCAAAAGATTTAAAGATGAACGGTGCCTACTACGCATTCGATATGGTCGGTCACCAATATGGTATGGGCAAAACATTACTTTACATTTGGGCTTGGACATCAGTCTTTTACAACGCTGCGCTTCTAGCTGTTTTACTAGATGCAATGACAAGAATGTTAATTTCCGATACTGGTGACAAATACATGCCACACTTTTTGCAGAAAAAAGATAAAAATGGATTACCAATTAATGGTTACGTTCTAACGGTAGGTCTTTCAGCTTTCATCATGCTTTTAGGAATTTTCTTGCCTGATATGAATGATATTTTCAACTGGCTCTTAAACCTTAACGGTATTATTTCACCTGGTGTTACCTGCTGGATTTTCTTCTCATTCATGCAAATCAGAAAGAATTCACAGAAATTCAAGTCCGATTATGTCTTTATAAAAAACGACAAGCTTGGCTATCTGGCTGGACTGTTTTTATTGATTGTTACTGCAGTGGCAACAGTACTCGGCATTGCGCCACAAGACATTAAGCAGTTCAGTGGCTATTGGTGGTATGAACTAATTATTAACATTGTCGCAATTGTAGTATTGATTGGTTTGGGTGCAATTCTACCAAGTATCAGGAAACGTGAAGAAGAATACGGAATTGCTTTCAATCGTGGTCAATGGACAACTATGGGTGTTCTAGTAATTGGTTCAATTATTTTTGATTTGTACTTAGGTGAAAGGAATCACTTGTTTAATGGCGCCACACTTAGTCTTGGACAGGCTAAACTGGGCATGAACATTGTATTAATTCTGATTGAAACAGTGTTTGCAATTCTGATTTGCTGGTTAGTTGGCAGAAAAAAGCCTACTTCAGCTAAAAAATAGTTGTCAAAATTTAAAAACAGATTCATCGTTAAATGAATCTGTTTTTTTGCTAAATGAAGAAAAAACTAACCTATCTAATATATAATAATATAGAGGATTTTAGACGAAGGAGAACACTGATGACACCAATTCCATTTAAAGCAGTTGCCGTAGATATGGACGGCACTTTTGAAGATGATAATAAGCAATTTGATCATCACCGGTTTGAACAAGTTTTAACCAAATTACGTGAGCAAAAAGTTCATTTCATTGTTTCTAGTGGGCGCCCTCTTTCGCGTTTGCAACAAGACTTTTTTGATTTTCTAGATAGAATCGACATTATAGCTGATAATGGCTCAATTCTTACCAAGGATAATCAGGTCATCGCTAGACATGTTTTTACTTATAAAACTGGCATCAAGCTAATTAATTTTATTCAGACTAATTACCCCCAAATAGAAATTGTTGCAAGTGGTTTGGAGAATGCATACTTAAATAAACGTGCATCTAACAATTTTAAAAAATCAATGCACTTTTTCTATCCCAACGTCAATGAAATTGCAAACTTACTTAAACTTCCAACTAGTGACAGCATAACCAAACTAACTCTTAACTGCTCTTCTGAACTAGCTAATGAGATTGAAAAGAAATTCAACGCAGATAATACTGAACGAATTCACTGCACAACAAGCGGTTTTGATAATATCGACATCATGCCAGTCAACGTTAACAAGGGACAGGGAATCAAATTCTTTTTACGCTACTTTGGAGTTGAGCCTGAAGAGCTGATTGCTTTTGGCGATGGAATGAATGATAAAGAAATGATCGAACTTGCTGGCTATAGCTATGCAATGGAAAATGGTGATGAACGCTTAAAGAAAATTGCCAAGTATGAAGCCCCTAGCAACAATGAAATGGGTGTTTTGCAAGTGTTAGAAGAGTATTTAGGCTAAAATCAAGTTAAACTAAAAACAAAAAAACAGATTTAATAAGGAAAAATTATTTATGAGTTATATTGAAGTCAAACACAATTTTAAACGTTACCAAACCGGTGACACGGAAATTTTAGCTAATAATGACGTCAATTTTTCCATTGAAAAAGGCGAATTGGCAATTATTTTAGGAGCTTCCGGTGCTGGTAAGTCAACCATCCTTAATATCTTAGGCGGAATGGACACCAATACCTCCGGTGACATCATTATCGATGGTAAAAATATTGCAAATTATAATAAACGCCAATTGACCACGTATCGGCGTAATGATATTGGTTTTGTTTTCCAATTCTACAACTTAATTCAAAACTTAACTGCAAAAGAAAATGTCGAACTAGCATCAGAAATTGTTGCCGATTCACTTGATCCAGTTCAAACCTTAATTGACGTTGGCTTGAAAAATCGAATTAACAACTTCCCTGCTGAACTATCAGGTGGTGAGCAGCAAAGAGTTGCTATTGCGCGTGCAATTGCTAAAAATCCCAAGATACTCTTGTGTGATGAGCCAACTGGAGCACTTGATTACCAAACAGGAAAAAGCGTCTTACAGACCATTGCCAAAATGAGTCGCGAAAACGGTGCAACAGTAGTTATTGTTACGCATAACAGTGCACTGGCACCAATTGCAGATCGCGTGATTCATTTTCATGACGGCCAAGTAACCAAAATTGAGCAAAACGCTCAACCAGAAGATATTACAAATATTAAGTGGTAGAAAAGGCAGATCATGAAAAAAATAATTTGGAAAGATTTTTGGCAGTCAATTAAGCATACCAAAGGACAATTCTTGTCAATTATGGGCTTAATGATGATCGGAGCATTCGCACTGGTCGGACTTTTTGTTACTGGGCCTGATATGCGTGATACTGGTAATCACTATGCGCAAGAACTTAACACTGCTGATTTATCTGTAATGTGTAATTATGGTTTTGACAAAAAAGATACCGAAAAAATCAAGCAAACAAAGGGGCTTGAAGAAGTTGAATTCGGCTATATGACTGACACCGTTTTAAAAAATACCGATGAAAGTTTTCGCGTTTTTTCAAAGCCTAAATCTGTCGGCAAGTACGAAGTGCGCCAAGGTCGCTTACCTAAAAGTAAAAACGAAGTTGCACTTGCTGAGCACTATCATAATCGCTACAAGATTGGTCAAGAAGTCAGTTTTACCGAAAAGAAGAATCTGCTTGGTAGTACCCTTCTAAAAAGAAAGACATTTAAAGTTGTTGGATTTGTCCGCTCAAGTCAAATTCTATCTAATGTTAACTTAGGTCAAAGTAATAGTGGTACTGGCGAACTTAAAGGATATGCTGTTGTTATGCCAAGTGCTTTTAACCAACAAGTTTACACTGTTGCCAACCTTAGATATCACAATTTACGTAACCTTGATTCATATGGCAAAGTTTATACTGCCCGAGTTAGTGATCACAAAAAGGCATTGCAAAAAACGCTCAAGAAAGATGCCGAGCAACGCCAAAAACGAATTTATGCTAGCTTTAATCAAGTAATAAAGCCAAAGGAACAGCAACTTACTAACGCCAAAAATAAAATAGCCGATACTAAAAAGCAACTGTTACTTGCCCAGCAAGAATTAGATGAGCAGAAAAATGCCTTAGCTGCTCAAGCTTCGAGTGCTACTACACCAGAAGCAAAAATGCAGCTTCAACAGGCTCAAGCAGAATTATCTGCCAAAGCAAAAATTTTACAAGCAAAAAAGCAAAAAGCATTGACTGCTTCAGCAAGTGCTGAAAAAACAATTGCAAAGAATGAGCTTAAATTAGCTAAGGCAAAAAAGCAGGCCAAAAAGTTATCAGCACCAAGTTATAGTGTTTACAATCGCCGAGAAGTGCCTGGTGGTGAAGGAAATCTTGTCTATACCACGGTCGCAAGAGTTGTCGAAGACTTGGCGAAAGTCTTTCCTATCTTTTTGTACTTTGTAGCTGCTTTAGTCACATTTACCACTATGAATCGTTTTATCGATGAGGAAAGAATTAATTCTGGAACACTGAAAGCATTGGGCTATAGCGACAATGTTGTTATCAGCAAGTTTGTCTTTTACGGTTTTCTTTCAGGAACCATCGGAACAATTATTGGTGTTTATCTTGGCCATACTTTAATGCCACAGATTGTTTACCATGCTTACTACAAGTCTCTGACGATACCACCAATTGAAGAACACTTTTACTGGCAGATTAGTCTAATTTCCCTTGTTTTATCGTGGATCAGTTCCGTTCTACCCGCTTATTTAACTGCAAAAGCTGAATTCCGTGAAAAACCAGCTGCATTACTTCTACCTAAGCCACCTGCAGCTGGTTCAAAAATACTTCTTGAAAGAATTCCGTTTATTTGGAATCATCTTAGCTTCACCCACAAGGTAACTGCCCGTAACATCTTCCGTTATAAAAAACGAATGTTAATGACAATCTTTGGTGTTTGTGGTGCAGCTACTCTTCTTTTTACGGGTTTTGCAGTAAAAAACTCTATCAGTAATATGAACAATCGTCAGTTTTCAGGATTAATTCATTACAACATGATAGTGGCTCAAAAATCTCCAATTTCAGCTAATGACCAAGCTACACTCGATGATAAGCTGGAAGGAAGTAACATTAAATCTGAACTACCTATCTATTATGAGTCGATGTCAAAAACTGCTGGTAAATCTGGTGACACGCAAGACATTACTTTAATTGCGCCAAAATCAGACCACAAACTTGATCAATATCTTTATTTAAACGATCGTCGCAGTAAAAAGAAGATTACATTAACTAATGGTGGTGTTGTCGTTTCCGAACGCTTAGCCAGTCTCCTAAATGTTAATAAAGGTGACTATATTACTTTGACTGATAAAGACAATCACCGTCGAAGAATGAAGATTGCTAATATTACTGAAATGTATATGGGGCACTTTGTTCTAATGAACTCAAACCAGTATGAAAAGATTTTTGCCAAAAAGTATTCTACTAACGCTCATCTGGTTAACTTAAAGAACAGTTCTAATAAGAACACCAAAAAAGTGGCTGCAGAGTTTATGAAGCTTAACGGTGTTGCTGGTGTCGTTCAAAACACAGCAATTAGTCAAGAACTAGACGTTGTTGTGCAATCCCTTAATATGATAATGGTTGTTTTAATCATTGTTGCTGGTTTGCTGGCAATTGTTATTTTGTACAATTTGACTAATATCAACATCGCTGAACGAATTCGCGAACTTTCTACCATCAAGGTATTAGGCTTTTACAACAATGAAGTCACAATGTACATCTACCGCGAAACAATTTTGTTAACGGGTATTGGCATTCTAGTAGGATATTTGACCGGTGATTTGCTTTATCGCTACATCCTGTATGTTGTTCCACCTGATAATGTCATGTTCAATCCAGCCCTTTCCGCCTCAAGCTTCTTGTGGCCATTGGGTGTAATTGGATTAATTACAATTATTTTAGGATTTATCGTCAACAAAAAGCTGAGAGATTTAGATATGCTAGAAGCATTGAAATCCGTTGATTAATATCCGTTGAATAGTAAAAAAAGTCGAGCTATTATGCTCGGCTTTTTTCAATAGTTTTTTGTAGTCAAATTAAAACCACTTTATTTAAGTGAAAACATCGTTACAAATAACTAATGCTCATACAGAATAAAAAAGGATAGTCGACTAAATTTCGACTATCCTTTTTGCGTTAAATTTTTGCTCTTCCGAGTAAAACAGAACTTATTACAACTGATAATGAACTAAAGGCCATTGCAAGACCAGCTATTTCAGGACTAAGAGTAAAACCAATCCCTGCAAATAACCCCGTAGCAATTGGAATTCCTAAAATGTTGTAAATAAATGCCCAAAACAGATTCAACTTAATTCGTTTAAAAGTTTTTTTACTCAATTTAAGTGCACGAACAACATCTTCTAAGTCATTTTTGATTAGAACAATTCCGCCCGCATCAATCGCTACATCAGTTCCAGAACCCATTGCTATCCCAACATCTGCTTGCGTTAATGCCGGAGCATCATTAATACCATCACCAACAAAGGCAACCTTATAGTTATGTTGCAACTTTTTAATTTCGTCAGCTTTATCAATCGGTAAAACTTCTGCAATTACTTGATCTATTCCTACTTGTTTGGCAACTGAATCTGCAACTTGCTTATTATCACCGGTAAGCATAACTGTTTTTAAGCCTTCCGCCTTTAAGTCGGAAATCGCCTTAGCAGCTGTTTCCTTTGGAGCATCTTGAATTGCAATCAAACCGATAACCTTATCATCTATAGCAACAATAACAACGGTCTTTGCTTCTTTTTGCAACTTAGTTATCGCATCAGACATTTTGGTTTCAACAGTATATTGGTCAATTTCGGGTTTACCGACAAAAACAGTTTTCCCATCGATTATCCCCTTAATTCCGCGTCCTTCAATCGCCTTGAAATCAGTTACATCTTTCATCTCAACATTTTCTGTTTGAGCAGCAGTTAGAATTGCTGGTGCAAGTGGATGCTCTGATAATTTTTCAAGGCTTGCAGCTAGTTGTAATACTACTAATTTATTCCCAATGACGTCTGTTACTTGCGGTTTTCCTTTAGTAATTGTGCCAGTTTTATCAAAAACTATTGCAGTTAAATTATTAGCAGCTTCAAGAATTTCACCATTTTTAATCAAGATTCCTTTTTTAGCGCCCAGACCTGTTCCGACCATTAAAGCGGTTGGCGTTGCTAATCCTAAAGCACAGGGACAAGCAATTACCATTACGGAAACTGCGTAGTTAAGAGCTGTTGGTACGCTCTTATTTAAAAAGACAAACCAAACTAGAAATGTGATAATAGCAATAATTAAAACAGTTGGAACAAAAACGTTAGCAACTTTATCGGTTAGTTTTTGAATCGGTGCATGGCTATTCTGTGCTTTCTTTACAATTTCAATAATTTGGGCAAGCATTGTGTCATTGCCAACTTTTTCGGCTTCAATGACAAAAGATCCATTTTGATTAATTGTTGAACCAATTACTTGATCTCCAGCTTTTTTGGCAACAGGCATGCTTTCCCCAGTAACCATTGATTCATCAATATTTGAAATTCCAGAAACTATTTTTCCATCGACAGGTACTTTTTGTCCCGGTAAAACTTGTATTAAATCACCTTTTACAACCTGACTTATCGGAACCTTCACAAACTCAGTTCCGCGTTTTACCAAGGCCTCTTTTGCTCCCAGGTTAACCAGCTTACTAATTGCACTCGAGGCATTACTGCGCATTTTTGCTTCCAGGACTTGCCCTAAGAGAACAAACGTAATTACAAACGCTGCTGTCTCAAAAAAGACTGGCCTTCCCGTGAACATGGCATAAATGCTGTAAAGGTACGTGATCATTGTTCCCAGTGCAACAAGGGTATCCATGTTGGAATGATGCTTCAAGAATGCTGACCAGGCGCTAGAAACGAATGGACCCGCAGAAATCAACATAATAACTGTCGTAAACGCCAGCATTGTCCAATTACCACCTGGTAACATCCAGCCTGTAAAGGGATGGATTATCATCTCAACAAGCATTGGCAGGGAAAGTACCAATGAGGTCCAAAAACGTGTCGTTATCTTCATATACTGATTCCTTTTCCTACTTACTTAACGATTACCTTGCCATGAAACATGTTCATACTGCATTCCCAGTCATATTCACCTGCTTTAGATGTGTCGATTTTGACTTGCTCGACTTGACCTTTTGGCAATTCTTGATTAATTCCCAAGTCAGAGAAAATGACATGATCTAAGCAGCTAGAAGAATCTAATCGCTTAAAATTCAAAGTTGCAGGAACGCCCTTTTTTAGGACAACTTTTTCAGGTGAATAGCCACCCTTTACTTGAATGTTAACCGTTTGATTAGTAGAATTCACTTTTGCTTGCTCAACACTTGCATCATGTTTACCTAAGAACCACCAAGCAATAAAAGCAATAGCCATAATTCCTATAATTAATGTAATAACCTTCATAATTAACTCTCCTTCAACTTATTTTTTATTTGTTTTATTCTTTTTAATGTCTACATTTGTAAACTATAATTAATTTAACACTTAAATTTACATTTGTAAACATAAACGAATTAAAAAAACCACTAACTTTCGTTAATGGCTGTTGCGATTTTTACTTTGTCTATCTGACTTATCGATCCTCCAAAATCGATAAAATCGACTCGTGCGTAAAAATTATGTCGCATCCGGACTATCAAATTGCGCATAAGCAGCAGGTTAAGCATTATTAGCATTTGATACGCTTTTATTTACTCCATTGCTTTCTAGCGTGAAGCTACTCAACTATTCAGTGATCAACTTGTTTAAATAAAACTTTTGTCTTTCATTTCATTTTCTATCCCATCTTTTAGACTTGGTCAAAAAACCGCAGATCATCAGTCTATGAGGATCTGTAATATCTTTCAAGAAATACCTGCTTACTTCAGTGGTTCTTTAGAAAATCTTTTTAAAAAACATGCGTTATCCTTACCTTCCTTATTACTTGTATATTTTATATTTGCTATTTAATCATAATAAAAACTAGTAGCACTTAGTATATTTTTTAAAGAAATGCATTAATTCTACCTTGACCAGCTCCCCAATCACTAGTAAAGTAAAATCAATTTATAATTTATCTATAGTTAAACAAGGAGCGTGCAGTAAATGTCAAATTGGTCAACAAAATTTGTAAAAGAAGGATTAACTTTTGATGACGTCTTATTAATTCCGGCTGAAAGTCATGTATTACCCAATGAAGTTAATTTACATACAGAATTAGCACCAAATCTTAAACTTAAAATTCCACTAATTAGTGCTGGTATGGATACGGTTACTGAGGGTGCAATGGCAATTGCAATGGCACTTCAAGGTGGATTAGGTGTTATTCATAAGAACATGTCAATCAACGCACAGGCTGGCGAAGTCGCAAACGTAAAAAATGTTATTGTACCAAGTGACGTTTCTAAAGCAGCCGTCGACGAGAACAATCGTTTATTGGTTGCAGCTGCAATTGGTGTAACTAGTGATACGTTTGAACGTGCTGAAGCACTACTCGAAAACGGCGCTGATGCAATCGTTATTGATACTGCACATGGACATTCCGCAGGTGTATTACGTAAAATTAAGGAAATTCGTGATCATTTCCCAAATGTTACTTTAATTGCAGGTAATATTGCCACTGGTGATGCGGCAAGAGCACTTTTTGATGCTGGCGTCGATGTCGTAAAAGTTGGTATTGGACCCGGATCAATTTGTACAACGAGAGTTGTCGCTGGAGTTGGAGTTCCCCAAATAACTGCAATTTACGATGCCGCAACAGCCGCTCGTGAATATCACAAGCCAATTATTGCCGATGGTGGAATGAAATACTCCGGTGATATTGTAAAAGCCCTCGCTGCTGGTGGTAATGCTGTAATGCTAGGAAGCATGCTTTCTGGTACAACTGAAGCTCCTGGAGAAATTTTTGAAAGTGATGGCGAAAAATACAAGACCTACCGTGGAATGGGTTCTGTAGGAGCAATGGCACAAGCACATGGCTCCTCTGACCGTTACTTCCAAGGTGGCGTAAATGAAGCTAATAAACTTGTTCCAGAAGGTGTAGAAGCACGCGTTGAATATAAAGGTGATGTTTCGGACATTATTTTCCAGATCATTGGTGGTTTACGTTCCGGAATGGGATACGTTGGCGCATCAACAATTTCTGAATTAATTGAAAATGCTCAATTTGTAAAAATTACTAATGCTGGTTTGAGAGAATCACATCCACATGATGTTCAGATCACCAAAAAAGCACCTAATTACGATAGATAAATTTTAAATATCAAGTTCAAAAAAGGCTAGTTACACAAGCGTAACTAGCCTTTTTATTTCTCAGATAATATTTGATTTAATTTAAGCAAATTTTGTATCAGCTCTTTTTTTACCTCAGAACCCAAAATTTTCTCAGTTTCTTTTTCAGAAGAAACAAAATATGAAGTTATTTCAGGTTCCAACTTTTTGGCTTTATTTGTCAACTGGATTACCTTTAAACGCGTATCCTTATGATTAACTTCCTTTGTAATTAAATCTTTTTGCTCCATCAGATGCAAAATATTAGTTGCAGTCGACTTTCTGATATTGAACTCATGCTCAATATCCTTTTGATAAATATAGTGCTCTCCAGAAAAGGATGCTAAATATTCAATAATTAGCATTTGCATTCCTGTCAGACCTAATTGTCTAGCAAAATGATCTACATTACGGTTAAAAGTGTTTTGGGCGCGTTGTAAAGCCAAACCCAGTCTTTCCATTAATTATTCTCCTGCTTTAACAGCCTTTGTAGCTTTATAAAGCAAGTATACACCAATAGCAACTAAAATTAGCAAAAAGATTAAGCCAATTTGAGCGGCATCAACCAGTCGGCCAGCTGCAGTTGATCTAGTACTCATTTGTTGAACAAATTGCATAATTGCTGAAACAATTGAAGTACCTACTGCACCAGCAAATTGCTGCGCCATATTGAATAATCCATTACCATCAGTATGTTCTTTTTCAGTTAAAACATTTAGAGAAGCTGTCATGATATTGCCCATGATTAAACCAGTTCCAAGCATTGTCACTGTGTAAAACAGGATAATTTCAAGTGAGCTAAAGTTAGAAGCAAAAGCACAGAATAATGCACCGCCAATAAACTCTAGAATCGCACCAGTCATTACTGGTTTTCTGGCACCGTAGTTATCAAGCAAACGTCCACCAACAGGAGATGCAATCGCACCTACAATTCCACCAGTCAAAAGTAAAAGACCTGCTGTCATAGCTGTTTGCTTGTTAGCAATTTGAACATAGTTTGGCAGAATAAATGATAAACCTAACGTGTTAATTTGGAATACAAAGTATGCACTCAAACCTTGAGTAAACTTGTTTTTCTTAAATACTCGAATATCAATCAATGGATTTTCCACTTTTAAAGAGTGCTTAATAAAAATGATCAATCCGATAATTCCGATTACTAATGGAATAATAAACGTAAGAGGCTTTTGCATAACCGTTGCTAAGTTACTAAAAGCAAAAATCAAAGCAATAAAAGTTACTGCAATACTTAAAAAGCCAACAAAATCTAATTTAGTGTGCTCAATCTTTTCTGAGTCTTTAGTAATTGAGCAAAGACCCATAACTAATGAAATAATCATTACTGGAAGCATGAAGATGAAGATGTAGCGCCACCCCATCGTATTCACAACTAAACCACCAAAAGTTGGTCCAAGTGCCGGGGCAACTGCAGTAATCATTGTTCCAATTCCCATTAATAAACCAATTTTGTCTAATGGGGATTTTTCTAGAATAATGTTAAACATCAGTGGAATTGCAATTCCAGCTGCTGCTCCCTGAACAATTCTTCCTATTACTAAGAACATAAAATTCTTAGCAACTACATCAATTAAAAGACCAACAATAAACAAAACTGAAGCTGTAATAAACAGTGCACGTGAACTAAAATTACGTTTTAAATATGCTGAAAGTGGCATAACAATTGATGCAACCAATAAGTAACCTGTTGTCATCCATTGAACCATCGACATATTAACGTTAAATTCGCTCATTAGGACTGGAAAGGTAACATTTCCTGCCGTTTCAATCAAAACTCCCGAAAATGACATCAATCCTGCTGCAAAGATTGAACAAATCAATCTCGCATCTAATTTCCTTTGCATAAAATTCCTCCTTCAATTTTAGTTAGCAAGCTAACGATTTACTATCGTAACCCAAAAAAATTGAAAAAGCAATTAATAACGTTTTCAAAACAAAAACCCATCTAAAAAGACGGGTTTTATTTAATCATTTTTTAACCTACTAGCAAAATTAAACATTAATAACGTACTTCTCCCAGTACTTCCATACATTGTCGCTTGAGAAGCGCTTTGCGCTTTCATATGCACCCTCGCTTAACTTCTTCATTAGTTCCGGATTAGCAAAGTAATCTTCAATTTTGGCAGCCAAGTCGTCTACATTTCCACTTGGAACAAGAAAACCACTTTGACCATCCCGGATTATGTCAGAAGGACCATAATTAATGTTATAAGAAATGACCGGAACACCATGTGATTGTGCTTCTAAAACTGCTAATGAAAAGCCTTCATATGTTGATGTTAATAACAAGAGCTCAGCACTATTGTATACACTATCTGTGTCCTGAGTATAGCCTTTAAACTGAACCACATTTTGCAAATTAAGGTTTTTTACAAGCTGTTTTAGCATATTTTCTTCTTTATAGCCATCGCCACCATTACCATAACCGTAAATATCAAAGCTTAATGTCGGATTTTCTTGATATGCCTTTGCGAATGCATTAATTGCATCAGCTAAACGCTTTTCAGGGAAAAGTCTTGCTATTGCTACAACTTTGCCTGGAATACGTTCACTTATTGGGATATGTCTAGCATTCAACTGTTCATCAGGAACGATTCCGACTGGGATGGCCACAATTGGTACCTGAGTCCTTAACCGTTTCTTCATATCATCAGCTTGATGCTGTGATGGCGTAATAATTAAATCTGTCTTACTCAATAGTTCAGTATTAGAAATAGACGGATAAGTCAGAGGAGAACTTGGATCCCAATAATCTCGATAGTGAATACTATGAAAATGCTCAATTTTACGAGCTCGAGTTTTCATGTTAATCATTGGAACATTTACCAAATTGCTCCGATCAGAAATAAAGGTCGACATTTCATCACCGTCTTGCTCATTTAACTCGTCAAGCATAATTGTGAACGCTAGACCTGTATTCATTAGCGAATGCGTTCTACCTTCTGTGTCAATTAACTGAATATTTGTTGCAGGATAATAATTTGGTCGCTTTTCATAAGAAATTTCAAAATAAACTGTATTATTTGGGCGATAAAATTGTTCATATACAAGATGACCGTCAGCTGTATCATAAGTTTTAGTTGAGCTCTTAAAGCCTCGTGTATCATAAAAATCTTGCTTAGTAAGATTAACGTCACCGTTATAGTAATCAACCGTATCAACGCTACCATTAGGAAACAAACTGATTCGCATGGTTTTACGACTACCATCATAAACTTCATAGCCGGTATTTACATCTTTTATTTGATAATTGACTGGAATCGGTAAGTCAGAAATAGTTACCACTCTTTCTGGAAACGTTACTGTGCCAGCAAAAAAGTCAAACATATTAACATAGTCATCATCAGTTAACTCATATAATGGCAAATTTCTATGCGCAAAGCGATTATATTCGCACATTACAATTTTTGCAGGTACCCCTTTTTGCTTAAATAATTTTAATCGCTTAATTTGTGCATGCTCAATGCCAGAGCTATTAACACTTAATCCACCACTTAGAAAATAATACATCTCTTAATCCTTTACCTCATTACATTACAATGTAGACCTTTAGTTCAATTACAAACGATATTGCTTTTTTCAACAAACACCAATAATAAAATAAGCCCCGAAAGTCTGCTAACTTCGGAGCTCATTTCGTATAAGATAGGTTTTATTTCTTAACTAATTAAGAAAAATCAGGCATTAATAACGTACTTTTCCCATTCTTTCCAAATGCTATCGCCAGAGAAGCGTTGTGCATTTTGATATGCACCTTCATTTAACTGTTCCATCAACGCTGGATTAGCAAAGTACTCTTTTATTTTGGCAGCCAGATCATCAACATGTCCACTCGGAACAATAAAGCCACTCTGACCATCTTGAATTAAATCAGCCGGACCATAGTTAATGTCATAAGCAATTACTGGTACACCATGCGATTGTGCTTCAACAATTGCAAGAGGAGCTCCTTCATAGCGTGAAGATAGAACTAAAAGCTCCGCTGTATTGTAGACAGTTTCCATATCTTGAGTATAGCCCTTAAATTGAACTACATTTTCTAAACCAAGATTTTTAACAAGCTGCTTAAGCATCTTTTCTTCCTTAAGACCATCGCGTCCGTTACCATAACCGTAGATATCAAAGCTTAGCGTTGGGTTTTCTCTATATGCTTTTGCAAATGCATTAATCGCATCATCTAGACGCTTCTCATAAAATAAACGTGCCACTGCTACAATTTTGCCTGGCGTACGTTCGCTCATTGGAATATGTCTGGTATTCAACTGCTTATCAGGAACGATTCCAACTGGAATTGACACAATTGGTACTTGTGTACGTAAACGTTTCGTCATATCATCAGCTTGACGCTGAGACGGGGTTATAACCAAGTCAGTCTTGCTTAATAACTCATTATTAGAAATTGACGGATATGTTATAGGAGAACTTGGATCCCAAAAATCTCTGAAATGAATATTATGAAAATGCTCAATTTTCCGAGCTGGAGTTTTCATGTTAATCATCGGAACATTCGAACAATCACTTCTGTCAGAAATAAAGGTCGAAATCTCGTCACCATCTTGCTCATTTAACTCATCGAGCATAATTGTGAATGCCTGTCCTGTGTTCATCAGCGAGTGCAGCTTACCGTGCGTATCAGTCAATTGAATATTTGTTGCAGGATAGGAGTTAGGTCTTTTTTCATAAGAGGTCTCATAATAAACAGTATTATTAGGGCGATAAAATTGTTCATAAATAAGGTGACCATCTGCCGTATCATAAATTTGGGTCATACTCTTGAAACCGCGAGTATCATAAAATTCTTGTTTTGTATGGTTGCCGTCACCATTAAAGTAATCAATTGTATCAACACTACCGTTAGGAAACATAGTAATCCGCATAGTTTTACGATTACCATTATAAACTTCATAACCGTTATCTACTTCTCTTATTTGATACTCATCTGGAATTGATAAATCAGAAACAGTTACCACTTTCGCTGGAAAAGTTACTGTACCAGCAAAAAAGTCAAACATGTTAACATAATCATCATCAGTCATTTCATACAATGGTAAATTTCGGTGAGCAAGACGATTATATTCACACATGACTATCTTAGCAGGTACACCCTTTTGCTTGAATAATTTTAATCGTTTAACTTCTGCATGCTCAATACCAGAGCTATTAGCATCTAATCTGTTATTTAGAAAATAATACATCATTTACTCCCTTACCTTGTTAAATTGTAATTCGCACTCTCAATTTTATCACACCAATATTACAATATTGCTTGTTTTTATAAAAAAGGCTAATAATATCGTACTTATTAATTGTAAATAGTACTATTGCATTTAGTTCCATTGTTATGAAATTTTGAGCATAAAAAAGCACCGTCAGTACAGTCACTTCTATAGACGATGCTATTTTTAATTATTCTCTTTTTTTAGTTATTTTTAGGACCACTGGCCAAATAAATGCGAGCACCAAGCCCATAGCGAGGCCAAGCCACAAAACAGACGAAGTGGTCAATGAAATTCCATGATAAAGCTCTGTCTGCAAGTTTTGGGTTAGCTGATTTAAGTAATATTGCAGTGCGCCAAACGATCCTACAGATGCAATCAATAAAACTAACGAAGCCCAAGAACTACCGAATAGTACAAGCAGAGCTGCAATAGCAAAAAGCAAAATAGCTGCGAAAAAGAAATAATGGAAAACATTAATGGTATCGTTAACTTGCTTGCCGTTGTTTTTGAGCTCTTTATTTAACCGATCTAAAATGACGTAATTGACAGCCTTTTGAACCTGATTCTTTTCAGATAAATTCAAATTTTGCGCTGTAACTTCACCATTTTCTTGGTAACTCACACTCAAATTATAAAGGTTAATATAAGACAAATCGCGATGATACTTTTGTGGTAGTTGCTCAAAAATCTTATCTTCAACACCAAAGTCTTTTGCTAACTGCAGCGATCCCTTTAAATTAGCATCCCCAGTCTTATTAACGTTCTTGTCAATTACCGTTTTCGCCATTTTGGGAACATTCTGAACATTAATTGTTGCAGCGCCTTCAAATAAAAATAATCCTGATAGACAAACCAATGCGGCAAAGATCAACCGTAGAAAAATACTAGTAAACTTCTTCATTAAGCTTACCCCCTTAGGTAGATTAACTATTGTTCTAGCATTCGTGTTGACCTGAAACTAAGCAGTTACATTTAATTACTGCAGGCGCCTTACTCTCCTTACCGGCAAGCTCATCCTCAATCGTCGAGATATCTGACTTAGATAATGGCATATCTTTCAAAAGTTCAATTAGAACTTGTCCTTTATGCATATCACACATGTGATCCATCATTTCTTTTGAAACCTGAATCATCATTTGCACTTGAGTAACAGTTGCGGAGTATGCATACCGATGTCCATCTTTTCTAGTCTTCAGCAAACCTTTTTTAACTAGTCTCCCAATCAATGTCTTGATTGTTGATTCTGACCAGTTCTTTTTAGCTTGTAATTGCTTAATGATATCACCAGTATGAATTTCACCAAGTGTCCACACTATCCTCATGACTTCCCACTCGGCTTCAGAAATATTATGTTCTTTGTTTTTTTCTACCATAATAATCAACCTAACTTTATTCTACTACAAAACATATTTTTTTAATGCTTTGGCAATTCCGTCATGGTCATTATCATCAGTTACATAGTCCGCACTATCTTTAATCAGCTCGATTGCGTTTCCCATTGCAACTTTTTTAAAGTTTGGATTGGAAAACATCGAAATGTCATTCCCTTGATCGCCAAAGACCATTACTTGACTCTGATCAATCTTCAAGCGATCAGCAAGTACCATAAGAGCATTACCCTTAGAAGCATCTTTAATGTTGATTTCAACATTGGTCGAAAAGCTTCTAACAATATCATATTTGGCAAAGGCCCACTCGGGAATATTGTTCCATAATTTTTCAACCTCGTTAACATCTTCAGTCATGCTAAAGCCAACTTTGTTAAAGGCAAAATCTTGTGGAATTTCCTCTGCCTTACGCACTTTAATCATGTTATTAGTCATTGCGGCATTCACTGCAAGATTAGCTCCTAAATCGCGATCACAGGTCCAAAAACACTCTGGTGTTTCAAAATGTAAGTTAACATGAGCAAGTCTTTGAAGTTTGCGCATACTGGAAAAATCCTGATAGTTCATTTCTTGATTCATCAAAACATCGCCTGCCAAGTTTTGAATGACCGCGCCATTAAACACAATGTTATATTGTTTCTTTCCAGCAAGGCCCAGTTGCTTATTAAAAGGCATTACCCCAGATAAAGGTCGACCTGTTGCAAGAACCACTTGAATTCCTTCGCTAATCGCGTTTTTTAAAGTCTTTTCTGTTTCTGGCAAAATCGAGTTAGTACTACTAAGCAAAGTACCGTCTAAATCAACAGCAATTAATTTTATTGACACAGTATTTTCCTCCCACTGCTTTTTGCATCGTCCCCTTTATTATACAAAAAGTCGTAATTACTTACGACTTTTTTCGGTATCTAGTTGTTTTGCTAGTTCTAAAAAATATTTATTCAACAGTAACACTTTTAGCAAGGTTACGTGGTTTATCTACATCTAATCCCTTAGCTTTAGAGGCATAATAGGCAAATAATTGAGCGGCAACAACACTAACAAGTGGAGTTAGATAATAATCAATATCTGGCAAAATGATATCGTCGTCAGGTTTTGCCAGTTTCTTACTTACAATGGTAATCACGCTAGCACCTCTTGAGACAACCTCCTCGATGTTCCCGCGCATTAGGTCTGCTGTAACCGGATCATTAATTAGGCCAATTACCGGTGTATTCTTTTCAATTAACGAAATTGTGCCATGCTTTAATTCGGCTGCTGCAAACCCTTCGGTTTGGATATAAGATACTTCTTTCAGTTTGAGTGCAGCTTCAAGAGCAAGTGGATAATCAATTCCGCGTCCAATATAAAAAGCATTGCGTGACGGTACTAGGTATTCTTTAGCTAATTGCTCAATTTTTTCTTTACTGGAGATTACTTGTTCTACTCCCTCAGCAGCTAAAGCTAAATTTTCCTTTAGAGCAAAATTTTTCGCTGCGTCGTTGCCAGTTCTTTCTCCCATTGCTTTTGCTAGTATTGCCTCAACTACCACCTGAGCAGTATAAGCTTTGGTTGAAGCAACAGCAATTTCAGGTCCCGCTTCAAGTGACATTGAATAGCTTGCTTCACGAGCAAGTGTTGAACCTGGAACATTTGTTAATGTAAGAGTTGGTATATTACGCTTAATTGCTTCTTGTAAAACAACACGTGAATCTGCAGTTTCCCCAGATTGCGATAAAAAGATAAATAATGGCTTTTTCGACATCATTGGGAAATGATAACCAGCCTCTGATGCAAGTCCAACTTCTGTCGGAATATTAGCAAACTTTTCAAACAAAACTTTGCCAACCAAACCAGCATGATAGCTGGTGCCTGCCGCAAAGATATATAAACGATCTGCTTGTGTCAGTGCATCAACGATTTCTTGATCAACTTTTGGCTTACCGTCTTCATCTAAATAGTATTGAGCTAAGTGACGCAAAACACTTGGTTGCTCGCATATTTCTTTTAACATATAAAATTCATAAGTGCCCTTAGAAGCAGCGTTAGGATCAATATTCACCTCATAAGGTTTTGCCTGAATTTTCTCTCCAGCAAGATTTTCTAGTACGTAGTTATCCCTAGTGATATCTCCAACTTGACCGTCAGCCAAATCAATAAAAGTCTTGGTTTGATCTAATACTGACAATGCATCTGAAGCAATTACATTAAAGTCTTTTCCTAGTCCAAGCATTAGTGGCGACTTATTTTTAGCAATAAAAATGTGATCAGGAATTGTATTGTCAACTAAAAGTATTGCGTATGAGCCTTTTACTTCTGCCAGTACCATCTTTAAAGCAGTAAAGGTATCGACCTTTTTGTCATTAACTACCTTACTAATTAATTGAACGATAACTTCGGTGTCTGTATCTGATTGAAAATCAACATCACTTAAATATTTATCCTTTAGTTCTTGATAATTTTCAATTACCCCATTGTGAACCATGTAAAAACGTTTTGTCTCATCAAATTGTGGATGTGCATTAGCTACAGTTGGCTTGCCATGTGTTGCCCAGCGCGTGTGCCCAATTCCAACAAGTCCATCCTCATCCTGCGTCATCTTAGCACGTAAGTTCTTAATACGCCCGGTAGTTTTGGTTAAGTATTCTCGCCCATTTAAGTCATTTAAATAAATGCCCGCTGAATCATATCCCCGGTATTCCAAGTTTGCTAAACCATCTAATACGACTTCTTTAGCCGATTTACCGATAATTCCAACAATTCCACACATATTATTCTCCTTTGGTATAGTCCGAATTTTATTTTTTGGACTAGTAAAAGTTTCTTTATTACGTATGGAATGATAATATTTATTCAAAAATTGGTCAAGAAATTACTGCGACAATTGGTATATACTAAGTCTGATAAGTGCTATTGTATACACAAAAAAGGCAGGAAAAAAATTTTCCTGCCTTTTACTTTTAATTGGACTAGTTAAATTTAGACGCCCATTTCTTTTTCAACTACATCAGTGATGCGTTTTACATAAGCATCAGTTTCTTGTTGTGTTGGTCCTTCGGCCATCACCCGTAAAAGCTCTTGCGTACCTGAAGGTCTAACCACGACACGACCATCACCATTCATATCATCTTCAACTTCCTTGATAACATCAAGAATTGGTTGATGCTCTTTCCAGCTCTTCTTATCTTTTACAGGAACATTAACAAGACATTGAGGGTAATCCTTGAAATCTTCAAGTAGTTCACTTAGTGATTTACCAGTCTTCTTCATTACTAGCATTAAATGCAAACCTGTCAGCATCCCATCACCAGTATTATGGTAGTCGCTCATAATTACGTGACCAGACTGTTCCCCACCTAAGTTATAACCGTTTGCTCTCATTTCTTCAGAAACATAACGGTCACCTACTTGAGTACGAATGTTTTTAATGCCCTTTCTCTCAAGTGCTTTAGTAAAACCTAAGTTACTCATTACAGTAGTTACAATCGTGTCCTTCTTTAGACGGCCACCATCTTCCATGTAGCTGCCCAAAACGTACATAATGTGGTCTCCATCAACTTCATTACCATTTTCATCAACAGCAATACAGCGATCAGCATCCCCATCAAAAGCAAGTCCTAATTGGGCACCTTGTTTAACTACTTCTTCTTGTAACTTTTTGGTATGGGTTGCACCAACGTGATCATTGATGTTTAAGCCATTTGGATGAGTTGCAATCGTAGTAAAATCAACACCACAATCAGCAAATAGACGAGAAATCAAGTTGCTAGCAGCACCATTGGCACCATCAATAACAACTTTAATTCCATCTAAATCGACTGGGATGGTATTTTCAATAAATTGGAGGTATTTTGCACTACCTTCGTGAAAATCAGTTACTGAGCCTAAACCCTCAGCAGAAGGACGAGGTAAGGTATCTTCTTTAGCATCAATTAGCTTTTCGATTTCTTCTTCCATTTCATCAGATAGTTTCAAGCCATCGCTACCAAAGAATTTTATTCCGTTATCTTGAACTGGGTTATGAGAAGCGGAAATTTGTACGCCGGCATCTGCACCTTGCGCTCTTACCAAGTATGACAAACCTGGAGTCGTAATTACACCAACTTCTAAAACTTCAATCCCAACTGATAGCAAACCAGAAATCAACGAATATTCTAACATTTGACCAGAGATTCTGGTATCACGAGAAACTAAAACTTTAGCTTGCTCATCTTTATCCTTGTTCTTGGTTAAAATATAACCTCCGTCACGTCCCAATTTAAATGCCAATTCTGGTGATAAATCTTGATTTGCTACTCCACGAACACCGTCGGTGCCAAAATACTTCAACATCTAAAATACCTTCCTTTTACTTAATTTTTTTCACTTTTTACATTTGAATTTGCTACTTTAATGTCTATTCCAAGTTGGACGGGATCAGACTTAACTACACCCGCCGGCAAGTCTAGTTTAATCACTTTGCTTGTCGACACTGCAACTTCACTAAGGTCGACTGGAACTTTTAGCTTACTTATTTTAGCTAAATCTTCCTTTGCCCCATATATAGTAACATAGTCCGGTTTAGCCGTTAGCGAATATATTTTTCCACTTTGCTCACTTTTTGGTTCTAGCTTAACCCTAACTCGTTTATGAGCGACTGAAACTGGTATTGTTACCTTAGCTGTAGCAGGTTCAATGACCACATTAAGCTGCCTCTTTTTGTGATCTAAGGCAATAAGGCTAACTTGCCGTTCATAGTCATGCTTCATTTCACTTGGAAGAACGACCTTTGCGACTATTTGGTCAATTTGTTCAACCTCACTTCGTGCTCCAGTAACTTCAACTTGCTGCGGATAAACGCTTGGATGACCAACCGTATAACCATGAGCTACAGCGTTCTCATTATACTCTATTTGAACAGGCATTGTTGTTGATTTTCTTTTCTGAATATCAACATGAACAACTTTCGGATTGATTGAATACGAGAGTTGCCTGCTAATGCCGTTAACGTGAACTTTTACTTCATGACTACCGATTTTCTTCTTAGTCAAATCAATATAGGCTCGAAAGTTTTGCGTATTGACAGTTGATGTCACTAGTGCATTAGAGCCCTCTAATGTAATGCTTACTTTTTCAGGATAGCCGACAACGTAATACTTATCTGTATCAACTGAAACTTGCAAAGGAACACTAATCGTTTGTGTTTTGTTAGCAGTTTGTTTCGTCCTACTTGACTGTCCCTGAGTTAAAAAACCACCCTGTGTGTCATTAACATAAATTACCAATAAAATTGCAATCAGTAGTGAAACTAACCGAATGAACCAAGATTTTTTCCAAAAGTTTTTCATCGGTCAGCACCCCACTTCCAAACCTTACGAGCAATTTTTTGATACCATTTTTCTGCTTGGTTTTTCTTAGGAACAAGTTCAGCAGTCAGGTATTTCATGTACTCATCACGAGTCATATCAACTAGAAAACGCCCATTCCGCGTAATTGTCACGCCACCAGTTTCTTCGGAAACAACAATTGTAATCGCATCGGTAACTTCTGAAATTCCGACAGCAGCACGGTGACGTGTCCCTAAACGCTTCGGAATCATACTATTATCCGAAAGAGGCAAATAGGCTGCCGCAACGGCAATCTTATGATCATTATTAATAATGACAGCACCATCATGTAATGGGGTATTAGGAATAAAAATATTAATCAATAACTCACCAGTTACATCAGCATTTAACTTAATACCAGTTTCAACATAGTCGTCTAGTCCTGTTTCTTGCTGAAGGGTGATTAATGCACCAATCCTTCTTTTCGACATATATTGAATTGCCTTATCAAGCTCATTAATAAACTTGATTGATTCAGTACGTTCACTGTCTTCTCGACCAGCAAAAATTGGCAAACGCCCTAAGTGCTCCAGTCCACGCCTAATCTCAGGCTGAAAAATAATGATAATCCCGACGACCGACCAAGAAACAATTTGATCGATCAACCAAGTCGTGGTATGCAATTGCAAAATTCCAGCAACGATTCTCACCACAAAAATCAGGACAATCCCTTTGGCAAGTTGAACTGCTTTAGTACCTCGGATTAAAATGACTAAATGGTAAACTAAAAACCAAATGATCAAAACGTCTAAGATAGTTGAGAAGTTCGCCCAAGTAAAAATATGTATTCCGTTAGATTGCATAGATACTCCTTTCTATGTATTGTAACCAGCAAAACTTAATTATTTGGCTTACCAATAATTCTAACTTCAGTCTCTAAATCAAGACCAAATTCCTCTTTAATCTTCTCTTGAATTAAATGAATTAAGTCAAGATAGTCCGTAGCTGTTGCGCCCCCTTTATTAACGATAAAACCGGCATGCTTGGTGGAATCTTGTGCACCACCAATTTGTTTTCCTTGAAGACCCGCTTCAATGATCATCGGACCAACAAAATGACCAGCTGGACGCTTAAACACGCTACCACAAGAAGGATATTCTAATGGTTGTTTATATTGCCGCAATGCATTGAGATAGTTCATCTGCGCTAAAATTTCGCTTTTCTGGCCTTTCTTTAATTCAAAGGTCACAGATAAGACAATGTCATCAGTTTCTTGAATACGTGAATGTCGGTAAGAAAAAGCCATTTCTTCATTTGTATAAGTTTTAAACTCGCCTTTTGCAGACATTACGGTAACTGATGCAACAGCCTCACAAGTTTCACCGCCATACGCTCCTGCATTCATAAAAACAGCGCCACCAACACTACCTGGAATACCAGCTGCAAATTCCATTCCACTAAGTCCATGGTTGGCTGCCATAAAAGCAGTGTCAATAATTCGTGCACCTGCTTGAGCAGTAACTGTCTGACCTTCAACGGTAATCTTATCCATTTTGGTTAAAATAATGACAAGTCCATCAATGCCACCATCACGAATAATTAAATTTGATGCATTTCCAATAACAGTTAGCGGTATTTGATCAGCATTAGCTGCTTCAATTAACTTTTGAAGCTCTGTTTGATTTTGCGGGAAAGCCAAAAATTCTGCTGGACCACCAGTTTTTGTAAACGTATATTTGCTAAGTGGGACTTGTTGTTTAATTTCTATCCCTTCTTTTGCTAAATCAAATAACTTCAAAGCTAAAATTCTCCTTATTAAATCTTATTAACTCTTATTAAATCTTTTGTTTATTTTACCGCATTCAGTGAATTGCTTCATCCTATGTTATACTAAAATTAAGTTTTAAAGGAGAGAAAATGAATTTTATTGCAATGGACTTTGAAACCGCCAACCGCCATCCAGAAAGTGCGTGTTCTCTAGCATTAGTAATGGTTCGCGACAATCAAATTGTTGACCGGTTCTATACAGTTATAAATCCCCAAATGCCGTTTGATGCGCGAAACATTCAAATTCATGACATTACTGCAGATGATGTAAAGGATGCGCCAACAATGGCAGAAGTTTGGACTCAAATCAAAGACTTGTATCAGCCTGGCATGCTAGTTTGTGCGCATAATGCACGTTTTGATACAAATGTAATGAAGCAAAGTTTAGCGCGTTACGATATTCAAGAACCGCACTATTTTGTAATCGACACTCTACAAACAAGTAAATTATTTGAACCTAATCTACCTAATCATAAACTGGATACTGTATCCGAAGCATTAAATGTTGAATTGTGGCACCATCACAATGCGCTTAGCGATAGTGAGGCCTGTGCAGGTATTCTTATCGCCCAAAACAAAGAATTTGGTGATGAGCCAATTAAAAACCTTGTTTACCAAATCTAATAAATAAGTCAAAAAAGCAGAACTGATTAATCTCAGCTCTGCCTTTTTATTGCAATTTATTCATGATATCTTTTACCCACAGTTCATTGCGCTTTCCCTGTGGTCTAAATTCTAATGTCCTCTTAGTGGAATCCCAGCTATCATCAACTCTTCTAATTACTACCTGTAAATATTGATCTGGTAGATAGCCCTGAATAACTTCTGGCCATTCAATAATAACCAATCCTGGTTCTGACAGATAACTATTTAAATCGATTGATGATAGATCGCTGTTTTCTAAACGATAAAAGTCCATGTGATAAATTGGTAGTTTTGCCTCAGCATACTCACGGACAATCGTAAAGGTTGGACTTTTCACCGGACGTCTTACCCCAAGCGCATAACCAATCCCCTGTGTCAGTGTAGTTTTACCGGCTCCTAAATCACCATTTAGTAAAAGCAAATCGTGTGGCTTAGCCGTGGAGGCAATCGCTGCACCAATTTTCTTCATTTCAGCAGCTGAGTTAATCTCTAATTTTGTCATTATTCTTTGTCCTTAAAAAGTGCTTGAGCTGCTGTTAAAACAGCTAAGTCGTAGACATCCTGGCTACTTGCCCCACGTGATAAATCGTTAATTGGTTTATCAAGTCCTTGCAAAATAGGTCCAATTGCTGCAAAGTTACCCAAACGTTGTGTAATTTTATAAGCAATATTGCCCGATTGTAATTCAGGGAAAATAAAAATGTTTGCACGCCCTGCAAGTTTAGAATCGGGGGCCTTTTTTGCAGCAACTTCCGGAACAAAAGCAGCATCAAATTGTAATTCACCATCTGAAATAATATCAGGGTGCTCTTTAGCAAAAATTTCAGCAGCCTCGACAGTTCTAGTAACCATTTCGCCTTTTGCGGAGCCCTTGGTTGAAAAGCTAAGGAAGGCTACACGTGGCTCAAGGTCAATCATTTTGGCTGTTTCAACAGTTTGATAAGCAATTTCTGCTAACGTTTGACTATCAGGTGATGGATTGATTGCACAGTCTGCAAAAAGATACTTTTCTTTCTCTCGCTCCATAATAAAGCTACCAGAGACGCGATGCATGCCTTCAGCAGTATGAACAAGTTGTAATGCCGGACGAACAGTTTCTGCCGTCGAATGAACTGCACCAGAAACCATGCCATCAGCAATTCCCATCTTAACCATCATTGTGCCAAAATAATTGGCATCCTTTAGTGCTTCACGCACCTCGGATTCAGTAATTTCTTTGCCACGAGCTTGAATGAAACTGACTACCATTTCATTCAGGTTCTCGTAATTATCAATGTCAATTAACAAAAGATCATTGAGTGAAATTCCTTCTTGCTGTGCAACTTGTTTTATTTGTTCTGGATCACCCAAAATAATTGGGCTAACGACATTATCGTCTTTAAGTTTTCTAACGGCTTTTAATATCCTAGGATCTTTTCCTTCAGGAAAAACTATGCGATATTGCTTACTAGAATTTTTTACTTTGCTCTTTAATAATTCAAAAATACTCATTATTTCACCTATGCTAAATCAGATTCTGTGACTTGTTGCGGCAATTGCCAATCAATTGGTGTTTCACCAAATTTTTTTAAGGCCTCATTACAACGCGAAAATGGTCGTGAGCCAAAGAAGCCGCGATCTGCTGAGAATGGACTCGGATGAGCTGATTTAATCACATAATTCTTCTCTTGGTCAATTAATGCGATTTTATTTTGCGCATATTTGCCCCATAAGATAAAAACAACCTGACCACGATCGCTCAGGGCTTTGATTGCAGCATCTGTTACTTGCTCCCAGCCTTTGCCCTGATGTCCATTTGCATGTCCATATGGTACCGTTAAAACTGCATTCAGTAGAAGTACACCCTGATCAGCCCACTTTTTCAAATAACCATGTTGAACCGGAACACAGCCCACATCATCATAAAGTTCCTTATAAATGTTCTGTAGGGATGGTGGTAATTTAACCCCAGGCATTACAGCAAAACTCATTCCGGTTGCCTGCCCTGGATTATGGTATGGATCTTGGCCTAGAATAACTACTTTAGTCTTAGCAAATGGGGTTAATTTAAAAGCAGTGAAAATATGGTACATATCTGGAAATATCCGCTTAGTTTGGTATTCTTTTTTCAAAAACTCATGAAGCGCATGGTATTCATTACTTTCAAATACGGGAGCTAGTACTTCATCCCAGTCATTGCCAATAAACTTTTTCATTATCAAGACACCCTCTCTTTCACAGCCTATATGGTATCATGAAACTAATTCTGATTGAAAATAACTTAGACAATTTTAACGATTTTTACTATAACAAAGCGCATTTATTAAAAAAATAATAAACGGCATGTTCTCTACTTATGTTAAGATGATTATGAAATAATAAAACGCTTCAGTTACGAAGGAGGCTCATCTCTTATCTTGATTAAATTAGTAGCTTGTGACCTTGATGGCACATTATTTAACAGTAATATTACCGTCTCAGACGAAAACGTAGCCGCAATTAAAGCGGCCCAAAAAAGTGGAATTGAGTTCTTGGTGGCAACCGGACGTTCACCTGAACAATCGCGTAAAGTAATTAAAGATTTTGGTATTAACACAGGTTTTATTAACATTAATGGTGCACTTGTATTTGATGCAAATGGTAAGCTACAGGTTAAAAATCCGTTGCCACCAACCAAAGCGAAACAAGTAGCGGACATTTTGGACCGCCACCACATTTATTATGAGCTTGTAACCTCAGACTTGATTTTTTCAAAAGACATTAGCCAACGAGTAGTTAATTTAGCTCGTGCATTAACTGCGCTTAATCCGCGCCTAAGTTTTAAAAAAGCAGTAGCAACAGCAGCAGGAAGTAATGCAATGTTAAGCATGACTTATGTTGACAGTTTTACTGACCTATTAAACGATCCAGAGCTTGAAGTAATGAAGATAATTTCCTTTGATGGACATGGACCTGAAGCTTTTGTTGAGGCAAAAAAGGAAATCATGGCTTTGGGAGACGTGGCAGTGACTTCAAGCTCCCCAGCTAATATCGAGATTAATGATGCTAAGGCACAAAAAGGTCCTGCATTGATGGAATACGCGAAAAAGAAAGGCCTGAAGCGAGAAGAAGTTGCTGCAATTGGCGATAACCTTAATGATGAGAGTATGATTAGGGATGCAGGTACAGGTGTAGCTATGGGCAACGCGGTTCCAGCAATTAAGAAATTAGCCCAAGTACAAACAAAAACTAATGATGAAAATGGAGTAGCTTATATTTTAAAACAGTTTATTAGCGAAAATGCTAAAGAATAGAGGTGCTTAAATGCGCTATTTACTAGAACTAACTCAAAAGCAAGAATACGGTCAAATTCCCGTTGCAAATGAAAAAGGCAAAATCAAATACTTAATTCAAGGTAATCTTGATAATCCTAACCATACACTTTATTTGAAGACATATAAGCAAACTGAAATTGGTCGGCTTTATACTGATGGTAATGGCATAATTTCATCTTATACTATTGACGTTGTCAATCATTCTTTAGTTAAAGTCAAACGCTTCAACAACTCTGTGTCGAATCTTTTTTATATTACTAGACTTAATTACTTAGTTACAGGTAGTATCAAAAACGGAAAATATCGCTTTTTATCTGGGGTTAAAACAGTGGCTACGGTTGAAACGGATATCAAGAAAAATGGAGTCGTTTTAACTTGTAATATTGCTCGCCCAGAAGATGTACCGTTTATTTTACTGTGTGCCACCCTCTTTACACAATGGCATACAACGCCTCTGCGATTACCAACATTCCCACCTATTGGACGTAAATATAATGTTAAATTCAACTAAGCAAAAGGAGCACTACTAATTGTAGTGCTCCTTTTGTTAATCAACCTTTTTCTTATAAGCCAACTTCTCATTTTCAAATGTCAGAAATTGGTCATCAAAAAAGATATATTTCAGCCAAATCAAAAAATGAGTTATTTTAATCTTTTTCTATATCTTGTTACACCAAAATAGTAGATTGCACTAACTAATAATGCCACTCCATAAACGTATTGTGTACTTATTGAGCCAAATTTTTCTATAATCCAACTTCCCCCAAATGTACCTAACGGTATCATTAGCGAAAGTATACTGTCATTGATAGTATCAATTCTACCTAAAATTGCTGATGAAAAGCTTGTTTGAACTAGAGTTTCAAAATCAATGTTCATCATTGTAATCCATAAAGAAGAGATTGCAGAGCTAATCAAGGCGAAAATCACACTAGTTTTTACAGTTAATGGAACCAAGAGTCTAAATATTCCCGCTCCCAAGAAGCATAAAGTAATAAAAGCTTCCATATTCTTTTTTCCTAACTTAAAATGCTGTATAACAAGAGCTCCTAGTATGCTTCCTATAGAGGACACCATCAGCAATCCTCCATAGCCAATCGCCGAGTCATGTATATAGCTTTCCGCAAAATAAGGCAATCCAACATCATAAATGCCAAAAAAGAAGTTAACCACACATAACGGTAATATTAATTCAATAATATTACTCTCACTTTTCAAAGTAACCCAACCAACTTGTAAATCTTTTAAATAGGAGCCTGTAAAGTATTCTTCACTTTTTAGTACATCTTTTGCGAGCATATTAATTTGTACTCTTGCATAGATAAAGAGCGCTATGGTAAAAATAACCGCTGATATAATAATGGTTATACTGATAGATGTTGTAGCAATAATAAAGGTGGTTATACCGTCTAGTACTAAGTCCAATATCTTGTAGCTTACCTGAAAAAGGCCGTTAAAATGCAAGAGATCCTTCTTCTCAACAAGCACGGGCAACAGCTTATATTCTGTTGGATAAATAATTGATGATAATATTGTTGATATACCAAATAATAGAAGTAAAAATATGTCAATGATTACATTATTTTGCTTAAGGTATAGTACACACGCGATAATAACACTAATTACAATTTGTATAAGAGTTGAATATTTTAGCAATTTTTTAACGGACAAACGATCAATTAGCGGACCAAATCCAAACGAAATTATGTCAATTCCAGCTTCAATTGAAAAAATTAGCGCTACCATTAATGGTGAATGACCAGTTTCTTTAAAGTACCAAAGAATTGCCATATAGAATAAACTATCAGCAATATTAGTTGCTACCCGTCCAGTTAGTAATTTATAAACATTTAAATATTTCTTTTTTATCATCACTTTTCTATCCTTAAATATTATCCATTTTCTGTCTTGACTCTTCAATATTATGTTGCAAGCTTTTGTCCCAGTTGACTTCTCAGGGGAAAAAATCTAACACTTGGATTAGCAATAGTACTTTTCTTTAATAAACGTCCTACATAGAATCCTGTGATTTGAGTTGAATGTATTGCTTCTGAAACTCCAGATATTGGTATAGTTACATTTCCTGCAGCAAATAGCCTAGAAATCTTCTTTTTTGCTAAATCATTTGTTCCAGCTTTTACTTTAAAGTGAGATTTTTAACTGGAAAATCGCCAATTTCATTATTTCGATGAGAAACTAAAACTATCGTTTTACAATCTTTCAAAAACATTTGAAGTAAATCCTGCGACGATTTCAAATCAATGCTTGAAAAACTTTCATCAAGTAAAACAAGCTTGTTAGTAGAATCAATGAGACGAGCTAATGCAACTCGTTGTTTCTGTCCTCCAGAAAGAGAATTGTATTGCCATGAATCATCAATTCCAAACTTTTCTTTTATTGAGGTTAATTTTTCCAAATTAACTTTTCGTCCTAATAAAATATTATAGTTAATTGAGTAAGGGAAAATTGTAACCTTTTGAGGTAAGTATATAATCAACTCGTTTATGACTTTTTGTGGGATTTGATTAATATTAATTCCATTTAAAAGAATTTCACCAGAATTTGGTTTGAGCTGACCAGTTGCTAACTTAAGCAATGTTGATTTTCCCCTGCCAGAATCACCATTTAGTTTATAAAAATTATCCCTAGTAAAGGCATAAGAAAAATGACTTAATATTGTTGTTCTAGAACCAGGATATGAAAACGACACATCTCTAAATTCCAGTGTCTTAAATTGCATTGGAAAGGATGCCAGATCAAACTTTTGTTTGTCTGGAATAACAAGTTTTTTTAGCTTAGAAACTTTGGCAAAAATACCAGAAGTTGAAAGTAATTGAGCTAAATAGCGATTAATTATTCCAGCTGAATCAAAGACTTTTGTCGCTAATTCTGCTGTCGACAAAATAGCTCCAGCACTCAAAACACCCTTGAAATGTAAAAATCCAGTAATTCCTAAAATAATTAGCTGACTACCAATATTTACTACACTAGTAATAATGTCGACAATCGATCTCCTAATAGCGTTATGAACATTTGCTTTCTTCAATATACTAGAGCCCGTATCAACGAGCTTTTTTATCTCTGACAGGGCATTAAAAACAAAGAGGGTCTCATAACCGTGTAATCCACTGCTAGTATACTTAAGAAATTTTTCGTTAGCTTTAGATATCTCTTCCACTCCATTACTAAGGTATTTTTTACAAAGCCGAGGTACTAATACAATTAAAACTACTAAAAAAATAGCAGTAATGAACAAAATTGGACTATATAGATATAATGCAATTAAAGCAAAAATTGCATTGCCACTGAAGCGAACAATCCTGAAAAAGGTGTTTACACCTTCTCTTTGAATGAGATTAACATCGTTTTGCAAATACGATTCGTAATAGTCCACTGGATTATTCTGAAAATCACTCTCCGGCATTTCAGTTAGCGCTGTTGCAATATCATTTCTGATATCAGTTAAAATGTCTTGAGTTGCACTTTCTTCAATATAGCTTTCAAAAAAGGAAATAATAAAAGAAATAAACCATAGTAAAAAAATCAGCATCAGTAGTTGACCAAAAAGATTTATATTCTTCGCAATTAAAGCATTAGCTAAATCTGCCATTTTGGTAGCAGCAAAAACTTGCAGAAATGAATTGGTTAACAACAATAAGCAGGCACACCCGACAGAAAATAAATGTTGCTTAAGATATTTGTGCATGTTGTGCCTCCTATATACAATCACTTTTTCATTTAACTCTAATATTATTCACTTATTCTGTCAATTAGTGAAAAATGCTTATTTATGTTTAGTTTAAACTTCAAGAAGATAGCAAAAGACATTACCGGGCTACAGGGGGTAATGTCTTTTGCTAATTAATCAACCTTTTTCTCATATGCTAGCTTTTCATTTTCGAATGTCAGAAGTTGGTCATCAAAATGATCAATTTTATAAGTTAGATAGTTAATTGTCTTTTGAATATCATGTTTTTGCCTTATTAGTTCATCACGTTGCATTTCTAATAATTCACGACGCTTTTTTCTGGTTTGTGGTTCATGCAAATATAGTGCAACAAATTGCTTCAGCTTTTTAACCGGCATCCCAGCCTTACGCAAAACTAAAATATAAAAAATCCAGTTTTGATCGTATTCACTATAAACGCGATAACCATTTTGATCACGCTTTATCGCAGGGATTAATCCTTCTTTTTCCCAATATCTTAATGTGTCTTTTGGTAAACCAAACTTTTTGCTCACTTCATTGATATTCAAACTTTTATTTCCTTAATCAACATTTCTTACTAGATCATGGATATTTTGAACAGCTGCTGGATCCCGATGATCAAAAAACTGACTTTTATTTTCATCTAGTGTTTTAATTTGTGCCATTTCTGCATGAGTCAATTCAAAATCAAAGACTTGGCTATTTTCGACTATTCTATCATGATGAACTGATTTTGGAATCACAACAATTTTTCTTTGAAGTAGCCAACGTAGAATAACTTGCCCTACGGTCTTATGATACTTCTGTCCAATTTCAGCAATCAGTGGATTAGTAAATATTTGCTGCTTTCCTTCAGCAAATGGAGCCCATGCTTCCGGTTGAATATTGTGCTTCTGCAAAAAAGGAACATCATCTTTTTGTTGCATCCATGGATTAACTTCAATTTGA
Source organism: Lactobacillus sp. ESL0263 (assembly GCF_003692845.1). Taxonomy (NCBI): domain Bacteria; kingdom Bacillati; phylum Bacillota; class Bacilli; order Lactobacillales; family Lactobacillaceae; genus Lactobacillus; species Lactobacillus sp. ESL0263. Next base: position 207,492 of record NZ_REHL01000004.1, on the reverse strand, counting down.
TCAACAGCGGGACAAATCTTATTGTATAGCTCTAAATCCAAAACACGGTCTGCTGTAAAATTCGAAACACCAATTGCTCTAATTGTACCTGCTTGATATGCTTCTTCCATTGCTCGCCAAGAGCCGTAAACATCACCATACGGTTGATGAATTAAATATAAATCTAAATAGTCCAACTGAAGTTTCTTTAAAGAAGTTAAAATTGCTCTCTTTGTTGCTTCATAACCGGTGTCCGATACCCATAGTTTTGTTGTAACAAATATATCAGCACGATCAACTTCACTATTTTTTATGGCTTGTCCTATCGCCTCTTCGTTGCCATATGAAGAGGCTGTATCAATTAAGCGATACCCTGATCTAATTGCATCTTCTACTACCTGTTCAGCTAAGGTTAAATCGGTAATTTGAAAAGCACCAAACCCTAAAAGGGGCATTTCTACCCCATTATTTAATGTTATTTTCTCCATTTTTAACTCTCCCAAAAATTCTTTTGTTAGAGTTAGTATAAACGTTAGAGTTAACTCCATAGCAAGGTTGAATCTACTATTTATTGCCAATTTTAGCTATTATTATCAAGTTCTTTAATAATCAAGTCAGCCAATAGCTCATACCCTGCAGCACCAAAATGTAAACCATCATCTAATTGGCCTTGACAAAGAGTTGTCAAGCTTCCTTGCTTAACCATTTTTTCAAAAAGGTTAATAAAATGTATTTTATAGTTATTTGCTACTTGTTCCAATTCTGCTGTATAAACAGCAACAACATCATTAGTTCGCTTTTTCTGTTTATGCTCATCAACTGCAGGCGGAGAAATCATTATGACTTTATTTGGATAATATAAGCAAACGATGCTGGAAATAATTAATGCCATGTTTTGCTTAAACTGCTCCAATGGAACCTTTTTATGCAGCGCCAAATCGTTTGTTCCAAGTAATAGAATCAACTTATCACAGTGGTCTATCTTAAGGACAAGGTCAGAAATCAAAGCAAAAAATGCACCTGAGTTAATTCCTGGTACTGCGGTATTAATCGTCTCTATATTAGAATTTTTCTTCTTTAGAGTGTAGTCAAGTCGTGGCTCTTTCAAGCCTTCTTTTCTAGCAATGATGCTATCACCTGTTAAAAGCAATTTCATTTGAAGCTTCTCCAATTAAAACCAATAAAAAAACTGTAGTTACAGTTAAATTGTAACTACAGTCTATTTTAATTTCTAGGATTTACTTTACTATACTTCATATTCTTGAATTCATGAGCAGCATATTTTTTAGCTAATTCTTCAGTTCTGAAGTATTGGTTAGTAACTTCACCCACTTGAGGATGTGATTGGAATAAAACAGATTCTTTCTTTCCATCAATCAATTCAGTTTTTACAGTAAAAGCATAACCCATCTTAGTTGACTTTTCATCGACTGGACTCACAATTGTCCACTTGTCGCCGTTCATAGTCTTAGTTGTCACTCTTGCATACTTAGCAAATAAATCAGCGTTCTTTGACTTCCAAGCTCGGGACATTTGCCAAGGGTACTTTTTCGTTCCCTTAACTGTTCCAACTTCAACAGCCTTAACATGGTCATTTGCCCATGGCGTATCGAATGAATTCTTTTGAATATTCATTGGATTAGGTGTCAAATTATTGGTGCTGTACCACTTACCACGCCAAGTTTTGGGGAAAGTATATAGTTTGTTAAAACCATATTTATTTTTCTTAACAGTGGCAGCTTGAACTTGAGCTGGTTGATTTACTAGTGCTGGTGTAGCAGTAGTTAAAGCAACTGTTGCGGCTGCAAGCATTGTTAAAATCTTCTTACTTTTCATTTTTTTCGGCCTCCTGAGAACCTGAGATAATTTAATATTATATCAGTTATTTTCAACAATAAAAGTGTCTTTTGTGATTTAAATATATAATTATATATATTATTCCTGTTAACCAAAACTATTCCAAGTAAAAAGCCTCTGCAAATAGCAGAGGCCTTTCATTTTAAACATAAGAAAAACTATCACAAAAATAATTTACCATTGAGCAAATGTTTTTAACTCTTTTGGCTTTGTCCCACCATACATTCTAGCTAACTTAGCCGAGCGCCAATAAACGTTAGTTATTCTATAAGAAGATGTAGTTCTTTCAATTAAAACGCGATGTCCTTTGTAATGATATAAACCTAAACTCCTACCTGATGCAACAGGACTAAACCAAGGTAACATCGAGATATATTTTATGTTTTTGTCCTTTTTAAAAGTTACAGGGTAAAAAGCCCTTACCCAATTTCTGGTTTGCTTAGTATTCTTAATTCCCTTAGCATTACTATCTTGTCTATGTAATTCATTAGAACCGATTTTATGCGCTTTTACTCTTAATTTATCAATTGTGTTTGATTTATAATTTATATCAAAAGCTTTGCCATACCAGGTACCGCGCATCTTCTTCGGTGTAGTCAGTTTTCCTAAATTACCTTTTACATGAGCTGCTTGAACAACCGTGTTTGTAGTGAAGAAGTTACTATCATTACTTTTTCCTACAAATAATCCAAGAGCCAAAGATGTAGTTATAGCAATAAGTATCTTTATTTTGCTGTTCTTTATTTGTTTATTCAATATTCTTTCCCTTCTTATTTAATAAAAGCTGACTTTTTGATAAACTTTCCACTTTTTTCCGTATAGTACTTTTTATCTAAATAGCCTGTGACTGGTAGTCCGTATGTCATTACTCTCGTATGTTTTTTTAACTTTTTTAATTTCCCACCATCTGCAAAAATAACATACGTATCTTTCTTTAATTTGCGGCTCGTACCTTTTAGGTTAGTAGCCAGAATAAACTTACCATCTGAAATTTCATCAAAACTTCGGCCGTTTGAAATTATAGAAGAAAGTAAACTTACTTTTGTTCCTTTTTCTACCCTTCCTTTTGTACGCACATATGCAGATAGTTTTTCATCTGGCACGTAGATCGTGGACTTTTTTGCAACAACAGCTGTATTACTATTTTCTGATGCACAAACTGTAGTTGTCGAACCAAGACTTATAAAAAATAAAAGTAAGGTGCTTAAAAACAAACTTAAATTAAATTTATTTAGTTTCATTATTTTCTCCTAACGATCATTAATTTAATGACTATTTTATTTAATATACTAAATTTTAATACACGATTTTATAAAAAACAACTTGTGCTTTGCTCACTTTATAGTAATACCCTGGTACTAAATTTTTGATAAACAAAAAAGCCTCTGCAAATAGCAGAGGCTTTTTCATTTATACAGTTAAAATTAGTCTTGGTAATTTACCAAAGCTAAATATGAATCAGGTTTAAGTGATGCACCACCAACTAAACCTCCATCAATATTTGGCTTACCCATCAATTCTTTAACATTAGCTGGGTTAACTGAACCACCATATTGAATACGAACATTTTCAGCAGTTTCATCATCGTACAAGTCCTTGACAGTCTCACGGATTGTCTTGCACATTTCTTCTGCTTGCTCTGAACTAGCAGTCTTACCAGTTCCGATTGCCCAAATTGGTTCATAAGCAATAACAAGGTTTGAAACTTGTTCAGCAGTTAAACCATCCAAATCAGCTTTAATTTGGCCAACTACCCATTCTTCTTGCTTGTTAGCTTCACGAGTTTCAAGTGATTCACCACAGCAAACGATTGGAGTTACGTTATTAGCAAATAAAACTTTAGCTTTCTTGTTAATATCTTCATCAGTTTCGTGGAAGTATTCACGACGCTCTGAGTGACCAATAATGCAGTAATCGATTCCCATTTCGTTAAGAACTTTAGGAGAAGTTTCACCAGTAAAAGCACCTTCAGTTTCGAAATAGGCATTTTCTGCACCTACATGTAATTCTGAACCTTCAGCAGCCTTTTTCAATGCATCAAGGTCAACAGCTGGAGCACAAATTACTGATTCTACTTTACTTGATTCTGGTAACTCATTTTTAATAGAAGCTACAAACTCAGCAGTTTGTTCTGGGTTCATGTTTAGTTTCCAGTTACCAGCAATAATTGGTGTACGCATTTAATTATTGTCCTTTCTGATAGCTTATTTGTCTGAAATGCAGGCAATTCCTGGCAATTCTTTACCTTCAAGGTATTCCAATGAAGCTCCACCACCAGTTGAGATGTGAGTAATCTTAGGAGCAATACCTAATTGCTTAGCAGCTGCTGTTGAGTCACCACCACCGATAATAGTAGTAGCATCAGTCAAATCAGCTAATGCTTTACCAACTTCTAGAGTACCTTCAGCGAAGTTAGGCATTTCAAATGCACCCATTGGTCCATTCCAAACAACGGTCTTAGCATCTTTCAAGATGTCCTTGAACTTTTCAACAGTCTTAGGACCAATATCAAGACCCATCATGTTTTCAGGAATGTCGTCACCAACAACTTTACGAGCAGCATCATTTGAGAATTCAGTTGCAGCCAAGTTATCTACTGGTAAAACAATCTTACCATCTGCTTTTTCAAGCAATTCTTTAGCCAAGTCAACCTTATCTGGTTCAAATAATGACTTACCAATTTCATGACCTTGTGCTGCTAAGAAAGTATAAGCCATACCACCACCGATCAAAATGTGGTCAGACTTAGGAATCAAGTTAGTGATAACGTCAATCTTATCAGAAACCTTTGCACCACCTAAGATAGTAACAAATGGGTGAACTGGATTTGCAACAGCATCACCTAAGAACTTGATTTCCTTTTCCATTAGGAAACCAGCTGCAGCAGGCTTACCAGCCTTCTTCATTGCTTCAGCAATTCCAACATTTGAAGCATGGCTTCTATGTGCAGTACCAAAGGCATCGTTAACGTAAACGTCACCTAATGATGCCCAGTATTCACCAAGCTTAGGATCGTTTTTGCTTTCACGCTTGCCAAAGTCGTTGTCGATATCTTGGAAACGAGTGTTTTCAAGAACAACAACATCGCCATCTTGCATGTTGTTAATAGCATCTTCAACTTCTTTACCTTCATTTTCAGGAACAAAGGTAACAGGTTTCTTCAATAACTCACTCAAACGATCAGCGATTGGCTTAAGTGATAAGTCCTTCTTATCTGCATCTGACTTAATACGACCCAAGTGACTTAGTAAGATTGCCTTACCACCATTGTCGATAATGTAGTTAATAGTTGGAAGTGCAGCAACGATTCTGTTATCGTCACCAATCACGCCATCTTTAATAGGAACATTAAAGTCAACACGAACTAATACCTTTTTATCTTTAACATCAACGTCTGAAACGATTAATTTAGCCATCTATATCCTCCGATAACTTAATTATTTTTCTTGAAAAAAAGGCGGAAGGAAGAATTTCCCTCCGCCTTCTCTTTACTACTTATTCAGTAATCTAATTTACAGATTAAAGAGTAGCAAATTTCAACAAAGTACGAACCATTTGGCAAGTGAATGAGTATTCATTGTCGTACCAAGCAACAGTCTTAACTAATTGGTTGTCACCGGCAGTGGTTACCATAGTTTGAGTTGGGTCAAAGATTGAACCAGCAGTCATACCTACAACATCACTTGAAACGATTTCGTCATCGTTGTATGCAAATGATGGGCTTTCGTATTTCTTCAATGCTGAGTTAACTTCGTCAGCAGTTACCTTCTTGTCAAGGATTGAAACTAATTCAGTCAATGAACCATCAGTAACTGGTACACGTTGTGCGTGACCGTTAACTTTACCGTTCAATTCTGGAACAACAAGACCAATAGCCTTAGCAGCACCAGTTGAGTGAGGAATAATGTTAACTGCAGCAGCACGAGCAGCACGCTTGTTACCACCACGAACAGGTCCATCCAAAAGCATTTGAGTTGAAGTGTAAGCGTGGATAGTAGTCATAGTAGCTACCTTAACACCAAATTCTTTTTGCAAAGCGTCAACCATTGGTGCCAATGAGTTAGTAGTACATGAACCAGCAGATACGATTGTGTCGCTTGCGTCTAAAGTATCATCGTTTACTGAGTAAACAATAGTCTTCAAGTCGTTACCAGCAGGTGCTGAAATTAAGACTCTCTTTGCACCAGCGTCAAGGTGAGCTTGTGACTTAGCCTTGCTAGTGTAGAAACCAGTACATTCAAGAACAAAGTCAACACCATCGTTCTTAACCCATGGAATGTTTTGAGCTTGTGGTTCTGCGTATACACGGTATTTCTTACCATCTACAACGATTGAATCATCAGTAGCTGAAACTTCGTGGTTGAAAGTACCATGAGTTGAGTCATACTTCAATAAGTGTGCTAAAAGTGCTGGAGTAGTCAAGTCGTTAATAGCAACAACTTCGATATCCTTTGACTTTTCGCCCAAATCCATGATTCGACGGAATGCTAAACGACCAATACGGCCAAAGCCGTTAATACCAATTTTAACTGTCATATTCTAAAGTCCTCCTTAAGAACTATAAACATCTTTTTATTTTAAATGAGAATTATTTCTCCTTTAAAATCTTCTTTGAGGCTCCCTCATCAGTAATTAACCAGGTTTGATGAGGAGCATTAGGCATATAAGCTTTGATTGCTTTGGCTTTTCTGCCACCACAAGCAAAGGCAAATATGTGAGGTATTTTGTTCAGATTTTCGAACTGCAAGCCAACCTGATGCACGCGGTCGACAATCTTACCATCGCTATCGAAAAAACACCCAAAACATTCGGTAACGACCTTTTTTTCACGCAACTCAGACAAACGAACCGAATCGTATCCTCTGCGCCGCGCCATATCTTGAGCTAGCCCTATTCCATGAATGACAACATCAGTTTTTGAAATATCTTCAAGCACATCAGCAACAGTTGATTCACGAATCAGTGACTTATAGGCTTCTGTAGAAACCTGCTCAGGTAAATATAAAGTTCTATATTTACCACCTGTTTTCAGTGCCATCTCCTGAACAATTGTGTTGCTTTGAATCGCAACATTTTCACCCAAGGCACCTCTACCAGGTACAAACTCTAATTGCCGATTTTTACCTAAATTTCTAGACAAATTTTTTGCTGACTTCGCAAGTGCAGCTCCACCTAAAACAGTGATAATTGAGTGTCCTAGAGGCAAAAGTAAGTCAAGAGCTGAATTGAGTTCTTCACCCATTCGCTCATAAACAAGTTCTTGCAAGTCACTATCACCAGGAACAATAATCGTCCGTTCAATTCCAAGTTTACGAGCTAAATCAACCTCAGTTTCACGTGCATTGAATAGTCGATCAATCACTGGCGCTGCATCCTGCAACATCTTCTGACCTTTTTCTGTCATAAACATTCCAAAGCTTTTAATCTCGATTAAGCCGAGATCACGAAGATACTCCGTTTCAGTTCGAACATTCCTTTCAGAAAGTCCTAAAGACTGAGCAACACTTCTACGCCCAATTGGGGCTTTAAGTGATATCTGCTCTAGAACAAGATATCTTTGTCGAAAAACTTTTAAAATGTCAGGAACGAGAGCTTCTAGCACAGGAATTTCCGAGTACATCGACTTCTCTCCTTCTCCCGGGACATTTTTGACCTACCTATTGTCATTTTTTGTCCCAGATTGTCTAAAAATATAAGAGAAACGTGAACTTATATCAATTAAATTCTTCATTCCTCAATCGACATCTATAGTATATCAACCACCAAAAAATAATTCAAGCAAAAATGAACCGATTAGAAAGTCTTAATAATTTAACTGCTTTTTCCTTAGTTTTAAGTAATAACTGAGTCCTGCTTAGCTTTTGGAACAAAAAGAATTCAATTTTTTGTTTTTTTCTGCTATACTTGTTCAAGTGTTAATTGGGTCCTTAGTGTAATGGATCGCACGTAAGATTCCGGTTCTTAAAATCTGAGTTCGACTCTCAGGGGACCCATAATTAAACAATAAAAGAGCTAAATGATTTGTTGTCATTTAGCTCTTTTTGCTTTTACGGTCTTTGTTCTAGTATTTCTTGCAATTCACTTTGATACTGACTAGCAATCTTGATTGAATCAGTGTCTGTAGCAAAATTGGCATTAAGTAAATAAACAAACACTGCGCGCATAGCCTCTTTTTTATTGGCTGCTTGCTCCCACGCAATTGATTTTTCACCTTCAAGAACAGAAGCACTGACCTCTTCGCCCCTATTAGCAGGCAAGCAGTGCATAAATTTAACATTAGGATTTTCGGTTTTTGCAATTAACTCGTCATTAACTTGATATTTAGGGTAAAAGATCTTCATGTATTCATCTTTATTCAGTTCTTGGTCATATAAGCCGTACCAAACATCTGTATAAATGAAGTCTGCGTTTTTTAAAACTGCTTCATCTTCAGATAAAGTGATTGTACCACCTGTTTTGTCAGCAATTTTTTGTGCTTTTTCTACTATTTTCTTTGGCATTTGCTTAGCTTTAGGGCCATATTGCACAAATTGCATGCCCATTTGCGCACACAGATAAATTGCTGAAACAGCTATTTGCGTAGCATCCCCGACAAAAACAAGCTTTACTTCAGATAGTTTCTTATCTTCAGGTAAATACTCCTTAATGGTAATCAAATCACCTAATGCTTGAGTAGGATGATCATCATCGGTCATAAAGTTAACAACAGGAACACGAGAATTTTGAGCTATCTCTTCAACATCTTCTTGGCTAGCTGTTCTAACTCCGATAATATCAAGCAAGTCCCCTAGAGCACGACTGGTATCCGCTAATCCTTCATGACCACCTTCGCCTAATTGAATTTGACCAGGCGCTAAATATAGTGCATGACCACCTAATTCAGTCATTGCAGCTTCAGCAGAACAACGCGTTCTTGTTGAGGATTGATCAAAAATCATCCCCAAACTTTTGCCCTTTAGTAACGGTGGATAATATCCGTGCTCAATTGCCTCTTTTAGCTTTAAGCCCAGTTCGGCCATATATTGCATTTCAGTTTGCGAAAAATTACAGGTATCAATAAAATCTCTTTTAGTCAAAAGGTTCTCCTTAATTAAAATACTTGGTTTTATCAGACTAAAATGATAACTGATATCTTTCCTTTGAAAAATGATTTTACTGAAATTATAAAAAGTCTTAAACATTGCCATACATAGCAACATTATTCACATACTTTAGCATCTTAATATCTCATTTTTAAGCAAAAAGGACTAACTTCGATTAAAAATCGAAAGTTAGTCCTCATCTGAATTATAATGCGCTACTCTAATTTTTATATTTATGTCAGGCACGCAATGATTCAACTTAGAACTTTTAGTGTTGCCAGTTTCTAAATGCCTTTTCAATCAACAGGCTAAATATAACTGTTAAGAAGAGTGGAATTATCATCAATAATCCTATGACTTTTTGGAAACCAAGACTCATTTCTTTCTGCCAAAAAGCAATCAAGTAAATTTGCCATGACCAGGGTACAATCGGCCAAATAAAGTCGAAGATAACTGTAATGCTTAAAGCAGAAATTACGGATCCAAAAAATCCTAAAATCATCGCTCCCCCAACGTTCCATTTAAGTACAATTAATTGAGCAATTGCGTATTGCAAAAAGCCAAAAAGAGCAAAAGCAATGCTTGTTAGAAGAAGCTTTAAGAAGGAGATGCCCGTTACACGGAACCCATATTTTAGAATCAAATAGTAAAAAACACTTGTCCCTACTATTTCAACAAAATACCACAGCCAATAGTACAGCAATTGCGTCATTATAGTTTTGCCCTTCCCTATAGGATTGGACAACCAATTTTTGCAGCCGCCGGCTTTTTCTTCTCTATCAAAAACAAGACAAACCACAACGCTAATGACTAAAGGAGAAACAATTGCTAATATTTCATAAAAACTTATAACCATGGTTTGGGAATTAACAAAATTTTTCTTACTTCCATAGTAAAGTCCCATAATTAGCGGGAAAATAAGTAGCACAAATAAATGCATGTATAATAAAAAACTACGCTTTAATTTTGCGTTTTCGGCTTTAAATATTTTATTAATCATTCTTCTTTACCTGATTTCTGAATGATCTAGCACCTAAGTAACTTAAAATCACAAATAAAACAAGTGCTGCTCCAATCGTCCAGTAATTATTCGATAAACCTGAAGTATTTGCTATCGGAAGCCCATTTATTTTAATCTTAATTAGAGAAATTGGGAAAATTTCAGACCAAGTAAATGGCCAAATTTTTCCCCAAGCATATTCATTAATTTCTATGCCAATAAAAACTCCGATAGCCGCAATAAGCACTGTAACATACATATTCGTCAAACGACTAATCCATGTGTATAAAGGTACTTGCCATAAATTCACAAGCCATAATCCCAAAATCGCCAAAACTATTGAGGAGACTGAAACACTAGTAACTGTCACAAATGAAAGTACGCAAACCAAAATAACTAGGACAAGGGAAGTAATCAGACCTTGCAGAGACCCATGAAGTATTCTACCTAATTCATAACTAAATAAATCATCCGGTGAGCTCAGAATCATTTTATATTCAGTACTATTTTTTTCATGGCGATCATTTAGCCCAATGATGAGTGCTAAAAATAATGGAAACCAAATACAACTCCACTGATTAATTATGCTTTGAGCCACATAGCCGGCTGCTGCAAATAATAGAAAAGTGACAATTGCTACTAAGAATGGAAAAACCCAGATTAATTGTCTAACAAGAGTTCTTTTAGTTTTAAGAGTTTCTATTGATAGAGCTTTAAGCACCTGTAACACCAGCTTTCATCAACGTACTATTAAACAGTTCTTCCAAGTTTTCCTGATGATCTATCGGCTTTTCTAAGAGAAGTTTACCGTTTCCGATAATTCCAATGTTATCTGCTAAATGCTCAACTTCTGATAACATGTGACTTGAAATAATAATTGTGATATCTTTCTTTTTAAATTCAGCAATCAGGTTACGTAATTGTTGAATTCCTAACGGATCAAGTCCGTTTGTTGGCTCGTCTAAAATCAATAGCTTAGGACTACCAACTAAGGCTAACCCAATTCCCAATCGTTCTTTCATACCTAAAGAAAAATTCTTAGCAAGTTTCTTTCCAGTTTGATTCATACCCACTGTTGCTAAAATATTATCTATTTCATTAGTATCTACGCCTCGCAAATTACAAATAACCTGCAAATTTTCTCTTGCAGTTAGGTTGCCATATAATGGGGCATTCTCAATCAACGAACCGATAGACGCAAGATCTTTTCTAGACCATTCATGTCCAGCAAAGGAAATCGATCCTTCTGTGGCTGAAATCATTCCAGTCAAAATTTTCATCAGTGTCGTCTTACCTGCTCCATTTGGTCCAAGCAAGCAATAAACCTGATTGGCAGGTACATGTATATTAACATGATCAAGTGCAACTTGATTTTTGAACTTTTTGGTTAAGTTAGTTGTTTCTAGTATGTTTTGCATAGGGGCCTTCCTTAAACTATTTTAAAAATACTATAAATGAAATTATATAATAATTAAAATAATATGCAAACTTTATAAGAAAAGTCAATTTATTATTAATCCGGACTAAAACAAAAACAGTCTTCCTTTCGGAAAACTGTTTTTAATTCATTTTATTTAGTCTTACCGACCGTTAATTCTCCACGTTGAGCAAATTCAGCGTAAATCTTATTACCGGAAATAGACAGACCCTCAAGCTCACGTTTTACGTTGAAATGATGCGTCTTCTTGTAAGTTCCGTCTTTGGCCACTTTGAAAATGTAGTCGTTAAAGCCAACGTAGAATTGGTCATGAGATGGATCATAAGTAAATCCTTGAACAGGTGAATGGTTGCTGACAAAGTTACCCTTGGTTGCACCAACTTCTTCTGGTACCCAAGAATCACCAGTCCGTGTTACTTTCCAGTATTCATAATAACCATTGCCACCATTATGGAATAAGCAGTACATCGTGTTATCATCAGGGAATGTTGCATTGTGAATATATCTTGGTGATGAGCCACTCCAAATTCTGAAGCTCCAAATTTGGTTAACCATCATATCTGACTTACGAATTTGATAAATTTCTTCAGAAGCAGTTGAATTCTTCACCTTATTATCATTAGCAATTACATAAATATAATTTGCCGAAGAGCCGATTGCTTGTCCGTGTCCAAGTTTAATGTATGGACTGACTTTAATATGTGATGCATATTTTTTGAAAGTTGACCATTTTAAGCCTGGTAAATTCTGTGCGCCATACTTGCTAACATGGTTTAAATCATATGAAACCAAGTGACCGTATTGATCACTACTTGAATTGAAGACAGCAACTGTAAAGTTGGAACCGCGTACAGTTATTCCTTCTGGTATTACCCCAACTTGTCCCATTTTATCAGCCGCCTTGTTGTAATCTAAACTGACAAAACGAGGTTGGAAAAACTTAGTTTTAAGAGTTAAGCCATTTGATTTAAAAGTATTCGGTCTAGTTTCGAAAGTAAAGTGATGAGCTGCATTCCAATTTCTTGAACTAGATTTTGAACTGCCCTTCCAAGTAGAAACTTCTTTAGGACCTTTTTTAGGTGTAATAGAAGCTCTAGTTATACCTTCATTTTTGTCAGCACGAACAGTTACTACTGTACTTGCCTTTGCATTGCCGTAGCTGTAATTAACTGTTGTAGCGCCAGGGGTAGCGGAACTAACACTAGACGTTGAAACTTTAACTTTATTTGCGTTAACAGCTGTTCCTTCACTATTTGTAGCATAGTTAATTGCATCTCTTGTATCAAATGAAAAACTTGGATTTTGTACTAGGCTTACTTTAGAAACGACTGCAATTTTGTTTCTTGCAAAAAAGTCTTGGCTGACCCAGCCAACTGTACGTCCATCAACAATAATTTTCCAAAACTTACCCTTTTTAGTATCAAGTGATTGCTTAGATTGAATTTGAGCATGCTTAAAATACTTAGTTGAAGTAAATTTACCTGATGGGCCCTTTTTGCTTGCCTTATGATAAATAGCATAGTTACCATTACCAGCAATTTTAGTCACAGCTTTGTGGTAGCTCTTGGCATTTACTTCAGTTGTGTTACTCCCGACAAATAAGCCAGTTACCATAATTGAGCAGGCAACTAGCAACTTACTTATAAACTTTTTCTTCATTAAATTCTTTACCCTCCTAATAAAACATATATAGATAGTTTCACACTTTTAAAAAGTTAAATCAATAGCGCATTTTTAGGATTCTAACAAAAATTAGATTTTTATAATCCTCTGCGTTACAATATCAAAGTTATTATTTTTTCTGTAAGGAGAACTAGGTTATGGAAACATCGCAAGAAAATTCCAAAAAAATGATGTGGCCCACCCTAGCAACTATGGCCTTCTCTATTGTTTGGAGCTTTGGTAATGTTGTTAATGGGTTCATTTATTTCGATGGAACAAAAGTTATTCTCAGTTGGATTATTATTTTCCTTCTGTTTTTCATCCCTTATGCATTAATGGTTGGTGAGCTTGGCTCTGTCTTTCAAAACTCCGAAGGTGGAGTCTCATCATGGATTAATGCTACAATCGGTCCCAAATGGGCATACTATGCTGGTTGGACTTTCTGGGCTGTTCATGTCGTTTATATCTCAAGTAAAGGTACTGGTGGCTTAAGAGGTATGTCTTGGGGTATTTTTGGCAATACCACTTGGTATGACAGTTTACCTACTACTTGGACTCAATTGGCAACTCTTGCTGTCTTTTTATTCTTCTGCTGGGTTGCTAGTCGTGGTGTGCCAGTTATTAAGACTTTGTCAACGATTGCTGGTTCATCAATGTTCATCATGTCAATTTTATTCATTATCATGATGTATGCAGCACCTATGATTAATCCTCACGCAGGTTTTAATAATATCAGCTGGAACTGGAAGAATTTTGTACCTGACTTTAACCTCAAGTACTTTACTTCACTATCAATTTTAGTATTCGCAGTTGGTGGAGCTGAAAAGATTTCACCATATGTAAACAAGCTGAAAGATCCTTCTCGTAACTTCCCTAAATCAATGTTAGGTTTAGCTGGAATGGTCATGATTTCCGCAATTTTAGGAACAATTGCTTTGGCAATGATGTTTGATCCTAAGGTTGTCAACGCCAATTTAAACGAATACATCTCTAACGGACCTTACATGGCCTTTGATAAATTGGGCCAATACTACGGTGTTGGTGGATTGTTCATGTACATTTATGCTTGGTGCAACGTTATTGGACAATTCTCAGCTTTAGTAATCAGTATTGATGCTCCATTACGTATCCTATTAGGTAGTAAGGAAGCTAAAGATTATATCCCTAAGAAACTATTGAAAGTTAACAAGCATGGTGCCTACATCAACGGTATTTGGATGGTTGTTTGCTTATCCGGTGGTCTAATTGTTTTACAAGCTATTATGCCAAACGCTCAAGCAGTCATGGCACAATTAGTTAAATTAAACTCTATCGTGATGCCAATGCGTTATTTATGGGTATTCATTGCTTACATTGCATTACGTAAGCAGGCTTCTAAGTTCCACAATGGCCAAAACTACGAAATGACTAAGCATCAATGGCTTGCATATACGCTTGGTGTTTGGGGATTAATTGTTACAGTTGCATGTTGCTTAATGGGAATGTACTCTGATGATCCATTTACATTATGCTTGAATATTGCTACCCCAATTGTTTTATTCTTACTTGGTATGATTTTACCAACGATTAAGCACCATCAAGATGCTAAAGAACAGTAAATACTAATTAAAGATTAATTAAGTCGCCTAATAAAAGGCGACTTTTTTTGTGTATTTAATGCTAAACTATACTTAATAAACTAAGGAGATGAAACCTGTGCCAAACTACTTAAAAGAAACAGAAGATTTACTACGTGAGCATAATTTGAAAGTCACCAAGCCACGGCTTAAAATCTTGAAATATCTGCGGACACATCATAATCATCCTACTGCAGCTACTATTTTTAAAGCAATTAGCGGCGACGAGCCAGCCTATCGAGCAACAGTCTACAACACACTAAACAAATTAGTTGACGCAGGCATTGTTATCGAAATCAAAAATAGTGATGATTCCATTCACTATGACTACTTTGTAGAGCCTCATTTCCACATTATTTGTAAACAATGCGATAACATAGCTGACGTCTATTATCCAGACTTTGAAGCAGTTGAAAATCGTATGCGTGCAGAAGCTGAAAAACAAACGGGCTATGTTACGTCGGCAAGTCACCTAGAAATTTTTGGTATTTGTCCCGAATGTCAAAAGAAGAATCAAAAAAAGAAGAGCTAATTAGCTCTTCTTTTTATTTACTTTAAATACTGCTTATTTTTTAATCAATGTTCATGCTTACTAATAACTCTGCACGTTGTGCTAAGTTAACGTAAAGTTTTCCATCATGTACTGAAATACCTTCAATTTCACGACCAGTATCAAATGAATAGTGATCCTTTAAAGTTCCATCGCGACCAATTTTGAAGATTAAATCATTAAATGCTAAGTAAAAGTTCTTATGATCTGGATCATAAGCAAAACCTTGAACCGGTGAATTGTTGTTAACAAAATTGCCATCTGTTTTACCAACTAATTTTGGATTCCAGTTGTCACCAGTACGAGTTAGTTGCCAATATTCATAGCGATTATTCTTAGTATCATGATATACCGTGTACATCTCATAGTCGTTCATGATTACACCGTTATGGAAGTAACGAGGACTATTTTGGTCACCTACCCAAGTTTTCATTGTCCAAATCTTGTTAATTTGTAAATCACTCTTACGAATTTGAACAATTTCTTCTGAGTCAGTAGTTTCATTTAATTTATTATCATTGTTAATCACATAGATATACTTGTCACTTGCACCCATTGCTTGACCGTGACCAATTGGGATATATGGACTAACTTTAATATGCTTAACGTAATTATTAAAGTCTTTTTGTGACATGTCTAAAAGATGTTGAGCATTATATGGATTAGTTAACTTATTCAAATCATAACCAACAATGTGACCAGAGCTTAAATAAGTGTGACTCAATAAACTGGTATAAGCCCAGCCGTTTGAAACAGTTACACCTTCTGGAATATGGCCAACACGATTAATATTATCATCGGTTGGATCCTTTACGCTCAGAAGAACTGGTTGATAAAATCTTGTCTTCAGAGTCATATTACCACTTGTTAGAGTATGTGATTCTGTTTCTGGTGTGTATTCTGTAGGACTAATGTAATTAACTGAAGAACCATAATGTGTTTTCCATGCTTGGTGTTCATTTGTACCAGGCTGCGCAGGGAACGAATTAGTTACATCAGGATCAGCAATTCCTTCAGTAGTACTCTTTCTAACAGTTATTTTGACGCTTGCTGTCGCATCACCATATGTATATTTAACCGTATAAGTTTTTGGAGTTGCACAAGAGATAGTCTCACGCGAAACTTTCACATTGTCATTACTAATAACCGTACCCATGTAATTAGTTGCATATGAAATTGCATCCCGTGTGAAAAATTCATAAAACTCGTTGTTAACCAAGCTAATAGTCTTAGGAACAGCAATTTGGTTTCTAGCAAAGAATTTTTCATTTACATAACCAACTTTTCGACCATTAACATAAATTCGCCAATAGCGCGCACTTTTAGTTTCAATTAGTTGGTCTGATTGAATATGGCTATATTGAAAATTAATCCCATCAGCAACTTTTTTACTAACTTTGCCATCTGTTACATTTGCCCAAACCTTATAGTTTTTGTTACCAGCAACTTTAGTCATCATTGCATAACCAGTTATTACTTGTTTAGGTGTTTTCTTTTTTACTATCGGCTGCTTATCATTTTGAGTATCAGAGTTGGTATTACCAGGATCAGGTTGACTATTGGGATCGCCACTGTCATTTTCCTCATCGGTATTTTCTCCCTGATTACTATTCTTGCTAGGAGTGGTTTTAGTTTCTCCTTGCGTTGGCTGCTGCGATTGATTAGAATCAGCCTCAACCGATGTAATTGCAAGACCAGTTGACAATGCTAGGCCAGCAAGCATTGTTGTCGCAAGAATTGCAATTTTCTTAAAAAGCTTCAAAATTATTCCTCCAATATTTTAGTTTACTTTCGTATTATATAATAAGAACATTGTAACTTAGAATACAAAATTAATACACTTTCATTGACAGCATTTAATGTAAGTGATTTAATTAGCACTGTACTTATTAGAGTGCTAACAAAAATGACTTTAATTTTAGGAGGTAAAAAGATGCTTGTACCTACAGTTATTGAACAAACTGCTCGTGGCGAACGTGCTTATGACATATATTCTCGTTTGCTAAAAGATCGAATTATCATGCTCAGTGGAGAAATTAATGATGACATGGCAAATACAATTATTGCCCAGTTATTATTCCTTGATGCTCAAGACAACACTAAGGACATTTCCCTTTATATCAACTCACCCGGTGGTGTAATCACTTCTGGTTTAGCAATTATGGATACGATGAACTTCATTAAGTCAGATGTATCAACTATTGCAATCGGAATGGCTGCCTCTATGGCTTCTATTCTATTAACCAGTGGTGCAAAGGGTAAACGTTTTGCTTTACCTAACTCTACTGTATTGATTCACCAACCTTTAGGTGGGGCTCAAGGCCAACAAACTGATATTCAAATTGCAGCTAATGAAATTTTAAAGAGCCGTGAAAAGATCAATAAGATTCTTCACGAAACTACTGGTCAACCACTTGAAAAGATTCAGAAAGATACTGAACGTGATAACTACCTAACTGCTGAAGAAGCAAAGGATTATGGCTTAATTGATGAAATTATGGTCAACCAAAAGAAGTAGTTAGATACTAATTAAACTAAAAAGATCTCCAAGCTAAATAGCTTGGAGATCTTTTTTATTCTTCTAATTTCTGTGCCATTTCATGCAGTTTAGCAAAACGGTGATTTGCACCTGATTTTGAAATAGGTCCATCTGGAACTTGCTGAGCAATCTCTTTTAATGACAGTTCCGGATTGGCCAGCCGCAATCTTGCGATTCCCTGCAGCTTTTCTGGAATATTTTCAAGCCCGATTTTACGTTCTATTAATTCAATATCCTCAACTTGTTTAGCAGCAGCATTAGCAGTCTTTTTCAAATTTGCCGTATCACAATTAACTAAGCGATTAACCGAATTGCGCATATCACGCATAATCCTTAAGTCTTCAAAGGATAGCATTGCGTTGACTGCACCGACAACGTGAAGAAAATCGCCAATTTTCTCTGCTTCTTTGAGATAGACTATATAACCCCGCCTTCTACTAATTGTTTTGGCATTAAGGTTAAAATAATGATTCATTAGTTCTAATAAATCATTGTTGTGATCTTCATAAGCAGAATATATTTCCAAGTGATACCTGCTTGTTTCCGGATTATTTACACTCCCACTTGCTAAGAACGCACCACGCAAATACGACATTGCACCCTCGCGCGAATCAATTATTCTTTTAGGTATTCGCGTGATTAAACCTGAATCAGGCGCTAAAATTTCCAAATTAGTCAAAATTTCTTTGACATGATTTTGCAGGCGCACCAAATACTGGTTATTTTTCTTTAGTTTCATTTTACGCGAAACAATTAATAACGGTTCTACACGATACGCTGTTTTTATTAAAGAAAAAATTCGTCGAGCAATTGCTGGGTTTTCAGTTGTGATATCAAGACTAAACATACGGTCATGATAGTTTAAAACACCGTTCATCCGCAAAAAAGCAGCTAATTCAGCCTTTGCGTGCTCAGGATGAATTGGTAAGGAGGTAAGTTCCTTCTTTACTTCACTTGCATAACTTGCCATTGGTTATTCCGTAGTCTTTCTGGTCGACATTGCCGTAAATGCACGATTAATTATCTCGTTTGCCACTTTTTCACCATCATGGAAAACAAGGCCGCTTCGTTGGTCAATAAAGTCATCTGTGATTACCCGGCACCCTTGCTTTCGCAAGCCATCATAGTCATTTTTAACGGGTTCAATGTAGGCATCATAATCCTTAGGATTAAATTTTGACATGTCAATTTTTGCACCATTAACCAAAGTTGTGTTTACATAATGACCACCAAGATGCTTATTGATAACATCAACATGATCACAGTCGGAAAAGTGATCGGTCTCGCCAAGTTGGGTCATGATATTACAAATATAAATAACTTCGGCTTTTGTTTTTCTAACAGCTTCACCGAGGTTAGGTATCATCAAATTAGGAAGAATTGAAGTGAATAAGCTTCCTGGACCCAAAACAACTGCATCAGCTTGCATTATTGCGTCCAGAACAGGTGAAACAGCCTCCGGTTCTTTATTAGAATTCGTATCTGTTACCCAAACACGCTTGATTCGTTTGTCCTTGTTAGTTATTTCCTTTTCTCCCGCTTGGATTGTCCCGTCAATAAATTCCGCATTCAATGTTAAAGGCTCGTTAGAAGCTGGGAAAACATGTCCATCAACACGCATCATTTTTGACAATGATTGGACGGCGTCAAAAATATTACCATGCATTTCATTTAAAGCAGCAATAATCAAATTACCTATCGCATGTCCCGAGAAAAATGAGTCTGATGAATCGAAACGGTATTGAAAAACATCTTTTTGTTCTTGTGGTATGTCGCTTAGAGAAACTAATACGTTACGAATATCACCAGGTGGAACAACATTAATGAAGTTACGAATTGTTCCAGAAGAGCCGCCATCATCTGAAACTGTTACAATTGCTGTGATTTGCGCATCTTGCTCTTTTAACGCACTCAAAACAACTGGTAGACCCGTTCCACCACCAATTACAACAATTTTGGGTCTTCTACTTCTCGTTACCCTAATCACTTTGGAATCGCTATATGTCATATTTTCACCTTTTTCTGGTATACCTGCTAATTTCGCGATGAGTTATATCAACTGGATAGTCTTGTGACAAATCATGTGCAAGCTGCCTTGCAATTGCTACACTACGGTGTTGACCACCTGTACAGCCAATCGCAATAGTTAACTTGCTCTTTCCCTCTTTAATATACCCTGGCATGGCCGTTCTCAATAAATCTAACAGTTTTTCATAAAATACTTGTGTAATATCTTTATCCATCACATAATCGAAAACTCGTTGATCAAGTCCCGTAAAAGGTCGTAATTCAGAAATATAAAATGGATTTGGTAAAAAGCGTACATCTATCACAAGATCAGCATCAATTGGCAGACCATATTTAAAGCCGAAAGAAAGAACTTCAATTGAAAATGGCTGCTTTTCTTGATCACTAAATTCTTCAAACATTTTTTCTTTTAATTCTTGAGGAGTAAGGTTTGACGTGTCAATAATGTCATTAGCACGATTTTTAATTCCTGCAAGAATATGTCGCTCTTCAATAATGCCATCAAGTAGCCTCCCACCATGAACTAGTGGAGGAACACGCCTTGTTTCTTTATAGCGAGCAACCAATATATCATCCGAAGCATCCAAAAAGATAATCCGTGTTTGAACACAGCTATTATCCTCAAGTGAACTTATTTCATTTATTAAGTCCTTATAGAAACTGCGCACTCTTAAATCGATTACCACTGCTACTTTAGAATAATCATCCGAGTTGACAATTAAATCCCAAAAACTTGAAAGTAAGGTTGGAGGCAAATTATCAACAACAAAGTATCCCATGTCTTCTAAGGAATGTGAAACGACAGTCTTTCCAGCCCCACTCATTCCAGTGACAATCAACAATTGTTTTTTATTATTAGTCATGTTGCACTCCCCTCTACTCAAATTATAACATACCGGGTGTTTCACATTTCAGGTCAAAAAAAAAGTTCATTACGAACTTTTTCAATCTTTATCTATGAGCAAATGCTGCAATTACTTCGCTTATTCCAAAAATAAATAGCCAGAAGGCAACGAGCCAAATTAATGTCAATGCTGAAAGCATTGGGTTGAACATTAATCCTACTGCAATCAAGAGCCCGAAAATATTCAGTATCATGTTTACCCAGAAATAAAAACCAGATAAACTGCGTAAATGCCACGTGAAAATAATTCCAGAAATTGAATCAAACAGGAACCAGAAGGCAAATAAGTATGCAATGGTTAAACCTGCTGCATCGTATGAATAGAGGAATAAAATACCAATGATGATATCCAAAACCCCCGTAACGATTGAAATCCAACTAAAGGAAACAAAATAACGAAAGCGACTATAAAATGCGAGCCAGACAAAACCTTGGACTATTGAAATAATCGCAAACAGCAAGACAAATGCATGTAAAGCCTTATTTGGGTGACTAATTAAAAATACTCCTGCAATAATCATTAATATGCCGGAGATAAGTGCAGCCCAATTAAAGCCGCGTCTCTCTCTGTAATTTGAAAAATTATCCATTTCTATTCCTCCCTGTCCGATATTTTACACTTTTTATATGTAAATAAATACTATTTCTTTGCTTTTTTCGCTGCTTCTTTAGTTAGCGCAGTGTCTCGTTTAAGAACAGGGGCAAGATATTGTCCTGTATAACTTTCCTTTACTTTAGCAACATCTTCAGGGGTACCAGTTGCAACAATTGTGCCACCACCTTCACCACCGTCAGGACCAAGGTCAATTAGCCAGTCAGCATTTTTGATCACATCAAGGTTATGTTCAATAATTAATACTGTATTACCTTGATCAACTAGCCGCTGCATTACTTCAAGCAAACGCTTAATATCATCAGTATGAAGACCAGTTGTTGGCTCATCTAGAATATAAAAATTCTTACCAGTCGAAATTTTTTGTAACTCTGCTGCTAACTTCATTCTTTGCGCTTCTCCACCAGATAAAGTAGTGGCAGATTGACCTAATTTCACGTAACCCAATCCTACATCGACGATTGTTTGCAACTTGCGGGCAATTTTTGGAATATTCTTGAAAAAGTCGCAAGCTTCACTAATGGTCATATCAAGGACTTGGGCAATATTCTTCTTGCGATATGTGACTTCAAGCGTTTCTGAGTTGTAACGATTGCCGTGACATACCTCACAAGGTACGTAGACATCTGGCAAAAAGTTCATTTCAATTTTAATTATACCGTCACCGCGACAAGCTTCACAGCGTCCACCTTTGACGTTGAATGAAAAACGAGCTTTAGTATAGCCACGTAATTTTGATTCATTAGTTTGAGCAAATAATGCTCTAATATCATCAAAAACACTAGTATAGGTGGCAGGGTTACTTCGAGGAGTTCTCCCAATTGGACTCTGATCAATATCAACGATTTTTTCGATATTTTTATAGCCAGAAATACTCTTATATTTACCAGGTTTAGTCTGGTTACGATTCAACTTTTGCGCTAATACACGTTTTAAAATCATGTTGACCAAAGTCGATTTACCAGAACCTGACACGCCAGTAACAACGATTAGCTTACCCAGTGGAAATTCAACCTTAAGATTTTTTAGGTTATTTTCTTCAGCTCCGGTAATGGTAATCTTTTTCCCATTACCTTTACGTCTTTCTAATGGAACCGGCACAAATTTTTTACCAGACAAATATTGTCCTGTAAGTGATTTTGGATTAGCTTCAACTTCTTCAGGTGTTCCGGCAGCCATTACTTCACCACCGTAACTACCAGCACCAGGCCCCATATCAACAAGATAGTCAGCTTGGCGCATTGTTTCATCATCATGTTCAACGACAATCAATGAGTTACCTAGATCACGCATTCGCTTTAGTGCAGAAATCAAACGATCATTATCACGTTGATGCAACCCAATCGATGGCTCATCCAAAACATACATTACTCCGGACAAGTTTGAGCCAATTTGTGTGGCCAATCTAATTCGTTGAGCTTCCCCACCAGACAGAGTGTTAGCGGAACGAGATAACGTTAAATAGTCTAGGCCAACACTGTTCAAGAAGGATAGTCGATCTCGCACTTCTTTAAGAATTGGTTTAGCAATAATTGTTTCTTGTTCATTTAATTTAATGTTATTAAAAAATTCCAAAGCCTTGGTAATCGACATTTCAGATGCTTCCGAAATATCTTTTCCCATAACTTTAACTGCTAAAGCTTTTTGGTTAAGGCGCTTGCCGTGACAAGTTGAACACGTTAATTCTGTCATGTATTTACCCATGACATCGCGCATAAATTTGGACATTGGGTTCATGTAGCGTCTTTCAATGTTTTCCATTACGCCTTCAAATGGTGCAGTGGTGTTCTTCACGCCAAATTCACCAGATAAATGAAAAGAAATTTCTTTCTTAGAACCATGCATCAAGATTTCTCTTTGATTTTTGGTCAATTTACTATATGGCTTATCCATTGGAATCTTTAATGCGTCACATGCTTGTTGAAGCATCCCACCATAGTAATTTGAAGTCTTCCAAGGAACAATTGCCCCTTCAGCTAGTGTCTTACTTTTATCAGGAACAACTAAATCTTCATCAACTGAACGCTTTACTCCCAATCCATCACAATCTGGACAAGCACCAAACGGTGCATTGAAAGAGAATAAACGTGGTTCCATTTCGCCTACTGTAAAACCACATTTAGGACAAGCGTAGAACTCAGAAAAGTTTAGTGTCTCACCATCAATAATATCAACATCCATGTATCCTTCTGACAGCCTTAGCACAGCTTCCACTGAATCAAAAAGACGTGATTTGATACCTTCTTTAACTACCAACCGGTCAACGACAATATCAATGGTGTGGCGTTTATTTTTGTCTAAATCAAAATCCTCACTGATATCATGCATCTCACCATCAACAATCACACGCACATAACCAGCACGTTGAACCCTTTTAAATACTTCCTTGTGAGCGCCACGTTTAGATCTGATTACAGGTGCGAGTAGCTGAATTTTAGTCCTTTCAGGTAATGCTAAAATTCGGTCAACCATCTGCTCAACGGATTGTCTTTCAATTAATGTTCCATCATTCGGACAGATTGGATGACCAACTCTAGCCCATAGTAAACGCAAGTAGTCATTGATTTCAGTAACTGTACCAACTGTTGAACGAGGATTATGCGAGGTAGTTCTTTGATCAATTGAAATTGCCGGATTTAAGCCATCAATTGAATCAACATCCGGTTTGTCCATTTGACCTAAAAATTGACGAGCATAGCTAGACAATGATTGAACATAACGTCTACGACCTTCAGCATACAGTGTATCAAAGGCAAGCGAGCTCTTACCAGAACCCGATAAACCAGTGATTACCACCATTTTATCTTTTGGAATTGTTAAATTAATATCTTTTAAATTGTGTTCACGTGCCCCGCGAATTACAATCTTATCATTTGCCATTTAGTGTTTTTCCCTTTTTCTCAATTGGTTTTCTTGTTGAACTTTCAAGCTCCATGATTGCGTCACGCAATGTTGCGGCACCTTCGAAATCAAGTTTCTTAGCGGCTTCTTGCATTTGCTGACGAAGATCTTTAATCATCGTTTTCTTCTGTTTAACAGTTAGTTCATCAAAGTTAAGATCAGCAAAGCTATCAGTCTCAGCAACTTCATCAACAGCCTTGGTGGCAGAAATCACGTCTCTAATCGGCTTAACGATTGTCTTTGGTGTGATACCGTGTTCTTCGTTAAACTTGATTTGCAATTTACGTCTTCTCTGCGTTGCCTCAATTGCTTCCCGCATAGAATCCGTGATTGTGTCAGCATACATAATTACTTCACCATTAGAATTACGCGATGCACGTC
Source organism: Lactobacillus sp. ESL0263 (assembly GCF_003692845.1). Taxonomy (NCBI): domain Bacteria; kingdom Bacillati; phylum Bacillota; class Bacilli; order Lactobacillales; family Lactobacillaceae; genus Lactobacillus; species Lactobacillus sp. ESL0263. The sequence continues at coordinate 182,942 of NZ_REHL01000004.1, read as the reverse complement.
CCATTGTTTGAACAAGTGGGCGGTAAGCTCGTAAAAAGCCTTCTTTATCAGCATCAAGAATCGCGACTAATGAAACTTCAGGAACATCGATACCTTCACGAAGAAGGTTAATTCCAATTAGCACATCATACTTGCCCATTCGTAAGTCACGCAGTATTTGCATTCTTTCAAGTGTCTTTACATCAGAGTGCAGATATTGAACCTTAATCCCTAAATCCTTTAGATAATCGGTCAAGTCTTCTGCCATTTTCTTAGTTAATGTAGTGATAAAGACACGTTCATTACGCTCAATTCGCTTATTAATTTCACCGACCAAATCATCAATTTGACCTTCAACCGGTCGGACCTCAATTTTCGGATCCAACAATCCTGTTGGTCGGATAATCTGCTCAACCTTGTGGTCAGTTCGCTCGAGTTCATAATCACCAGGTGTAGCAGAAACATACATAATTTGATTTACATGCTTTTCAAACTCATCAATTTTTAAAGGCCGGTTATCCAATGCAGATGGTAATCTGAAGCCGTAATCAATTAACGTTTTCTTTCGATTACGGTCACCATTGTACATTGCTCGAATTTCAGGCATCGTGGCATGGGACTCATCAATTAGAATTAAAAAGTCATCTGGAAAGAAATCAAGCAAAGTGTAAGGCGGTTCGCCCTCTTTTCGATTTTCCATATGTCTGGAATAGTTTTCAATTCCACTGGTAAAACCAACTTCTCCCATCATTTCCATGTCAAAAGTAGTGCGCTGCTTAATTCTCTCCGCTTCAAGGAGTTTTCCCTCTCCTTCAAACTTCTTAACTTGAAGCTTCATTTCTTGCGAAATAGCTTTAAGCGCTCTGCGCATTTGTTCTTCATTAGTCATGAAATGCGTAGCTGGAAATAGTGAAATACTCTCACGCTCACCAATTACCTCACCTGTTAAAGAATCAATTTCAACGATTCGGTCAATTTCATCCCCAAAGAATTCAATTCGGTAGGCATGACTTGAGTTACCAGCTGGAAAGACTTCAACAACATCTCCGCGCACTCTAAACCGTCCGCGCTGGAAGTCAATATCATTGCGATCATACTGAATGTTTACAAGATTGCGCAGCAATGTATTACGCCCATAGTCATCGCCTTCATGAACCGTAATCACACTTGCAGAATACTCTTTTGGATCACCCAAACCGTAAATACAAGAAACAGATGCTACGACAATCACATCGTTTCGCTCCGTCAAATCACTGGTAGCTTGGTGACGCAACTGATCAATTTCGTCATTGATTGATGAATCTTTTTCAATATAGGTATCTGACTGGGGTACATAAGCCTCAGGTTGGTAGTAGTCATAGTACGAAACAAAGTAGTCAACTGCATTGTTAGGGAAAAACTCCTTAAATTCGCCATACAACTGACCAACCAAAGTTTTATTATGTGAAATTACTAATGTCGGCTTGTTCAAATTGGCAATAACATTAGCCATCGTAAAGGTTTTACCTGTACCAGTAGCTCCTTCAAGAATTTGTTCCTTATAACCTTTTTTAAAGCCGTCAGTTAATTTATTAATTGCCTGCTCTTGATCTCCTGCAGGTTTAAACTTTGAGACAAGCTCAAATTTTCGTTTATCTTGTCGTTTAATCATAGATAGGCTCCTCATAAAAAAATTGGACCAAAAAGTCCAACCTTTATTTCGTTTATTCTATTCTACTACCTCGAACGTATTTTCGCACGTCTTTTGTTTTTATTTTAAAAGTTGTGCTAAAGCTTCTTGATAGTCCTGTGCTGCCGCTTCAGCTTGTTTAATGTCTGGCTTGTTAACCCCAACGTATGCTTTAATAACTGGCTCAGTGCCTGATGGTCTTAGAGCAAGCCAAGTATCATCGGCAAGATAGTACTTCAATACATTGGACTTAGGTAAGTCAGTAAATGGTTGTTTTTGCTTTCCACTAAACTGTTCTTGCAATAAGTAGTCTTCAATTTTAGAAACCCTTACCCCATTTATCTCGGTTAACTGACTTTCACGCAATTTAGCCATTAATTGCGTCATTTTCTTTTGTCCACCGATGCCAGGCATTTCAATTGCACGTGTGAGTTCATATGATGTGCCATACTTTTGCCAGATCTCGTTTAAGCCATCCAAAACAGTCATTTGACGAGAAGCATAGTACGAGGCAACCTCTGCAAACATAATTGCGCCCTGCATTGCATCTTTATCGCGTGCAAATGGCTTGAATAAGTAGCCATAGCTTTCTTCAAAGCCCATTAAGAAACGGCCATCGTGCTCCTTGTTCATTCGGTCAATTTCTTCGCCGATAAATTTAAAGCCGGTTAACACTGTTTTGGTTCTAATTCCAAAGTCTTGTGCAATTTTCAGTGGCATACTACTTGAAACAATTGAAGTGATTAATTCATAGTCACTTGCTAGTTGATGATTGTCTTTTAAGTTAACTAAAAGATAATAGATCATCAAAGTGGCAATTTGATTACCAGTCAGAACCTGGAATTCACCATTTTTTGTCCTTACACAAGCGCCCATTCGGTCTGCATCCGGATCCGTCGCAATAATCAAGTCAGCATTTACTTGGTTTGCAAGTTCAATTCCTGGATTAAAAACATCACGATACTCAGGATTAGGCTTCTTAGTTGTTGGAAATTCAGGGTCAATAATCGATTGACTTGCTACAGGGTAAACATTAACGAACCCGTTTTGCTTAAAGGCACGCTCATAAAGCATCTTGCCTGTACCATGGAGTGGTGTATAGACAATTTTTAATTGATCTGCATTCTGCTTAATCTGCTTTTTATCAACATTAACTGTTTTTAATTCAGCTAAATAGGCTTCATCAAGATCTTCACCAATTAACTCCAAAGTGCCATTAGCACGTAATTCCTGAACTTCAGCAGTCTTAACTTGAAAAATGTCCGTTATCTTTTGTGCATAGTCAAAAACACGATCAGCATCGACTGGTCCCATTTGGGCACCGTCTTCACCGTACACTTTATAGCCGTTATATTGTTTGGCATTATGCGAAGCGGTAATGTTAATACCAGCAAATGTATGGAGATAACGGACTGCATAAGACAATTCTGGCGTTGGTCGCAAGTCATCGAAAAGGTAGACGTGGATGCCATGGGCTCCAAGAATCCGAGCCGCATGTTCAGCAAAGTCACGTGAATGATATCTTGAATCAAAAGAAATGACTACGCCGCGTTTTTGCGCCTCAGAACCTTTTTCATCAATTAATCTTGCTAGCCCTTCTGTTACCCAGCCAATTGTAAACAGGTTTATCCGATTAATTCCCGGTTCAAGTCGGCCTCGCATACCGGCAGTTCCAAAATTAATTTCTTGGCCAAAAGCATCTTCAATCCATTTCGGATCTTGTCCCAACTGTTCTAGTTGCTTCTTTAAATAATCAGGCATATTAGGCGTTTTTTGCCAAACTTGAAATATTTCTTTAGCGTTCATTACAGCACTAAACCTCTTTTTCTTGTTTTTAAATGGCTAATTCGTTTTCATAATTTCTATTCTAGCATTTATCAACTTAGCTATCCGCAATAATAAAAAAAGAATCCATTTTTTATGAATCCTTTCCTAGTTTTATTTATCATTTAAATCTTGTAGATAATTGTAAGCGGCTTGACCAGCTATACTACCGTCACCAACAGCATTAGCAATCTGGCGCAAATCCTTTGCTCGAACATCGCCTAAGGCAAAAATACCATCAGCCTTAGTTCTCATGTGATCATCTGTTGGAATCCAGCCCTGCTCATCGGTTATTCCAAGCTCTTTAAAAGGAGCAGTTTGAGGAATCACACCAACGTAAATGAAGACACCACGAGTAGCCAATTGCTTTTCTTCACCAGTTTCTTTGTCCTTGTATGTAACACCTGTTACGCGTTGGCCATCGCCATCGATTGATTCAGTTATCCCATTCCAAATGAAATTGATTTTATCATTGGCAAAAGCACGTTTTTGTAAAGTTGGCTGAGCCCGTAACTGATCTCGACGGTGAATAACAGTCACTGATTTAGCACTCTGAGCCAAATAAATTCCTTCTTCAATCGCCGAATCGCCACCTCCGATTACTGCAATGTCTTCATCCTTGAAAAATGCAGCATCACAAACAGCACAATAAGATACACCCTTACCGGAATATTCTTCTTCTCCTGGTACGTTCAGGTGCCGATGATCAGCACCTGTTGCAATAATCAACGCAGGAGCACTATATTCACCAGTGTCAGTCTTAACAACCTTATTTTCACCGTCTATAGTTACTGACTGAACATCACCATATTCAAATTCGGAACCAAATTTCATTACCGAATTGTACATTTTCTCGCCCAACTCTGGCCCCTTAATTTCAGTAAAACCAGGATAGTTGTCAATTGCATCAGTATTATTCATTTGACCACCGTATAAACCACGATCCAAGATTAAAACTGAAAGGTTAGCTCGCGAAGCATATAGTGCTGCAGTTAGTCCGCCCGGGCCAGCACCAATTACAATTACATCATATTTTTTTGTCATAATTACACCTTAACTATACTCTTATTTTTCGTAAGTAAATCTTACATCTAAAGCCGATTAAAGTCTAATTTCTTGCTTTGGACTTCTTCCCATCATTTTGGTGATTTCAGCGTCAACATTAGAGTTTTCATATAGTACACGATAAATTGCTTCACTAATTGGCATATCAATTTGTTTTTCTTGGCATAATTCATGAACTGCCTTCACGGTTGTGGCACCTTCAACAACTTGTCCCATATTTTGCAAAACATAATCAAGACTCTTACCTTCACCAAGTTGTTTACCACAACGCCAATTACGTGAATTAACTGAAGTACAAGTAACGATTAAATCACCGATACCAGATAAGCCACTAAATGTCATTGGATCAGCACCAAAGTAGTTAACGCCAAGTCTTGTGATTTCAGCAAGACCTCTGGTCATTAAAGCTGCTTTAGCATCATCACCATAATGCTTACCAACCAAAATTCCTGCAGCGATTGCAATTACGTTTTTAACTGCACCTGCAACTTCAACACCAACTAAGTCGCTATTAGTGTATAAGCGGAAATAGTCATTTGAAAACATTTCCTGTACTTTTTCGGCGTTTGCTTTACTTGTTGATGCACAAGAAATAGCAGTGAGATCTTTTTGAGCAACACTTTCGGCGTGGCTTGGACCTGAAATTGCCACAATTTTATCAGTGTCATTAGGATAGATTTCTTCGGTAAGAATCTCTGAAATTAATTTCTTAGTCCCTGGTTCAATTCCCTTAGTTGCAGTTACAATTAATGGCTTGCGACCAGTTTCAGTCAAAATTTGACCAACTTGCTTGGCAACAATCCTAATTGCTTGCGTTGGCAACACAAAAAGAATGACTTCAGCGCCATCAAGTGCTTTGTTTAAGTCACCTGTGGCTGTAGCTGTTTCATTAACACTCCAGTTTTTCATGTAAAGCTCGTTGGTATGATGCTCGTTAATTTCTTGGTTAACTTCTTCATTATTACCGTAAAGTACGATTTCATTACCTTTATCAGCAAGCATCGAACCTAGAACTGTTCCCCATGAACCTGCTCCTAAAACTGCAATTTTTGTCATTGTTTTTCCAATCTTTCTATTTATATTTTTACTAATCTCTTGAATACGGGAATTTTAACCCACTACCGTCAAGATACCATTTAGGTTTGACGACTTTTCTTCGATATATGAATAAAGCAATTACAGCAATAAACAAAATCAAACTTAATAACTGGGAAATTCTTATTCCACTTGTTAAATATAAACTATCTGTACGCAATCCTTCGACAAAAAAGCGCACGATAGAATACCAACCAAGGTACAGCATAAAGACCTCACCTTGTTTAAACAAGTGCTTTCTGTGTCTTAATACCAGAATCAGAATTAACCCGATGAGGTTAAAAAATGATTCATACAAAAATGTCGGCTGATAATAAGTACCGCCAATCTTCATTTGATTAATGATAAAATCTGGCAAATGTAGGCTCTGCAAAAAATGTAAAGTTGTTGGTCCACCGTGAGCTTCTTGATTGAAGAAGTTACCCCAACGTCCAAGAATTTGCGCTGCCATAACCCCTGGTGTAATTACATCTAGCATTAAAAATGGCGGTAACATTCTTCGATAAGAAAATATTAGTAAAACAACCAAGCCAGCAATTAAACCACCATAGATTGCAATGCCACCATTCCAAATTGCAATAATCTGATCAGGATGCTTCGAATAGTAACTCCATTCAAAAATCACATAATAGATTCGAGCTCCAACATAACCAAGTGGAACTACCCATAACAATAGGTCAAGAAAGTCCTCACTTTCGATTTGGCGTTTCCTACCTTCAACAATTGCCATTGAAACCGCCAAAATGATTGCAACGGCCATGATAACGCCGTACCATTTTACACTAAAGTTACCAATTACAAAGGCGTCAGGACTAATCACTAACTTCATTTACTTTCACCCTTTGTTGAGTCATCTTTAGAGTTTTCAGCAATCAGACTAGTCAAATTATTGTCAAAAGTAGTCGTGGCATTATAACCCATTCTTTTTGCTCTAAAATTCATTGCGGCAATTTCAATGATATCTTCCATACTGCGACCAACTTTGACTGGAATAGTAATCTGGGGAATTTCAACATTGCAAATTTCACGTTTACTTTCTTCGAACCCTAACCGATCATAATTAGCCTTTTCATTCCAATTAACCAGTTTGATTACAAGCTGAATTACCTCGCGATTTTTCACTGCACCGACACCAAACAAATCCATTACATCAATAATTCCGATACCACGGATTTCCATCAGATGCTTCAAAATTTGTGGTGCCTCACCCATTACAGTTTCAACATCACGTTGGTAAACATCAACACGGTCATCAGCAATTAGCCTGTGGCCCCGATGAATCAAACCAAGAGCAGTTTCCGACTTTCCAACACCAGAGTCACCAGTTAGTAAAATGCCCATTCCTTTTACTTCAACTAAAACACCATGAACGGTATCTCTAACGGCCAAGCGTTCACGCAAATATTCCGTTAGTCGACTTGAAACATAGGTTGTTGACTCAGTTGAAGACAAAATTGGAATCTTAGCGTCCTCTGCTGCTTCCTTAAGTTCTTTTGGCACAGGCAAAGAACGTGAAACAAAGAAACATGGCGTTTGCGGCGTACATAGTCGCTTAAAGACATTGACTAAGCTCTCGTGATCTAGCCTAGCCGCATAAGATATCTCAGTTCTACCTAAAAGCTGAATTCGCTCTTTGGGATAAAAATCGAAATAACCAGTTAATTCAAGTCCTGGACGGTAAATGTCCGAGACCATTATTTCCTTATCATCAATGTATTGCTGTCCTTGGACAACATATGCAATTTTGTTATCTCGAACTAAATTTTTTAATTTAACAGCGTTTACCATTTAAAATTGCCTTTCAGTTATTTGTCAACATCCTTAGTGTGAACATTACGCACTTTTTTCCGTTTGGGCCGCTCATTCGAATTAGAATACCAATTGTTTTTCTCAGAAAAATCTGGTCGCTCACCAAAACTACTTGGTCGCTGATCATCGTCTTTCTTGGTGAAGTGGTTAATCAGCCAGAGAATAGCTGCAATTACCAAAACGGCTGGTAACAGCATGAATAAAATGTGAAAGAAAGCAAATATCGCACTTAGAATGACAACTGCTAATAAAACAATTCCAATAATTCCCCAAAAACTCATTTTTCCACCTACTCCGGATTATCTTGACTAAGTAACCATTGCAAATATGCATAGACAAATGGCTGTAACTTTCCATCCATTACACCACTTGTATCAGAAGTTTCATAGCCTGTACGCAAATCTTTAACTAAATTATAAGGATGAAAAACATAAGACCTAATTTGTGAGCCCCAGCCGTTTTCCATTTGATCACCCTTGAGTTCTTGTTTATGCTGGCGTTTCTTTTCCTCTTCTAAATGAAAAAGCTTAGCCCGTAATTCATTCATTGCCGTTTCACGGTTCTGAAGCTGTGACCGTTGTGCCTGTGATGTAGTCACAAAACCAGTTGGTAAGTGGGTAATTCGCACTGCACTGGAAGTTTTGTTAATGTGTTGTCCACCAGCACCACTAGAACGATAAACATCAATTCTTAAATCTTTCGGGTTAATATCAATTTTGATACTATCATCAATTTCCGGAATGACTTCAACCGAAGCAAACGAGGTGTGACGCCTTTTGGCTGAATCAAACGGTGAAATTCGTACTAAACGATGAACTCCATTTTCTGATTTCAATAAGCCGTAAGCATTTTTTCCACTTATTCGAACGCTAACACTTTTCAGTCCTGCTTCTTCACCTGGCTCATAGTTGTTAATTTCAAACTTAAAGTTTCTGCTATCTGCATATCGTTGGTACATTCTCAGCAGCATTTGTCCCCAATCCATTGCCTCTGTACCACCAGCGCCTGGGTGAATTTCTAGCAAAGCATTGTGATTATCATATTTGCCAGACAGCAACAGATCCATTTCATAGTTATGAAATTCTTCCTGTAACTTGGCTAAATCTGCTTCAACCTCTTTTTGCAGTTCTTGATCCGGCTCCTCACGTAAAAGTTCTAAAGCTGTCATTGCATTTTGATAGTTTTCCTGCAGACTTAAAAAAGAGTCACGCTTTTCCTTTAATAGATTATTTTCACTAATTAAATTTTGTGCTTTTTCTTGATCATCCCAAAACGAGGGTTCCTGCATCTTACTTTCATTAACAATGATGCTTTCGTTAATTGACTCTAAGTCAAAGAGACCCCCTAAAGTGGTCTAACCGCTTTTTTAACTCGTCTAATTGATTTTGGATGTCACTAAATTCCATTAATTTTTCTCCCAAATTAGGTTTAATACAAAAAAGAGAAAGCATAGCCGCTTTCTCTTTAATCTTAATTTTTAACGACTAAGATTTTGTCTGATTTCAGCCTTCATGAATAAACGAGTTACATCAAATTCAATATTTGAAACCATTTCTTCAAACATGTTGTAACCGGAATCCTGGTATTCAACTAGCGGATTAAGTTGTCCATAGCCACGAAGACTAATTGATTGGCGTAATTGATCCATTGCGTCAATATGATCTGTCCAACGATCATCTACCACACGTAGAATAACTACTTTTTCAAATTCCAACATTTGTGAAGGGTCAGCCAAAACATCAGCTTTTTCGTTATAGTTCTTTTCAACTTCATCATACAATTTCTCTTTTAATTCAGGAACTGTAATTGTCTTAAAGTCGATTGCATCTGTTTCATCTTCAGATAGAAGACTAGAACTAATGAAGTCACGAAGAGAATCTATCCGCCATTTGCTTCGATCACCTTGTGTGAACATGTCAACTTGACTGTTAATAGTGCGACGAATCATTGGAATTAAAACATCCTTAAGTGAATCTTCTTCACCGATGACTTGCATCCGTTCACCATAAATAATTTCACGCTGAATACGCATTACGTCGTCATATTGCAAGGTCTGCTTACGCGTATCATAGTTATTACCCTCTACTCGTTTTTGAGCAGATTCAATTTGACGAGTAATAAATCTATTCTCGATGACTTTATCATCATCATTATCTGACAAACGATCCAAAAAGTCCTTAACTCTTTCACCACCGAAACGTTTCATCAAATCGTCTTCAAGTGATAGGTAAAAACGAGTTTCACCAGGGTCACCCTGACGACCTGAACGCCCACGAAGCTGGTTATCAATTCTACGTGATTCATGACGTTCTGTACCAATAACTGCCAAACCACCAATTTCTTTAACGCCAGGTCCTAATTTAATATCAGTACCACGACCAGCCATGTTAGTGGCAATCGTTACAGCACCGCGTTGACCCGCATTCATGATAATTTGTGCTTCTTTAGCGTGGTTTTTAGCGTTCAAAACTGCGTGCGGAATATTTTCTCTATCAAGTAAGTTACTTAATCTTTCAGAACTTTCAACCGCAACCGTACCAACTAAAACTGGTTGTCCATTTGCGTGACGCTCTTTAATCTCGTCTACTACTGCAGCATATTTCGAATCCAAGTTAGGATACAAAACATCTGGACGGTCTTTTCTAATTACCGGACGGTTAGTTGGAATTGCAATAACTTGCATATTGTAAATTTCACGGAACTCTTCTTCTTCAGTTTTGGCAGTACCAGTCATTCCGGCAAGCTTTTTGTACATTCTGAAGAAGTTTTGGTAAGTAATCGTTGCTTGTGTCTTAGATTCTTCTTGAATCTTAACATTTTCCTTCGCTTCAATTGCTTGGTGCAAACCGTCTGAATAGCGACGTCCCTTCATTACACGACCAGTGAACGAGTCAACAATCAGAACTTCACCCTCTTGAACAACGTAATCGATGTCCTTAAGCATGATGTAATTTGCACGTAGAGCTTGATCAATGTGGTGAACAAGCTTTTGATTTTCAACATCGTATAAGTTTCTCAAGCCAAAATGGTCACAAGCCTTTTGAATACCAGTTCTAGTTAAAGAAATAGTCTTAGTTGGCCAGTCAATCTTGTAATCGCCATGGTCCTCTTCATCATCAACGTCATCATCGCTCTTATCTTCTTTAAGAGTTTTGACAAAACGATCTGCACGAATATAGTCGCCATTAGCTTGCTCTGCTTCACCAGAGATAATCAAAGGAGTTCTTGCTTCATCGATTAAGATTGAGTCAACCTCATCAAGAATGGCGTAGTTAAGTTCACGCTGAACCATTTGTTCTTTATAAACAACCATGTTGTCACGCAAATAATCAAAACCTAATTCTGAGTTAGTTGAATAAGTAATATCGCACTCATATGCTTCCCGTTTTTCATCAGGAGACATTGCGTTAAGGTTCAAACCAACAGTTAGGCCTAGCCATCTATATAATTGACCCATTTCTTCTTCATCACGACTCGATAAATATTCGTTAACCGTGACAACGTGAACACCTTTACCTGTCAGTGCATTCAAATAAACTGGCATTGTAGCAGTTAAAGTCTTACCTTCACCTGTCATCATCTCAGAGATGTTACCGTAGTGTAGTGAAATACCACCCAAAATTTGAACGTGGAATGGGTATAATCCCAGAACACGCTTAGCACCTTCACGAGAAACTGCGAAAGCTTCGGGTAATAGTGCGTCTAATGTCTCACCATTTTTCAAGCGTTCACGAAATTCTGGTGTCTTAGCCTGTAGTTGCTCATCAGAAAGTTTACTATATTCATCAGCATAACTTTCTACACGCTTAGCTAATTTCTCGAATTTCTTTAGTTCTCTTTTATCACCATTGTATATTTTCTTTAAAATATTAGCCATTTAATCGATCCTTATATGTACTTAAGTATAAAAACACATCATAATTTTACCATGATTAGCCCTAAATGAAAAATAAACAAAACAAAGACCTCACACTAAATGTGAGGTCCAGTCTTAAAACAGCACTTATTTATTTAGTTTCAATTAAGCCGTAACGACCATCATTCCTACGGTAAACAACACTAGTACCATTTGTTTCAGCATCTTGGAAAACGAAGAAATCGTGTTCCAACATGTTCATTTGCAAAATTGCTTCTTCTGGACTCATTGGCTTTAAACCAATTTGCTTGTTTCGAACAATAGTAAATTCTTTTGTTTCTTTTTCTTGTGCTTCTTCTTCAGCACCCTCAACAAAGAAATCACCAATTCCCTTTTCACGGGTCTTACGATTTACGCGTGTTTTATATTTTCTAATTTGTCTTTCAAGTTTTTCAGAAACAAAGTCGATACTACGATACATATCATCAGTTGTTTCTTCTGCTCTCAATACTAAGTATGGAAGTGGAATAGTAACCTCAACTTTGGCAGTACGATCACGATACACCTTTAGGTTGACGTGCGCAATAATATCTTGGTTCAAGTCAAAATATTTTTCTAATTTCTTTAAACGTTTTTCAACGTAGCTTCTTAGAGCATCGGTTACTTCGATATTTTCACCACGAACATTATACTTTAACATATGAGATTCTCCTTTCAACTGCATTCGCAGTCTTATCTTATCTATATTATAACAAAACTTGAAAGCGCTGAACAACATATCTCATCGACAAATTGTAAAGCTAGAAATCTTTGCTTGCGGAAAGGCTATTTGAAGCGCATCCCGGGCATAATATAACGTTCTTCCGGTCGTGTAAATATCATCCAAAAGCAGGACTGAGTGGTTACTCACATCACCCTTAATTCCCTCTTTAACAAAAAAACTTTGTTTGCTTTTCAGCCGCTCACTTCGCGTACGCTCACCCTGGGCACCTTGACCTTCTTTTTTGGCAAGAAGAAACGAAAGTGGCACTAGTTGACTATAAATCGCAGCAACTGTATCAAACTGCCTTTTTGCGATGTGTTCAAGGGATGTGGGAATAGGAACATAAAAATCGGCTTTAATTTTCTTTAACTGCTCAAAACACAGTTCCTGCAATACTTCACGTAAAACATAGTCACCATATCGTTTATAACTTACCATTATCTCGTGAAAAGCATCATTGTAGCGGTAGATTGCATGATTATGAAGTAAATTATGTCCATATATTTTTTGCCATTCTAAACAGTCAAGACAAAGTTCATTTGCGGCGGCTTTACCATAACAAATTTCACAGTGCTCTCTACTTATTGGTGCAAATTTAGCCAAACAATGTTGGCACAAACATTGTTCATGAAACTTTTTAAAGGAAAAAATCCGCAAAAATGAAGTAGCAGGAATGAAATCTTGCCCACATAACAAGCATTTTTTCATTTATTCATCTCCCTAATTTGCTTAAGTGCATTACGAATATTTTGCGTGTACTTGCGGTAACAAAATAAAACAAGTCCATCTGTATCATCTTTTGCCCGGCCGACACGACCTGCAATTTGAACAAGGCTAGCTGATGTATAAATCTCGTCATCAGCTTGCACAACAATTACCCATACGTGCTTAAATGTCACTCCTCGTTCCAAAATTGTCGTCGTCACAAGTAGTTGCGGCTTCCCTTGCCTAAAGTTTTCCACTTTTGCCAATCTGTTTTTATCCATGGCATGAACGCCCTCAACTATTACGCTACTAAACCGAGCATCATTTTTTAATGCACTCACATAGATGGAAATCTGTTCAATTCTTGGCACAAAAAGCAGTAATTGATGACCACTCTTAATAACTGCGTCAATTTCTTTTAACAATCTAGGATTAATTTTTTGTTTGAGCAAAAATGGGCGGTAAAAAAATAATTCTCGCGGAACTGGTAATAATCCACCATGAAACCGCCGGTTAAGACGTAAAATCTTCAACTGCTTTTTCTTAACCTTTTCAAGTAGATCATTTGTTGGAGTTGCCGTTAAGTAGGTTCTTACACCATCCTCTTTCACAGCATTCTTTGCGGCAAAATGTAGTTGCGTATTTTCGACATATGGGAAAGAATCCACTTCATCGATTACTAGTAAATCAAAAGCATGATAAAACTTCATGAGCTGGTGTGTGGTACAAATGGTTAGTTGATCCAGTCTGGGTTCGTGATGCTCTTTGCCATGATATTTACCAATTTTTATTGTGTTAAAAGCTGCCCTAAATCTCGGGTACAGCTCATTAACAACATCTATTCTTGGCGTTGCAATGCAACTTCTTTTCCCCTGCGAAATGCATTCCGCAATTGCCGCAAAGAGCATTTCTGTTTTTCCAGCACCAGTAACTGCATGAACTAGCGTATCTACTCTTTGGTTGAAATTTTTAACAAGTTCACACGAAACAGCTGCCTGACGTTTTGTCAAACTGCCTTGCCAAGTTAGACCGCCATTCTTCATTCTTGAAAATTCAGCTAACTCTAGGTTACGAACAAGTAAATCACCTTCTACTATGCGTCCTAATTCAATACAATCGCGGCAATAAAATTTGCCATTTGGCAGCTTCGCATAAACTCTTGCACCGCAACGCATACAATAGCCTTGCTGAATTGCGTTAATTTTAGTTAAAGTTTCATTTGTGCTAAAATCCTCTTGACTGCTAATCCACTGGCGGCCAGTGAGGCAAGATGAATTTTCCATTTCTCTGTCCTCCTAATAATAAATACGTCAAAAGGAGGCAAACTTTTTTGGCCAAAGAAGAAAATTATTTAACAATTAAAGAAAATGGTTCAAACGAAATAGTCATTAAAAAGAGTCGCTTTATTGCAAGTCTTTTTCGCACCGAATCAGTAGCTGAAGCTGAAGCAGTAATCGCTGCAACCACAAAAAAATACCGTGATGCAACTCACAACACTTATGCTTATACGATAGGATTAAACGATGAGCAGGTAAAAGCCAGCGATAATGGTGAACCTTCTGGAACCGCTGGTGTTCCTGAGCTAAAAGCCCTACAACTGATGAATTTAAAAAATGTTACTGCTGTAGTTACGCGCTATTTTGGGGGGACTAAACTTGGTGCTGGTGGATTAATTCGGGCATATTCTAACAGCGTTACCGAAGGAGCTGAAGCAATCGGCGTTGTTAAGCGTGTCTTGCAACAAGAGCTTTCGTTTCACGTCGCATATAATCGATTTGATGAAGTGAACCATTTTCTAAAAGAAGAAAATATTTGGATTGAAAAAGTTACCTATGGAGTCGATGTTGTCATTAGCATTTTTATCGATGAAGATGAGCAGCAAGAGCTTGAAAAAAAGCTCACCAACCTTATGAGTGGTCAAATCGAATTTACGCCAGGTGATAAACGCTATAATGAAATTCCAATTACCGATCATAATTATCATGACAAATAAAAAGGACTAGTACCTAGTCCTTTTTATGTTTGCTTTTTAATTGTTCTGGTTTTTCTTGACCCAAATGCCAGACTTCAACCGTTGGATCTTTCTTACTACGTGAATTAATTACTTTTTGTATCAAACTTAAAAGCGGTTTGTATTTTTCACCCAATAAGCCAATTGATTCAACAAATAACTCTAGTGCTACTGCTAACCCTGCAATGAGTAGCCATAGGCCCCACACCGGTGAAAGTAAGAAAAGCAATGAAATGAATGAAAAAATCAGTGAAATTCCATATATTGCTAAAACTGCTTGACGGTGAGTTAACCCCATTTTCATTAGCTGGTGATGCAAATGGTGCTTATCTGCCTGTGAAACAGGTTGATTATTAAGTTTACGCCTAATCATCGCATAAATTGTATCAGTGATTGGCACACCCAAAATTGTGACTGGTACTAGCATTGAAATAAAAGTTACATTTTTCAAGCCTTTAAGCGAAAATACCGCAATCATGAAACCAATGTAGAGTGCCCCTGTGTCACCTAAAAACATTTTTGCCGGATGAAAATTATACGGTAAAAATCCCAAAAGACATGCAGCTAACATAAAACAACTAATTGGAATGTAAAGCTGACCTGTATGTAAGAAGAAATAGCCAACTATTCCCATTGTTGTCAATGATATCATTGATACACCATCGGCTAAGCCATCAAGGCCGTCAATCAAGTCGACAGCATTAGTCAACGCTAAAATCCAAAAAATTGTTATTGGTAAGCTCCACCAGCCTAGATTTATTTGCTTATTTAAAAATGGTAGGTTTAGTACACTCATTTTTATTCCAGCTAAAAAGTAAATTACCAATGAACCAATGAAAATACCAAACATCTTTTGTCTTGGCTTAAGTTCCATAATATCATCAATAATTCCGGTTAGAACAATTACACTTGACCCAAGAAGGACACTAAAAGCTTCATGAGTAGGAAATTGCTCACGCAAGAGAATAAAAACCCCAATATTAAAAGTAACAAAAATACCCAAGCCACCTAGAGTCGGCATTGGCTTCTTGTTTACTCGTCTTTTGTTGGGGATGTCTACTGCCCCTAGAACAAAGGCTAATCTTCTAATAAAAGGTGTAATTGCAGCTTGAATAATCACTAAGAAAAACAGTTCAACGATAATTTTAAACATAATCGGCTACTTTCATAAATTAATTCTCTTAATTATACCGACTTGGCGAAAAATGTACAAATTAGGCTTTTCCTAGCACAAAAAAATGGATTCACTTTACTATGAATCCATTTTTGTTTTTAAAGTCCTAAGCTTGATTTAGTGCTGCCATAACAGCCGCCTTAAATGCCCGACTTGTGGCAGAAGCTCCTGAAACGACATCGACATCTGCAGTCTGGTTTGCAATCATTTTTTCCTGCAACTGCTTAATTGCCTTTTCACCATAATCAGGCGACTCACTTTCTTTCAACACTTCAATTTTACTTGGGTTCTTTTGGTCATCCACAGTAACGCGAACCACAATTTCATTACCCATTCCACTAGTTGACGTACCAATGTATTGATTGTCGCCAGTTGTATAATGCTCTTCTTTTACATCAGAAACTGGAAAATCAGTGTCTAAATTTTGTTCACTAACACTGGCACCTGTAACTGCTTGATCATCTTTTACAGTGGCTGCATTTTCACCAGCAATCTTACCGAAAATTAGGCAATCGGCAATATCTCCACCACCATTATATTGATTGGCTCCTATATGACCTAATTCTCCGGCAACGTATAAATGAGGCAACACTTTTTGATCAGTATCCAAAACTTCAGCGTTTTCATTACGTCTTGGACCACCCTGAGTATTAAGCATTGTATGTTGCTGTGCAATTGAGTAAAACGGTCCTGAAAGTGAAATTTTTGCCATTGATTCTGGTTTCCTGCCGCATTGGTAATCTACCTTTTGATCTACGAAGAAATTATAGGTCTTAATTGTATTTTCCAATACCTCAGAATCAACACCAATTGTCTTGGCCAAGTCAGCAATTGTATCTGACTTAATAGCTTTAGCCAGAGTCTCTTTTTGAAAATCTTCTTTAGCGCCAGCAGTTAATTCATCAAACTTCTTTTGATCAAAAATCATATGTGGATGAATTTGTGCAAGTGGTATTCTCCAAAGGCCGTGGTTATAGCGGTGACCATGTCTAGTTGGGTCATCTTCTGGGACATATCTTGTACCATCATCACCTACTGAAATGAGTGAACCCGTAAATAAAGCTTTCCAGCCCATAATATTATGGGCTCTTTGGCCTTTTGGCGCAGCAAAGTTAACTGTTCCACCCGGCTCATAGTTGTTCATGTGCCATAAATCAGCACCAACTTCAATCGCCATCTTGATACCATCGCCATTGTTATACAGTGTCCCGTATGGTAAGAGGTTTGTTTCACCTAAGTAATCCTGTATCATTTGATCATTATTTTCAAAGCCACCTAAGGCTAGAACAACACCGTTTCTTGCTCGAACATTGAATAACTTGCCTTTGTTTTCAATTTGAACACCAATAATAGTTTTATCATCATTTTGGATTAAATGCTTTGCAGGAGTGGAATAAAGTACATCAATCCTATCGCTTCGGTCTAAAACATTTAGACGCAGTATTTTCCATAAAGCTGCATCAAAGATCTGATCATGGATTAAAAGGTCATCATTTGTATCTGCACCTTCAAATTCCGGGTACTCGGCACTCATATATGCAAGCATTGCTACATTCTTATTACCAGGATTATTCTTAACGCTGAATGCTTTGCCACCTAAGTACTTTTCAAAGTATTCTGGTAAATTAACCATTCCTCTAACGAAGGTATCGAGTACCTTTTCGTCCAAATCAAGTGGCTCAGTCATTTTTTGATAATACTTTTTAAGCTTGTCATAATCATAACCTGCTTCAACAATCTGGCCACAATATCTGGTGTTACCACCTTCATGGCCCTCAGGAGCACTGTCTACTAGCAAGACTTTGGCTCCCTTGTCTGCAGCAAAGCGAGCAGCAGTGGCACCTGCACCACCAAAACCAACTACTACAACATCATAAGTTGCATTCCATGAATCTTTATTTTTTAAAAACATCTTTTCTCTCCTCAACAATTTAATTTGTTGAATTAAATTGATTTTTCCGATAAATAACTTCGTGTCGGTATGTTAAAACGGTCTTTCCAGTCCACTTTTTGAATGCTTTATAAAAAGACGTAACATCCGTGAATCCTACTAAGAAGCTTACTTCCGCAGTTTTCATAGTTGCATCTTGCAACAAGTTAAGTGAAAGAACTTTTTGAACCTTACCTAGTTCTTTTTTAAAGGTAGTTCCTTCCTTACCAAGCCAGCGTTGTAAAGTTCGTGGCGAGATACCAATTTCTTCTGCGACATCTTTAACTTGAAAATTGCCACCAGCAATCAATTTAAATAAAACATTTTGAACTACCGCTGAAAAAGGTGGATTGACGTTTAATTCATCAATGTACTTTTTTAACCCAGGCTCCATAAAATTCCAAACAATATCATTTTGAGTTTTAAAAGGAATTAGTAAATCTTCTAATTTAAATACCAAATAGTTATCCGAACTCATTTGAGCTTGAATCCCTATATAGTTAGTCAAAATCTGACTATATTCAAAACGACTACCAATTGAGATGGGCTTGACTTCTTTTCCTGTGCCAGTTCTAATTAAACTGATTATCGATAGTTGATCAACTAGTAAACTAAAACGTGATATTTTACGATATTGATTAAGGTATCCAATGTGGATCCTTAACTTATCACCCTCTTTAAACGTTCCGATTTCAATTGGACCAATTAGTTGTTCGTACGATGCTAAACGTGAAATTGCTTGCTGCCCATTTTTACTTGAAAGAGCTGCAAAGTAGGGAGGAATAAACTGATAAAATTTTTGGACATTACTACAGGTTAATAACTGTTGATCGTTTGCATTTTTATCCAGTATTTCAAAAATATGGGCACTTTGGATCCACTTTGAATCTAAATATTTATCTAGATTTTTCGATTCAAATAAACTTGATAATGTAGTAAATGGATAGCCTAATTCACTAATAAAATTTTGAAGTTCTGAAGATATGCGTAAACTCACTTTTATTTCCTCTCTAAAATAGATTGTATACTTTTTCACTAATTAATTTTGTGATTTATAATGACATTTTATGTCAAAATGCGCCAAAAAAATCTTAAAAAGCGCACAAAAAAAGGTTGAATGAAAATTCAACCTTTTTATTTTGCAACTGCAACTACCCTTTTTTCACGAATGACCGTAATCTTAATATTACCCGGGTAATCAAGCTCTTTTTCAACTTGGTTTCGAATATCACGTGCTAAAACAGTGATGCGATCATCTGAGATCTTATCTGGCTCTACCATTACGCGAACTTCACGTCCTGCTTGAATGGCATAAGCCTGTTTAACTCCGTCATACCGATTGGCAATTTGTTCTAGTTCAGTTAACCGTCTAATATAGTTTTCTAAACTTTCACTTCTTGCTCCTGGTCTTGCAGAAGAAATCGTGTCTGCTGCTACTACTAGTTCAGCAATAAACGAAGTCTTCGGTACATCCCCGTGATGAGCAGCAATTGCATTAACTACTACATCTGGTTCATGATATTTTCTTGTTAATTCCACACCTATTTCTACGTGTGAGCCTTCAATATCATGATCGATGGCTTTTCCTATATCGTGTAATAATCCCGCGCGAACCGCTAATTTTTCATTTAAACCTAGCTCAGCCGCCATTGTGCCGGCTAATTTTGCCACTTCAATCGAGTGACCTAAAA
This sequence comes from Lactobacillus sp. ESL0263, assembly GCF_003692845.1. Taxonomy (NCBI): domain Bacteria; kingdom Bacillati; phylum Bacillota; class Bacilli; order Lactobacillales; family Lactobacillaceae; genus Lactobacillus; species Lactobacillus sp. ESL0263. The sequence continues at coordinate 163,371 of NZ_REHL01000004.1, read as the reverse complement.
CATTTTGTCCATATGATGTCCGATACTTGAGTCGACCTAATGTTTTAACCAATTCAGGATTCATTTTGTGAATTCCTAATTCCATTAGGGCGCTTTCACCAGCTTCATAAATATCGTCGTTGACCTCTTTACGAGCCTTATCAACCATTTCTTCGATTCTAGCAGGATGAATCCGTCCATCCTTAATTAAACGTTCCATTGCTCGTTTTGCAATTTCACGTCTAATTGCGTCAAAACCACTTAGTGTAACTACTTTTGGAGTATCATCAATAATTAAATCAACCCCAGTAAGGGCTTCAAAAGAACGAATATTTCTACCTTCACGGCCAATAATTCGTCCTTTCATTTCTTCATTAGGTAAATCAACAACTGATACTGTAGTCTCAGCCACAGTATCAGCTGAACTATTCTGAATGGCATCAATAATGATTTTATGAGCATAGTGATCAGCTTTTGCCTTAACTTCCTCATTACTATTTTGAATCATTTCAGCACGTTCTTTAACTAGCTCATCAGATAGCTGACTAAGAACCATCTTTTTACCCTGTTCTTTATCCAAATGAGCTACTTCATAGAGCTTATCTTGGCTTTGCTGTACCAACTCATCAGCTTTTTTAATTTTTTCATCTAAATCAGCTTTTTGTTTTACTAATTGGTTTTCCTTCTCGGTCAGTCCATCCTCTTTTTCGATCAACAAAGAATTCTTGTGATTGAGTGTATCTTCTCGTTGTTTTAAGCGATTATCATCACGTGCAATTGCGTCACGCTTTGTGTTTAGCTCATCTTCAACTTTTTGTCGATATTCTTGAATCTGTTCTTGAGCTTCAAGAATTTTCTCTTTTTTGGTATTTTGTGCACTTTGCTTAATAGCATCTGCTGCCTGCTTTTGTGCGTTGACTTCAGCTTTTGCAGCATCCACTTGTGCTTTTGCTTCGGTTAAAATATGGTCAGCATCACTTTGCGCATTTTGGACTTTTTTCTCCCAAACGTTCTTTCGAACGGCGTAGCCAATGACTGTACCAATTAAAATTGAAATAATAGCAACCGCGACGGGAATCAATATTGTATTTGTCATGATTACTATCGCCTTTTTTGTTTTTTAGATTATTTACACATAATTAATAATAATGAACCGCGAGAACGATGTCAAACAAGTAGAAAAAAACCTTGATCTAAATTATAGATCAAGGTTAATCTCCTCAACTTTAGTTACTTTTGTTGTCGGTTTCCTTTTTTTCGGAAACCTCCTTTTCAGCATTTTCGGCTTCTTTAGCCTTTTTACTTTTAACTTTTTCAGGATCTTCACGCTCAGCAATTGACTCTTCATCAATTCCATAAGCCTGCCTTACCTTCTGTTGAACTTCATCATAAATATCAGGATGGTCTTCAAGATATGCCTTGGCATTTTCACGCCCTTGACCAATTCTTTCATCGTTATATGAATACCAAGAACCCGCTTTAGCAACAATATCTTTATCGGCAGCCATATCAAGTAATTCACCACTTTGTGAAATACCCTTGCCGTACATCATGTCAACTTCAGCGACTTTGAATGGCGGTGCAACCTTATTTTTAACCACTTTAATTTTGACACGGTTACCAGTAATTTCGCCACCAGTTTGCTTGATTTTTTCTGCTCTTCTAATCTCTAGTCTAATCGTAGAATAGAACTTAAGGGCACGGCCACCAGGAGTAGTTTCTGGATTACCAAACATAATACCGACTTTTTCACGAATCTGATTAATAAAAATTGCAATCGTTTTTGTCTTATTAATGTTTCCTGACAGCTTACGTAAGGCCTGACTCATCAAACGAGCCTGCAAACCAACGTGACTGTCACCCATTTCACCATCAATTTCTGCTTGAGGTACTAAGGCAGCTACAGAGTCAACAATTAAAATATCAATCGCGCCACTCGTAATCAGTGTGTCCGCAATTTGCAAACCTTCTTCACCAGTATTTGGCTGGGATAAGATAAGTGAGTCAACATCAACTCCTAAAGCTTCCGCATATGCTGGATCCATTGCGTTTTCCGCATCAATATACGCGGCCGTTCCGCCACGCTTTTGCACTTCAGCTACAGCGTGCAGAGCAACCGTAGTTTTACCTGAAGATTCAGGTCCATAAATTTCAACAATTCTGCCTCGCGGATAGCCGCCAACCCCAAGAGCTGCATCTAATGCAAGCGAGCCAGATGGAACGGTTGAAATTTTGGTATCCGCCTTGTCGCCCATACGCATAACGGCACCTTTACCAAAATTCTTTTCGATTTTTTTCAGCGCATTTTCCAATGCAGCCTGCTTTTCATCTTTGGCCAAGAATTTTTTCCTCCTCTAGTATCTAGTCCTCAATTTAGTACTTACTAATTATACTTTGATTTAGTGTATATTTGCAAGAAAAAGCGAACAAATGTTTTAAAATTACTTTCTTACTAATAAGTACGCTAGAACTAAAAATAATTTTTTTCAGTTTAATTTCTTAGCCCTTTTGGTTGCAACCATTTTTGTAAAAAGTTCAGAAGTAAATCTGCCAAAATTGCCATTAACGCGGTTGGCAATGCACCTGCTAAAATAATTGCACTACCGTTAGTTGCATTGGTACCACGGATAATTATATCGCCTAATCCTCCTGCACCAACAAAAGAACCAATTGATGTGATTCCAATTGCAATCACAAGAGCATTTTTTAATCCGGCAATAATTACTGACATTGATAACGGAAGTCGCACCAGATAGAGCAACTGCCATTTAGTCATACCCATCCCTTTACCTGAGTCAATGACATTTTTATCAACACTCTTCATTCCAGTATATGTATTTTTAATAATTGGTAATAAAGAATAGAGTGTCACCGTCACTATTACTGTCATTACACCTAGTCCCATCGCAATCATAATTATTGAAAGCAATGCAAGTGACGGAATTGTTTGAATAAAGTTGGCAATTTCTACAACAAAGTTACCTAAGTGTGCATTTCTAGAAATAAAAATTCCAATGGGAATTCCAACTATAGCAGCAAACAGTACGCCATAAATCGAAATTAAAAACGTACGGTTAAATTGTTGCAAAACATAACTGCCATTGTGCTGGTAATAATAAATAAATTGTTGCCACAAACCTAATTTTGACATTATTTTTGCCCCCTAAAGTAATTGTGCTTGACCAAGAATTGATGAGCGACAGTAGCAGGCTCAAGTAATTTATCATCCACTTGATAATTCATTGCCCTAATTTCATGGACATTAATATTACCTACTAATCTACTTAAAAGCGGCTTCAAATCTGGATGCTCACGTAAAAGATAGTTATTAATCAACATCCCGCAGTTATATGGTGGGAAAAAGTGCTTATCATCTTTTAGTAAGTGTAATTTATAGCTATCAATCCGGCCATCAGTTGAATAGCCTAAAATGACATCCATCTTTCCACTCTTCAAAGCTGAATATACTAATCCGATATTCATTGAGTGTGCTTTTGAAAAGGTAATGCCATACGCTGTCTGAAAGGCAGGATAACCAACACCAGGAGCATTGACCCATTCGGATGCAACTCCGAAAGAAAACTTATCCTTCATCTTTTTCAGATCAGAAATATTATATAGATGATATTTTTTCTGATCTTTTGCTCTTACCATAAAGGCATAGTTGTTTGCGAAACCATAAGTTGGCAGATAAGTTTGATCCCATCTTTTCTTTACTTCTCGCCTAACTGTTTCATTCGCCTTTTTTGAATCCTTAATTGCTGGTAATAGTAAATTGGCGGTCAACTCACCACCATCATAGGCCGCAGCTTGAATGTCAGCATCATGCCGATAAAGAGCTTGGTGTTGCATTGGCGCTGAACCTAAATTATTGATAATCGAAGTTTTATAATTCGTTTCATGTTCAATCAATTGAGCAACAATGTTAGCCACAATTTGTGATTCAGTAGTCGTTAGAGCCGTAATCCTAATATCGTCATTTTGTCCCTGAGTATCCGCTAAACCAGGTAAGCCACAAGCACTGCTGGTCAATACAAGTAAGACTGAAATGAATAACAACAATAAATTTTCAAATTGCTTTTTCATTAGATATGCCTCCTTATATTCCCTTTGGCGAAAGTTTCTTCTCTAACTGGCCTAATAAGTAATCTGCCAAAAGTGCCAAGATAATAACTGGAATCGTACCACCAAAAATCAAATCTGGTTGATATAAACTCAAGCCATTGAAGATAAAGTCACCTAATCCTCCTGCCCCGATATATGAAGCTAAAGTAGCCCAAGCGATGACATAAATAGCTGATAATCGAATGCCTGACATAATTACTGGCATTGCTAAGGGAATATCAACTTTGAGAATTAATTGCATTTTCGTCATTCCCAGCCCGCGAGCTGAGTCTATCGTGTCTGGATTTACATCAGTCAAACCAACGTATGTGTTTCGCATTATTGGCATCAAACTATAAAGAAATAAAGCGATAATTGCTGGTACACGTCCTACACCAAAGAAAGGAATCATCATTGCGAGCAGTGCTAGGGCTGGAATAGTCTGCAACATACTCGCAAGTGCAATTACGACTTTGGCAGTCTTAGGAAATTTAAGCAAAACTACGCTAATCGGTACCGCAACTATGATTCCTAAAAACAATGAAATTGCGGAAATATAAATTTGTTGCCAAGTTTTTTCAAGCAACTCTGAACCATGCTGTGCAATGAAAGCAGACATACTAATTCGCCTTCTTTTCTAACTCTTCTGTTGCAGGTTTCTTTTCTCCCCAAATTTTTTCATAGACAACATTAACTAAACTAGCTCGAGTAACTACGCCAATTAGCTTTCTCTCTGAGTCAACGACTGGAATATATTGACCATTGCGGCTTAAAATTCTGCTGAAGTTATCACGTAAATATTCTTCAGGCCCCACGGTAGCATTAATTGGCAACATAATATCACTAACTGAACTAACATGAGGATACTTTCTTTGTAAGTCAGCAATCGAAATGTAGCCTTTCAAATGATTATCATCATCAATTACAAGCAAAGTATCAACGTGACGTTCTTTCATCATAGCTAATGCATCATTCAAAGAAGCACCCAAATTAATTTTCACGGGTGCTGTCATCACATTTTTAACCTTAACAGTTTCATATTTTGCTTCAGAAAGTCGCTCCTCACCAATCAAGCTCTCAACAAATTTGTTTGCAGGATGATGCAAAATTTCTTCCGGACTTCCTACCTGAATTAACTTGCCGTCATGCAAAACGACAATCTTAGTGGCAAGCTTTAATGCTTCATCCATATCATGTGTTACAAAAACAATCGTTTTACCTAACTGCATTTGTAAATTTTGCACTAAGTTTTGTAGGCTCTCCCGCGTGATGGGATCGAGTGCGCCAAAAGGCTCATCCATTAAAATTAAATTTTGATTTGCAGCCAAAGCTCGCACTACACCAATACGTTGCTGTTGTCCTCCAGAAAGTTCAGCTGGATAACGATCTAAATAAGATTCGGGTAATTCAGCCAGTTTGATTAAACGCTCTGCCTCTTCATTGAGCTTTTCTTTCGGCCATTTTAAGAGTTTGGGCACCAAAACGATATTTTCACGAATTGTCATATGTGGCATTAAGCCATTATTTTGAATTACGTAACCAATCTTTCGGCGTAAGTTAACTGAGTTAAACTTCTTTACATCCTTACCGTTAACCAAGACTTGTCCTTTAGTTACGCTATTCATCCGGTTAATCATTCTCATTAACGTCGTTTTACCTGAGCCGGAGGTACCGATTAAACAGCAAAATTCGCCCTTATTTATTTTAAAGCTAATGTGCTCCACCGCTGGTTGCTTCGACTTGGAGTAAATCTTCGTCACATCTTTGAATTCAACCATTGGAATTTCTTCTACCATAAAATCTCTCCTTTTCATTTTAATTATAATTTAATCTTAACAGTATTATTACTTGTTATCAATCTTGTTGCTTTATACTAGGCTTCATTAACCAATTTTGAGCAAACAAAAAACACTAACTAAGTTAGTGTTTTATATTTATTCAAGTTATTTTTACATAGATCCTTTGAACACACCCCATGAACTGCGGAAGTAATCCCAGCCAGAGTATATTGTAAAAATTAAAGCTAGGTATAGCAAAATTGTTCCAATATGGTAAAAATCACCAACTAATAAGAAGATAATTGATAACATTTGGCATGTAGTCTTAATTTTGCCTGGCATAGCAGCTGCCATTACTTGACCCTTGTTTTCAACAAGTAGCAAACGTAAGCCAGTTACTGCTAACTCCCGGCAAACAATAACTGCAACTATCCATGCTGGAGCTAAATTTAAAGAAATCAACATAATAAAAGCTGTCATTGTCAACATTTTGTCAGCTAAAGGATCAGCAAACTTACCAAAGTTAGTAACTAGGTTTCGTGAACGGGCAATATGTCCGTCAAACCAATCTGTTGCCGAGGCAACTGCAAAAACAATTGCAGCAACTACTAACTTCCAATAAACAGTTGATCCAGCAACCTTAACACTGGCATCCCCACCAAAAATAATAATTAATACAAATACCGGTATTAAGAAAATTCTAAAAACCGTTAATTTATTAGGTAAATTCATTCTAAATTACTTCCTTCTACTACTTGGCAGTCTTTTACCGGCCACCATTGCTGTTATTTGTGGACTGGTTAGAATGGTTAGCTTCAGTTCCTTGTCCATTGTTAGTTTGCTGATTTGTTTCATGACCTGATTGACCATTATCAGTTTGACCATTCTGCTGATTGTTAGTGGTACCATTTGACTGATTTTGGCCTTGATTATGTTGATTTGTATTAGTAGTGGTATTTGAATGAGTAGTCGTTTGATTATTATTAGTTTGAGTTGAATTATTCTCAGTTGTCTGAGATTGCTCTTGCTTATGCTTACCAATATAGAAAGTCAAAGTGCTACCAGTAATCCGTGGATCAAAGTGCATTCTCTTACCGCCAATCCTAATTGTTGCACCATAAGGATTAGTAAACGTCACTACCATAGTTTTAGCAGATTCAGGAATAGCTAAAGTACGTTTCTGATTTGAAGTTAGTACTTGATTGGCTTGGCTAACGCCGTCAATTACAACGGAAACATTGGTTTGTTGATTACCAGCACGTACAACTAAATTGCGGTTTTCCTTTAAGCCCGTTACTTGATATTGATTATTACTCAACTGCTTAATTTTTACTTTAGCTTTCTTAACTTGCTTCCGCTTCTTAGGCTTTGTCGTATTGTTATCTGATGAAACAGAAACATCGTTAGCAGAATTGTCAGGTTGATTGTCGCTAGCTGAAAAATGAGCATAAACCATGTAACAAACAAGCACAGCCAAAATAATTCCTACACCAACAATAATTCTTGGAAGATACTCTTTCCAAATCTTCTTTTTATTGCTAGTTGTTTTGCTGACTTCTTCGCTTTTGTTATCGATTGAATCCTCAACGTATTCGTCAGGCTCAGCTTGGGGAATGTCATTGTGGTATTCACTAAGAAGCTGCTTGCCGTCTAATCCGACTACTTGCGCATATTGTCTGATAAAAGCACGTACATAAAAGTCACCAGGAAGCTTATCAAAGTCATCTTGCTCAATTGCCGTCAGATACCTGCCTTGAATTTTGGTTGCTTTTTCAATATCTTCAATTGAAAGTCCCTTTGCCTCTCTGGCACTGCGTAATTTGTCTCCAATATCTGCCATAGTTACCCCTTTTAATTTTTAACTTTACACACTGAGTATAACATATATACTACTAATTTCTTTTACCATTATATAAACTACGTTAACCAGCCACCACTAACATAAAGCGTTTGTCCAGTTAAATAAGTTGAATTGGGATCAAGTAAGGCTTTGACCCAGAATGAAATGTCAGCGCCACTAGCTAATCGTCCAGCCGGAATTTCTCCTACTACTTCTGCCATTTCTTCAACAGAAATCATTTTATTCATTGCTGTGTCAACCGCACCGGGTGCTATAACATTTACCGTTAAGTTAGCCGATGCAACTTCTCTAGCGTATGCCTGGCTAAAGCGGCTAAGTCCAGCCTTGGTTGCACTATAAACTGTTTCCATTGCGCTGCCCTGAGCTCCATAAACCGAACCGATAAAAATAATTCGACTAAAATCATTTTTTAGCAAGAGTGGCTCAAGTAGGCTAGTCAACTTAATTGGTGTAACCAAGTTGACCTGCATTATCTCATCAACTTTATCCAAATGTTGATCACTTAGAAGATGATAATCTGTAATGCCCTGAGCAAAAATAATTGCATTAATTGGCAATAAACTCTGCACCATTTTTTCAAGTTCACTATTTTCTGCCAAGAAACTGAACTTGAGCGGTAGAAAGTCCTGCGATGGGTATTGCTTCATGAAGCTTTCACTCATTTCACAAGCAGCTGTCCAATTACTGCTACAATGAATATATAAAGACCAACCGGCTTCAGCTAAATCGGTACAAATCGATTGACCAATACCACCAGTTGCACCAAAAACTATCGCTCGCTGCATCAAAACATTTCCTTTTTTGTTTTAGTGAACAAAACACCAAAAACAGCATTGCAATTATATAATAATTACTTTTCAGATGCTACAATTTCGACTAAAGTTCACATTCGAATTAATTTTAACATTATTTTTTCTCAAAACTTGGCAAAAAACCAACATGCTAAACTTTCTTAAAAATTAGCTCTTATTTTCAGTTTTTTGAGGTTGTATTAATACTTGACGCGGCTTTGATCCTTCGGAAGGGCCAACTACACCCTTAGCTTCCATTTCATCAACGATGCGCGCTGCACGATTGTAGCCAATTCTAAACCTCCGTTGCAACATTGACACACTGGCTGATTGTTGTCTTCTTACTAGATCAACAGCTTGATCATATAATTCATCCTCTGGTTCAGCGTCAGCGTTATCAGCTGTTTCTTCAGTTTTTTTCGGAATCATACCCTCATCATATTTTGGCTTTTGCTGTTGACTTACCCATGAAATGACTTTTTCAACTTCATGAGAAGAAATATAGGCACCTTGAATTCGCTCAGGCTTTGAAGCACCCACTGGCATGTACAGCATGTCTCCACGCCCCAACAACTTTTCTGCACCGTTTTGATCAAGAATAGTCCGAGAGTCAATTCCACTTGAAACCGCAAATGAGATTCTGGAAGGCACGTTAGCCTTGATTAGTCCCGTAATGACGTCAACACTTGGTCGTTGCGTTGCTAAAATCATGTGGATACCGGCAGCACGAGCCATTTGTCCTAAACGAACAATTGCACCTTCTACGTCGCGTCCACCAACCATCATTAGGTCACTTAATTCATCAACTACAACTAAGATGTATGGTAAAGGTTGCATCACAGGCTTGCTTTTATCCTGATTATTGATTTCTACCTTTTCATTAAATTCGGCCATATTACGTGCACCGCTTGCAGCAAATAGCTTATACCGACGCTCCATTTCTTTAACTGCTTTACTTAAGGCGTTTGCAGCTAATTTTGGATCCGTGACCACCGGAATTAACAGGTGGGGTACACCATTATAGACTGAAAGCTCAACCATCTTTGGATCAATTAAAATCAATTTTACTTGATCTGGAGTGGCTTTCATTAAAATACTTGTTAATATCGTGTTCACTGCAACAGATTTACCAGAACCGGTTGATCCAGCAATCAGGAGGTGCGGCATCTTTGTCAAATTAGCAGAAATAATTTGTCCACTGACATCCTTACCGAGCGGAACTTGCATCGGATCAGCTTTAGCCTTGCTGTCCTGATTCTGCATCACATCTTTAAAAGCAACAATCGAAGTTGCACGATTGGGGACTTCAATTCCGATATATGGTTTACCCGGAATCGGTGCTTCAATTCTGATATCTTTTGCTGCAAGAGCCAGCGCAAGGTCATCAGCTAAGTTAACTATTCTACTTACCTTTACACCGACGGCTGGTTGAACTTCATATCGCGTAACCGTAGGTCCCAGAATTGCTTTCTTAATATTGACATTGACGCCAAAGCTCTTAAAAGTAGATTGCAGGGTCTGGGTATTTTTCCTAATCAAAGCTTTGTCAGCACTTTGGTCAATATTTTTAACTGAATCGAGTAATGTCAATGGTGGCTTTTGATATTCGGGGTTAACTACTTCTTTACCATCAAATTCACCATGATCAACTGATCCAAGCTCCTGCATCAATTTCTGGTCTTCGTCTGCAAAAGAATGAGACTTAGGTAATTCAGTTTCTGACTGCTCTTGCTGGTCATCATGACTGGAATATTGAACTTGGCTATCATCTTCAAGCGGCTCCTGATAAGCTGGCTGTTCTTCAATTGGAAGTTCTTCTGCAAAATCATTTTCCTGATTAGACGAAGCATTATTTTCATCTTCGATATCATCTTTTACAGTAAAATCATCAACATTTGGAAAAACTGGTGATTCAGAAGAAAGTGGGTCTTGAAAATCGTCCTTTTTTTCTTCCCTTTTTTGAATCTGCTCCTCACGAATTTCACTGTATTTTTCTTTGATTTTTGAACCAGCTTTTTTATTTTTGGCAATAAACAACTGGCTGACTACCTGAAACTTCCTGATGACATCAGCAAACTTAACATCAAAGAACATCAAAATGCCAATAGGAATAAACAGAATTGCAAACACACGCAGACCGATATGTCCAAGTAGCGGATAAAATAGTTGATAGCAAATAGCACCAATTAATCCACCACCAATTGATTCAGTAATAGCTGCGCGCCCAAATTCTGCCGACATCTCATGCCAAAAAGCGTTCATGAACGCATTATTGACTAATTCGCGCTCAAAATAAACGCTGCTTTGAATAATCAAAAAACCTAAAATTGCCAAGAGCAGCCCACATGTTCTTTTCAGCTTAAAGTGCGTCGGCTTGTTGTAAATCAACATCACTAAGCCAAAAATTGCGCATAGTCCAGCAACTAATAGGTAGGAATCACCAAAAAACAGACGGAAAACATTAGCAATTTGTTTACCTAAAATACCGAATTTGGCAAAAGCTAAAATTACAATAATTATTTGAACAAGGCCGACAACAGCCCAAGTTATTCCTGTATTTTGCGCCTTCTTACTTGCTTTTGTTGTCCTCTTCTTTTTCTTAGGCATAAAATCACCTAATTAGGCTTTAAAAGTTGGCTTGGAAGTTCAAATTAACTGGCTCATCCAGCGCAATTTGCGTAACTTCATAAGTCAAAGTTTCAATATATTCAACCAATGGGCGACTTAAGATTTTATAATCTGTTTTTGAAAGGTCACTACCATCACCAAAATAATCTTTAATTTTAACAACTTGGCTAATCATACCGCTAACAGTGAATTCACCGGGAGCGGGAGCCACTTCAAAGACAACGGTAATGTCGAAGTAGTTACCATCTTCACCAGGATCAGTGGTACCATCTTCATTTTGTTTTTCAACTTTTTTCAAACCAAAGTTCACATTGTCCTTAGTTTCAAGTTCTTCATTAATGTCGTAGTGAAAATTCTTTACTATGACTGGTGTTTCTTTATTAAATTCCATTATTGTTCTCCTTTTAAATTACGTTCATATCTTTCTGGACGATTATAACTGTCCTTAAGCTTATCATTTTCGTAGTGATGCTCTTTTTCCAATCCTGGAAAACCTTGTTGACGAATTGCTTCCAACAGGACAATCGCAACCGAATTAGCTAGGTTATAGCATCTGATATTATCAGACATTGGGATCCGTAAATTGCGTTCATAATATTCTCGCATAAACGTTTCTGGTAAACCAGTTGTTTCCTTACCAAAAACAAAATAATAATTCTTTTTTGGATCTGTATAACTTACTTCCGCATAGTTTTTTGATGAAAATTTGGAAATCAAGTACATTTCATCGTCTGGACCAAGACTGTTTAAAAAAGCCGTAAGGTCATCGTGCAGTCGCACGTCAACCTTATCCCAATAATCAAGCCCGGCACGTTTCATGGTTTTATTATCAATGCGAAAACCAAGTGGTTCAATTAAGTCCAATACAGTATTAGTACCAGCACAAGTACGTGCAATATTACCTGTGTTAGCAGGCATTAATGGTTCATATAAAACAACGTGATTAGTCACTTTTTTCTCCTTAACATAAAAAGTGTGGCCCAGTGACCACACTTTACTCTAATTCTTTGTCACTTCTTCGTTATCAACTGTCTTCTTTGGAACTAAAGAAGTTTTTTCGTCTTCATCAAAAACTTTTGAAACCTTACGATAGTAATTATACACACGCATGATGATGATTTTTAAAATTGCGTAAATTGGAATACCAAAAATCACACCCCATAGGCCCCAAACCGCACTTGAACCAATCAAGAGAAGAATAGTTGTAACTGGATGCATTTCCATTTTGTTTCCCATAACCAATGGACTAATCAGACGTGATTCAATTGTTTGCTCAACAGCAAAAACAATTAAAACTTTAATGACCATCGGTAGAGAAATCATGATACCAATTACGATTGCTGGAATGAATGCAATAAAAGTACCAAAATACGGAATCAGGTTTAAAAAGGCACTTAAAACAGCGAGCGCAATCCCATATGGCAGACCGATGATGCTATAGCCGATTGCAAACATAATCCCTACCCAAAAGGCAACTGTTAATTGACCTCTGATATATGAAGAGAGAGCTGTATTAATATCATATAGCAACTCACCAAAACTGTTTTGCCAACGTTTAGGAGCAAATTGGGTCAAATAAGGACGTAGATTATGTCCATCTTTTAACATGAAGAATAAGATGAATGGCGCCGTTAATAACGTCATAAATATCATCGTAACAATACTAATTGCTGACGAAATATTATCTAGTGCAGCATCAATCGCATGCTGGCCAGATTTAAATATCATGTCCTGCGCACGTGCAATTGCATCATTAATATTATTTTTCACACTATGAAATTGTGGATCACTTAACATATTTTGAACAGCAATTGTTGCATCATTCCAAATATGAGGCCAGTGTCTTATTAAAGAATCGACTTGCGTTTGTACAATTGGCAATAAAGTATTAACAATCCAAACAAGTAATACCGCTACCAGTAAAAACAAACCAATAATCGTTGCAACCCGTGGTACTTTGAACTTACGCTCAAGAATATCAACCAAGGGGTTCATAATGTAATATTGAATTAAGGCTAGTAACAAAGGCGGCAAGATTGCACTTACAAATAGCTTTGCCGGATTCATCACAAAAGATATTTTATTAAAGACCCAAATAATCAGGAAAAACAATAAAATATTGAGTAAGACAACACTAAAGCGATTATTCAAAAACCACTTTTGAAAAATGCTCTGTTTTCTAGGCTTTTCTTGTGAGTTCATTAAATCCCCCTATTTAAACATGCTCGTAGATAATTTCATCACCTACATTAAACTCTGGGAATGTTTGCTTATCAGCAAACGTCAAGTAGACAGCATTTGCCATGGGATTTTTAGGCTTATTTTGATCAAAAAAGATTGTAATATGACCTAAAGCTTTCATATTACTTTCGACCATTGCTCCGACATAATCAGCCACGTAGGTTTGACCATCAATCGTAATTGTGTCGCCCTTTTTGAACACAAACTGACTAACTGGTGTTTTATCATCAAATTTTTGAATCACTGAAACATCATTTAGATCAGCTGTCACATTGTCACTAAATAAAATCACCATTTTGCCATCCGCTTCAATAGCTTGTTGACCAATTTGAGTAATCGTTGAGTTCCATTTCATTTTATTAAGCTCCTTAGACAATAATTTTAGCATAACAAAAACCGCTTAACTAATATATAAGCGGTTTTATTTGTCTAATGACTATTTTTCACGATATAACAGCCATTTTTTGATTTCATCTATGATTACTAATGGGATTGGTAAGCAGAATAAGAAGAGCCAATCAATCGGCATTAATCTTGTAGTGTTAAATAATTGTTGTAAACCTGGAGTTACAGTTAAAACAAGGAACAATAAAATTTCAAAAATAATTCCATACCAGATATTACGATTACTGAATAAACCCTTTTTGAAAATTGAAACCTTATTTGTACGACAGTTTAGCACATTAGCAATTTGAGAGAAGATAATTGCTCCAAGTACCATTGTCGTAGCACGCATGTAAACTGAACCACTTGAAGCAAGTGCCACTTTTGGCCAACCATTTTGCATATTAACAAAGAAGTAAGCACAAATGGAAATAATACTTGAAATCAAGCCGTACCACAAAAATGCTTTGATAATTACACTTCGGTTGAGTAGATGTTCGCTTCGTTTACGTGGTGGTTGCTTCATCACATCTGGATCAACCGGCTCACCACCGAGTCCCAATGCAGGAAGCATATCAGTTCCCAAATCGACCGTTAAAATTTGCATAACTGTCATTGGAAGTGGAATCAAACCACCAGAAAGTAGGAAGAGAATCGATGGAAAAGCTTCCGGAACATTTGAGGTCAAGATATATGTCAAGAACTTACGGATATTACTATAAACTGCACGACCTTCCTCAATTGCAGCAACAATTGAAGCAAAGTTATCATCAGTTAAGATAATATTGGCAGCATCCTTAGCAACATCTGTACCTGTCATCCCCATCGCAATTCCGATATCAGCCTGTTTCAAAGCAGGGGCATCGTTAACACCATCACCAGTCGAGGCAACAATTTCACCATTTTCTTGTAAAGTCTTAACAACTTTATATTTTTGCTCAGGTGCAACTCGAGCAAAAATCACTTCGCCCTTAAGTGCCTCACGGAGTTCATCATCGCTCATCTTGTTTAATTCATCACCGGAAATAACTCTCGCTTTATCTGAAGTTAAACCAATTTGAACAGCCACAGTTTTGGCAGTCAACTTGGAGTCTCCGGTTACCATGATAATTTTGATTCCTGCTTCATGACAACGTTTAACGGCATTGTAAATTTCAGGACGTGGTGGATCACTCATCGTGGTTAACCCAACAAATACCAAATGTTCTTCGGCAGTTTCAATGGTTAACTTATTAATATCAGTGTCCTTAGAATCAATGATTCTGTAGGCCATTGCCATACTACGTAAGCCTTTAGCAGCATATTCTGCATTACGCTTATCAGCAACATTGCGGTCGTCTTCAGTCAGCGGCCGAACCTCCCCATCAACTTGAATCTGATCACATTGTTTAATTACGTCACTAAATGAACCTTTAGTGAAGATAATGTCTTGTGTATCGTTCCAGCGGTGGATAGTTGACATTCTCTTTCTGTCTGAATCAAACGGCAATTCACGTAAACGTGGGTATTTAACCAAAACCTTTTGGCGATCAAAGCCTGCCTTTTCCGCCATTATTATTAATGACGCTTCAGTTGGTGTTCCCAAAATCTTGGGTTTGCCGCCCTTAGTTTTACTTGGCTGAACAGCCGTATCGTTATCAAGCGAAGCAATTTGAACCAATTTATGTAAATCAGGATTTTCTTCATACCAAAGCTGTTTTTTATTTAATTCAACTTGGCCATTGTTTTCATAACCATTACCGGTAACTTGAAACTCATTTTTTAGTGTCCAAATGTAATGAATGGTCATTTGATTTTGAGTTAAAGTTCCCGTCTTGTCTGAACAAATGACGGTTGTTTCACCCAAAGTTTCTACAGAATTAAGTTCCTTAACCAAAGCATGTTTTTTGGCCATTCTTTTGACCCCTTGGGCCAGACTAAGAGTAACAGTTGGTAAAAGACCTTCTGGGATGAATGCAACAATCATTCCTAAAGCAAAAATGAATGCTTTTGCAAATGGGTATTTAACAAAAGCGATTGCTGCAATCATGAACACAATTCCGATTGAAACCGCAATAATTGATAACTGTTTAGTAAGTCGGTTTAATTCTTGTGTAAGTGGACTATCGACCTTGTTCTGCTTTTGGGTAAGCTTGGCAATTTTACCAAACTCGGTATTCATTCCCGTTGCAAATGCAATCGCACGTGCAGTTCCTGCTCCAACTGTAGTACCAGAATATACTAAGTTAGTTTCAGCGTAACTGCCCTCTCCAGGTGAATAGTCGGTTGTCTTTGATTCAGGAACAGACTCACCGTTTAAAGCACTTTGGTCGACCTGCATTGAACTTGCAGAAATCAACCGTGCATCAGCTGGAATTGAATTTCCAGCTTGCAAAACAAAAACATCCCCAGGAACTAATTCCTTAGCATCAATTTGGACCTTTTTGCCATCACGAATGGCTTCGACATATGTTGGCAGCATATTATTTAAAGCATCTGTTGCTTTTTTAGCTGCTCGCTCTTGCCAAAAACTAAATAACCCGTTGATGATATTAACTAGCCAAATAGCAATTCCCAATTCCAGTGTGCCACTAAACATGGCAACCGCGCCTGAAATCCAAAGCAAAATGGCCATCATACTAATAAAGTTTTTAAAAAAGGCCTTCCATTCAGATTCTTCTTTAGCTTTCTGAATTTGATTCGGACCATACTTCTCTAATCGACTAGCAGCTTCTTTGGAACTCAAACCGTCCGTAGAAGATTGCAAATTAGTAAAAACTTCAGAAATATCATTCTGGGCATATAGCTCACGAATTTTATTTTCGTCCATTCATTTGTACTCCTTAATAAAAATGTGATTTAATCGGAATATTCCGATACCATACTTTACCACTTTTAAACTAATGTAATCATGCAAATTTTTTACAAATAAATGTCATGTTATACTTATCTCATTAGTTCATATCACTGAAATTAAATGGAGGCTGAAAAATGAAATTATTAATTGGTGGTTACACCAAAAAAAAGGCTACAGGAATTTACGAATTACCACTTTATAATTCTGATAACGGCTTAAAAGTTGAACTGGGAACAGCAAAGGAAGTAATCAAAATCGGCGGTCCTACTTACTTTGTTCAAGACCAGGGTTTGATTTTCACAATTAACAATGCTGGTGATAAAGGCGGAATTAGTTCTTTCCAGCTAGTTGATGGTGCATATCAAGAAAAAGATTCTTATTTAACTGCTGGTTCTTCACCAGCTTACATTGGAATTGATTCAGTAAAGCACCTACTTTATACAGCAAACTATCACACTGGCGTTTTAGCTGTCTTTTCTTACACAACTGATGGTCAACTAACTCTAATCGACTCTGTCACACATACAGCAGACACACTTGGACCTCGTCCAGAACAAGTTGACGGGCCTCACCCACACTTTTTTGATGAAACACCAGAACAGAACCTGGTAAGTTGCGATTTGGGTAACGACTGCGTTGATTTTTATCGCCTTCAAAACAACAAGCTTGAGCACCTAGCTAAGTATCAAAATGAAGCCGGCTTTGGTACACGTCATATCGTCTTTAGTCCTGATGGAAATTACTTCTATGTCGTTGGTGAGCTTTCAAGTAAGGTCAATGTGGTTCAATTTAATGAAAAAGATTGGACTTTTAACAACATTGCCACATATTCAACTATTCCTGACGATTACACTGATCACAACGGTGCTGCTGCTATTAAAATTAGTCATGATGGTAAATTCATTTACGTCTCTAACCGCGGTCACGACTCTATTACCGTTTTTGCAGTTAAAGAGGATCACACGTTAGAGCTTAAACAACGCGTCTCTACTTTTGGTGAATTCCCTCGTGATTTTAACTGGGATCCAAGCGAGCAATTTGTTGTAGCAACCAACCAAAACACTGACAATGCTACCTTATATAAGCGCAGTGCTGAAGATGGTTGTCTCACTCCAATTCAAAAAGACATATACGTACCTGAAGGTACTCGTGTTCTCTTTAGCGAATAAAATTTAAACCAAACAAAAAGAACTGTTTTACAGTTCTTTTTTTGTGCTATTTTGCCATAAAGATTGCATATCTTCCGGATCCGCAATTTCAATTTCTACCAGCTGGTTGTGTGCAAATGGATCTGGAAAGGCTAAGTAAAAGCAGTTCAATGCTTGGCGCTTAAATTCGTCATTTATGCCATACAGCGGATCTCCAAATAAAGGATGGTTAATTGATTGCATATGAAGTCTGATTTGATGAGTCCGTCCAGTATAAAGCCTTAGTTCAACTAGACTAATTCCGGGCTCTTGTTTAAGAACCTGATAAGCTGTAATTGCTCGTTTGCCGTCTGGAGTGATACTTCGCTTGACCGCGTCTCCCTTTTTTCCAATTGGTTTATCAATCACACCCTTTAATTCATTTTCCGCAAAATTACCATGGACAATCGCATGATACTTTTTAACAAACTGATCTTTATCCAGTTTACTAAAACGCGAATGAGCTATTGCATTTTTACCAACCAATACTAAGCCTGAGGTTTCGCGATCAAGCCTGGTTACAACGTGCGGCTTAACACCTTGCAATTTTTGTTGTTCAAAATAACCCAAAACACGATTTACAACCGCATTGTCATCGTATCTTGAAGGAATTGACAAGAGATCTGCTGGTTTATTTATGACTAAATAGTTTTCCGTTTCTTTAGCAATCACTAAAGGCTTGTACGACGGTTTTAGCCATGGATTCTCCCTTTCGTTTCCCGGAACAAAAATCACTTCGTCACCAAAATGCAACTGATAATTGGTAAAACGCCGTTTATGGTTTACTAAAATCATTCCGTCATTGTTTTTTGCGTCATTAACAGCCTTTTTTGAAAACCCGTTTTTCATTAAAAAAGCCCCTAATTCTACGGGAGCTTTATTTTCTACTTTAACTTTAAATAGTGTCATGTTTATCCCCAATGAAGGCACTCTGAACTCGAGACCAAAAATGAGTATGTCCAAACCGGTCAAACCGAATTTCCTTGTTTGAAATTCGAAAGTCTATCTTTTTGGCATTATGAATGTTAATCCTATTACCGTCAACCGTCATTACAAAATGATCTGAATTAGGGACAATCGTAATCCACTGGTCAGGTGCAATGACAATTGGAGATGAAAGAGTTCTAAAGACACGATTATTAATCGATGCAATTTCAGTCATCTGCAGCGCCTTTAGTTTCGGATGAATTACTGCCCCACCAATTGACTTATTATAAGCAGTCGAGCCCGTTGGCGTTGAAACACAGAGACCATCACCACGAAAATTTTCAAATAGCTTGCCATCAATATAAACATTGGCCTCAAGTGTATGGGAAACTCGTTTAACAGCAGACTCATTCAAAGCTAAATAATGTTTGCGTTCATTAGACTCTGTTGTCAGTTCTACTTCTAGTAAAGGATACTTGGCCGATTCAGGTTCACGCAAAAAGAGTGCATCAACCATTTTATCAACATCTTGCCCCTGCCAATCAGTATAAAAACCTAAGTGTCCTGTGTGAATTCCAATAAAGCGAATCGAACTGATTTGTTTTTCATATCGGTGAAAAGCGTTTATTAATGTGCCATCCCCACCCACAGTAATCACTACATCAGGATATTTTGCGTCAAAAACCACGCCCTCTTTTGTGGCAAGAATCTTTTTTAAATGAGCTACTACTTTTAAAGTTTCTTCATTGGTATTATGAGCAATCGCTATTCTCATTATTTTTCCTTACCTTTGTTTTTGGTAAAAACTTTCTGTGCTTCTTGTACTTCATCCTTGATTAGCGACATTTCTTCATCAAGTTTATAGGCAGTTTCAGCCGTAGATTTTAATCTTTGCGAAATGTCTTCAGGATACGAACCTTGATACTTATAGTTTAACGTATGTTCTACGGTAGCCCAAAAGTTCATTGCTAGAGTTCTGATTTGAATTTCAGCCAGCAATTTTTTCGATCCTTCAGGAAGATAAACTGTATACGAAATCACCATGTGATAAGAACGATAACCTGATGGCTTGGCATTTTGGACATAGTCGCGCTCTTCTAAGACTTCCATGTCATCACGCTCGTGAATCAAATCTACCACTTTGTAAATATCGTCAACGAACTGACAAACAATTCTAATGCCCGCAATATCCTGCATATCGGTTTCAATTACATCAGGACTAATAACGCGCCTTTTCATTTTTTCTTTAATCGAATCTACCGTTTTCACGCGTCCAACAACAAATTCGATTGGTGAGTGCTCACCTTTAGTCAAAAAGCTCTGGCGCAGCGAACGAAATTTTACTTTTAATTCTCGAACGGCTTCAGTATAAGGCCATAAAAAAGTATCCCAGTCAAAATTCATTGAAATATTTCCTTTCTTAGTTGCTTCTTCATTCTAACATAAAACAAATGATAGCAATTTCATATTGGTGGCAGAAGCTATTATCTTGCTTGCTTTTTTTAATAACAAAAGTATAAAAAGTGCGATTAATTAGCTTTCTCAGTAAATTAATTTTTTAAAAAAGCTATTCTTTAACAATCCTTTAAAATTATGATAAATTTATTAAATAAAGTCAAAAAAGTTGCTCACTTTGATTTTTTTACTGTAATTCACATTTGCTTTATAGCAATAGTTTGGATAGCTCCATTCTTAAAAATCCAACTTTTGCTAAGCTTATTTTTTGACTCTTATGGCAAAAGTAGTTCAGAATGAAAAACGTTGCCGCATTATAATAAATGTGATCAAGTTGTAAAAAGTTGACTATAATATAGATAGGCAAGATTACTAGTTGTGATTTTCCTATGATAGCTTTTAAGGTAAGGTTACCTACTACAGCTAAATTGTTGATATACATTGGGGTAGATTAATGTCAGAGAATAATGAAATTGAAGCTAAGATAATTTTGCCCAAAACAACGTATTCGAAGTTATGTACAAGTTTTCCTGTTAAAAATGATTTTAAACAAGAAAACTATTACTTTGACACTGATAATGGCTTATTAAAGCAAGCACATATCAGCTGCCGGATACGCTTGTTTGAAGATCATGCCGAGCAAACGTTGAAAGTACCGGGTAAAAAACCTGTACAGCATCGTTATCATGAAGCGATCGAAATCAATGATGACTTGAATCTAGAGAAGGCACAAGATCTTCTAAAAGATGCTGAAGAAAAAGGCAAAATCATCTTTACTGGTTCAGTTGGTGATTATCTTAAAGAACACTTTGGTTCCAAAGCAACTTTATGCTTGCAAACATTCAGTAAAACACATCGAATTCTTGCTCAAGGACCACAAAATTGTGAACTTACATTTGACGACACAATGTATCCTGATGGTTTTGAGGACTTTGAACTAGAAGTAGAAAATGATGATCCTACTTTAATTGAAGTAACACTGAATTTGCTTAAGCAACAATATGGGTTAGTGCAAAATTCTGCTAACACAAACCGAGCAAAAATTGCACGCGCTTTCAGTCATCGTGGTAAAATGTAACTGTATGGATTTTTTCATTTTTAAAGGATAGATATTTGGTAAAGTTATATTGATTAATCAAGTTATGGAGGAGCCTGATCATGTTTGAGATATTTCTTTTTGTCAATCCAATTGGCGTATACTGCTATGATACAGAAGTAGCTGTTAAGAAAACGGTCGAAGAACTTGATATTAGTTCTTCTTTCCATTTTGTTCCTATTACCAACTCAAAAGTAATCAGAGACGACATTATTCGAAGAAAAACTTTCGGTCAAACAATAGACGATATTCCTGAATACACAATGGCGGCTTACCAGGCATTGCGTAATTATCATGCAATTAAACTTGAATATGGCAATAAAAAAGCACGTTGCTACTTAGTTAGCGTACAAAAGGCTGTGAGTAAGAACTTTAATGTTTATTCACAAGATTTGCCTAAAAAAGTTGCAGTTGATTTAGGTTTAAACTACAAACGAATCTGTGATTCTAAAATCAATAAATATATTGATGACTCGATTGAGCAAGACAAAGAGCTCGCACGGAAATTTAATATTCAAACCATTCCTACAACAATCTTTTTTAATGAAAGTGGAGACGATAATGGACTTTTAGTTGAAGGAACAATTGCCCACGATAAATTGCTTGCTTTATTAAAAAATAGTTACTGTAGTGAACCTCAAGAAGAAGAAGAAAAACAGGTGGAAAATGGTTATCTTCCTAGAAGGCACCTTCGCTTAATGTAAAGTATGTTGTAGCGTTATCAGCTGAATTGACAGAACGAACTTGGCTAAACACCCATTGTGGTAGTTCATCAACCGTCATCTGTTTTTGGTACAACTTTGCACCTATCTGCAATCCCTTAATACTTTTATGTGCTAATTGGATTTTAAGATAGTTCTTCTGAACGCTAGAATCAATCTGATATTTTTTCAAACGTGGCTTAAAATACCATAACTTTTCTAATCCAATAGAATCCAAACTAAAACTAGCAGTTTGAAAATGTAACATATCCGTTAGTGGTTCAAGTTTGACGTTATATTTCAAACGTAAACTCCTTTGATACGGATTAACTTCTAAATAATAATTATTCCACAACTCGTTTTCACGAAAGAAAATGAGTTGTGTTTTTTTGAGATAATGTTGAAGAAAGTGCCTTTTTCCTACAATCCAAATGTCCTTAATGCCAATTTGTTGATACAAAAGATGTCGGTGCATAAATTCTGATTTATTGAGCGGCGCGCATTGCACCTCAAAAGCCAACTTAGGACTTGCTAGCACATCTGCTCGTAATCTACCATTTGCAAGTGAAACTTCCGTCTGCGCGTCAAATTTAGCCGCTTGCAAGGCATCTTTAAGTAGTTCCTTGCTTTGCGCATGCTCATCTTTTTCTCCTGCCATATTGATAACCTGCGGCAAGTGCTTAAAGTAAGCTGTCTTCTTTTTTACAATTAACTGAACCTCTCTTTTACAATGCGGACAGAAATAATGTCGCCTCGCAAACTGCTTTGGGTTAGTACTTTCTTTTACTGCTTCTTCTCTGGCAGTAACTAATTCATTATTCAAAAATGCTGCGTACAAAATAATCACCTATTATGAAGTACGCAAAAAAAGACAGGTTTTACCCTGTCGTTTTTAATTAGTTTTATTTTTTAGCAAAAGTCTGACGTAATTGCTCTAATGCATCTTGTTTAATAAGACACTTTGCAGTTGTCCGGACACGTCCCATCTCTTCAGGCTTTACCTTGGTACCGTACTCATTAGCAATTGCCCACGCATCAGCAGGTTTAAGTTCAGAATAGTTTTCATTATCAAACGCTAAGTCAAGGTAAAAACGATTTCGTTCATAGTAAAGACTTGAAGAAAGATCTGGTGCCAATAAATTATCGGCAAGTTCAACTACAAATTCAAGATCAGAAAAACTGTAGCCCTGTTTTGTCTGCAATTTCCAAAACGATTTTTTAACTTTTGGAACTGTAGCTTCATCAGTGTCTTGACTGTCTTCGTCATCCAAATCTTCTTCATCATCGTCTTCTAAATCAAGGAAAGAGCGACGTGCATCATCAGTATTTTCGTTTTTAATATCGCCAAAATCCTTCTCAAATAGTTTTGATAAGCTCTCTGGATCCTGATTCGTTGCCTTAGTGATCAACAGGTCAAGTCCACCATTATTTGGCATCACTTGAAAAGTGACTGGAGCATCTTGGCTAAAAGAATGGTCGGTGTCAATTTCATCTAAAATTGAATAGAAAAATTGTTGGATCTTACCTTTATCGCCCAGCAAATCTAGAACTTTCAGGCCACGTTTAGCTAATTCAGACTTGTTAATTCTCACGCGGATAGTATTTTCATTAATATGTTCTACTTGCATGAGTCATTCACCTCCATCAGATCCTTTGTTCTATTGTAGCGTATTTTGTACATAAAATAAAAGCGTTAGTTCTAAAACTAACGCTTTTTTTGAAAGATTTCAAATTATAAATCTGCGATTTTTTGCATTTCCTCAAGTTCAAGTCGACGAACTTTTCTAGGCAAGAATCGTCTAATCTCGTCTTCATTGTAACCAACTTGAAGACGACGATCATCCATAATAATTGGTCTTCTTAAAAGACTTGGGTCCTTTTCAACCATATCTAGTAATTGATCAATTGACAGATCATCCAAATTTATTTTAAGTTGTTGGAATGCTCTGGATCGTGTAGAGATAATCTCTTCAGTACCGTTTTCAGTCATCCGCAAAATTTGGATAAGTTCCCCTTTAGTAAGTGGTTCAGAAAAGATATTTCTTTCCTTAAAATCAATATCATGTTTCTTCAACCATGCCTTCGCTTTCCGACACGAGGTACAACTTGGAGATATATATAAATTTACCATATATTTTCACGCTCCTTCTGATCAAAAAATGATTCATTACCTCTAGTATTATATCACATTACTTTCTTTTTATAAGTAATGTGTCTATGCTATCTATATTTTATGATAGTGAACAAAAGTGAAGAAACTGTGAAGAATTTCTCAAGAAAAAGTAAAGAAATAAAAAGAGTGCATTAGTATCTAATGCACTCTTTGTTAACCTATGAACTTAATTATTCACTTTTTTCATTAAGTCGTCAACTAATTTTTCGTTTTCTTCAGCAGTTTCTGAAACAAAACAAGCAGTATTAGCTAATTCCTTAATATCTTCTGTGTTTAACTTCTTCATTAAGCTTCTAATTCTTAAAATTGAAGTTGCGCTCATTGAGTATTCATCAAGACCCATTGAAAGCAAAATTGGGAACATGGTGCTGTCGCCAGCGGCTTCACCACACATACCACACCAAATGCCATTTTCATGAGCAGCATCAATTGTGTGCTTGATCAAACGCAATACTGAAGGGCTAGCTGGTTGGTATAGGTATGAAACATTATCATTACCACGGTCAGCTGCCATTGTGTATTGGATTAAGTCATTGGTACCGATTGAGAAGAAGTCAACTTCTTTAGCGAATTGGTCAGCAATAACTGCAGCAGCAGGAACTTCAATCATCATTCCAACTTGTAAGTCTTCGCCAACCTTAACACCGCTTTTAACTAACTTATCTTTTTCTTCAGCCAAAATTGCCTTAGCCTTACGCAATTCACCCAAAGTACCGATCATTGGGAACATGATGCCCAACTTACCGAATGCTGATGCACGTAAAAGCGCACGTAATTGTGTACGGAAGATTTCTTCATTTTGCAATGACAATCTGATAGCACGAACACCTAAGAATGGGTTCATCTCTTCTGGAAGATCCCAGTAGTCTAAGTGCTTGTCACCACCGATATCCATTGTTCTAATGACAACTTGCTTGCCATTCATTCCTTCGATAACTTCTTTATAAGCTTCGAATTGGTCTTCTTCACTTGGGAAGTCCTTGGAATCCATGTACAAGAATTCAGTTCTATACAAACCAATAGCTTCAGCGCCGTTCTCATTAACGCCTTCCATATCATTTGGTGTACCAATGTTAGCTGCAATAATGAATTGCTTACCATCAGCAGTTACAGAAGGTTCGTTCTTGAGTTTCTTCCATTCAGCCTTTTGCTTTAGGAATGCTTCACTCTTAACTTTGTAATCAGCAACTTGTTCATCAGTTGGCTCAATTACTGCATCACCGTTCAAACCGTCAACAACTAATGTTTGACCGTTTTCAACGTCTTTAGTAATTGAATCTGTACCAACAACAGCAGGCAATTCAAGTGAACGAGCCATGATTGCTGAGTGGGCAGTACGACCACCGATATCAGTAACAAAGCCCTTAACAAATTTCTTGTTTAATTGAGCAGTGTCACTTGGAGTAAGGTCATGAGCAACAACAACAACTTCATGATCAATTGAAGCTGGATTAGGTAATTCCTTACCTAACAAGTGAGCCATGATTCGTTTTGAAACATCGCGAACATCAGCAGCACGTTGTTGCATATATTCGTTATCTGTCATGCCTTCAAAAATTGTAATGAACTTTTGAGCGGTTTCATCAAGTGCAGCTTCACTGTTAATTTTTTGCTCTTTGATTTCATTTTCAATTGCACCTGTAAATTCAGGGTCATTCAAAATCATCAAGTGAGCTTCAAAAACTTGAGCTTCTTCTTCACCTAAACTCTTTTTGGCACTATCACGAATTTTTTCAACTTCTTCAGTTGATACTGAAATAGCTTCATGGTAACGAGTTAATTCACTGTCAACATCTGAAACAGTTGTTTTCGTGAAAGAAAGATCTGGTTCGACCAAGAGATAGGCTGGTGCTACAGCAATACCATCACTAGCAGCAATTCCTTTTAATGTCTTGGTCATTATTCAGCTAATCCTTCTTTTTTCATTGTTTCTGAAATAGCGTTGATTGCATCTTTTTCATCATCACCATCAGCACTAATTGTAACGTCAGCATTCTTACCAACACCGAGTGACATAACACCCATGATTGACTTCAAGTTAACTGATTTGCCATTGTATTCCAAGTTGATGTCTGAACCAAACTTTGAAGCAGCTTGTACTAACAAAGTTGCTGGACGAGCATGAATACCTGTTTCTGCAATAACATGAAAATCGCGTTTTTCCATTATAAATATCTCCTTTGAATTGAAAAATCAAACCGGTAGTAACTACCTATTCGCTTACTTAGACTATCATTTTTTTGTGAATTAGACAACATAAATGTAACAGTTTACATCATCAAAGTTCCGTCGTTGATTGCTTGTAAACTATTTTTCCACCACGTAGGGCCTTCCCAGTTATGTTCTGCCTTTTGCCAAAAGATCTCAAAGCAGCCTGAAACGCAAATGCATCTTTAGGTTCAACTTCATAATGATCTAATTCACCACTTGCTAACTGCTCTAAAATTTTTTGATAATCCAAATATACCACCGTTTTTCTAAAACATACACTAAAAATTAAGCATTTTTGCTTTTACAAGTGATTATTTTAGCATATTTGGATTCAATAGATAATAATGTATATCATTCCGAGTTTTAGCACTTGATTATTGAGAGTGCTAATTATATAATTTAGTCATTGAAAAGAAAGGCGGTAATGTAATGCTCTGTCAAAACTGTCAAAAACGACCTGCCTCTATTCATCTTTTTGCGAAGGTAAATGGAGAAAGCCGCGAAATCAATTTATGTGGACAATGTTATCAAGAACTTAAACAACAAGGAAATATTAACATGAGTAACGACAACAACGGTTTCTTTGGCGACTTTAACGATCTCTTTAATTTTAATAATGAAAATGCAATGAACGGCAACCCTAATAACCCAGGAAACCCTGGAATGAACAATGGTAATCCTAATAATGGTGGTGGAGGCCGTTCACTACTCGATCAATACGGTACAGATTTAACTGCTCTTGCTAAAAAAGGCAAAATCGACCCTGTTATTGGTCGTGATAAAGAGATTGCACGTGTCATCGAAATTTTAAATAGAAGAACCAAAAACAATCCTGTCTTAATTGGTGAAGCCGGAGTTGGTAAAACTGCGGTTGTCGAAGGATTGGCACAACAAATAGTTGATGGTTCAGTACCTGCAAAATTACAAGATAAACGAATTATTTCATTAAATGTTGTTTCTCTTGTTCAAGGAACAGGAATCCGTGGCCAATTCGAGCAACGGATGCAACAATTGATCAAGGAACTGCAAGATCATGACGACATCATCTTGTTTATTGATGAAATTCATGAAATAGTTGGCGCCGGAAATGCTGAAGGCGGCATGGATGCTGGTAACATCATTAAGCCTGCTCTTGCCCGTGGTGACTTGCAACTAGTCGGTGCAACTACCTTGAACGAATATCGTGAAATTGAAAAAGACTCTGCTTTGTCACGTCGTTTCCAACCAGTTGATGTTAAAGAACCATCAGTTGCAGAAACTATTCAAATTCTAAAAGGTATTCAGAAACGTTACGAAGACTATCATCACGTTCACTACACTGATGATGCAATCAAATCTGCAGCTGAATTATCTGAGCGCTATATTCAAGATCGTTTCTTACCTGATAAGGCCATTGACTTGCTCGATGAAGCTGGTTCAAGAATGAACTTAACCATCCCTTACGTTGATAAAGAAAAACTGCAGGAAAGAATTGCAGCAGCTGAAAAATTAAAGCAGGAATCATTGCAAAATGAAGACTACGAAAAAGCTGCTTACTATCGTGATCAAATTGAAAAATATAATAAGGTAAAAGACCAAAAGGTTGATCCTGATAAATCACCAGTTATTACCAGCAAGATTATGAATAAGATTGTTGAAGAAAAAACTGGTATCCCAGTTGGTGACTTACAAAAACAAGAAGAAAATCAACTGCAAAACTTGGCTTCTAACTTAAAAGAACATGTAATTGGTCAGGATAAGGCTGTCGACAAGGTAGCACGTGCTATTCGTCGTAACCGGATTGGTTTCAACGAATCCGGACGACCAATTGGCTCCTTCCTCTTTGTTGGTCCAACTGGTGTTGGTAAGACTGAACTTGCTAAACAATTAGCCAAGCAAATGTTTGGTTCAGAAGATGCCATGATTCGTTTTGATATGTCAGAATATATGGAATCCTATTCAGTTTCTAAACTAATTGGTTCTGCACCTGGCTACGTTGGCTATGAAGAAGCAGGTCAATTAACTGAACAGGTTCGTCGTAATCCATACAGTCTAATCTTGTTAGATGAAATTGAAAAAGCTGATCCTTCTGTAATGAACTTGTTCTTACAAATTCTAGATGACGGTCGCTTAACTGATTCTCAAGGTCGTACTGTTTCATTCAAAGACACAATCATTATTATGACATCTAACGCGGGTCAAGGTATTAAGGAAACCAGCGTGGGCTTTACAGCTGAAAATGCTAGTGATGAGCCAGATGCTGCTCGTTCTTCAATGAGTCAATTCTTTAAACCTGAATTCTTAAACCGTTTAGACGACGTAATCGACTTCAACGAACTATCTAAGGAAGACTTAGTTAAGATTGTTGACTTAATGCTTAACAGTGTAAACAACATGGTTAAGAGCCGCGGAATGCAAATTACTGTTACTAACGAAGCAAAGAACAAGTTAGTTGAGGAAGGCTACAACCCTGCTATGGGTGCACGTCCACTTCGCAGAACTATTCAAGAAGAAATTGAAGATAAAGTAGCTGATTACAAGCTTGATCATCCAACTGCTAAAAACTTAACTGCAAGTGTTAAGGACCAAAAGATTGTTATTAGCGATGAAGAAAATAATTCTTCCGATGAGGAAATTGATCATTAATCTCTCGGCTTTATGCAATAAAATTTTAATTAATTACAATATAATTGCTTTTTTGCAAAGAAAAATGTTGTAATTAGCGTTATACTAAAGTAAAAGATAACTACTAGAAGAAACGGGTGAAATCCATGCACTTAATAGATGTAACCAATAGTTATAAGGATCTAGTTCATAGTCAACTGAATTCGACTAACGTTAATTATGTAAAAGTTTATTCATTAGGAAATACCTCTGTCATCTATACCGAAAGCAATGAAGCAATCGAAATTGCTTTGGAAAATCATGATCGTCGTATTCGTAAAGAAGAAGCTGAATTTGTCATTAAGCGACTAATTAAGGAAGATGATCCTTCCTACGTTATAACCTTTGACAAAAACCAACAGTTAATTGAAATCAATATTGATAAATAGAAAAAAGGTTGATAAATTTATCAACCTTTTTTTGTTTGCTTATAATTTTTCAGTTAATTTAACATCCGGATACTTATCTTGGAAAAAGCGCTCAGCAAACTGATTTTCAAATAGAAACAGTGGCTGATCATAGCGATCTTTAACCAATAAGTTACGGCTATTCGACATAGCAGGATCAAGTTGATCCGGATCAATCCAGCGAGCCACACGATGACCGATACTATTTAGCTCTACATCTGAGTTATATTCGTTCTTCATTCTGAACTTAAAAACTTCAAATTGCAGTTGACCAACGGCACCCAAAATATATTCATCAGTTTGATAGTTGCGGTATAACTGAATCGCACCCTCTTGAACCAATTGCGTCATTCCTTTATGGAACGATTTTTGCTTCATCACATTTTTCGCAGTTACACGCACAAACAATTCCGGTGTAAATTCTGGTAATGGTGGGTAAACGATTTTCTTTTTACCAGCATAGATACTATCACCTATTTGGAAGTTGCCAGTATCATAGAGACCAACGATATCGCCGGCAACGGCGTCGGAGACTTGAACACGTTCACTAGACATGAACTCGGTCGCATTATTTAGCCTAATTGGCTTATCAGTCCGCGCAAGAGTAACATCTAAGCCCTTCTTAAATTCGCCACTACCAATTCTAATGAAAGCAATTCGATCCCGGTGATTTGGATTCATATTAGCTTGAATCTTAAAGACAAAGCCTGAAAATTCCGGGTCATCTGGACTTAGCTCTTCATCATCATTAACTGTGTGTGCTTGTGGAGCTGGAGCCAATTTCACAAAGCTCTTTAAAAAGGTTTCAACCCCAAAGTTAGTTAAGGCAGAACCAAAGAATACGGGGGTCTGGTCACCTCTGAGAATCTTCTCAGAATCAAAAGTATTACCAGCTTCTTTGATTAATTCAATTTCATCTAAAGTATCCTTAAATTGTGGGTTCTGGCTTAATGGTTCGCTTTCAGGCAAGTTGCCATCTTGATCAAGTGGCAAGAAACGGTCTTCACCGTCCTTGTGATAAAGCTCAACTTGATTATTGGCAATATCATAAAGACCCTGCAAAGTTTGGCCGGAACCAATTGGCCAATTCATCGCAACTCCTTCGATGCCAAGAAGATCTTCCAATTCCGCAATTAAGTCTAGTGGTGGACGACCATCACGATCCAACTTGTTCATAAACGTGAAAATTGGAATACCACGTTGCTTGACAACTTTGAACAGCTTTTTCGTTTGTGGCTCAATACCCTTAGCTGAGTCAATTACCATGACTGCTGCATCGACCGCCATCAATGTTCGATATGTGTCTTCCGAAAAATCCTCGTGTCCTGGTGTATCAAGAATATTAATTCTTTTACCATCGTATTCAAACTGCATCACGGAACTAGTAACGGAGATACCACGTTGTTTTTCGATTTCCATCCAGTCACTAGTTGCATAATGGCCTGTTTTACGTGCTTTAACGGTACCAGCACTTCGAATAACGCCACCAAAAAGAAGCATTTGCTCCGTAATCGTTGTTTTACCTGCGTCAGGGTGCGATATGATAGCAAATGTTCTTCTCTGTTCTACCTTATTTTTAAGTTCATCACTCATTAATTACTTTGCTCTTCTTCCTTTTGTCCTTTGTCTGGTATCGTCAACAAGACCGTGAGTAACCTTGACCGGTTCATTCTTCTTGTGGTCAAAACCATCCCATTGTCTAATTTGACTGATAATTTTTCTCCTTTGGCAGGAATAATTCCCAATTTAGTGATTACGTATCCGGCTACTGTATCAACGTCTTCCATTTCAAGATCAGTACCAAACTGTTCGTTAAATTCGTCAAGCGGCATTTTCCCATAAATCACATATTTATTCGGAGCGATTTGTTCGGATAAAACTTCAGTATGATCGACTTCATCGTCAATGTTACCAACAATTTCTTCGATCAAATCTTCAATGGTTGCAATACCAACAACTCCACCATATTCATCGGTTAAAATTGCTAATTGCTGCTGTGTTCGCTGCATCTCAACTAGTAATTCAGCCAAATCAGTTGTTTCTGGAACAAATAGCGGTGGATTCATGACATCTTCATAGTTAATCTTATCAAAGCCTTTTTCCCAAGCCTTTCTAAGCACTGTTCTGATATGAATGACACCAACAATCTTGTCCTTGTCCTGCTTGTAAACAGGGATTCTTGAATATGGCTCATGCAAAATTTCTTTAAGGTTATCCTGCAAGCTAACTCCATAATCGACCATAAAAGCATCGATTCTAGAAACCATGACTTCACGGACCATTCGTCCTTGAAAATCCAAAACATTATTTAACATCGAAAACTCAGTGTCACTCACTTTTTTCTGATCGTGCAGTTCCTTTATTTCCTCAGTTAAATGTTCTTTCGTCTCTCCATCGCTTGAAGAGGATAATTTATTCTTGAAAATTTGAAATAAATTCCCCTTATCAGGGTCGCTAGCCATAGTTTTTTCTCTCTTTCTAAAAATACGAAGTTTAATAGTGCCATTATATCATGTACGCACAGGATATGTTAAAATAGCACGTAAGAAATGAGGTTTATTAATGAAAAAAAGTCATGTTTTACTTGTTTTTACGTTTTTATTGCTAATACCATACATCTGCAGTCTTACTATTATTGGTATCGGTTACGATGCATTAGTACTGCATTCAGCTGACTTGTTCAGAACCTCAATTGGTGCATTTGTCGGCGCTCTAATTATGTTTGCAATTAAGGCAACCATTCAACGTCCGGTCGACCTCTTGGCTGTGGAAGTTGATGACGGATTACTAAAACAACTTTTACGTTTTTTCAGTATTAGACGGCGTCCACTTTTGCAATTAGCCAATATGATTTTGGACTTTGTTCTCTGCTTTGGCGCAACGTTTGTTGTTCGCCAATTTCTAACTTTGGATCAGATTGTTGGCAAGTCGGCAGGAATCGTAATGTTAGTCATGTTACTTTCAACCTGCTTAGGTGCCTACGTTGAATACGATAATTTATCAATCGACCCTAACCAACATTAAATAAACTATTCACTGGCATCCAGATATAACATCTGTGCCAGTTTTTTTGTCGCTAAATTTAGCGTTTGAACAAAGTACGGTGTTAGGCTATCACCTGGATTTTCATACATTTGAATTCCTTCATCGCCAACTTTTTGTAAAAATGTTGGTAAAACTGAATTAAGTGGTTGACTGAAAAAAGCAAGATTTTGCTGGTCAAGTTCTTCAAGTGCAACCTCATTTTGAGGTAAAACAAATCTCATTAGACCGCTAGGAACTTCTATTTCGTTTGGAACTAGTACACCGTACCAGTACATAAAATTTTCTGGACCGAAAACGATCATGCTAGCCCGTTGATCAGTCAATTCATGCTCGGCTAAAAACGCTTGAAAAACCTGATCTTGTTCCATTTCCACATTACAACTAGAAAATGTTCTTTGGTCATCCATCAGTTGATCGGAAAAAGGACGACCAACAAATGTACTTTTTTCTTGTAACTTTTTCATAAAAACTCCTTAATAGTCTGCTAATTCATCAAGCGGGATAATTTCTCCTGCTAAAAAAGAATCAATTTCATTGCTGGCAAAACCATGTGTATAAAGATAATTACGGATTTTACTGTTGCGCTCTTGTTCGGGCAACCTTCTGAAGCGCTTATAAGCCTTAACGCCCTGTTTTTTCAAAGCATCAAGTTGCTCACTTTCATCTTGCGCAAGATCCAGTTCGGCAATTATCTCATCAGCAATTGAACTAGAAAAGCCATGGCTCATCAACTTGGTCCTCATTTTACGCTCAAGTTCACGTTGTGAAATTCTGCCAATTTTACTTTTCATTGACTTCAAGACCCGTTGTCCCGCATCTTGCCATTCGCTGTCATCAATCTGTTCCAACCCAATTTGGACTAATTCAGGATCGATTCCCTTTTGCGTAAGTTTACGTGAGATCGTCATTGGCCCATCAGTACCAATTCGCAAATTTTGTCTAATTGCTAGATCCACGTACTTTTGATCGTCCAAAAAGCCCATTTCGGTTAATTGACTAACTGCAGCTTGCGCAGGTTCATTATCAATTCCATGATCCTTTAAGTATTGTAAAACTTCATAAACCGTTCGCGGTTCATAATTTAAATACCTTGATGCTAAATTAGTTGCTTTTGCATCTTCATCATATTGCTTGACCTCATCTACTTTTTCATCAGTCAGCTCTTGTCCTTTTAAAAGAACAAATTCAGCGACAGTCTGCTCACTGGCGGAAAAAGCATACTTGCCATCTAAAAAGATATTATACCGACCCGGACGTTTTTGACTGCTTACTTTAGTAATTATTGGCATTTTACTCACCTTTCTACTAGGTTATAATTACATGCTAGCAAATTTCTTTCATTCTTGCGAAAAAGTTTTGTTAGGTAGTACAATAAATTGTTAACATTGTAACGTTTTATTGTAGAAAGAAAATTATGTACAAAAATTTTAAGCAAAAAGAAACAAAAGAAAAAGACGTTATCATCACGATTAAACGCTTAGGAATTAATGGTGAAGGTATTGGCTATTATCGCAAGAAAATCATTTTTATTCCAGGCGCACTGCCAAACGAAGTTGTTGTGGCAAAAATTATCAAGGAATATCCGCACTACATTGACGCTGAACTAGTTCGCATTAAGGAAAAAAGTCCCGACCGTGTTCCTTACCCTAAAGGCGTTGATCCAGCAATCGGCGGACTTGAGCTGGCACATTTAAGTTACGAAAAGCAGCTTGAATTCAAGCGTGACAATGTTTTGGAAGCATTAAGAAAATATCATCCACGCGGTTACAATAAGTATAAAGTCAAAAAGACAATTCCTGCTCCAAGTGAATGGCACTACCGTAATAAGGCTCAATATCAAATTGAACAAGATCATGGTCAAACTAAACTCGGTTTGTTTGCTCCAAATTCACATGAACTATACGATTTACCTGTCATGCCAACGCAAAACAAAGCAACGCAAGAGACTGAACGTAAAATAAAAGAGCTGGTTGACAAGTTACACGTAGCAGTTGCCGATCCTTTCAGACACTATGATGGTTTAAAGACAATCGTTGTCCGCCAAGCGGAAGCAACCAAAGAAATTCAAGTAACACTGATAACGGTTGGACACAAAATTAAGAACTTACCTGCTTTAAATAAGGAAATCATTAATTTGCCTAATGTTGTTAGCGTTTTTCAGAACGAAACTGATTGGCGCAACCCTCAAGTTTGGGGTAACAAGACAGAAAAATTGGCCGGCAAAAATCAAATTATTGATGAAATCTTAGGCAAGAAGTTTGCCCTTTCACCACGAGCATTTTTCCAATTAAACCCAGTTCAAACTGCAACCTTGTATTCCGAAGCGCTTAAATTCCTCGACTTAAAACCTGAGGACACTTTAATCGATGCCTATAGTGGTGTCGGTACACTGGGAATTTTAGCAGCAGATCAAGTCAAACAAGTGGTGGGAATTGAAACTATTCCAGAAGCTGTTGAAGACGCTAAACACAATGTTGAGCTTAATCATTTGCGTAATGCAGATTACTTTCAAGGCAGTGTGGAAAAAGTTCTTCCTGAATTGCAGAAAAATGGTGTTCCAATTGATGCCTTAATTGTTGATCCGCCAAGGACCGGACTTGCAAAGAGTCTAATTAAGACCTTATTGAAAATCAAGCCTAAAACTTTTGTTTACATTTCATGTAATCCTTCCACTCTTGCACAAGACTTAGTGTTATTGAGTGAAGCATATGATGTTCGCTTAATTGAAAATGTTGATATGTTACCTCAAACACCACGCTGTGAGTGTGTCGTCAAATTAACCTTACGCTAATATAAAAAAGTTGTCGCAAATTGCGGCAACTTTTTTATTTGTGGATGGAGGTATTTTAATGCTTTTGGTGAATAAATAAAGACCAACCTTTATTATTTGATAAACCGATCTCTTTAAGTAAAGATCATTATCCCTTAACTATTAGAAAGCCAACTCATATATGACATATACTTTACTTTAACAATATACAGAATATGGAAATAAATTAGGTTATTTGTTTCCCCTTTCCACAATTTAATCATAGCATTTTATTGCTAGTCCTTACCACCAAAATGCACTTAATTATTTAACATAATCTTTTAAAAAGTTTGCAATACGCTTACGGTACTCCTTCGGGTGATCCGAAAATGAATCGGCATGTTTGGAATTTGGTGCAACCCATAGTTGTTTAGGGCCTTTAGTCGCTAAATAATTATGGTATACCATTTTTGTTGGAACAAAAGTATCATGACTACCATGAATAAAAAACATTGGACGATGATTTTTATGTAGTTGTTTAATGCTCGAGGCATCTTTCATAAAGTAACCAACTTTTATTCGATTGATGCCGCTCAAGATTTCTACTAATGGGAACCGTGGAAAAGAAGGCATATTATATAGTGCTTCAGCCTCGTGTTCAATTTCATCTTTAACGCTGGTATAGCCACAATCCTCAATAAAGGCCTTAACCTGCCCAGGAAGTTTTAGTCCACTTGTCATCATAGCTGTCGCTGCGCCCATACTAAGACCATAGACGACAATTTGTTGCTGACTACCTTTGCGCTTGAGTACTAAATTAATCCACTTTTTGACATCATCTTTTTCTGGCCAGCCATAGCCGATATATTTTCCTTCACTTTTACCTTGAGCACGTGGATCAGGTGTTAGAGTATTATAGCCCATTTCATGGAATAGCGCGTCATACTCGCCCATATCTTCCTTAGTGTCCATGTATCCAGGCAGAATAATTACTGTCTTATTAGAACTAGCCGCAGGAATATAGTTTGCGACTAATTTATATTGATTGTCAGCCGACTGCATGTACCATTTTTGTTTAGCAGTCTTTTTGAACCACTTTTTTTCTTTGTATAATGGATCCGACTTTTTCAATGTGTTACTGGATGAACTTAAAAAACTTTTTGGTCCCGGTACACAGGCCATTTTAAAGAAATAATAGCCTGCACCAGTAAAAATTACGCAAACTAGCAAAACAACAATTATTAATGAAAGCCATAGCTTTTTATGCTTTAATTGTTTCAAAGAAATGTCACCTTTTCTAAAAATAATATCAATAGTATAACACTTTAAAAACGTATAGGAATCATTATTATGAAATTGACTAACTTATTGCAATTAACGAATGATATAGATGGCCAAACCAAGCTGTTTTTAACAATCAATCAACAAGTTTACCCTTTGGCAAAATTGAAAATTTCTAGCAAAGAGTGTCTGTTGTATCCAGGAAAACAGGCGATGACCAAGGGTAAAATGATTCATTTAGTAAAAAACATCCATAGCTTTGATATCCCCACATATATGGTCAATCAGCAAGAACTCCTTCCAGTATTTGGCATTCAAATATTGCCCGAACAAAATTCAATTAGATTAACTTAGTTTTGATTCAAGGGTAAGCGAGGTCCATCATATCCATAAGTTTTTTTATTTCATAAAAATATGAATAGTTAAAGACAGCAAAAAACAGTTAGTTCCATTCGACTAACTGTTTTTTATTGTTGATTCTTCTAAACAACGAAAATTAAAAAAGCACATTTAAAATGCATAGTTTATTCAAAATAGTTATGCAATAAGCAATTATAAATTAATCCTAACAAAAGCTGATACACTTCGGTAAATTTTAAAAATGTTTAGTAACTTTTGTCTTCTCCTAGGCTAGGTAATAACCACTTGTTCTTAGAAAATGAAACTATTTTGAAGGTCCCCACCAGTTATGGATTATATCAATTAGGGCTAATAAACCTAAAGCGTTCATGATAATGCCCTTAGTTTGTGCATGTCTAATCTTAGCGTCAACAGCTACTTTTTTCTCTTTACCTGATTTTTTCACTTGAAAGTTAGCATCATAAGGTGTGTCACGCTCTACAGTTACTGGCATATGTAACGCATTTTGTTTTTCGACATATTCAAGTCGCTCACTTGTCGTTAGCCTATAGAATTTTTCATCAGTAAGGATGCCTGCTCGTTTAAAGGCTTCCCTTCGATTCTTTTTTAATTCCTCCTGCTGGCTATATTGCTTTCCACTGATCATTTTAGTGCCTCTATTTTTAGCCTTCTTTTAATTATGTATTAGTCTCACTGTTTTGATTTAACAACCATCTAAAACTGATACCTATACCCGCTGTAGTGCCATCCAGTTCTAACCATCATTGATTTAACAACCATCTAAAACATTCATCTTTTTCTCCATCGTTTAACGGGTGTTCTAACCATCATTGATTTAACAACCATCTAAAACGTGCTAATAGCAAACCGATTACTGATAATCGTTCTAACCATCATTGATTTAACAACCATCTAAAACCTCAGTTGTTGAAGCTAATCGAGTTCCGTGGTTCTAACCATCATTGATTTAACAACCATCTAAAACAATTTATACTCAACAGAATCAATTTCCATTGTTCTAACCATCATTGATTTAACAACCATCTAAAACACCAGTTTTAGTTTCTATATCATCAAGGGTGTTCTAACCATCATTGATTTAACAACCATCTAAAACTCATCTTCTGGTCCTGTGCCCATGTAGCCAGTTCTAACCATCATTGATTTAACAACCATCTAAAACTACTAGAACGGTTTTTATTTGTCTACTAATGTTCTAACCATCATTGATTTAACAACCATCTAAAACCGATTTTTTATCATCATTTTTTAATGTTGTCTTATCAAAAAATAGTTGCGGCAATTATCAAAGTTTTTTTCGTCAACCCAACTACCTCGTAATTGCGAAAAACACGCTTTTGAATTAAAAAATAGCTACAATTTTAGTTCAAAAACTTTTAGACTAAAATTAAATCACCTAAATTATAGCACAAGGGTTAATTAGCTTATTGTTTTGATTTCACTTTTTATAAAAATGTGCACAAAAAAAGACCCAACTTTAGGGTCTAAATTTATTTTTGCTTGTATTGACGAACGTGATCCTTAGTTCCAGCAAAGTACCAATAACCGGTTTCTTCATCGCTTTCTAATTCAAGGTTATCTTGAGGAAGTTCAAGTGCCTGAGTAAAAATTTGCTCATATTCTGAAACACTGACTTTCTGCCGACGGGCAATCATTTCCTGGTCACCATCAACATCAAGCGCATTTTGATACCCAGCCACGACTTGACCAGCATAAAACTCACCCATTGCACCCGAACCATAAGAAAATAGTCCAACTAACGCTTCTGGAGCCAAATTACCGTTTTCTAGCAAACTCAAAAGACCTAAGTATAGGGACGCAGTATAAATATTACCAATTTCACGGCTGTATTGCGCAGAAGCTGTAAAGTTATTTGCTAATCTTTCTGCAGTTTCTTGTTCCTGCTTTTCAATTGCTAATTGATTTGCCTTAAATCCCATCTTAACAAAAGGTAGATGATAAATTAGTGCCGCAAAATCGGCAGTATGACAGTCATTTTGTGCTTGATAATTGGTAAATGTCCGTTTGAAAAAGTCAAGATAGACCTCGGTAGAGTATTTACCATTGACTAGAGCAACAGCAGAATCGTTTGGACGCCAAAAATCATTAATGTCGGCACTATAGGCGCTGTGACCATTTTTTAAGGCTAAAATTCGTGGTTCAGCCTTAATTAGCATGCTGACACTACCTGCACCTTGCGTCACTTCACCACCAGTGTTTAAACCGTAACGAGCGATATCACTACCGATAACGATTGCACTGTGATGTGGGTGAAGTCGAACATAATCTCGCGCAATCATAATTCCCGCGCTCATCCCAAAACAAGCTTCTTTTATTTCAAAAGTTCGCACTTCAGGTGCAAGCTCTAGCGCACTCTTAACAAAAAGTGATGCAGACTTAGATTGATCTACTCCACTTTCCGTTCCAATGACTAACAGACCAACTTGTTCACGGTCGATTTCATCAATATAACGCATAGTTGCATTAATTCCCATTGAAACAGCATCCTGTGTTTGATCAGCCACACTCATTTTACTTTGACCGATTCCAATCAAAAATTTATTAGGATCTTGATTACGCGCATGGGCTAAATCCACCATATCAACGTATTTATTTGGAGTGTAAAAACCGATTTGATCTATTCCAACTTGCATTATTGTCCCTCTCTTATTTGTCTTAAAAACTGCTCCGCAGCTGCTAGTGAATACTCTTTTTTATCAATCATCATTTGCCGCACCTGCTCTTTTTCTCGCGAAGTTGCAGTTAAATTAGCAACAGTATTTTTAGCTTGCAATTTCATGTGTCCCGCTTGAATTCCCGTGGTCGATATTGCTAGCAAAGCAGCTAAATTGTTAGCTAAGCCGACGGCTGCAATTACGTTAGCCAGTTCACTACTTGTAATATCTTGGCCTAAAAGACGGTAGCTCTGCTTCACATCAGTCCGGGAGTTAATTGAGCCCCCAACCGTACCAATTGCTAATGGAATCGTCAAAGAGCCAATCAGCTTGTCATCTTTGACATCCCATTGACTTAGACTACTGTATTTGCCCTTTTCACTGGCCCAAACACCGCAAGCCGCTTCAACGGCTCTGGCATCATTACCAGTTGCTAACAGAACTGCGTCAACACCATTCATGATGCCCTTATTATTAGTAACTGCGCGAAATGGATCGTTTTGCCCAATTTTGCTCAACAAAGCAATTCGTTTAGCAACTTTTAGTCCACCAACTGTGGCAACATCTAATTCAACTTGTGCTTTAGTGAATTGACTGGGGTAATTCGATAAAATTGCAAATAACTTATCAACAACTCCTGGAAAAGTGGCTAATTTGTTAGCGATAAACTCCAAAATTGAATTTACACGGTTAGCGCCCATTGATTCAGCCGGATCGACCAATACTCTGAGCATTACTAAATCATCTTTTTGTTGTAGATCAATTTGACGAACACCGCCACCGTGTTTAACCAAGCTGGCAAATTGAGAGTTTGCTTGCTCGATTATTATAGGAAAAAGTTGAGAAAGCTCACTTGCATCAAACTTAGTGTCAACTTGTAAAGTGATTTGACCGTAAATTCCGGTACGTTCACTTACTGCTGTAACACCACCGTTTTTTGCAAAAATGCTAGCCCCGTGATTGGCAGCAGCAACGACCGATGGCTCTTCTGTTGCTAGTGGAACAAAATGCGACTTACCATTTACCAACAAATTTTGCACAATCCCTACCGGAAAACGCAATTGTCCAATGACATTTTCACTCAAGTTATCCAATTCGTGTAAGGTAATTTCGTCAATATCGTCTAATTCTATCCCTTGATTAATCAAATATTCTCGTCTTTTTTCAGGCGTTAATTCATAAAACTTCATTCGTTAAAAGTCCCGAATTAATTCACAGGCAATGGCCTGGCCCCCACCAATACAGAGTGTGACTAAAGCTTTGTGCCCATTAACGTGCTTTAATTCATTGATTGCCGTTCCGACCAGTCTAGTTCCTGTTGCGGCTAAGGGGTGCCCTAAAGCGATGGCCCCACCATACATGTTCAACTTTTCACGTGGGATTGCTAAAGCTTGTTCTACCGCCACGCATTGAACAGCAAAGGCCTCGTTTAGTTCAATTACATCATAGTCTGTAATCGCGCTACCCGTATTTTTCAGTAGTTTTTGCACTGCATAATACGGTGCAAATCCCATTTCAGCAGGATCATTACCTGATTCAGCAAAAGAACCTAGCTTAGCAAGTGGCTGCAAGCCTAATTCTTCTACCTTGTTCGCAGTTGCCAGAATTACGATGCTAGCTCCGTCACTTATAGGCGACGCATTACCAGCTGTTACAGTACCATCTTCCTTGAAAACTGGCTTTAAGGTGCTAAGCTTGGCAACATTTGTATCTTCACGGATATTTTCGTCGTGCACTAAGTCATTATTTTCATCAAAAACTTCAATTAACTCATCTTTAAAACAATCATTTTGCACTGCTGCCGTAGCCTTTTCATGTGACCCGCTACTGAACTCGTCCATTTCTTGCCGAGAAATTTGATACTTGTCGGCAAGCCGTTCAGCAGTCAACCCCATCGGCATCCCTGAAAAAGCGTCCGTTAATCCGTTAGTAAACATTTCATTTTTTAAATTGCTGCCAGCTTTATCTTCAGAGATAAAAGCTGCGTTAGTCATGCTCTCTGCACCACCGACTGCAACTAATTCAAAGTCGCCGAGCTCCATTTGTCCTTGGGCCAAGCGCATTGCCTTTAAACTTGAACCACAAACTTCATTTACTGTCACACTGCTGCTGGTTTCTTTCATTCCAACATTCAATGCAACTTGTCGAGCCATATTTTGTCCAAGCCCTGCGCTTAGCACGTTACCCATAAATAGTGCATCTAGTTCCTGTGGCTCAATATCAATACTTTCAAGTGCCCCAGTCAGCGCTAATTCGCCAAGTTCAGTTGCGTTTTTTTCGTTCCACAAACTGCGGTAGCGGCCAAAAGGTGTTCTTTTAGCTGCAACAACATAAATATCTTTCATAAGTTAATCTCCTCACAAAATATTCAAGTTGAATCTTACCTAAAAATCACGCAGAAAAATAGTGATTTGGCTCACGTTAAGAAAAATTTTACACAAAAAAAGAAACCATTAAGATTTGGTTTCTTTAAATTGTTATTTATTTTTTCTTATCTTCAGCCTGCAACTTTTTAGATAAATCAATAATATATTGACGTAACTGATCCTTAGTTTCAGGATGTTGAAGCCCGTATTCAATTGATGTTTCAAGGTAATTCTCTTTATTACCAACATCATGGCGAACACCTTCAAACACATGTGCAAAAACGCGCTGTGTTTTATTCATTGTATCAATTGCATCAGTTAATTGAATTTCGCCACCCTTATCAGGTTTTTGTTCTTCTA
This sequence comes from Lactobacillus sp. ESL0263, assembly GCF_003692845.1. NCBI lineage: Bacteria > Bacillati > Bacillota > Bacilli > Lactobacillales > Lactobacillaceae > Lactobacillus > Lactobacillus sp. ESL0263. The sequence continues at coordinate 121,112 of NZ_REHL01000004.1, read as the reverse complement.
AAATTGCAAAAATTTCAGGAGTAAGCAGATAGCGGCCAATAATCGCATAATCACTTGGCGCCTTGTCAATTTCTGGTTTTTCCACAAATGACTTAACATTAATCAAACCAGGCATAATTTCATTTTCGGGTTCAATAATACCATATTTTGAAACCTCTTTATGAGGCACTGGCATTACTGCAATAGTCGAAGCATGAGTTTCATTGTAGCGATCAATCAATTGCTTGGTTAATGGCTCTTTGTCCATCATTAAATCATCACCAAGCATTACTACAAATGGTTCGTCACCGACAAAACTGCGTCCACGCGCAATTGCATCACCTAAACCAGCTGGATAAGGCTGTCTAGTGTAATAAATATTAATTCCTAAATGGGTAATTTCTTGCGATAGTTTAAGTAAGCCAGTCTTACCTTTTTCTTGTAAGTTTTGTTCAAGTTCTGGATTAGAGTCAAAATGATCTTCAATTGTTCGTTTGTTTTTACCAGTAACAATTAAGATATCTTCAATTCCAGAATGTTTTGCTTCTTCAACAATAAATTGAATTGTTGGTTTATCAACAATTGGTAGCATTTCCTTTGGCATTGCTTTAGTGACAGGTAAAAATCTTGTACCCAATCCAGCCGCCGGAATAATTGCTTTCCTTACTTTCATCCCTTGTACGCTTTCTTTAATAATCTCAAAAATAATATAACAGATTAGTGCATCTGATGCTAGTTTTTCCGGTGGCGCTTTCCTTGCACATATTCAGCCAAGTGACCTACCGAATAACTCACTTCACCGTAGTTCATTGTCACAATTGCTGCATTCACACAGGTTCCAACCAAAAACAAAATTGAAGCAATATTGAGCCACAACATAAAAATGATGAAGGTACCAACAATGCCATAGTTTTCCCAGCTAATATGGAAATTATGTAAATAGTAACTAAAGAGCCACGACAATGCCACCCAACCAATTAAAGTTGTAAAAACACCAGGCCAAATGACACGTTTTTTTAATTTTATATTGGGCAAAAAATAATTTAAGTAATACAATGCACCAATTAAAGTAATAATGACCACAGGATAGCGGTAGCTAAAGATTTTTTCAATTTCACCGACTGATAATGAAAAAATTGGACGTAAAAATTCCAATACCTGCTGACCAAAAATAAAAGTCAAAATAAGTAAAGCAAAAATCAATATCATCAAGTTGGTTAAAAAGATGGTAATCGATCTTGTCCAGACAGTAATCTGCCACTTCTGCTTCAGCTCAACTTCACGTACACCGTAAATCCGATTCATGCCAATTCTGATAGCATTTACAAAAGACGAGACCGACCAAAATGCCAGCAAAATACCAAACGAAATATAACCAGTTGAGTTACTTTTTAACAGTGAATCAATGATTGGCATAATAAATTTGGCAATCCGATCAGGAAAAATCAATTTTAGATAGCTAGCAATCGGTTCCGTATTAATGTGAAATAATGGCAAAATGTTTCCGATAATAATGATCAACGGAAAAATTGAGAATAAAACATAGTACGCAATTGAAATTGCACTAGTTAAAACTTCGCCCTGAGTGAACTTGTTAGAAACGGTTTTATAAAATAAAGCAACACGTTGACTGGCTGCGCTCGCTTTTCTACCCATTCAACTTAGTCATCCATTTCGTCAAAGTGTGGCAAATACTTCTCATAACCATCATATGGCTTTTGTAAAGTTAAAATCTTAGGACCATCTTTAGTAATGGCAAAAGTGTGCTCAAATTGTGCAGATTTAGAACCATCTGGAGTAGCGTAAAAGACCCAATCATCGTTTGGATCAGAAACAGTTTTTTGTTCAATCCGCCAGTCACCCCCGGCTTCAACCATTGGTTCAACCGTAATTGTCATTCCTTCGCGAAGACGTAAACCGTGTCCTGCCTTACCCCAATGAGGAACTTCAGGATCTTCGTGAATACTTGGTTGGATACCATGACCAACTAGTTCTTTCACGTCACCATAATGGTGTTCATCTTCAACGAAATGTTGGATGGCGGCACCAATATCACCGATTCGGTTGCCTAAAACAGCCTGATCGATTCCAAGGTACATTGCCTTCTTAGTTGTTTCCATTAAATCCCGATCTTCAGGAGAAATTTCACCAACTGCATAAGTGGTACATGAATCAGTTTCAAAACCGTTAAGGTTGCAGGTTACATCAACCTTAACTAGATCGCCTTCTTTTAAAATGGTGTCCTTACGTGGGGTTGCGTGAGCAATTTGGTCATTGACTGAAATACAAGTACCATATTTGTAGCCCTCAAAACCTTGTTCTGATAAGCGACCACCACGGCTTTTAACAAAGTCTTGGCAAAATTCTTCAATTTTCCAGGTCGTAATTCCTGGCTCAATGACATCGCGCAATCCTTCAAACATTGAAGCCAATAAACGGCCAGAAGCTTGCATACCTTTAAGTTCACGAACAGATTTAATTGTTATCAAAATTAAACTTCTCCTCTTAGTAAAATGATGTTTATTATCATTATAGCGTTTTTTAAAACTTTACTAAAGAATTTCATCAATACAGTGAAATTATGTATAATGTTATGATGAATAAAAAAGAGGAAAGGTAAGGAGAAGTATGAAAGCTAGAATTGTCTATGCTAGTATGACTGGTAATGATGCCGATATGGCAGATATCTTGGAAGAAGATTTACAAGACTACGGCTTTGATGTGGAAACAAGCGAAGCAGAATTTACCGATGCTAGTGACTATTTGACAAGCGACCTCTGCATCTTCGTCACTTATACTTACGGTGAAGGTAAAATGACTGATGACGTTGCGGACTTTTATGAGCAACTAAAAGAATTGGATTTAAGTGGTAAATACTTCGCCGTGATGGGCAGCGGCGACATGGTCTATGCTGACCATTTTTGCGAAAATGTCTTTGACTTTGAAAAAATGTTTAATCAAGTTGGTGCAAAAGAAGTAACTAAACCAGTTACAATTGAAAATGCACCGGATGATGACGATATCGCTGCTATTGACAATGCCGCAAAGGAAATGGCTGATCAATTAAATGGCTAAAAACACTAACACTAATTCATCCAAGTTTAATTCAACGTCTGATCCAACCATTCATCGCTTGGGACAAAACGTGGTTAAACGGCACCGTAATTTATTTGTTTACATGATTTTCGGTTTTATTGCTGCTCTCATTAACACCGTGGTATTTATGGTTATCCACAAATACATGCATAGCCCCGTATTAATTTCAAATACAATTGCGTTTGTGATTTCAAATTTGGCCTCTTTTGTTTTTAATCAAAAAGCCGTTTTTACAAATAACGTTGATGAAGAGCACTCTACTTGGCAAAAGTTAATCGTCTTTTTCACTTACCGCATTATCAGCTTGATTCCAGACAGCCTCATCATGTTAGTTGGTCTGTCATGGTTAAAAATGAATGCACTATTCGTGAAGATTCTTGATCAAGTTCTGGTTGGTATTTTCAATTACTTGACTACCAGATCTGTTTTCCAAGCAAAAGAAACAACGATGATTGAACGAGCTAAAAAGAAGCTCAAAGAACATCAAGAAAAGCGTCCAAAATAAAGAGTCATGAATTGTTCTAAGCCAAAAACTTGGAAAAAAGTTAATATCATTTCTTTAAGGTCTGAGTCCGATATTCTTTCGGAATCAGACCTTTTAGTGTCTCTTTAATTCTTGGTTAGAAATATTTCAGTTTTATCCAAACCTGAGAATTTTTCCATTAAGCTATCAAAATTTCAAAACCGAAATCAAAAAAGAGCATCAAGCTACTTGGTGCCTGATGCTCAATCAAGATATTATAAAGCTGCATTTTACAAAGAATCATTATAACTATCAAGTTACCATGACAAATTGCAGCTTTTGGTAATTGATTTTTTAAAAAAGAAAAATTATTGAATTGGAGCTATTTTCACAATATTTGAATAATAAGATAATTCATCTGCCCTATGTATAACACTTATAATTGTCGTGTTACTTAGGTATTTGTTAATCATTAAGTAAACTTTTTTGATGGCCTTTTCATCTAAACTACTTGTAAATTCGTCAAGTAATAAAATATCCGGTTTAGTAATAATTGCTCGCAAAAACAAAATTTTTTGAACTTCACCGCCGGAGATTTTATTCTTAAAATCTCCTGGTGTCTTATTATTTAAATCATCTCTAGTTTGAATTAAAGTATCTAAGCCAATTTCTTTAACTAGGTTCAAAACTGTTTCAATACTAGCATTTAAATTAGGATAACAAATATTTTTATAAATAGATCTGTTAAATAACGGGGCATCTTGTGCGATGTACATTATTTTGGGTGCACTCTGAAACGGGAAAATTATTTCACCTTTACTCGGTGTATAAAACCCACTCAGAATTTTCAAAAGTGTACTTTTACCAGAGCCGTTTTGCCCTGTTAATGCATTCATTTTATTTTTTTCAAAGGTTAAATTTAGGTGATGAAAAATAGCTTGATCACTTTTATATGAGTAGTCAATATCTCTAATTACCACTTCGTCTGTCTGATCATCAAATTTAACCATATTAGGTTTTTGCTCAGATGACACACCATATTCGAGTTCGGACAATCCTGCTCGAATGCGGTTTAATAATTCCTCTATAGCTAAATACTGTGGGCCAAATCCGGATAAATTCAAAATAGAATATAATAAAATTAGAATGACTGAAAGTGATTGAATTTTATTACTTCCAAATACATGCTGTCCAACTGCCGCAATTAGACAAGCTAAAACAACTATTATTAATTGTTGTATTATTGCGGCCTGATTTGTAATGCTCTGAACATGTTGATATGACTTTTGCTCATTAGAAAGAATACTGTTCATGTAATTACTTTCATATTCTTCAGAATTACTAGATGAGATTGTTTCAATATTTCGGTAGTAGTCAATCATATACTCGTTTACAACAGATGCACTTTTTAACGAATTAGATATGTTTTTCCTGTTGCGCTTCGCCATCCACACAGAAATTGCTAAATAACCAGAAAAGAACACCAAGTATAAAAAACCAAGTAGTTTATTTTCGATACCTATCATGATGGTATACAGCACAATCATTACAGCCATTTGAATTATGATTTTTAAACTACTTTGTTCCAACTCACGGCAGGCAAAAGAGACGTCCTTAATATAGCTTTGGACTTTACCTACAGGATGCTTTGAAAAATAGCTGAAAGGTTTATTAGTTACTACTTCCCACAGTTCTTGTTTAGAATATTTCCTAACTGCCTGAACAAATGTATTGTTGAAATAATCAATAAACGGTATCGTCATAAGTGAAACTATCAGGGCTATTAAATTAACTAATCTGTTACTTTCACTTTTATTTGTAGAAAATAAATTAGTGATGAAATAAGGTTGCGAAAAATAAAGTATATATCCAAAAAGCACGAAGATAGAGAAATATGCAATTTTGCTAATACCAATTTTTTTAATTACTCGTTTTAAGTATTTCCAAATCATTTTTCTTTATCCAATCGTGGTTTTTCTTTTTATTCAAAATCTTTTGGTCGTTGCCCCTTTTTATCAGAAAAGTAATAAGCAATTGCATCCATGATGCGGTCTGAAGCATGACCATCACCATATGGATTCTTCGCATTAGCCATTTTGTCATAGGCACTTTTATCTTCTAATAATTGCAGCATTGCTGCTCGAACATCGTCAACCTGCGTTCCAACCAGTTTCAATGTTCCAGCCTTGACACCCTCTGGCCGTTCAGTAGTATCACGTAAAACTAACACAGGTTTGTTTAAGGCAGGTGCTTCTTCTTGAACACCACCCGAATCTGTCATAATAAAGTAACTGCGCTTAGCTAAGTTATGAAAATCAACCACGTCAAGTGGTGCGATCAAATGAATGCGAGGATCATTGCCTAAAATCTCATGTGCTACTTCTTGCACCTTAGGCGACATGTGAACGGGATAGATGATTTCAACATCATCGTGACTATCCACAACTTCTTTCATCACCTTAAAGACGCGTCTCATCGGTTCGCCCTGATTTTCCCGTCTGTGCATTGTTACTAAGATCACTCTATGATTTGGCTCAATTAAGTCGAGCACCTTATGATGATAGTTATCTTTGACCGTTTCTTGCAAAGCATCGATAGCAGTATTACCAGTAATAAAAATATTCTCTGCTTGATGATGCTCACTAAGCAGATTTTTTTTACTCAACTTAGTTGGCGCAAAATAAATATCTGCCAAGTCATCTGTCATTTGGCGATTCATTTCTTCAGGGAAAGGCGAATACTTATTCCATGTTCTCAAACCGGCTTCGACGTGACCAATAGGTCGTTGTTGGTAAAAACTGGCCAAACTAGCTGCAAAACTAGTCGTTGTATCACCGTGCACCAAAACGATATCAGGTCGTTCCTTGGTAATCACATCTGCCAATTTAAGCATTACCTTTGAAGTAATTCCTTCGAGCGACTGGTTCTTTTTCATGATATTAAAATCATAATCTGGTTTTATATTAAAAATTTCTAGAACCTGATCTAGCATTTCGCGATGTTGCGCAGTAACGACTGTTACCTCATCAAAACGCTCATCTGCCTTTAGTTTCAGCACCAAAGGAGCCATTTTTATTGCTTCTGGTCTGGTTCCAAAAACCATCATTACTTTTATTTTAGTCATAAGTGCCTCCACACTAATAATATTAATTTCACAAGAAAAACTCAAGTCATTATGCTTTAATAATTAAGAGGAAATAGAAAGCTGGTAAACTAATGAAAAATCACTTCGGACTACTTTTAATCACTGCCTTTTTAATCATCATTGCCTGCTTCTTTCTAGTATTTAGTTTCGATAACCGGCGTACAAAGCAAAAACGATTATTACTTTTCACTGGCGCAGTTATCTTATTTATTATAATTGGCATTTTAACCAAGCTAATCTTAAACAATCCTCTACTTTAATCATTTTTAGAGTAGGGTTTTCGCAAAAGAGTGCTACTCATTTTTTCCGAGTTTTTAAATGTGCATCTTTCAACTATTAATTGGTAGCTCGTTGTATAATCACAATATAGAGTAAGAAAAGAGATGAGCAAAATGAGCAAGGAAGAAACCACCAAAAATGTTTGGGTTACAACTCACGGTGACCAATGGGCAGTAAAGATTGCTGGTGAAGCCAAGCCACTTAAAGTCTTTGACCGCAAAACTGATGCAATGGAATTTGCTAAAGAACGGGCTAAAGAAGAAAAGACTGAGTTAATTAGCCAAAAACGAGATGGTAAAATTAATTTGAAAGATTCTTATGGTCATGATAGTCGTAAAACAAAAGGCTGACTTTAATAGCTGAACTTAAATCAACTTTAATAGATGACAGTGACTTCTATATTCTCATTCATTATGGTTACAGCATTAAATAATAGTTGATACTCTCAAAACCTATTTAAGTTAATATTTTAATTAACCAAATAGAACACTTTTTCTTTATTTATATATAACAAAAAAACTGATTTCCAAATCGGAAATCAGTTTTTTTAATACTTAAAATTAGTGGCTCCGTTAATTTAATGAGTAAACATATACCGCACCATCTGACCAGCTTGATACATAAAGTTGATCATTATGAGCACGCACACCTACGCAACCACCAATTTTATCAGCAATAACTTCAGTTGAACCGTCTTTAGCAATTCTTCTGACACAATCACCACCATTGTCAGCGGCAATTATCTCGCCCTTAGCTGTAATGTCGATGCCAACACCTGGTCTTGCAAAACCTTTTGAAAATACTGAGACTTGTTTATTGGTGTCAATTTTGAGCACACTTCCACCATAGTTCGTGACAAAAAGATTGCCTTGAGAATCTTCCACCACTCCAACTGGAGTCTGCATTTTATTCGAAACAATGGTCTTTTTACCTTGAGGATCAATGCTTACTATTTCATCACTACCACGGTTAGTAACAAGTAAATTCCCTGCTTTATCAAATGAGATACCTGTTGGTGTACTCAAATTATTAGCAAAAGTAGTCTTTTTACCATTTTTATCTACCTTAAGAATGACATCAGCACTATAGTCAGATACATACAAATTGCCACTCTTGTCGAAAGCTAATCCTGCTGGTGAACTCATGCCAGTTACAAATTTTGACTTTTCACCATTGCTCGATATTTTTGTTACTGAATCTCCACCCCAGTTTGAGACATAAAGGTTATTCTCTTTATCAATTGCCATTGCTGTTGGAGATGAGAAGCCTGTGTATTTTTTAATCAGTTTCAATTTTTGGTCCCCTTTCTGACTGCCTTTTTTTGCCTTTTTCACTTTTTTGACCTTTTTGGTCTTCTTTTTCTTACTGTAAACTTTGGTGCTTAGTTCCACGTCACCTAGTCCCATGTCGTTTGTGCAAGCAGCTAAACTGCCTAGTAGACCTAATAAGACTGTTATTTTAGCCAAGCGCTTCATCATTTTTAAAAATCTCCTGTTATGTTCTTGTAAAGCATCATTGCATAATAAAACTTATTGTCATAAGGATAAATTTAACTATCCCTATTTACTCTGCTAACTATTTTGTCATAATCGTATTTAGCATCACCATCAGTCACTTTCTCAAACACTGTTTGAGTTGTAACTCGTATTGGTGGATCTATTTCATTTGTTCGAAAACTGGTGCTCCAGTATCTAAAGCCTCCTATTCTTGTAGATTCTTATAATAGTAGTCTATCTGCTGGAGTTAACTCCATGTCAATTAAATATTGCATAACAAAAAATCCATGCTTTTTTACAACATGGATTTTTCCATTTATTTACCTTTAACTCGTTTCCAAACAGTGCTTAAGTTTAAGTATTTTACTAAATCACTTATATAGCGCCATTTTGAAATCATTCCGTTTGTCATAGTCAATTGTTACTCTTTGCAACGATGTACGGTGCTTGAGTATTCTCTCCACCTACACAATCTATTTGTTCTAGTTTTAATATCAGAACTTGAAGTGGAGCTAACTCTAGCATATTTTCATCATAATTGGCGTGAATATGATAATAATGACCCCCAATTTTTCTATTCTCTATAATCAAAATAAATTGGAAAAACAATTGATAATCACTACTACAATTAACTAGTCAGAACAAAAAAACTGGTTCCCTACTTGGAAATCAGTTTTTCATTTTCAACGTTTCTCATTTTTCATGACTCTGGTGAGATTCGAACTCACCTCTACGGTTTAGGAGACCATTGTTCTATCCAGATGAACTACAGAGTCGCAACAAATTAACTTTACCAAATTTAGTTGATAAAAGCCAATTTTTTTAGATTAATATTGCCGTGTGAAATATGGACTTGGATTGTTTGAATCCGCAATTTTATCTGCCGCAAAAACAAAGGGCGTCCAGATTGCCAGCGCAATTAACATGTTAATAATACACAAAACAATTGCACGCCAATCATAATTGCAGGCTAAGAATGGTCCAATAATTGGCGGCACAACTGCAGGAACCGCAGCTTGTACCGGATTTACCAAGCCCAGCATTGTCACCCAATATGAAAATGCAACATTGACGATTGGAGCTAAAACAAAGGGGATGAAATAAACTGGATTAAGCACGACTGGCAATCCAAGAACAATTGGCTCGTTGATGTTAAAAACAGCTGGGGCCAATGCAACTTTAGCAATCGTGCGGTAATCACTCCGTTTAGAAAACAGCAAAATCGCTACAACTAACATCAAAGTACCACCTGCGCCACCAAACCAAGCAAAGGCATCAAATGAGCCCCTAACCCAGAGATAAGAAGCAGGTTCACCGTTACGTACCGCAGTTACGTTAACATTCTGGGCTGTTAACCAAATTGAATCAAGGATTGGAGCCCAGACTCCCAGCCCATTAAGTCCAAAGAAACTAAAGATTTGGACAAACAGCGTCACCAGCAAGACCATACCAAAGCCCTGACCCAATTTTACAAGCGGTGTTTGAATGGAATTTAATAGCCAATTGCCAAAATAAGTACCAGTAATTGTCTGAAAAGCAAAATTGATCATGCCGACACAAAAGATGGCAATAATTGCCGGGATCAATGAATCAAGCGCCATTTGTTCTGCATATGGTAAAGTAACCGACATATTCAACTTAAGTCGTGCTTTTACACAAAAGGCAAAAATTGAAACACCGATTGAACCAAACAAGATTGCAGTAAAAATTCCGGTAGTAGAAAACTGCGAAATGTCAAAAGTGTGCTTAACTGAAATAGTCCGACCATTTACCCGCATTTTGGTTAAGTTGGCAATGCTCATTGCTAAGGAAGACAAGGAAACAATTGCCCCTGCAATTGGATCAACTTCCATACTTTTAGCTAAATGATAGCCAAGTGACATAGATAAAAAGAGTGCAAAAAGTGCAAAGGTTCCTCGCCAAACCACATTGCTAATCAAAGCGAGCGGACTCATCAACCAGGCAAAGGTTTCCCAGCCCAAGTTAACTCGCGCAGCTTCAATCAAGCTCTTAATCAAAACTGCAAGTGAACCAGCAATCGTAATTGGCATTACAGAAACGAATGCATCACGTAAGGCCACTAACCAATGGGTCTGCGCCAGTTTATTTGCTAGTGGTAATATGTAGTCTTCTAACCAGGCTACTAATCGACTCATTTTTGCTCCTTTTTCTTTAAATAATGTGGATGATATCCCTTATTCTTACGATTCTTGTTTTTATGCTTTTTCTTTTTAGTAGGCTGCTCAGGCTGAACTGTCTTTGTAGCAGCCTTGGCCCCTACTTCTTGTTCCTTTGGCTGTTCGGTCGACAACTTGTGTTTAGCAAAATAAACCCGCTCAATTTGTGTTGTATCTATTAATAACTTTTTGAGATCACGCAAATCATGGTCATCCCCAAGTGTTACGACATAACCCTTGGCTCCCATTCGTCCGGTTCTTCCGGCGCGATGCAAGTAGGTATTTGTTTCACTAGGAATATCATAGTTTATTACATAGGTTACTCCAGGTATATCTAAACCGCGAGCAGCTAGGTCTGTTGCAATTAAAAGTCGTGTTCTACCAGCCTTAAAATCGCTGAGTGCTTGCTCTCTTTTTTGCTTACCAAACTCATTTGCTAATAAACCAAATTTGGTTTTGGTATGACCAAGGATACCAGCAAAACGCATCATTGTCTGATTGGAATCGAAAAACAAAATCCCTTTAAAGTGATCCAACCGCATTAAACGCTGAATGAAGTCAATTTTATGAGCATTATCAACCTGCAGAAAATAATTTTTTACTGTTGTGCTTTGCTTCGCCCGCACATCAACCAGTTTAAAAGGACGATCAAACAATTCAGCTGCATTTTGCGTAATCTCTGATTCAGTTGCTCCAAATAATAAAATTTGAGCATGCGGTAATAAGTTTTGTCCTAATGAACTTAGCAATTCCATTTTGCTGAATTCAAGAATATCGTCAGCCTCATCAATGACTAAAGTTTTGATTTGTTCAACTTTAATACGGTTACTTGAAAAAAAGTCAAAGAAACGTCCTGGAGTAGCGACAACAACTTCAGGATGTTTTTTCTTTAAATTGTCTTCCTGTCGTTGCCGATTACCTGAACCGACCAACGTAATTCCAGTAAGATCTAAAGCGTGAATAAAAGGATTGATTGCATGTCTGATTTGCACTGCAAGCTCTGTTGTAGGTGCAAAAATAATCAAACTATTCGGCTCACCTTTGGTGACTTTTTCAAGCGTCGGTAAAGCATATGCCAACGTTTTTCCCGTTCCCGTTTTGGCCAACGCAATACAGCTTTCACCCTCACTAATTAACTGGTTAGTTTCTTGTTGGATTAAAGTTGGTTTTTTAAAACCTAATTTAGTTAAAACTGTTTCGATTTCTTTTTTCATTATTGTGTTAACTGTCCATATCGTTGTTTATACTGCGTTACTGTCCCATTATATGCGAGCATTGCAACGCCATTTTCTAAGCCGCTAACCGATTTTACGCGACCGTTGTTAGTGTAGCGCCAAAAAGAATATTTCATCTTACTTGGTGCTTTTTTACCATTAGTAATAAATAAAGTTCCATCAGGAAAAAGCGGTTTATACCTGATATTAACATCAACCATGACTAATTTGCCATGGTTTTCCAGCATTCTGACAAATTGAGCCATCTGTTCCAGATAGTGGTTACTATGATCGTCAACTGCAGGTTCAATCAAGATTGGTAAGCTGCCTGTGTTCAAACCGACTTTCTTCATGAAATATTGATAGTGCTGTTCCGGTGTAGACTCATTACTGTAAGCAATACTGGTGCCAAAAGCCATTTTGGTGCCTAACACCTGATCGCGATAAGATAAGTAATCATCATCAAAATATGAACGTCCTTGCGTGCTTCTGAGATACACAAACGAAATACCGTGATCTTGTAATTCATGCAGGTCAACATATCCAAAAGTTTGATTTAGTTCCACACCAATTGCACTTGAATTTGAATCGGAAGGCAGTGTTGTTTGATTGCGAAAATTAAGTACACCTGCTACAAGTCCACCAATTGCAACTATTAACAGTAAAACAATTGCTGGCAACGTATATTTGTGATGAAATCTACCCATCCTGATCTCCGACCTTTATCTATTAGTTATTATACCAATATTTTTATTATAATTGACAATAACAAAATATGATACCAGGACAAAAAAAGACTAACAAAAGTTAGTCTTTCTTGATTTCATCTATTCATCAACTGGATATACTGGCTTCTCACCACTTAAAACACGTTTAGCATCGGTCATACTCTGGTTAACCATATTTTTAACCGAAGTCTTAGTGTAGTATGCAGAATGCGGTGTGAAAACAACATTTGGCATTTTGACCAATTCTTGATAGTCTTCTGGCAATTCTGAAATGTCATTGAATTTCTTCATAACAATTGCTTCTTCGCCAGTCATAACGTCAAGCGATGCGCCAGCGATTTCATTATTCTTCAGAGCAGCAATTAAATCTTTGTTATCAACTAAAGGTCCACGTGCAGCGTTAATTAATACCGCTGTGTTTTTCATTTCCTTAAATTCCTTAGCGCTTATCATACCCTCTAAATCAGGTGTAAATGGCGTGTGCAAAGATAAAATATCGGATTCTTTAATAACCGTTTCAAAGTCCGTGTACTCGAGAAAAGCTTCATTGGCAGGATTTTCAACAATATCGTAACCAATAACTCGTGCACCTAATGAATGAAAAATTTCAGCTGTGGCGCTCCCGATGCGTCCTACACCAATGATACCAACGGTTTGATTATAAATTTCGTCACTCATCAAGTTGGCTTCACGCACAAAATTCAAATCTTCCCGTTCATTTTTCAAGATTGGGCCCCACTTGCGTAACAAGTACATTGCAGAAGTTAAGGTGTTTTCAGCAACTGCTCGTGGCGAATATGCAGGAGTGTTAGTAATAAGTAAATGATATTTATGTGCATAATCAAAGTTAACAATATTATAGCCAACTGAGCGTAATGCAATATGTTTTATGCCATACGAAGCTAATTTGCGATAAACTTCTTCCTCATCAAGATCAAAAACTTGCAAGACACTAACAACGTCAAAACCTTCAGCTTGTTCAACTGTCTTTGCATCTAGATCATCATCAGTAGTTTGCAGATCATCGTCAGGATGTTCTTTATTCCACTGGTCAACGTAAACCTTTTGTTCAGGGGTCATACTGTATAGTAAGGCCTTCATTAAATAATCCTCCCTTTTTGGATAAATTGTGATATCTACTATTCTATCTAAGATTAGTAAAAAATTAAAGATTTATTTGAACAAATCCTGATTTACTTTTATGGACCAAATAACCTAAACAGCTTTTGAACTCTTTTTTCGCTAAAAGCAAAAAGAGATTACTAATTATCGTAATCTCCTTCAATGTTTGCATTTATCTGTATGAAAGCAAATTAATACTCTCGACGACCCTTTTTGTAAACAGCCTTATCTTTTTGAACAACTGCTTCAATCTTTTCTAAAGGATTTTCATCCAAAACAAGGAAGTCTGCATATTTGCCTTCAGCTAGTGAACCATATTCATCATCAATTTTCATTAATTTGGCAGAATTATAACTCGTTTGTAATGCTTCATGGTTAGTAAAGCCTTGCTCAACCAAAAGTGGCAATTCCTCAGGCGTCATTGTAAAGTCGTTAAATGGCGTTCCTGCATCTGTACCCAAAGTAATTGGAACTCCTGCATTTTTAGCATTAGTAATGTTACCACGCAAATCTTTCCATGCAGCTGCGATTTTGTTCATTTCCCAATCAGGAATTTTACCTGGCGCATATTCGATAAAGGCCCAAGCACCAACAATTGTTGGTGTTAAATATGTACCCTTCTCAAGCATTAGCTTGATTTCTTCATCGTTAACGTAAAAACCATGCTCAATACTATCAACACCTGCCTTAATGGCATTCATGATTCCTGGATTGCCTTCAGCGTGTGCAGCAACCGTCAAGCCTTTGTGGTGAGCTTCTTCTACAGCAACATGAATTTCTTCTTCACTCAACTGTGGGTCATCCATGAAGTCATTTTCAGTCATGACACCGCCAGTTGCCATTACCTTGATTGCTTTAGCGCCTCTTTTGATTCCTTGTCTGACTGCTTTGCGCATTTCATCAGGTGAATCTACCAAATGTCCAAAATTAGGCATGTCGCCATGACCACCAGTCATTGAATATGGTCGACCAGAAGGTAAAATTTCTGGTGCTTTAGTAACTTTGCCCTGCTCAATTAGCTTACTTAAATAAATATCAACATCATAACTGCTTCCACATTCTCGAATGTACGTTACACCTGATTTTAATAAGTCATGCAAGTTACTTAAAGCTTGAACTACTGCAGCTACTTCATTGTTATCTGTTCCACCATCAGCCGTTTGTGGATCCATCACAACATGCGTATGGCAGTTGATTAAACCAGGAATAACAAATTTTCCTGCTAAATCAACAGTTTTATCCACTTGAGGTATTTCACCTGAACCAATTTTGGTAATTTTTCCACTTTCATCATCAACTACTAAGTAGTTGTTTGCATGAATTTGATCATCTTCGCCAGTATAAATATTGGCATTGATATAAGCTGTTTGTGACATTTGAAATCCTCCAAACTAAATAAAAAAGCACTCATCCCTAATATAAGGACGAGTGCTTCGCGTTACCACCTTTAATTTTTTTATTACTCACGTAATAAAACTCACTAGCTATCAATCAATAGCTTGCATTTATAACGGCTGCAGCGCCGCTAACGGCTAACTATCACCGTTAGTCATCAATTAAAGCCCATGTTCATTAACTGCTATCGGCTGGCTTTCACCACATGCTAGCTCTCTTTCACGATACCAAGAAAATTACTCTGCTTCTCAAGATGAAATATTTAATTATATTTTAATTTAGCATCTAAATTGGCATGTGTCAATAGCTCATTAGTTAAAATTAGTTGGCTTATTTAGTTATGGCTTCAAACACTTTTTTGCCTGCCTTTACAGCCGTTCCTGATTTAACAAGATCTTTAGCTTTGCCGACATGTTCAGCTGAATTAGTGATTACAGTTATAACGGTTGTCTTTTTACCTGCATCAGTAACTTGCTTACGATCCATTTCTACTAACTCAGTAGTTGGTGTTACTTGGTCACCTTCATTTACTTTGATTGTAAAAGGCTTACCTTCCAAATCAACAGTATCGATTCCAAGATGAAGTAAAACTTCCAAACCTTCAACAGTCTTAAAGCCAATAGCATGCTTAGTATTGAAAATTGAAACTACCTGTCCGTTTACAGGACTATAGACTCTATTACTATCGGGTTCAACTGCAAAACCCTCGCCCATTATCTTCTTAGAAAACACTTCGTCATCAACTTCCGAAAGGTCCTTATACGTACCAGAAACAGGTGCAGCAAAACTTACTTTTGTATTTTTTACTGTATTTGAATTCTCTACTTCTTTTATACTAGAATCTATCTTTTTAGCCTCAGGTTTACTGTTGGGATTAGCCAAAATGTCATTGATTTCCTGGCTATAAAGATCTGCTTTTCCACCAAAAATAGCCTGAACTCCACCAGCAACTTTTAGTACACCGGGGGAGCCCAATTGCTTGAAGACTTTCTCATTAACTTGACTATTATCGTTTAGTGCAATTCTCAATCTAGTAGCACATGCAGAAATTGTTTTAATATTGCTTGCTCCGCCTAAGGCAGCAATTATTTGAGTTGATTCATCATATAACTTGTCACCTGTTTGTGCGACATCATTATTAACAACAGTTTCTTCATTATCTGAGTCATCCTGCATACCAGGAATATTAACGTGGAATTTTTTAATACAAAATGTGAAAACTGCAAAGTATAAGAAGAACCAAACTACACCAATTAGCAATACATTTGGCCAATTAGTCTTGTCTTTTCCTTGTAAAACCCCAAATAAAAGATAGTCAATTAAACCACCTGAGAATGAATTACCAATTCTAATATTCATAATATCAGCAAGATAAAATGAACAACCATCTAAAAATGAGTGAATCAAGTAGAGCCATGGAGCAACAAATAAAAATGAATATTCCAATGGTTCAGTGATTCCTGTTAAAAATGAAGTCAAACCACCTGAAAGATAAAGTCCACCGTCTTTTTTACGGTTAGCTTTTGGTAAGCAAAAGTACATTGCTAAAGCTGCACCCGGTAAACCAAACATCATTGTGGCAAAACGACCAGCAAAAAAGCGAGTTCCGTAAGTAAACAAACCATGGAAGTTAGGATCTGCTAATTGGGCAAAGAAAATATTTTGTGCACCAACAACTGTTTTTCCAGCAACTTCAGCCGTTCCACCTAAAGCGGTATACCAAAACATTGGATAAATCGTGTGGTGCAATCCAACGGCTCCAGTTAGTCTCAATAAGAAGCCATAAAGGAAACTTCCGAAACTACCCATTGCAGCAATAGCATGACCAGCTGTTGTCAGCCAACCCTGAATAGGAGGCCAAATCAAATAGAAAATTGCTCCAATAAAGATTGCTACAATTGATGAAATAATTGGAACAAATCTTGAACCACCAAAGAAACCTAAAAATTGTGGTAATTCAATTTTTCGATAATGATTATGAAGATAGGCAACTACCGAGCCAATTACAATTGCTCCCAAAACACCAGTGTCAATTGTGTTCTTAGGATTAAACAACTGTAATAAACCGGAAATAGTGGCAGTATATACCAAGTAAGCAACGCCACCTGCAAGACCTGCTGTCCCTTTATCTCCTTTAGCAAGACCTACAGCCAAACCAATTGAAAAAATTAATGCAAGATTACTGAAAACTGCATTTCCAGCAAAATTCATAATCTTTAAGGTGTTTTGTAGCCATGCTTGATTCAATACTGGAAAAGCTGAAACTGCTGCAGCATTTGTCAACGCTCCACCAAGTCCAAGCAACAACCCAGCAACTGGTAGAATTGCAATTGGTAGCATAAAGGCTTGTCCTAACTGGGTAAACCACTGACCAATTGCAGAAAATTTATTATTCTTAGTCATTTTTAATCCTCCTTAGTTAACTTTTAAAAACATCCGTAAATGTCTTGGCAATTTGAAGTGGTCTTGTAATTGCACCACCTACAACAATTCCTACGGGATCTATTTCAATTACTTTCTTTAGTTCTTCTGGTGTATGAATCTTACCTTCAGCAATTAAAGGCATACCTGCTGCGACAATTTTTTGAATCAAATCATAATCTGGTCCATTTATATTTTCGCTTTCCTCTGTGTAGCCAGCTAAAGTCGTGCCGACAAAATCCATTCCACAATCATATGCATTCTTTGCTTCTTCAAAATTAGAAACATCTGCCATAAACAGTTGATCTGGGTATTTATTTTTTACTTCACTGATAAAATCATTTATCTGCTTCCCATCATGTCTTGGCCTCAAAGTACAATCAAAGGCGATAACTTCCACACCAGTTTCAATCAACTCATCTATTTCTTTCATTGTTGGCGTTATATATGGTTTTTCTGGTGGATAGTCGCGTTTGATAATGCCAATAATAGGCAAGTCAACGACCTCCTTTATTTCATCAATGTCTCTAATTGTATTTGCTCTGATTCCAACGGCACCAGCCTCTTGTGCAGCTTTCGCCATTAGCGGCATTACTCCACCCTTTTCTGTATAGAGTGGCTCTCCTGGCAAAGCCTGACAAGAGACAATTAGACCTCCGTGGACTTTATCGATAAAATCTTTTCTCTTCATACGTACTTTTACTCCAAAAATAATAAATTTTGAAGTTTTCCTCCCAAAAACAATATTATTATTTTAGAGCTATAATTGCAATCGTTTTCTTGAAAAAAGCTGTTATAATTTTAATAAAAGCAAAAGGATTATTATCATTAATGAACTTCATACAATTATTCAATCAAAATAAAGATCATCTAACTAAATCAGAAGCAAAATTAGCTAGTTATATTGCTACTCATCAAGAACGGGTAATTTATGACACAATCAAATCGCTTAGTGAAAATACTCAAACCAGTGATGCAACAATTATTCGTCTATGCAAAAAGTTAGGCTTTTCAGGTTTTTCCAACTTAAAAATCGCATTAGCGCAAGAGTCAATGACGCAAAGCAACACGAATAAAAATAAGAGTGAATTTTATTCTGACAGCGCCAACTTATTAGTTGATTCAATAAAGAAAACAGAGAATTTGATTGTGCCTGAAAAATTGCAAGCAGCAGTTAAATTACTTAGCAAAGCAAAAAGGGTTTATCTTTTTGGCGTCGGACATTCCGGTGAATCTGCCAACGACTTTGCTAAGACTTGGCTCAGGATAGGCTTAATTGCTCACGCAGAAGTTGATCCCCACCTTCAAGTCCAAATTAGCTCTTTGTTAAGTAAAAAAGACGTTGTCGTAGGATTATCACTATCTGGCCATACTAAAGATACATATGACTCGCTTAAGTTAGCTAAAAATAATGGTGCTGGCATTATCACAATTTCAAATGATCTTAATTCACCAATTGCAGAACTAGGTGACGTCCAACTTCAAACAGCTGTCAGCGAATTTACTAGTATTGGTTCAGTTTCTGGCCAAGTCTCACAGCTGTATCTTTGTGATGTACTCGCTCGTGGCTATGAATTATATGCAAAAATTGATACGCGAGAAATAAAGGAAAAAGTCTTACCTGAAATTCTTAAAAAAGAAATCTAAACTAAAAAAACGTAGACTAAATAGTCTGCGTTTTTTTTAATGTTTACAATAACCTTGTTTTAATCTAGATTTTTCCCATTTGACTTGATGACTTTACTATACCAGTAAAAACTATCTTTTTTCATTCTCTTCATTGATCCATTACCTTTATCATCTCGATCAACATAAACAATTCCATAGCGTTTTGACATCTGACCAGTACCATTGCTTACAATGTCAATTGGTCCCCACATTGTGTAGCCACGAAGGTCCACTCCATCAGCGATTGCATCTTTCATGGCTTCAATATGTTTTTTCATGTAATCGATTCTGTATGAATCATGAATCTTGTTGTCTGAAGTAACTGTATCTTTTGCTCCTAAACCATTTTCAACAATAAACATTGGTTTTTGATATCTATCCCAAAGATCGTTCAATGCCAATCTTAAACCCGTAGGATCAATTGACCAACCCCAATCAGTTTTTGGCAAATATGGATTTACAAGTCCTTCTAATGAATCAGTTGTTTTTTCAGCTGGCTCTTCGTAATCAGCTGAAATTACCCGCGAACGGTAATAGCTAAATGTAATAAAATCAACCGTGTTTTTTTTAATTAGTTCTTCATCGCCTTTTTCCATTTTGACGTTAATATTATTTTCTTCAAAATATTTCCAAATATAGTTAGGATACTCACCTCTAACTTGTACATCGGAGAAAAAGTACTCTTTTCGGTTATCCATTTTTGAAGCTAAAACATCCTCAGGCTTGCAAGTGTATGGATACACTGTTTTATAGGCAATCATTGCTCCAACTTTGCATTGTGGTGCATTCTCATGAATATATTTAACAGCCAATGAACTAGCAACAAATTGATGATGTGCTGCCTGATACATTCTTTGTAACAAATTGGGACTTTCAGGATCTAGACAAGCTGCATCCCAGCAAATTGGCTTAACTGCTGCATTTCCGATTTCATTAAATGTCAACCAAAACTTCACTTTATTCTTATATCTGTCCACAATCGTTTTAACGAATTTCATATAGAAATCAATGAATTCACGATTATCCCAACCACCATAGTGATCTACCAAGTAAAGTGGAGTTTCATAATGGGAAATTGTAATCATAATTTCCATTCCATTTTTGCGAATTGAATCAAAGAAATTATCATAGAATTTCAGCCCAGCTTCATTAGGCTCTTCCTCAATCCCTTTTGGATAAATTCTTGTCCAGTTAATTGATGTTCTAAAGATGTTAAAATTAGCTTCTTTAAATAGTTCAAAATCTTCAGGGTAACGATGATACATATCTATAGCTTCATGTGTAGGATAAAAATCAGCATTTCGCTTTAACCCTCCAAAAAAGCCACCAGCTTTAATATCGGCCGTTGATGGCTCTTTACCATCAGCATCCCATGCTCCTTCAGCCTGATTTGCTGCAATTGCTCCACCCCAATAAAAGTCATTAGGAAATTCATGTCTTACTTTTTTAATCATTTTTTACTCGCTTTCAATTTTACCGATTATGCTACTACCTTCAGTAACTTTTTTCGGTGTTACTTTTTTTAATTGTTGATTTTTTAATTCTGGAAAAATTAGCATAGTTGTTAAATCAACCCTTGACGGAATTGATTTTTTATCTAGTTCAACTAGTTCATCTCCACGTCTAACTTTTTGACCAGCTGATACTTTCTTTTTAAATCCTGTGCCGTTTAATTCAACTGTATCAATTCCAATATGAATAATTGCATCAACACCATTATCAAACTTAATGTTGATAGCATGTCCGGTGGGATAAACAGAAGAAATTATGCCTGGAGCTGGCGCAACAATAACATTGCCGTCGGGAATAATTGCAAAACCATCTCCCATCATTTTTTGACTAAAAACTTCATCATTAACATCTTCAATATTAATTAGATGCCCCGAAATCATTGCAGTTAGATCATCTATTGGTAATTGATCTTCTTTTTTTTGCTTAAGTTTACTAAATAAATTCATCATTATTGCTCTTCAATCCATGAATCATCAAAGCCAAATATAATTGTAGATACCATTGATAAAACAATTGTAACGGCAATTGAAATAGAAACTGCAACAATAGTTTTACCAAAAATTGGAATTGCTAAAATACTTGAATAGCCCATTGCAAATGCCTTTGCACCTAGGAAACCAGCTAAAATTCCTCCAATTGCTGCACTGCCAATTACATATTTTAAGGTGCCGCATTTTAAAGTAATGCCGTATAGCGCTGGCTCAGTAACACCAGAAACAATTGCACTGATTGCACAGCTAATTGCGTCTGTTTTTAATT
This sequence comes from Lactobacillus sp. ESL0263, assembly GCF_003692845.1. Lineage (NCBI taxonomy): Bacteria > Bacillati > Bacillota > Bacilli > Lactobacillales > Lactobacillaceae > Lactobacillus > Lactobacillus sp. ESL0263. The sequence goes on along the minus strand of NZ_REHL01000004.1, from coordinate 99,658 downwards.
CTTTATTTTTCGTTCTTATTGCAACACCTAAACAAGCCCCGCCTTCTGCCATGTTATGCATGATAAATGCTGGGCGAAAAATAGCATCGTAACCTAAGGAAGATAGGTTCTGCACCATAAATGGGGCGAACATCATATTCATTCCACCAATAATAATGAATGGTAAAGAACCCGCTAAGAGACCTAAAGTTATTCCACCTAGGTGAGCATAAAGCCAAACAAAGAACTGGACTACATAATTACCTAGAATTGATCCTAAAGGAGCTAGGACCAAGAAAGCAATTGGCATAGCAACTGCCAGTGTCAACATTGGTGCAAAAACTGCACGTAAAACTCCCGGAACAACTTTATTAAAGAAGCGCTCAAGATATACCACCAAAATTGATACTAATAATGCTGGTAACAACGAACTTGCATAGCTATTAGCCATTACAGGTATACCAAACAAAGTTAAAGTTTTACTTGCTCCAATATATTTCATAAATTCTGGATAAAGCAGAGCAGCAGTAACTGTCATTGAAAAAACAGGGTTACCTTTTAAATATTTTGCTGTTCCATATGCAATTAGTATTGGCATAAAGTAAAAAGCTGTTTGCGCAAGCCAATAGAACATCAAATAAGTATCATTTGTTTTAATATTAGGCCAAATTGATGATGCTAAAGACAGAAATACTTGAAGCATTCCAGCACCATAAATTACTGTTACGAACGGTGTAACTGAACTAGAAATAAACTCAATCACACGTTGAAAAATATTTTTACTCTTTTTCTTATCTTCTTTAGCAACCGCTTCTTGGTCCACTCCTGTTAACTCTTCACTTTTAATGTGATAGTTATTTTCAATATAATCAAATACTGAACCAACGTTTTCTCCCAGAACAACTTGATACTGACCCATTTTATAAAGTGCACCTAAGACCCCATGAATTTTCTTAATTTCATCCGTTTGAGCCTTATCTGGATCTTTCAAATAAAACCTTAGTCTCGTTAAACAATGTGTAAATGAACTTATATTATCCGTTCCGCCTACCAAATCGACGATTTTATCCGCCGTTTGTTTGATATTTATTTTCATTGTTCGTCTCCTTCTTTAATCTTTGACGTGTTAAATGAATATCTAAGAAGAGTTGATCTTCTTCGGTTAAATCATAATTAAGCTTTTTCCTTAAATAATCACCAATCTCTTTAGTTATTTTTGTAATCTTAGAATCACTGTAGGAATTCAACAATTTTTCTATTTGCTTTTTACTAATTGCTGAGTCATTGATCGAACTATTTTGCAAAATACTAGTTACCAAATATCTAATATGAACAATCATTCTTGAATAGCTAATTGATCTACGATCAATTTTTCCTCCATAATTACTCTCAATTATTTTCATAATATCTGAAGTTATATTAAAAATTTGTTTTGTGTCGGTGATACTTTTCTGGTTAGTATGTGAGTCAACTATCATTGAATTAACAAAGTGAAATGTAATAGCCACAGCTTCACTTTCATTCAAGGCAACATCAAATTTTTTATTTATTGATCTAACAGTTTTCTGGCTAAACTTATAAATTTCCGGAAAAAACTGCTTTATTTCTTCATTGTCCATATAGTCAAAATCAGCATGTTTCCTATATCTCTCAACAGCAAAACTAATATGGTCGGCTAATGTAAAAATTAATCCATTTGAAAAGCTTAACTTCAATTTGGACTTTGCTAAATTGACAGTATCAATCGTGAATTGCATATACTCAAACGGGATTTCATTGATAAATTGTTCAAACCTCTCTTTTTCAACTTCTGTCTGTGGAGAAAAAACTTGAATATCTGGAGAATCAACAATTATTTTATTTCTCCCATTAAATCCTATGCCTTGCCTAACTAAAATCATCTCTTCTCGTTTTAAATTCGTCGCAAAAACAGCATTATTATTTAGTACTTGAGTAATTTTAAATATGTCTTTCATCATTCACCCCCTTGAAAAACAAAAAAGGCAACACCGAACAAATTAATGTTCGATGTTGCCTGAAAATTCAGTTACAACTTATTTAACGTAATTAAGTATATGATATTCAAATAATTTTTGCAAGCGCTTTTTCTAATTACATTCCCACCACTTTAATTGAATTTCCTTGTTTTTTAACCACTGCAAGCAAGTCCTGGGGATTTAACCAAATCGTTGCAGTATTATCATTAGGATGAACAGCAATTCTAGGCTGGTCTGTAAAGTATTCATCCAAATAAAATGATACTTCATGCTTTTGATCATTTAACAAGCCTAAGGGCGTAACTGAACCTGGAGTCAAAACAAGTTTTTCTTTTAAGTCAGCTGGTGAGGCAAAGCCTTCTGGTATCATTTTGCTTGCGAAACTCAGCTAAGTTTACTCGCTTATCACCCTTTACGGTCAGCAGGTAATACTTGCGCTTTTTATCATCTCGCACGAACAAGTTCTTAGCGTCTGACTCAGGATGAGGAAGAGAAATTTCTTCCATTTCTGCCATATTAAAAACGGCTTGGTGCTCAACTATCTCATATTCGATTCCCAATTGATCAAGATATTGTAAAGTTTCTTTTTTGTTCATTTAGAAAACCTCAAAAATCTATTATTTTTCATTTTGATTTTTATTTGTCCGCATAATTAATAAATATGCAGTTACAATCATCATAACCGTTATCAACGAGACGGCAATGAGCATATTTATTGTGCCGTATTTTTGAATCACTGCACCAATAACCGGATTGATAATCATTGTAACTAAACTAGTAGAAAATGACAGTCCCGAAATAAAAGTCGCCCTGGATTTGTCTGATACCCATAAATTTAACATCTGCATCACTACTGGATCAAGGATGTCTAAAACGATATATAATAAGCCAGCACCTAGTAAAAACAAATATTTCGAGCCTTGAATTTCTAATCCTGTTGCGGCTAGTAAAACAGCAATTATTAAAATCGTTAAAGATGAAAACTTCATTTTTACCAATCGGTAAGATTGAGTTGCTACTAACCCACCAGCAAAACTATAAATCATAAAGACACCCCCATTAGCAGAAGCATCAAAACCTAATTTAGAAATATAATTGGGCAATAACATAAATACTGCATTTACAACTGCAGTTACTATAATCATAAATACAAAGAGAAACAGGATGTTTGAAAAATGAATCATATCTCTAAAAACTGATAAAATACTTTTTAACATATCAGTGTATGTCTCGTGTTCATGATCCACGTTTTCAATTTTTTTAGATTCCTTAGTTAAAACAATAACGGCCACTGCACCTAATAGAAAAAGTGATTGAAACAAGTATGGGAATTTATCGTTTTGAGTAAAAAGGTAACCTCCTACTGCAGTTGCAATGCCTAAAACAATTGAGCCGATTAACTGCCTATTACCTCGTATTTTGCCATAGAGCTGTTCATCCCCATCTTCGCGAATACCTTCGTAAAAAAGTGCTTCATCCGCACCACTCAGCAGTGCATTTCCTACTCCTTCCAATGCAAAAGAAACAGCAAGTAAAGGGAAAATAATATTTTTCGGGCAAAACATTGCCATAACCGTTAATAGTGGTGTTGTAATTAAAACGGCTAAACCAGTCAAAACAACAGTTTTGTTTTTAAACAGATCACCTAAAACTCCGCTTGGTATTTCAGAAAAAAATTGTGCAAACATAAAAATTGATTCTAGTAGCGCAAACTGAACCAAACTTAGTTTTAATACTTGTACTACAAACAAAATGCTAACAATTCTGGAAAACCTTAGATTAGTAAATGTAGTGTAGAGATAGTATTAATTGTATTATTAATCTTCATTTTGTTTATTAGTAGCTAAAATAGCCTCACTATCTTCTTTCTATAATATTGAATTTATACTTAAAAATGCTGTTTATTTATAAGGATTTAATTAAATTCAGATTAGCATAATTACCAAAATAAGTAAAATTGACTATGCTCTTGAAAAGAAAAGCACCAGACTAACTACAGCCTGATGCTTTATTAACACTAATTTCTATCTTCCGCTTTTTTTAAAGCCGCTCTCAAGTCTTTATCAACAGCATAAATATATAAGCCATGCACACCTCTAGTTAGTAATACATTGAATTCATTTCTTAATAACTTATCAGCATAACTTGTCTTTGAATGTAATTTGTTAGTTGCCTTTTTATTTTTACTTTCATTGAAATCATGAATTATTTTTCCATCTCTGTATTTTACTGACGGTCCTAAAACAACACCAACATAATTTAGGTCAAAGCCCTGAACAGTATATAAAGAACCGATTTCTCCAATCGTATAATCTTTTTCTGCCCAAGGTAAATCACTGTATTTTACAGTGTGGCTATGATGCTTCTTTTCATATTGATCGCGTCTTTTTATTTCATAATTCCAAGGCATTTCCCAGTTCCCGTCTGACACCTTCCAATACTTCTGTTCAGATGAAGGCTTTTCTTTTCCACCTGAATATTTCCAGTCAAACGTTGCAACCATTCTACTTATGCCATTATATTGAGTTTTATTTATGTCAGTAATTTCGTCTTGCATTTTTTTCGGATCATCAAATACTTTTATTCTATATTTTGGATCCTTTGGAATTGGCAAAATTTTATCATCATCAATCAGAGTACGAATCCAGTTAATCGTTTTGTCACTAGCATCAATCCTCATCTGCTTTTCTAGACTAACAACTTCGCCATGTGTTTGATTAACAATTTTTTCTAGGTAATCATTATCAATTATAGAGTCAATAGATAACACTTGATTCGGGTCAAAAACTGCCAAAACTACACGAGCTCGCTCCAAAATGTCATCAATCATTTTTTGTCCATATCCATTGTATGATTGACTATTTTGAGTTAACAGTAAATGTGCCTCATCAATGATGACAATATCATCTTTACTCTTTTTAGTAGAAGTATTTTTAATGAATGTAGCTGGCTTCATAATTCTAATCTTAGAATCCTTTGGAAAAAGCTTTGCTGTAATCTCTTCATATACTTTAAGCTGCTCATTTTGATTAACAAGAACTGAAACTTTCAAATTCTCCTTTTTTGATAAGCGATTTTCATGAACTAAATCATAAAATATATTGCTTACTAGTACTGTTTTGCCTGAACCTGCTTCACCCTCAAGTAAAACTAGTTTAGCTTTTTTGGCATCCCTATTTACTGTTTGGAGTGCTTGATCAATTTTAGTAATTACTTTAGTCTTGACCTTCAATTGCTCATCAGTAAGTTTGTTAAACGGTGAAGCCTTGAAAATAGCTTTCGTCTTTAATTTTTCAGCATCTGGAAAAAGTTTAGCGTTTTTTTCGTGTAATGATATCCAAATTTGATTAAATAAGCCGTCAAATTCTTCAGAATCGTAATATTTATTTTGATCATTAAACCGGCGGTTATTTAATTTTGACACTGCAGGAACACTACTTAGATACTGCATAAGCCTATTCTCTATATCTAATGTCATCGATTTATTAAAATGTTTATGACCAATTACATACATTTCGGCATTTGATGATTGCTTAAAGTCAGCAAAATCTTCTCGAACTTTAGGATCTTCTCCTAAATGCTCAATTGTTCTCCGCTGGATATCGTTTGTTTCTCCTACATAAACCGCATACGTGTCCTTCTTAGATAAAGCAGAATTGATTATGTAGACAGTTGGATACTCAGTCAGAATTTTTTCAGTTTCATCATTGGTTTCATATTCTTCATGAATTTTTGCTTCAAGTTCCTTAGCATTTTTTACATCGTATTTGGTTTCAAAGATAGCTGGACTTTGTAAATTTTCGTTATTCAGTTGAATGCACCTGCTTTCCCTTTACTAAATATACCGTTTTACTGTTAGAACAGTATTTTTTACTTCTAACTTAGTAGCATTAACTATTTGTTTTTAAAAGAGCATGTATCAAGATGGTCATTCACCATCCCAACAGATTGCATAAATGCGTAAACTGTTGTTGATCCAACAAACTTAAAACCTTGTTTCTTTAAATCTTTACTCAATTTATCTGATAATGGTGTACTTGCTGGCACTTCTTTGGTACTCTTCCAAGAATTAATAATAGGTTTATTATCAACAAATGACCAAAGGTAATTGTCCAAAGAACCATATTGTTCACAAACATCGTAATATGCATGGGCGTTGCTAATAGCAGCGTTAATTTTTAGCTTATTCTTGATAATTCCATCATTTTGTAAAAGCTCTGCCTTCTTCTTATCGTCATAAGTAACTAAAGCTGCAGGATCAAAGTCATCAAATGCTTCACAGAGAGTTTCTTTTTTAGCTAAAATTGTTGTCCAGCTCAGTCCTGCTTGCTTTCCTTCCAAAACTAGCATTTTAAACAACTGTCTATCGTCATGTACAGGAATTCCCCATTCTGTGTCATGATATTCCTGCTCTATTTTATTCTTTGTTGCCCAATCACAACGTTTAATTTCCTGTGTCATCTATAAGTATTCCCATCTTCTTTTCTTAACATAAATAGTTAAAACTAATCTCATTTTAAATTATACTTTAGTATATTCATGTGCTCAAACTATCTTTTATTTCTAAAGTCAAAATCCAATATTCCCGCTTTTCCAACCACTATTGACACTTTTCCAACCATTTGAAGTATTACTAAATAAAAACAAAATTTATCTATTATACTGGGTAGCAGAAAGGAGCTTAAACATGAAAATTAATTGTCACGTTGATCCCAACTTAAAAGAAGAGCACGGTGAGTTGTGGCTCAGAAAAATCACACCCGAGATCAATGATTTTTTACAGAAATTAGCACAAAGTGATGATGCAATCTGGTGTCATTACCAGTCACAGATTATTCCAGTTAAGTATCAGGACATTTATGCTTTGGAAGTAGCCAACCGTGATATTTCAGTTTTCACTGAAAAGCAGCAGCTATCTTATAATGACCGCTTATCAAATCTAAAAACTAATTTGCCGAGTTACTTCATTGAAGCATCCCGGAGCGCTGTATTTAATTATCAGCATATCGATCACCTTGAAATACTTGATAACGGATTAATTGATGTTGTTTTAACCAACAATCATCGCGTACAAATTTCTCGCAGAAATATTAAAAACTTGAAAGAGAGGTTAGGAATATGAAAAGCGTTAAAAGATTTATCTATCATTTATACATGTTTGCTACTGAAGGCATCTTCATAGGCTTAGCAATTTCCATTATCTGTAATTATCTATCACGAAACTCTATTTACCTTCCATCAGATCCTTCTTTTACGTCAAAATTTAGCAATTCGCTTGATGCTTTTACCGTCTCAGTCATTTTATGGGCGGTAACTGGAGCGCTATTCGGATTTGGTAGTTTTATTTTTAGTATTAGCCAATGGTCAGTACTAAAAAAGACGATAGTTAACTTCTTTACCTACTACCTTGGCTTTGTTCCATTAGCCCTCTTAGCTGGCTGGGTTCCATTAAACTTGATTAACTTATCAAAATTTACTATAGTTTTTATCCTGATCTATATTATTATCTGGTATTGCAGTTACCATAAGGCTGTAAAAGACGTTAAAAGCATTAACCAAAAAATCAAAGAAAAGTAATTTAATTACAAAATAAAAAGTCGAGCACTTATGTCGCAGTGCTCGACTTTTTTTACTTATGCTTTTTCAAAGTAATCTAGATAAAATTCATCATGATTCATTTAATCTCTTAAGTGATTTTTCTTGTCTTTAATTACGTCAAACTTAATACAAGTCGATGCCTTTTTGGTGCAAATTATCCAAACAGATTTGTAAATAAGTATCATCATGCTCTGGATAAATTGGATCAGTCCATGGAATAGCTGGTAATGTTTCATACCTAGGGCAATATTGCCCGCGATAGTATGGATCAAACCAATTAAGATCAGGATGGTAATGGCGTCGTTGCATTTCAGCTAATACTAGTAGATGAAACTGGTACAGCTTATACGGCGAATATTTAAAAACATAATTAACAGTGGCATGATTTTTGCCCCATCCTTGGCCTCGTAAAGCTGCAATTTCACGATGTTGTCCTAATAACTGCTGCCTAGGCAACCGCCAAATTAAATCTTGATGCCATAATCTCATGATCTTTCTTTGCACTCCTGAATTAAACGTGAGTTTAATAAATAAGAAACTTGATACTTTTCAGTTAAATGTTTTAAAAATGGACCTAAATCATCATTTTGAGGCGATAATTCTTGTAATAACTGTAAATAGGTTTGCTTTTCTGAGGTTGTCGCAATCTTCTTAAAGTAGCCCCAAACATGTTGGTAAGCATTAGTTAACGTTTTAACTGTTGATGGTTGACCTGCAGCCTTTTCTAATAAGCGTTCAAATTCAGCATTCTTTTGAGCTGACCATTCATTATCTTTAGCTAGTAATCTGATCTGTTCATAACATTGCTGCGATCGCGCCATCACCCAATATTTGTTGTAGGCCCATTTTTCCTGCCATTTATCCATTTTGATAGCCTCAGTCTTTCATGAATTGTCTCCAATTTATAATTGAATTTCATCTGACTGAATTTTATAGCTAAATACCTTCTAGATACAAATGATAGGAACTAAAGTATAATTTTAACTCAGCTTATCTTATTAAAAATTGCGTTATCTATCTGTATCTTTTTTATCTTCCATCATGTTAATTACTACTTCACAGATTTTAGGAAACTTAAAAGATGAGTATAGAAAAAAAGACAGTAGCGCAAACTACTGTCTTTCATAGACGTATTTAAAAGATAGAATACAGAATATTATATATTTTATATAGCAGTTATCTTTATATTACTTAAAGTTCATTATTTAGGAAATCCTAAATAAATCGCAAAAAGAACTAATAACACTCCTACTGCAATCAAAATTTTATACCAAGCGCTTCTCTTTCTACGAATAATTCCTAAAGCTATTAAAAAAATACCTATTAACATTGAAAAAATCATTACATAAAAGCCCATTTTATTCTCTCCTTTTGCCAATTGTAATTTCTACTGATTTCTTATCATATCTCGGAAACTACTTTATTTTTTTAATATTTAAGCAACAATCATAGATATAATCATCTGGTTCAGTACTATGTATATTATTATTAAAAATTCCAATTTACTACTTCTTGCAGCAGAATTAACAATAAATTAACAATACTAGAGTGTTGTCATAGTAAGCAACTCTTGAAAGCTTATCTATATATTCTTCCCGTTGATTTTATTAACTTAATTTTGGTACAAAAAAAAAACGCTTTTTAAAAAAGCGCTTTTATAAAGTATGCCAATGGCTACTTTTACTTTAATATTTGATTTTTGTTTGTTGTTTTCCCACTTACTAGGTCTATAAACATCAGCACATTAAATCTCTTTATTTCGGATTTAATCATCTTTGCTTATAAAAGTGCTTAAAATCAAAGATTTATAATTCTATTGTCGTTCGAGCACCGTTACAGCTTCGACATGAGGTGTCTGCGGAAACATGTCAACTGGATCAATACGTTCAAAACTATAGCCATGTTCCTGCAATTCTTGCAGATCACGAATCATTGTTGCGGGGTTACATGAGATATAAACAATCTTCTTTGGATTTGTTTTAACAGCGGCATCAATAAATTCTGAAGTCAAACCCTTTCGAGGTGGATCAACAAAAATCACATCTGTTTTCATCCCTTTGGCTGCCCACTTAGGCATTACCTCTTCTGCCTTACCAGCAACATATCTAGCATTGTCGATATTGTTCAGTTCAGCATTGTTGTTGGCATCCTTGACAGCATCACGGACACTTTCAATTCCCCTAACTTCCTTAACATGCTTAGCAACAGTCAAACCGATCGTACCAATTCCTGAATATGCATCGACGACTACATCATCGGAAGCCAGTTCAGCCTTTTTGATAGCTAAATCATATAAACGCGGAGTTTGAAGTGAGTTGATTTGGAAGAAACTTTCGGGTGAGATTCTAAACTTCACATCACCAATTTGATCAGTAATCTGTGGTTTACCAAAAATTAAGTAATCTACCTTACCCAAGATAACGTTGGTCTTCTTCGGGTTATAATTCAATACTAAGCTAGTGACACCATCAATTTGTTTAATAGCCTCTGCTACTTTTGGTAACTGAGGAAAATCTTTATGCAAGCAAACTAAAATCACCATGATTTCACCAGTAGCCTTGCTCCGACGAACATCTAAATACCGTACTTCACCTTTGTTGTGCACTTCATCATATGCAGGTACGCGGTACTGACGCAATATATCCCTAACTGCAACCAAAACACGGTCAATTTCCGGATCAGTGGTAAAGAAATTAGTTAGCGGCACTAAATCATGCGAATGACGTCTGAAAAAGCCGATTTCAAGTTGTCCATTAACTTCTCTTACCGGAACCTGTGCCTTGTTACGGTAGCCCGTTTCTTCAGGACTAGGCAAAGTTTCGCCTACTTCTACATCATCTAAGTGTGCCTTTTTCAATAAGTTCACTACTTGGTTACGTTTGAACTCTAATTGCTTATCATATTTGATATGTGCTAAAGATGCTAACCCTGTTTGAACCCACTGGTTAAGCTTAATGTTTACTCGGTCAGGACTTTCCTTTACAATTTCTTCAATTTTAGCAAAAGCAAAGTTCTTTTTGACCTTTAAAATTTTGGCTTTAACTGTCTCACCTGGCAGGGCATTAGTGACAAAGACAGTCATGCCTTCATAATGGGCTACACCCATTGCTTCATAAGATAAGTCAGTTATTTCTAAATCGATAATTTGATTTTTTTCCATTTTTTGTCCTTTTTTACAAACAATAATTAACATAACTATTTTACTAAAAAAAACTGGTTAAAGTAACGGCATTGCTCATTCTTAACATTGATTTAATTTACAGCAAGATCGCTTCACTCTTTACTCAAACTGTGTTAGGTTTATTATTAATCTTATATAGAGAGGACGTTAATTATGAACGATTTTGATACTAATTCTAATAAGCGACAAATTCACAGTATTTCTGAAACCAATGGCTTTTTAACCAAAATGTATTCACTAATGGCTGTAGCCGTATTGATTTCGGCCTTAGCGGCTTACTTAACAATGACCGTTTTCAGATCTGCAGTAATGAATATGCCTGTAGCTATGATGTGGCTCATTTTGCTAGTTCCACTTGGTTTATCAATGGGAATTAGTTTTAATGCTAACCGTAGTCCAATCGCTAGCATGATTATGTTGGCCATTTTATCTATTATCTATGGTTTTGAGTTCGCATTAATTGCTGGTTTTTACACCGGCTCTCAAATTACTACTGCTTTTGTTTCATCAGCAGCTGTCTTTATTGCAATGGCTCTCTTTGGTACATTTACCAAGAAAGATCTATCTAATTGGAATGCCTATCTGGGTGCAGCTTTAACTGGCTTTTTAGTAGCTTGGCTTGTTAATATGTTTTTAAACAGCCCAGCAGTTACATACGTATTTTCATTTATTGGTGTAATTATTTTTACTGGTTTAGTTGCTAGTGATGCTAACAAAATGAAAATCATTTATAGCCAATACGGCAATCAAGTTTCAACTAATGGCTTAGCTGTTCTTGGCGCATTGCAACTCTACCTTGATTTCGTGAACATCTTCATGTTCTTATTAGAAATTTTTGGTGGTAGCGGCAATAGCAGCAATAACTAATTTGAAGCTAACCTAACTATTTAAAGACTTTGTCACTTAATCAGGTGGCAAAGTTTTTTTATTTTCCAAAAATTCCATATGCAATTATGATGAGTAAATTGCTATTTTTCTTTAATGTTTTTCTTAATATAGCTTGAATTAAGTCACCAACACTCTTATACTTTTAACATATACATTAATTTATATAAATATTTTTTATAAAGCTAATTAAGCAGGAGGTTGCAATATGATTGGTTGTAGTAGCTTTACACTGGAAACAAAGGATCATAAACACCTATTGTCACGAACAATGGACTTTATGATGGAAATGGCAGAACAAGTTGTCTTTGTCCCAAAAAACAAAACTTTTGCCGTTTCTTATGATGATAAAGAAGAAATCACTAGTAAGCATGCTTTTATCGGTATGGGTAGCATTCAGGAAGTTGATAATGCACCAGTAACTTGTGATGGCGTTAACGACGCTGGTGTTACTGCTGGTGTCCTATACTTCCCTGGCTATGCAAGCTATAAGGAAAAGGCTACAGACAACACTTGGGCTGTTTCACCAGACAAAGTAATTTCAGCTGTTTTGTCTCAAGCTGCTTCACTTGCAGAAGTTAAAGAGTTGTTCGACGAGAAGATTTCAATTGTTAATGAAGCTAGTGTAACTTTGAAAGTAGTTCCACCATTACACTTCATTTTCTCCGATACTTCAGGCAAGAGTTTAATTGTTGAACCAGAAAAAGATGGTGTTCATGTTATTGAAGACTCAATCGGTGTTATGACTAACAGTCCTGACTACCACTGGCATGAAACTAATTTACGTAACTACTTATCTGTTCAACCAAAGCAACATGAAGATATTGAGTTTTTGGGTAAAACATTGAAACCTTTCAGTCAAGGTTCAGGAACATTTGGCTTACCTGGTGACTTTACACCAGTTTCACGTTTTGTCAGAACAGCTTTCATGAAGAATAATGTTGAGCAACCAGCAGATGAACTTTCAGCAGTTACTCTTTCTCACCATATTTTGGAATCAGTTAGCATCCCTCGTGGAATTGTTGTTACTACAGACGACACCTTTGACTACACTTGCTACACTGCTTATATGTGTGCTGAATCAAGAAGTTACTACTATGCAACTTACGGCAACCAACGAATCAGATGTGTAAGATTAACTCCTGAATTGGAAAAAGAAACTGATTATCGTGAATTCAAGGTTCAACCAAAAGAAGACATTGATTACGCTAATTAATTAAAAATAAGCAATAAAAAAGATCGCTCGTTTATGAGCGATCTTTTTTATATTTGCGTTTTATTCTCCAACAAAGAATTCAATTCGTTGCTGTAAATTTTTAAAAGTAACTGGACAGTAATCACCAATTTCACCATCAAGATTGACTGGTAGCTTTTGTCCTAAGCTTTTACCTACAAGCTCAATCTTTAAGCTACGTGTTTTAGTGTAAATAATATCCGGATCATCAACGTGCTTACCGTTCATGGCTAAAGCCATCAGTTTCAACAATTTAACTGGCTCAGATGGCTTAACAATAATCAATTGAAACAGTCCATCACTAAGCTCTGCATCAGGCATAATTTGTTCAAAACCACCAATTGAATTGGTCATACCCAATAATAACATTGATAATTTACCTTCATACACACCAGCATCATAGGTAAGACGTAGTTCATTTTCAGTCAAATGAGGTAACATCTCTGCTCCCTTGATTAGGTATGCAGTATAGCCCAAAGCTGATTTAACTTCGGAAGGAACATCGTAAGTTAGTTCTGTTAACGAGCCACAAGCGGCGATATTAACAAAATACTGTCTATCCTCACCAAATGTTGCTTCACCGATATCCATCTTACGGGTTTTATTATTGAGAATGACCTTAGTTGCACCTGATATACTATCACGCGGTATGCGTAATGCACGAGCATAGTCGTTAGTTGTTCCTGCAGGAATAATCGCCATTTTTGGACGCTGTTCCAAAAAGGCAATCCCATTAACAACTTCATTGATTGTGCCGTCGCCACCAGCTGCAACAATTAAATCAAAGCCAGCTTTGGCTGCACGCGTTGCTTCTTTTTGAGCACTTTGCTTTTCAGGTGTTGTTCGATAAGCACTTGCTTCATAGCCTGCTTGCTCTAACACGTCTAAGATGTCAGCGACATTCTTGGGCATCTGTTCGTGACCAGATACAGGATTATAGATTAATCTTGCTTTTTTAGTCATAGTTACTACCTTATTACTTAAAAATTGACATTAACGTTTTTGCAATTCATCGTTTAGCAATTGGTTAATCACTTTAGGATTGGCTTTACCACGAGTTTGCTTCATGATTTGACCAACTAAGAAGCCAATTGCACGATCCTTACCGTTCTTGAAGTCTTCAACGGATTGTGGGTTGTTATCAACGACTTCCTTAACCATTGGTTCCAAGACACTAGTATCAGATAACTGAACCATTCCTTGATCTTCAACATATTTCTTCGGATCAGTTCCGTTAGCAATTGTTTCAGCAAAGACCTTCTTAGCAATCTTGGAAGAGATGGTACCATCTTTAATTAACTTGATCATTGCTGCCAAGTTCTCTGGAGTCAACTTAATGTCAGCAAGTTCAACACGGTTATCATTTAGGTAACCATTAACTTGGGTGTTCATCCAGTTGGCTGCTAATTGAGGATCAGCACCGGCAGCAACAGTTTTATCAAAGAAGTCAGAACTTTCCTTTGTTTGAAGAAGAACATTTGCGTCATATTCCTTCAAACCGAATTCATTGACGTATTGGTTGTAACGTTCTTCAGCCGAACGAGGTAAGCTGGACTTAATTTCTTCAATCCATTCATCACTGATGTGATCAGGTGCAATATCTGGTTCAGGGAAGTAACGGTAATCTGCGTCACCTTCCTTAACACGCTCCAAAACAGTTTTACCAGTTGCCTCATCGAAACGACGAGTAGAAATTTGAACTCGACCACCTGAAAGCAAAACTTGAGCTTGACGTTTTTCTTCGTATGCAAGTGATTTACGTACGTGTTCAAAAGAGTTAAGGTTCTTCATTTCGACCTTGGTACCAAGTTCTTTTTGACCGGCAGGTCTAATTGAGATGTTGGTATCAACACGCATTGAACCCTCTTCCATCTTAACGTCGGAAGCACCAGTGAATTGAACAATTTTACGCAATTTTTCCAAATATGCATAACCTTCATCAGGATCAGAAATTTCAGGTTCAGAAACAACTTCTAGAAGTGGAACACCTTGACGGTTTAAGTCAACATATGAAAAACCGTTAGTTCCGTGAGTGTTCTTACCGGCATCCTCTTCAATATGCATTTCGTGAATACCAATACGTTTCTTCTTACCATGTACTTCGATTTCAACATAGCCATCACGAGCAAGTGGTTGGAAGAACTGCGTAATCTGATATGCCTTCGGACTATCTGGGTAGTAGTAATTCTTTCGGTCAAAGTGTGTTGTTGGCAAAATATGTGAGTGCGTTGCCAAAGCAACCATAATTCCCAAACGGTAAACATCTTTATTAACGTATGGTAAGACACCAGGCATACCCCAGTCGATTACGTTGGTTTCTGTGTTAGGCTTTGCACCATAACTAACTGGTGAAGGTGAGAAAATTTTACTCTTAGTTTTTAATTCGAAGTGGACTTCGAATCCAATTGTTGATTTAAAGTTCATTAATTAATCCTCCATTCCAGCTGGTGTTTTTTCATAAAACTTATTGTTACGTTCAATGAAGTCTGCAACTTGGAAAATGCTACCTTCATCAAAGCGCTTAGCCATCACTTGCAAACCAACTGGCATGCCATCAACAAGACCAGCAGGCACACTAGCAGCTGGAATTCCAGCCAAGTTAGCAGAAATGGTTAAAATGTCGTTATTGTACATTTTAATTGGATCAGAAATTTCACTACCAATGTTAAATGCAGGGGTAGTTGTGGTTGGCCCAACAATTACATCGTTATCAGCAAAAATCTTGTCAAAGTCATTGCAAATCAATGTTCTAACCTTAGAAGCTTGTCTAAAGAAGCGGTCATATGAACCAGCTGATAAAGCAAACGAGCCCAGCAAAATACGACGTTGAACCTCTTCGCCAAAACCTTCTGAACGAGATTTTACATATACATCTAACAAGTTCTTGGCATCTTCAGCACGGTAACCATAACGAATACCATCAAATCTCTGAAGATTTGATGAAGCCTCACTTGAAGCAATAATGTAGTAGTCAGGAACAACATATTTTGTTAATGGTAATGAAACTTCATTAATAATTGCACCAGCATCCTTTAAAACATCAATTTGTTTTTGGATTACTTCATGCATCTCACCATCAACGGCATCCATGTATTCTTTAACCACGGCAACACGCAAGCCCTTAACGTCCTTACCAATGTACTCTGTAAAGTCTGGTACTGCTCTTGTGGAAAGAGTTGAATCATGATCATCTGCACCAGCAATAACGTTAAGAACTTGTGCTGAAGTCTTTGCACGTTTACTCATAACACCAATTTCATCAAGTGATGAAGCAAAGGCAATAAGACCCCAACGTGAAACACGACCATAAGTTGGTTTAATACCAAAAATACCGTTAAAAGCTGAAGGCTGACGAATTGAACCACCAGTATCAGAACCTAGTGAAGCAACTACTTGACCAGCAGCAACAGCTGCAGCTGAACCACCAGAAGAACCACCTGGAACCTTATCAAAGTCCCATGGGTTATGGGTAGCACCAAAATATGAATGCTCTGTTGAGGACCCCATAGCAAACTCATCCATGTTAGTCTTACCAACGAAGGTGACATGAGCCTTCTTCAAGCGATCAATAACAGTTGCGTCATAAACAGGAATATAGTTATCCAAGATATGACTAGCTGCAGTTGTTTTGACATCTTTAGTGATGATGTTGTCCTTAATGGCAATTGGAATACCAGCTAATTTATTATTAGCAAAATCCAAGTCTTCATCCGGCTTTGCATCTTCTTGAACTGTAATCCAAGCATTTAGCTTTTCATCGGTCTTCTTAATATTTTCAACGGTATCTTGCGCCAATTTGTCTGCAGACAAAGTTCCTTGGGCAAGTTTTTCATTTAATGAATCAATATCTTCGTTTAAGTAGTTCATTACTCGTCCTCATCCTTATTAATAATTACAGGAACCTTGATAAAGCCGTTGGCCTGTTCAGGAACATTTTTCATTAATTCTTCGCGAGTTTCCCAGTGCTCAGGTTTATCTTCTCTAAACACAGTGTCACGATCAACTACTTGCACTGTTTCTTCAACACCATCAGTATCAACTTCTGATAATTGATCAGCCATGTTAATAATTGAGCTCATTTGCTCAGTAACTTTACCTATCTCTTTTTCATCAATTTCAAGTCGCGACAATCCCGCAACGTGCTTAATTGTTTCTTCTGTAATTTCCACGCATATACCTCCTTATTCGCCGCCATAAATATGGACTTGATAACTACTATCTCCTGATTCTTTCGCAACCAAGGCTTGAACATCATTAACAGAACCGATCTTTATTTCAAGAGGAACATTGTTAGGCAGATATTTTTTCGCCGTGGACAGAACAAGACGAGTAAAACTCTGAATCTGTTCATAACCATAAAATTGAGTAGTAATTGAAATATTTTCTTGAACCAATTTTCCGTTTTCATAACGCAATGATGCTGTCACACCACTAATATTTGGAAAATAATTTTGAATTGATTCTTTAAAACTGTTAAAGCTGGATGCATCGTTACTGTTGATTGCTTTTTTACCACCAATCGTCGGTAACACTTCTGTTTGGGTATTAATAGTTTTCCATTTAGATATTTTACTACTATTAGCAGCCGCTGTCCCGCTCAAAAAGTAAGTTCCACTGACCAGTGAGTCCTTACTCTCTTTTGAAAAAAGGCCAATTGTGATTGGAATATTCTTCAAAGCTTTTTTCTTGCGCAAGCGTGTCACAACTTCTTGGGCTATTTTTTGCCCATATTGCTTTTGGTTTGAACGTGAAATGGCCATTTGATATTCAGGACCATCTTTTTTCTTCTGGTAATAATCAACCGAATTAATTGCTAAGCCAATGCTCATCCCCGCAATGTGATAACTTGAACCTGAACCATTCAAAAAGTCTTGTTCAATTATTTCTTCAAGATAATATGGATTATATTTTTTCTTTGAACCAAGTTCAGGATTAAGCCCTAAAGGATTGCTCTTCGATTTACGTCCCAGCCAATCATTGGCTACAGTCGTATTAATATACTGTCCCTCTTGGAAAACATAAGAATTAGGTGAATATACACCCTTCGAAATTTGAACCAATCCACGTTCAAGTTCACGCGTATCAACTGAATTATCATTACTAGTTGCAGTTAAACCAGTAATTGGACTAGTTACATAGTGACCATTTTTTAACAATACTGTATAGCCATTGTTACCAGTTTCAGTGGTTTGATAGGTTTTAGTATTCGTATTTGTTGAAGTTTTGGCATTATTAGCCAAATTGGAATTTTTCAGATTCCCACAAGCACTCAAGCTAAGTGCCGCACCTAAAACTGCTATTATCTGTAAATACTTTTTCACTTTAATTGTTCCTTTATTTAACTTGAGCAACTGCTTCTTCCTCAGTTAATAACGCTACACCAAGCTTTTGGGCCTTAGTATACTTAGAACCTGCATCCTTACCATAAATTACATAATCGGTTTTCTTTGAAACTGAACCAGTCACTTTTGCACCTAAAGCCTGTAATTTTTTCGTAAATTCACTCCGCGTGAAATGGGATAGTGTTCCAGTTAAGACAACTGTTTTACCTTTAAAGTAATTGTCAGGAATGTCTTCAATTTGTTCTTCTGTTTCACCCAAGTAATCCATATTAACACCACTAGCTTGCAATTCTTTAACTAGTTCAACCACTTCATCCTGAGCAAAGTAGGTTGTTAGCGATTCAGCAATTGTCATACCTATTGTATCGATAGCAGCAACCTCTTGCACGTCAGCTTCCATAATCTTTGCCATATTTTTAAACTTTTGCGAAATTAAACGGGCTGCCTTTGCACCGACATGATCAATTCCTAGACCAGTAAGCAAAAGTTCAACAGAATTACGCTTTGAATTATTAATTGCTGTTAACAGATTATTGATAGACTTATCTTTAAAATGATCAAGTTTAGCCAAATCACTTGCTTGCAAGTGATATAAATCTGCTACGTTATGAACAAGATCGTTAGAAATCAGTTGACGCACAATTTTGGGACCTAGTCCATCAATATTCATTGCTGGACGAGAAGCAAAGTGTGTAATTTCCTCTTCCATCTGTGCTGGACAAGATGGGTTCACACAACGTAAAGCCACTTCATCTTTTAAGTGAATCAATTTCTCGCCACAAGATGGACATTCAGTAGGAATTGGATATGGTTCAGAATCCTTAGGTCGTTTGGCTAGCACAACTTCGGAAATTTCAGGAATGATATCTCCTGCCTTGTGCAGCATAACGGTATCACCAATTCGCACATCCTTTTGCTTTAGCAAATCTGCGTTGTGCAAAACGGCATGCGAGACCGTTGTTCCAGCAAGTTGTACTGGATCCATTATAGCAGTAGGCGTTACAACACCGGTACGACCAACCGTCCATTTAATTTCATGAACCACAGTTTCCTGTTCTTCTGGCGGGAATTTATAGGCAATCTCCCAACGCGGAATTTTAACCGTGTTGCCCAATTCACTCTGTAAACCAAGGTCATCAACTTTTAAAACAATTCCGTCAATCCCATAAGCAAGTGAATCTCTTTTAGCTGTATATTCGTCGATAAAGTCAAAAATCTCATCCATCTTCGAAAGGCGACGACCTGTTAAATCAGTGTGAAAGCCTAGATCCGTCATTTTTTCAATTGCTTGGTGTTGGCTCGTAATTTCTTCAGGCGGATTAACCCAAGTGTAAATATATGTGCTCAGATTGCGATGCTTAGTAATATTGGCATCAAGTTGGCGCAATGAACCCGCAGCAGCGTTACGTGGATTAGCAAAAGTTGTTTCGCCTTTTTCATCACGCTCTTGGTTTAACTTCGCAAAAGCTTCTTTTCCCATGTAACACTCTCCACGCACTTCTGTCGTGAGTTTTTCAGGCAAGGTTTGTGGAATGTCGGAAATAAAACGTGCATTAGCCGTTACGTCTTCTCCAACTTGGCCATTACCACGGGTTGAAGCCCGCATTAATTTACCATCTTGATATTCAAGGTTAATTGATAAACCGTCAATTTTTAGCTCAACGTTATATGCAACCTCATGACCAACTTGCTTTTGCACCCGTTCATCAAATTCACGTAATTCCTGTTTCGAAAAAACGTCACCCATTGAAAGCATAGGAATCTTGTGCGTTACTTTAGTAAATTCACTACCGATTTGTCCACCAACTCGCTGAGTAATTGAATCCTGCGTTACGAGTTGGGGAAACTGTTGCTCGAGTTCGACCAAACGCTGATAGTTTTGATCATATACATTATCTTCAACTTCTGGTGCATCATTGGAATAATATGCGTTAGCCCATTCGTCAAGTTTATCTCTGAGGGAAGCAACTTCTTTTCTAGCCTCATCAAGAGTTAAGTCTGCCATTTTGTTCCTCCTGATTAATTTTTATTTATGTTTTTCGCTTTAATTATACCTTTTTAATAGGAGCAAATGCTGCTAGAAGGCGTTTAATTCCTTTAT
This sequence comes from Lactobacillus sp. ESL0263, assembly GCF_003692845.1. NCBI lineage: Bacteria > Bacillati > Bacillota > Bacilli > Lactobacillales > Lactobacillaceae > Lactobacillus > Lactobacillus sp. ESL0263. The sequence continues at coordinate 79,341 of NZ_REHL01000004.1, read as the reverse complement.
TTGGAAACGCAATATCGAGCTCCATGTCTTCGCCTTCGCCGTTAACTTTCGTTACAACGCCGTGACCCCAAGCTTTATGTTCAACTTGATCGCCAACATTCCAGCCCTTCTTTTCGGCACCAATTGCACCACCAGCAGGTTTTGCCTTTGGTGTGTAAACTTGAGCACGCGCACGTTCATCAACGTTAGCAAAAGGAGCGGTTTGAACTTGAAAATCACTATTTCCTACACCCTCTGGAACTGAGTTTTGCATGTCAAGATCATCGACGTCAATTTCTTCCAAGAATCTTGAAGGTGGGTTGTTTTGCATCCGGCCAAACATCATTCTGGAATAAGCATTGGTCAAAAAGAGCTTTTCTTTGGCTCTAGTAATTCCAACATATGCAAGTCTGCGTTCTTCTTCTAATTGATCATCTTCTAAAAGAGCACGAGAAAGTGGGAATAATCCGTCTTCCATCCCTACCAAAAAGACCACTGGGAATTCCAAACCTTTAGCTGCATGCAAGGTCATTAATGCGACCTGATCATCATTATTTTCTAAATCATCCTGATCACTTAACAATGAAACTTCTGCTAAAAAGTCACTTAAAGCGTTAGCATCATCTTCTTCAGGTTCATATTGATCGTCAAAACGTTTAGTAACTGAAAGAAATTCATCCAAGTTTTCTAGTCTTGTTTCTGCTTCAATTGTATGTTCTGCCTTAAGCGCATCTGTATAGCCAAAATCCTGCAAAATCTTTTCGGTTAGGCCTGTAACACTATGATCTTTGGCATATTCAATTGCATCACGTAATTTAGCACCAAAGTCACTCATTTTAGCTGCAGCACGGGTTGAAATACCTGATATATTAATGTGCTTAAAAGCGTCAATCAATGACAAGTTGTTTCCTTGTGCGACATCCATAAACTTGTCAACACTAACACGGCCAATTCCCCTTTTTGGCGTATTGATGATACGGTTAAAACTCATTGAATCGTTTGGATTAGCAACCAGCTTGAGATAAGCCATGATGTCCATAATTTCTTTTCGATCGTAGAACTTGTGACCACCCACAATTTGATATGGGACATTTGACTTCACAAAAGCTTCTTCGACTGTTCTTGACTGGGCATTGGTCCGATATAAAACAGCGAAATCTTTGTAGGAGCGGTTATTATCATCAACTTCTTCTTGAATCTTGGAAATGATAAAGTGGGCTTCATCGTCACCACTTTGGGCACGGTAATAAGTAATCTTTTCGCCATCGCCCTGGTCAGTCCACAAGTTCTTTTTCTTGCGATTACGATTATTGTCGATTACTGCGTTGGCTGCGGACAAAATATGACCAGTTGAGCGATAGTTCTGCTCCAATTTGACAGTTTGAACCCCAGTATCGCGGTAATCATTTTCGAAGTTCATGATGTTTTCCATATTGGCGCCACGCCAGCCATAAATAGACTGATCTGCATCACCAACAACACAGATATTCTTATATTGTGCCGCTAATTCATGACATAATTCATATTGTGCTTGGTTAGTATCCTGATACTCATCAACGAGCATATAACGGAATTTATTTTGATAATAATGTAAAACTTCAGGATCTTTTTTAAAGAGAACCAATGTCTGCATAATTAAATCATCAAAATCCATAATTTGGTCATGTTTCAACCGTTTTTGGTATTCCTGATAGACTTTAGCAGCCATTTTTTCAAAAGGTGATGCAGCACTATCCTCAAATGCTTGTGGCGTTAAAAGGTCATTTTTAGCATTTGAAATGGCAGACAAGATACCTCTGGGTTCATACATTTTAGGATTAATGTTCAGTTCTTTTTCAATGTGCTTAACCAAAGTCAATTGTTCGGCTGAATCCGCAATTGAAAAATTACGACCATAACCTATCTTATCTGAATCACGCCGTAAAATACGGACACATAAAGCATGGAAAGTTGACATCCAAATATCATTTGCGGCAGGACCAAGGAGTTTCTGTTCACGCTCGCGCATTTCGCTGGCTGCCTTATTGGTAAAAGTAATTGCCAGAATATTCCAAGGCAGGACTTGTTTTTCTTCTACTAAGTAGGCAATTCGTCTTGTTAATACGGAGGTTTTGCCTGAGCCTGCACCAGCCACAACCAAGAGTGGACCCTCTGTCGTTTTTACGGCCTCTTTTTGTTGCGGATTTAATCCTGCCAAAATCGATTCTTCGCTCATTATAATTCCCTTCACAAATAAAATTATGTAACTAATTCATTGTACCAAAAAAGCAGGCAGCTTTTAGCAAGAATACCTGTTATTTATCAAAACGATCAAGGTTGTACTCCTCGATTAATTTAATTAATTTGGTCGCGTAATCAGGATCTGTGGCATAGCCGTCCTGAACTAATGCATGTGCCTGCTTTTGATAGTTTTTAGCAGCTAGAACATGCTTATACTGCTGACTATTCCAAGTAGTACCCTTTTGGAAAAGCCGAGCATGCGCACGAATTGACGCTTCATAGGAGTCATAGATTTGGAAGCGTGCCTTCACGACAATCCACTTACCCTTTTGATATTCCTTTGTCTTCAAAATCGCTGAAGTATTCGGATTGCTGCCTTTCACGCCAAACAGATTATTGTACTTTTGTGACAGACTGCTCTGACCATAGTCACTCTCAAGGCATGCCTGGGCAATTGTAATACTTGGAAGTAACTCAAATTCCTGATCAACTTCCTTTGCAATTGGTCCAATTTCTTTAATAAATGCTTTGTGCTGCCTAATAATCTTTTGTCTAGCTTCTTCACGGGCGAGTTGCTCTTGTCTAATTTGCTCCGTTTGAATTGCTTGCCGCCGATAATATCTAAACGCTACAAAAGCAATAATTAAAACAAATAAGATGATAAATGTTCGCAAAATAATAATAAAATTTGATTGCTTTTTGCCCCTACGTTTTTTTGGCATAGAAATTCCCTTACTCTTTTAGTTATTACTTTTTAGTATAACCTCTTTCGGACATAAAAATGTGCAATATAATTAATTTTTAAAATAAAAAGCACCTTTTTAGTAAAGGTGCTTTTATCGGATACAAAAAATGGAGCCGAAGCTCCATTAATTAGTGCGGGCAAGAAGACTCGAACTTCCACGATCAAAAAGCGATCACAAGATCCTTAGTCTTGCGCGTCTGCCAATTCCGCCATGCCCGCAACACATTCAATACTATACCTCAAAATGAAGTTTTGCACAAGACTTTCTGGCAGTCTTTTTTATTAATCAACCATCTGTTCATTAACATAGCGCGCATATAAAGGATGTGATTTCATTAATTCATGATGCGTACCATGGCCTGTTATCTGACCATGTTCAATAAAGTAGATTTGATCAGCATTCACGATTGTGGCTAGCCGGTGGGCAATGACTAGCGTGGTACGATTTGTCATTAATTGGTCAAGTGCCTGTTGCACCTTGCGCTCTGATTCAGAATCCAAACTAGCAGTTGCTTCATCTAACATCAAAATCTTGGGATTGCGCAAAAATGCACGTGCAATTGCAATTCGCTGTTTTTGTCCACCAGATAATTTGATGCCTCGTTCACCTATTTCAGTGTCTAATTGATGCGGAAAAGCACGGACAAAGTGATCGGCATAAGCAAGCTCTAACCCATGCCAAAGCTGCTCATCAGTCAGTTTTTGATCTAGTCCATAAACCAAATTATCTCTAATCGTACCAGAGAAAATAGCGCTATTTTGCGAAACATAACCAATTTGTGAACGCCAACTCGCTAGTTCAATCTCATCAATATTTTGCTTGCCAATCAAAATTTGACCAGTTGTCGGGTGATAAAAGCGTTCAATCAAGGCAAAAATGGTCGACTTTCCTGCGCCACTTGGCCCAGCAAAAGCAATTACAGAATTGGGCTTGGCAACAAACGAAATTGAACTTAAAACCGGTTCATCTGTCTCATAATTGAAACTCAGGTTTTCTGCCTTCAAAGTTTGATTAGCTATATCTGTCGGCTGACTTAAGTAACTTTTTTCTGGTTCAATTTGTAAAATTTGTTGGATCCGTTCGGTGGAACCTAAAGCTTTTTGAATCTGCGAGAAGAAGGTTGCAAAGTTGGCAAATGGCGCAATCACATTAAACAAGTAAAGTAAAAAGGCAACAAGTGATCCGCTTGTTAATGAACCTTGCCCGACACGAATAAGTCCAAAAGCTAAAATGCCGGCAAATGCTGCCATCATCAGCGTTGTCATAATTGGCTGTAAGATTGCTTCAACGCGGGCATCGATCACTCCGATGTTAAAGATCTTATTAATCATCTTTTTCCCACTTTGCTCTTCAAACTTTTCGCCGTTACTTGATTTAATTAGTCGAACTTCCGCTAATTTCTCACTGACATCACCGTTGAATTCAGCTGTTGCAGCTTGCAGCTTACGTCCAAGTCGCGCCATAATACGACCGACCGGAAAAAGGATCAAAATGACAACCGGCACAATTGTAAAAATTAAGACCGCCATTTGCCAATCCATCACAAAGAGAATAATTAAGGAAAAAAGCAGTTGGATGGCACCGGTAATAAAGTTGGGAAATTGTGAAGCAATCAAGTCTTTAATTACCCCAGTATCATTAACAAGACGTGAACTAGTTTCCCCAGCCTTATTTTCATCAAAATAAGAAATCGGTAATTTTAGCAGGTGCGACCAAAGTTTTTCACGTAAGCTTTTTACGACACTTTCACCGAAGTAGCGCAAAATATAACCACCAAGTGTACCCAAAACTAGCTGAGCAACAAAAACAACAATGATTAACACCATACTTCGGTAATTGAACTTATTCCACTTACTTGTATCAACCAAATTACGTGTCAATAATGGCAATAGTAAGTTAGCTACACTCGTAACTAAACTGAAAAGCAAACCGGCGGCAAAGAGTCCTTTCTTCACTTTTAATCCTCTTAAAAGCTGTAAAAAGTCTTTCATTTTAACCGTTTTTGTCTTAGTTTGGTCAGACTTAAATGTCATTAGTAGTACCGACTTTCTTAATTAAAAAAAGCTTTTCAATTACTGAAAAACTTTTTCTTTTTTCTAACTACAATTCGTTATCTTCATTATGCCAAAATTCACGCCAAAAGTCGCGGTCACCATGCCAATTTTTGTCAAAATCACAGTATTTCTTAAAATCTTCACTATTATAATCATGACAGTGATCACGATAATGATGGTGACCATGCATCCGGTGACAGAGATCTCTCATCTCTTCTTTTGAGTAATCGTGATTTTCAGCATATTTGCGCCACTTGCTATAAGCTTTCATACGCACAGTTGGATCAACAAACTTTTGCGCATGTTGCTTAAAGTCCTCGTCCCAACCATCAGCTATTTTTTCCAAGTAATGGCTAAATTGGGTTTGCTCTTCTTCATCTAGACCAGCAAAAAATGAACCTGTATCTTGGGCCTTCTTTAATTCGTCTAAACGAGCTGCTTCTTCTCGGCCTTCTTCAGTTAGATAAACCCGTTTAACTCGTTTATCCTGCTCATCTGTCTCACGTCGAATGGAGCCCTTAGCTTCCATTTTCTTTAAAAGTTCAGCTAAGGATCCAGGTTTAAGCGCCAGAATTTCAGCTAAATAGTTTTGGGTTAGGCCATCTTCAAGTCTAAGGACTGCCAAGACACGTTTTTGACCAGAAATAGGCTGCTTATTCTCAAACATAAAGTAGCGACTGGCACGCATAATAAAATAAAGTTGCTTCATTAACTTATCACTTGTTTGACTCATGATAAAACTCCTTTTGTTCTTCTATTTTTATTTTTGTTAGGTACCTAATTTCTATAATCTAATTATAGTTTGGCACCTAACAATTTGTCAAACAAAATCAATGAAAACGATAACTTTATTTTTAAATTAGCTTTTTAACAGCCTTAAAGTGCCTCCACATTTACCACAAGCATAGCGGCGTACGTTAATGCGGTGAACACGTTTAAACTTTTGGCCACACTGCTGGCATTTATAAACAAATTTGGGTTTTTGCTTTCTGCGTAATCCGATATCAGGTGCGTAGCGACTGCCTCCAACTTTTTTCAGCAATAACTTAAAATCGGTATCACGGTGGCGGTAACCGCGGTTTTGCAAGTGTAAATGATAATGTGTTAGTTCATGTTTAATGATTCCAACTAATTCATCATGGTATTGCGGTTGTAAAAAATGTGCATTTATCTCAAGATGATGATCAGTTAAATGATAGCGTCCCCCTGTTGTCGTCATTCGCCGATTAATCTTAACTTGATGCAGAAAAGGACGGTTAAATGATGTCAGCGAAACATGTTCAACTAATTCCTGCAATTCTGCTTCAGTTAGTTCACCTGAAGAGTTTGGCATAAAGCGCCGCCTCTTTTTGCGTTTTAATTCTTACTTTGAACGCTGTAACAAGTTTTCTTTTTAGTGGCTTCTCACCCTCCATCCACGTACCAGTAAATACATGGATAGTCTTAGAATCAGCTGATGGGTTGCATAAGACGCCATCTGGGTAAACATGAATTCCCTCTTTAAGCTCTTGTTCTTGGTTGTTGGGCTTAGCACCATACTTGTTTTTTAAAATATCCGAAACAGAGACCGTGTTAACACCAGCCAATTGATCGGCTCGATCGAAAGTAAAGTCGCGATCATCGTAATAGGTCAGCATATCCTTCAGTAGTGGATGGTGTTTTTCAGCACCAAAAACTGCCGTAAAAGGATTGTCCTTGTTTTCAAAACCAACAAAAGCGCGATTATTAAGCAAACTTGTCAAATCGTCAAGGACGAGTACATCAGTATCCAAATAAATGCCGCCGTATTCATAAACAGCCTTGGCACGAATATAGTCGGAAACGAAGGCCCATTTTTTTGCTTGATAGGCTTGTTCAACGTATTTGTTTTCATGAATGTCAAAATTATCCTCATTCCACTCGATAATTTTATAGTCCTGCAAGTGTTTGCGCCAAGTTTTTAAACAACGCTGAATATTTTTGGGCTTAGGATTGCCTCCAACCCAAACATAATGAATTATTTTCGGAATCATTTTTAACCTCTAGTAAAAAGTTTCTTAACTAACATAATAATGTCCTGATTAAAATCAAGCTTAAATAGGAACATAAGGGCAAAATATAGGATGAACATTACAATTGATTTGATAGCCATATTGAAAAAGGCTGACGAAACAAGCTGCGGAATAAGCATCCCCACTACTAAGACAATCAGAGCTATCAACAGATATTTCGGAATCTCTTTAAAGGAATACTTAAAATCATATCCGTCACGCACTATCCACAACCGCAAAATCAAAACGATGAATTCAGTAATCAAAATTGCAATCATCGCACCCGTTGCGCCATACAATCTATCCAAGAAGTAACTTAGAACTACTTCGAGAATCGCACCAACTATTACCGGGATGGCATAGTCTTGGTCACGATGATTTGCCAAGGCGAACTGATTAGCAAAAACACCCCCAGTTGGTATCATCACTATTGTCAAAGCAAAGAAGAACATTAACGGCGTCATCGGAATAAATTTGTGACCAAAAAAGAAAGGAACAAATTCTTTTGTATTCGCCATGATAATCACTGCAAACAATGTTCCTAGCATGACGGTTGCTTCAAGCGATTTTTTTAGAATAACACGCTGCTCTTTTTTACCTTCACCGGCCATTTTGGGCATAATAACTAGTGAAATACTTGTAACAACTCCCAAAACCATATTTGATATACGTTGAGAATTGTCGTAGTAGGCCACCTGAGTTGAATTTTGGAAAAGACCTAAAATCGGCTTATCAAGTGAAGTATAGATTTGTGTTGCAATTTGCGGAATTAATAATGTAATAATGGATTTAATTGTCGCTTGATACTGATAAAAGTGCTTAACTGGTCCCCCAACATAGTGCCGAATATCAAACCAGAACACAAATGAACCAAGCATCGTTGAAACAGACATAATCAACATATATTTCCACAAGTCGCCTGGCTGTTTAACCCATAATAAAATCAAAACAACTGAAACTAGTTTAACCGCCGTATTTTTTAAAACAACACGGCCAAAGTCTGCCAATCCTTGGAAAAACCATGAAATATCAACTTGAGCTGAGATTAAATATGGCACCATCAACAAGATGTATTGCCAATACTTAATATGGAAAAAACACGCAACTAAAACAACAATTAGAATCGTAACCAAGCCAGCTAATGCTTGAAAATACCATAAGCCCCAAAATGCTTCAGTTAATTCTTGTGGGCTTTTAAATGCTCGTGTTTGCGAAATTGTCCTCATTCCAATATATGAAACTGATAATGTACAAAAGATCATTAAGAACTGGACAATATTATTAACATTACTATAAATACCATAAGTTTTGGGACCTAAAATTCTCGACAAGTATGGCACCGTAATTAACGGCACTAGCACAAGGAAAATTTGGTAAACCGCATTATACAAGATATTTAAAAAAGTTTTTTTCACAACTTACCCTCTAATGCTCTTCATTAACTTAACTACATTTTCGCAATTTGAATCAGCTTGAACTTGGTTGGATAGGTTTAGCCAATAATGTCGCTTTTGCTGAAACTGGTCAGGTTTGTCCAATGCTTCTAAAAGCTCTTGCTGGGTTTTCACACATATTCCAGGGACAACATCTTCATATGGTCCCATTAGTAAACCACGCTTTTCTTCATATTGCTGTAAATAGTTGGTGAGGAAAATAATTGGCTTATCAATTGTTAAATAATCAAAGTAAATTGACGAGTAATCAGTAATCAAAAAATCAGTATTGCCTAACAATTCGTACAGATCAACATTTTGCTGGTTGAGATAATCATTGTTAAGAAAGGTAATATTAGAAAAATTACTATGCAGATCTTCAAATAAGCGCATTTCATACGGATGCAATTTAACAATTAAATACTGCTGCTTTTGTTTTAAATTATGATTCAATTGTTCAATATCAAAGTCAGCCAGCGTTAAAAAGTTGCCTTGTTCAACCTGTCTCATAATCTTACTGTCTTCCATTTCATAGCGAAATGTTGGCATGTAAATACCAATTTTGGCATCAGCATCTTCAACTTTAAACAAATCCATCAATAACTGCTTTTTGCTAATGGCAGGACTTTTCAAAGCATCGAGTCGAGGAAAGCCAGTTTTCTGATACTTATTAGTTTCAATGCCGCAGCACGCACTCATCAGACTTTCGTATAAGTCACTACTTGAACAAACAATATCAGCATTTTTTTGCCATAATTTGGCGTTGCGCTGATCCGTTTTTCTAGTAGTATTATTTGCCATTATTCCCATTCGTTTAAGTGGAATACCATGCCAAAACTGGATATTAATCTGCTTAGCATGAACTTTAAATGGCTGGTGTGTGGTCAAAACAAATTTAGCCGCGCCGATTTCGCGCCAAGTCTTAAGCGGTAAATGCGAAGATGGCCATGGTTCAACAAGTGTAACTTCATATTCTGGATGGTTTTTTTCCAAATATTTACCAAACAAATAGCCATTTGAACCTGACCTACCTGCTCCATTAAGAATGACTACTTTATTATCTTGCATTGGCGTAAAACGAGCAACTAGCTTCATTAATGCCAGATATAATCGAAATAAAAAACTCTTCATTATTTAACTTCCCAATTTCTTACTTAGTATAAGAGTACAGAAAAAGCTTGAGTGAACTCAAGCTTTTTTGTTTTATTTTTTAGTTTTTTAATCATTAAAAAGATTTTTACATCATCAAAATAATCTCATATCGACTAATGAAACTTTACCATTTACATTTTCAACGCACTAGTTTTCAAAAAAGACCAGTTGATTGCCTAGTAAATCGCAAGTGGCTCCTTATGATCAGGCTTTGGGTAAGCTTGGTCTAAAGTTTGCAAATCTTCTTGAGTTAATTCAATCTCCAATGCTTTTACGTTAGACAATAAATGCTCTGAGCTACTGCTTTTAGGAATTGCTAAAATATCTGATTGTTGCATTACCCATGCTAATAAAATTTGATAAGCAGTTGCATGATGTTGCTCAGCAATTTGCAAGACTGCCTGATTTTTCATCATTGTACTTCCCATTTTTGCACCTCGTCCCAATGGGCTGTATGCAATTAAAGGAACCTTCTTTTCTCTTTGCCAAGGAAGCAAACTGTATTCAATTCCTCGAGTTTCCAAGTTATATAAATCTTCATTAGCAGCGCAATTACGGCCGCTGGGTAATTGCCATAGTTCTTCCATATCAGCTAAGTCAAAATTTGAAACACCCCAAGCATGGATAAGGCCTTCATCTTGTAAAGACTGTAACTCAGCAATAGTCTCTTCTAATGGTATTGCTCCGCGCCAATGGTAAAGATACAAATCAAGATAATCTGTTTGAAGTCGCTTCAAACTATTTTCTAGACTTCGTCTCATATGTTCTGCAGACGCATTTGAAGGTAACACTTTAGAAATCAAGAAAATATTAGACCGTTGGTAAGTTTTGATTGCCTCACCTACCAACTTTTCAGAACGACCATTGCCATACATCTCAGCCGTATCAATTACGCGTAAACCCGCATCAAGCCCAGCACGAATTGCAGCAATTTCTTCAGTTCTTATTTCTGGTTTATCACCCATTTCCCATGTACCAATCCCTAAAGCAGGGACTTCATGATGAGCAATTGTAACAGTCTTCATAAAATAGCTCCTTTCTGCAAATATTATTTGCATACTACTCATTTTTGATTTTAGCACACTCTTTATTGTAAACGATAACAATCAGAATTCTGAAGAAGTCCCACAATTCCTTTTCTTATCTTTTGAAGCTTGTGCATTTTACACAAGCAAGGAAATTGTATTTCAACAATATAGTCAATAAAATGAGACTAGTAAGAGGTGGTAAAAATGAATAATTCTTTTACAAATATCAATTCAACTAAATTAACATTTAAACAATGGCTAATAATTCTGGGCTCAAACCTTCTAGCCTATTGCTGTTTAATGATGCCTGGTATCCAAATCCCAGACTTTTTAATCTTTGATGAAAACCATCCAACTTTTGTAAGTGGTATATTTCAAATACTAATAGTTACGCTTTTTCTTGGAATTCAAATTTTGGGTGTTCAACTAGCTACTGGTAATAGATGGCACCGCCTATTTCATGGTCTTAAGGCAAAAGAGTGGCTCTGGGTTCTAGCTTTCTTTATTTTAGCTTACATTATTTCTGTTTTATCGGGGATGATTGCGCAAAAGCTATTCGGATCTGTTTCTGGTAATGCCGCAGCTGGCTTAACAATGAAAACACCACACGTCTGGCTTATCTTCCTTTATCAAAGATTTAGTAGCGCTATCCAAATTTTAGGTGAAGAGTTCTTGGCAATTATGCCACTATTGGCAGTCACGCAATTGGCTACCTCTGCAAAGTTGCCGCATCCGCTATTATGGGGCAATATTGCTTCTACTTTAATTTTTGCGCTACTTCATCTATCAACATACGATTATAACCTTAGCTATGTCATTTTAGGTTTAGCATTTACACGGTTAGTTCTAAACTGGGCTTTTACAAAAACTCATAATATTTGGGTTAGCTTTTTAGTTCACTTTTTATTCGACACATTATCATTTTTGATTTTATTACTGGCTACGAAATAAAAATAATCTAGTAATTAAAAGGCAGCTAACTGAACTAGTTATTCAGCTGGCTGCCTTTTTGTATTATTAAAATCAATTTATTTTTTACTGTTTAAGCGAAATTTGCCGTCAACATTCGAATTGATGATATAAGTCATTTCATCTCCACGAACCACATAATGTGAAAATTCCAATGGCTGATCGAATTGATTATAAACTGTCTTATTAACCTCAAATAATGGTATTACCTTATCGAGTTTAAGCAAACTAGTTTGTTTTGCAGTTGGCAGACTTGTACTAATTTCACGATATGAATTTGCTGGTAATTCATGATATTTCTGTTCAAGATATTCATATAAAGAAGAGTCAGAGTTAATATTAACTAGCAAATCAGGAAACCGCTCAGCAGATAACCAAGCTTCATCTATCCCCAAAGGTGTTTTTTCAATTTCAGAAAGTCGTTTGATGTAAATTAAATCCGCATCATCAGGTAACATTAATTTCCTGGCAATGTCGACGTTCTTGATGATTTCACGTTTCAAAATTTTGGTCTCACTCTTTTTGTCAAGCGAAAGCGCAAATTCTGAAAAGCCTTGAATCTGGTCTAACTTACCTATCATCTTCTTAGCATTAACATATGAGCCTTTACCTTGAACGGTAACAACTAATCGCTCCTCGGTTAACAACTTTAAAGCCTTACGAACTGTTATCCTACTTACATTGTACTTTTGGCACAAGTACTGTTCACTAGGCAATTTTTGTTCCGGCTTTAATTCATTATTTTGAATTTGCTTTTTAATATCAAGATATATCTTGCGATAAAGCGGAACTACTGTTTCAATTGTCTCATCAGGTCTCATTACAACACTCCTCAATACCACAATATTACTAAATTAAAATTGAAATAACAAACACTAAGTGCTTACTTTTTATTATTAAAAACAGGAAAACCGCTAGCCAAAGTGCTAACGGTTTTTTCGCTATCTTATTTTAAAGATCTCTTATATTTTCTTAGCTTCTTTAAAGCCCATTCATAGTGACTAGAAGTATTGGCAATAAAATATGTACCTAGAGCATTATTGCCTGTCCATGGGAAAACATTCTTTTGGAATAGTTCATCATTGGTATAGGAGTCAATTAAAGCCATTGTTTTCTTATGACTTTGAGCAAGTAGTTCTTCCATTTCTTCAAGAGAAATTGATTGATCTTTCTTCCAAAACTCTTGGTTCATTTCGCCATAGTTACGCCAATTATAGCCCTCTGGTAAATATTCTTTTGGTTTGCCAGCTTGATTACTATCAATCCAGTCAATTAATAATTTTTGCCATTCATATAAATGGGCTAATACGTCTCTAACGTTGCGGTCGCGTTTCCAATGTGCTTCTTTTAACTTACTAGTATCAAAATCAAAGTCAGCTGTACGTGCCTCTTCAGGTAATGAAGCAATTAAATCAACTATCTTTTGATACGCTGTATTACTTGCTTCAATTAAATCAGTTTTATTTGTTGGTCGTGCCATTGATAAACTCTCCTATAAACTTGTTTTACGTTTCGACCAGCCAAGTATAATTAAATAAGTAAACTTTTGCAATTGTTATTTAACAGTGCTTCTACGACCATGAGCCATCATCCAAAACCATGTGCCCATTGCCAAGATCAACCATCGTCTTGTTTACATATTGATGCCGATGTGCATGATAATCAGACAATTGCTTTTTCTGCTCAGCAATCGGATCTGTAATCGGAATTGCGGTCAACAAACTCTTAGTATAAGGATGCTTTGGATGATCAAAGATTTCGTCTGTAGGACCTGACTCAACGATGTGACCTAAGTGAATAGCGCCAATGTGACTTGAAATGTGCTTAACCATTGCCAAATCATGCGCAATAAATAGTATTCCGAAGCATGCAACGGCTGCTGTAGCAAGTACTGCACCTTTTTTCATGTTCATCACTCTTTTCTAAAAAGATTTCTGGTGACCAAAGCCTCCAGATAATTGACAGGTAACTGCAGCGTTTTTGCTTGCAGCTTCTGCCGCTAATACTAAATTATTCTTATCTAAGTAAGAAACTAGAAAACCAGCAATAAAACTGTCACCTGCACCCATCGTGTCGACAACTTTTATTTTTTGCGGTTCTTGGTAATAAGATTCTTGTGAAGTTAACAAAAATGCGAGTTTTTCTCCCCTTGTAATAACAATAACTTCTGGACCTAAGGTTAAATATTTTTTGGCAAATTCTACAGCTTGATCATCACTCATATCAGACCCAGAGAAAAATGCAAAATCAACATTAGGAAGTGTCTTTTTAAAGTAGTCCTTATCCCGAGAAATGGAAAAGTCAAAGGAAACTTTTACTCGTTTATGTAATTCTGGTAGATACTCATCAATTCCAGAATCAATTCCTGCGTGAACAACATCGAAACCATCTATTGTTGTAAAGTCATCAGGAGTTAATCGTAAGTTTAATAAGTGTAAGCCTGAATTCTTCGGACCTGCTTCAAAGGTTCGATCCCCTTCAGCAGTTAGGAAAACTCGCGGCTGCGCCGTAGGAGCATAAACTTTACGACAGTTAACTAATTCAACCTGCTCTTCTTTTAATGATTCTTCAATATGGCTAGCACGATCGTCATTACCTAAAATGCCGAGATAAGCAGAAACTTCTGCTCCAGCTTTTTTTGCATCAACAGCAACATTGACGCAATTTCCACCAGGAAAATAAACTCTCTGCTTAACATAGGTGTCAGCTACATTATCTCCAATTGAAATTATCTTCATTGGACTAACACTAATAATCTAAATGCCACATGTAACGACGAGCTTCTAGAGAATGACCTCTTTCATATGAAAAGCCTTCAGCAAGTTGACGGAAGACTACACCTGAAAGAATCTGTGAATAATATTCTTTAAAATCGTCATCAATTTCGTGCATATCAAAGTCTGCATTATCAATTACATAAACTTTATCACTGTGCTTCTTAGCAAAATCAACTGCACGTTGATCCATCTTGCGAGTAACACCCATTCCTTCACAAATAATGAAAGGAACATCAAAGTCAGTAATTTCAAAAGGACCATGGAAATATTCTGCTGAATCAATGCAGCTACTGTTAATCCATTGCATTTCTTGGAGCCAGCATGCTGAAAATGAGTATGTCTCACCCAAGTTAATGCCTGAACCAATTGCATAAATCAATTTCTCACGCTTTAACTCACTAGTCCACTTCTTAGTTGTATCACCGAATTGTTGGCGAGTTCTTTCAGCAATTGCTTCCAAGTCGTCAAGTGCTTGCAAGCCCTTGTCATACTTAGCATCACCAGTCACAGCCTTTAACAGACCAAAAATAAAGCCATAAAGTACACCGGTGTTTAAATCAGAAGCGTCTGTACCTTTTCCCCAACTGTAATGCAAAGTATAATCAGAGTTCTTTTCCAAGTCTGAATCAGGTGTGAAGGCAATTCCAATTGTTAAAGCGCCTTTTTCTTTAGCAAATTTGGCAGCTTCATTAGTTTCTGGGGTACTACCTGAGTGAGAACAGGTTACAACTACACTATGCTCACCCAAGTCATGGGGATCACGTGTGGTAAATTCACGTGATGGCAAAATAGTTGCAGGAATATCGCACTCACGGTTAATAATGTACTCTGCTGGTTGCATGAAAGCCATTGAACCGCCACATGCCGCAAAATAAATATGATTGATGCCGTCAATCTTTTGACAGGCCTTAATCGCATTTGTTATTTCGTCTTGATATTGTTTCTTCATTGTTTACCTCTCATCTATTAATTGTTATATGATGTTATATAATAAGATAAGTGTATATTTTTAATCTGTCAATACTTTTTCTAAAAAAAATCTAATTAATCGCTTATTTATAATTGGATACTTAGTCATAAAATGCTTTATATCAGCAAAAACACACAAAAAAAGGATTTCACAGTGTGAAATCCTTTTTAAGAAAATAAATCAAAATATTTAATTTTAAGTCAAATGTTTTCCAATTACGTTGCCAATCACTGAAAGTGTAAAGCAGACGATGAAGTATAGTACTGCTAAAGCAGCAAACATTGGCAAAATATAATTAGAATTTTGTCCATAAATAACTTGTGCATGCTGCATCATTTCTGGAACAACGATAATTGTTGCTAACGAAGTATCCTTAATTAGCGAAACAAATTGACTAATAATTGTTGGAATCATGTTCTTATATGCCTGTGGCAATACAACATGCCATAATGCTTGAACAAAGGACATTCCCGTTGATCTTGCACCTTCCATTTGTCCGGTAGAAACTGATTGAATTCCTGAACGAACTATTTCTGCAATCATGCTTGATTCAAAGACCGTCATTGCAATAACTGCTGCTGGAATCGTTTCTGGTCTTAACCCAAAGTTTGGCAAGCCAAAGTAGGTAAAGAAGATAATCAAAAGTAACGGCACGTTACGGATAATATCAATTATAAAACCAACGATTTTTGAAACAAACTTGATTTTTGAATATCTAATAATTCCCAAAATTGAGCCAATAATGAAACTCAAAATAACTGAAATTACTGAAATATAGATAGTAACCCAAAGGCCCATTAATAGAAAGTGCACGTTTAGCCATGAAAAGGCGCTAATCCAATTTTGCATTTCACTGAACCTCCTCTCAGGCTAATTTCTTTTCCAAATACTGCATGTAGTAGCTAAGTGGTAATGTAACAATCAAATACAAAACCCCAACGACTAAATAGCTGTTAATCTGGTCAAATGTAGTCGAAGCAATTGAGTTTGCTTGGTACATTAAATCAAATCCTGCAACGAAGGCAAGAACTGATGAGTTTTTGACTAAGTTAACAAACTGGTTTCCAAGTGGTGGAATAACGATCTTAAATGCTTGTGGCAAAATAATGTAACGCATTGCTTGCCAATATGTCATACCTGTAGAACGAGCACCTTCCATTTGTCCACCAGAAACAGATTGGATTCCTGAACGAATCGTTTCAGCAATAAATGCAGAAGTATAAAGCGTTAAACCAATTGTTCCTGCAGTAAAGCCATTAATCTTCATCACATATTTTGGAATTACAAGATAGAAGAACATCGTAATTACCAGCAGTGGAATGTTACGCAATATTTCTACGTATGCACGTCCAATGAAGCGAGCTATTTTACTAGGAACAACTTCCATAATTGCAAATACAGTTCCTATAATCAAACTGAAGAATAATGCAATCACACTTGAAAGTATCGTCCAGCCTAAACCAACAAATAATTGACCACTAAATCTTGTAAAAATATCAATCATCGGCGATACAGCTCCTTATACTTAAATCCTGGAACATCGCCAAACCACTTTTTGATTAAGCGGTTGTATTCACCATCGTGCTGCATCTCAAGAACTGCCTTGTCAACAGCCTTAGTAAATCCGGTTTGTCCCTTATTAACCGCAACACCATAAGGTTCAACAGTGAAAGTTCCACCACGAACTTCATAGCCTGGGTTCTGAACTGCTAACCCAAATAAGATACCATTATCAGTAGTCAAAGCATCACCTTGTCCTGATTTCAGTGCATTCATAGCTTGAGCATAATCTTGTAGTTCAATCACTTTTGCCTTAGGAGCTATCTTTTTAATGTTGTCTACTGAATTAGCACCAACTACCCCAATAACAGTCTTACCATTTAAATCTTTGACACTTTTAATTGAGGAATTTTTAGCAACTAATATTGACTGACCGGCATCAAAGTATGAGTGTGAAAATGAAATAATCTTTTTACGCTCTGGAGTGATCGTCATCGTAGCAATTATTGCATCGACATTACCATTCTTCAAAAGCGGTATTCTTGATTGTGACGTGGTTGTGACAAATTCTGCCTTGCCTTTAGGTCCTAAGATACGCTTAGTAATTGCCTTGGCCATGTCAACATCAAAACCTTTTTGTTGACCATCACGGACATCAATCAAGCCAAAAAGTTTAACATCACCTTTAACACCCCAAGTAATCGTATTAGACTTTTTAACATTATCTAAAACAGATTGATCACTTAAGCTCTTACCACATCCAGTTAGCATCAATACGCATGCTAGTAAAGGAAGCAACCAAAATTTCTTTTTCATAATCGGCCTCCTTAGTGAGAGATGATCTTACTCAAGAATTGTTGTGCCCGTACTGTCTTAGGTTGTTCAAAGAAACTTGCGCTATTCTCATCTTCAACAATTTGACCTTGGTCCATGAAGATAACTCGGTTGGCAACCTCTTTAGCAAAGCCCATTTCGTGGGTAACAATCAAGGATGTCATTCCGCTCTCATTTGTAACTTTCTTAATAACTTGCAAAACATCATCAATCATTTCTGGGTCAAGCGCACTAGTTGGTTCATCGTAAAGAATAAGCTTAGGACGCATGGCCAATGTTCGAGCAATGGCAACACGCTGTTTTTGACCACCTGAAATTTGTGAAGGCATATTGTGTGCCCATTTTTCCAGACCAACCATTTCGAGCAGTTCCATTGCTCGTTTTTTGTTTTCTTCTTCTGGAATATGGCTAACAATTCTTGGTGCCAACATAATATTTTCAAGTACATCTTTATTTTTGTACAGGTTAAAGTGCTGGAAAACCATCCCAACATCACTTCGAAGAATGTTAAGGTTAGTCTTTGGATCAGACAAATCATGACCGTTAACAATCAACTGACCTTTTTGGATTGTTTCAAGGCCGTTCACGGTACGTACTAAAGTACTCTTACCTGAACCTGATGGTCCAATTAAAACCACCGTCTCCCCTTCATCAATTTCCAAATTAATGTCGTGCAGTGCATGAAAATGGCCATAATATTTTTGCACGTCATGGAACTCTATCATCGACATTGTTATCGCCCCTTTCATTATCTTGCAATAAAATAAGTCATTGAGACCATTTTACTATAGCCGTTAAGATTTTTAAAAATTATACACCTTTTTTAATGAAAATTTATACAATTTTGTAATTTATTTCTTACAAATCACAAAGTATCTTAGGTACCAAATCATTGTTAAATCTTATATTAGCAATGATTTTAACCCTACTACACATTTCATTATAGCTTTTTTATAACGGCTTGTTCAATCTTACACATTTGAAATCAAAAAGTAAATACTTTGTTTGACTTTTAAAAGCTACATACTTAGTTTAGACTTAGTCAAAAAGGAGAAAGCTAATGGACAAACTTGAACGTTATCACCTGCTACTTAAACAAGCACAAAGTCTACTTGAAGATGAGCACGATTTGATTGCTAATATGAGTAATATCAGTGCCCTACTGTTTAATAATCTGCCTGATGTCAGTTACGCTGGCTTTTATCGTTATCAAAATCATGAATTAATTTTGGGACCTTTTCAGGGTCCTGTTGCTTGCATGCACATTCCAATAGGCAAAGGTGTTTGCGGTACAGCCGCTAAAACAAGAGAAACGCAAATTGTTCCTAATGTTCATGAGTTCGCTGGCCATATTGCTTGCGATGCTGCTACTAATTCAGAAATTGTTATACCAATTACGAAAAATGAAGATTTGATTGCTGTCTTAGACCTTGATAGCAAGGACTTTGCACGTTTTGATGATATTGATGCTGAATACCTAACTAAAATTGCCTACTGTATTTAAACTAACTTTTTAAAATTAATAAATGCCAAAGAAAAACTGGTAAACTACTACTTTTATAGCGTAATTTACCAGTTTTTTAGTTATTCTTTTTGCTATTTTATTTTTGTCCAGCTTGACGTTGGAAGAATTTAACAATTTCGACAATGATAATCATACAAGTTCCTGCACCTAAGACAATTAACCATTGCATGCCATTTAATTCTGTAACATCAAAGAACTTAGTCATAAATGGTAATTCTACTGCGGCCATTACTATTGCTGAAATAAGGATAGCCCAGTTAAACCATTTATTTGTAAGTGTATGCTTAGAAAAGATTGATTGATGGATATATTTTGAGTTAATCGCATGGAATAATTGGATTAATCCTAAAGTCAAGAATGCCATAGTCAACGCATCTGCATGCTGTAAGTTAGCACTGTTAACATGAGGACCAAATTTCAAGCCTAATTGATAAGTTGCTAAAACTAAAATACCTTCCAAAATTCCTTGGTAGACGATTGAACTAGAAACACCACCACTAAAGAAATTGGATTTCCGACCACGTGGTGCCCTCTTCATGATACCTTTTTCCACTGGTTCTAGCCCAAGCGCAATAGCTGGTAGTGTATCAGTAACAAGGTTGATCCAAAGAAGTTGAACGGGTGCTAAAATGTCCCAGCCAAGCATTGTCATCATGAACACTGTCAAAACTTCACCAACATTACAACTCATCAAGTACAGAATTGCCTTTTGAATATTGCTGAAAACTTTACGGCCTTGCTTAACAGCTTCAACGATTGTGGCAAAGTTATCGTCGGCCAAAATCATATCGCTGGCACCCTTGGAAACTTCAGTACCTGTGATACCCATGCCGATACCAATATCAGCTTGCTTCAAACTAGGGGCATCATTAACACCATCACCGGTCATCGCAACAATTTTACCACGGGCTTGCCATGCCTTAACAATTCGAACCTTGTGCTCTGGCGAAACACGAGCATAAACACTGTAATCAGGTACATGTTCTTGCAAGTATTCATCACTAACTTCATCAAGTTGAGCACCAGTAACCACGCGTTCATCCTGGCCTGGTTTTAGAATTCCAAGTCGCTCAGCGATTGCTTGTGCGGTCACTTGGAAATCTCCAGTAATCATAACTGTTTTGATTCCTGCATCATGTGCTTCTGCAATCGCTTTTTTAGCTTCAGGTCTTTCTGGATCAATCATCCCAACCAAGCCGACAAAAATTAAATCTTGTTCAACGTTATCAGTAGAAGGAGCATCGTATAGCTGATCAACTGTTTTATACGCTAAACCTAAGACTCTTAAGGCCCTTCTTGCCATTTTTTGGTTAGAAAGTAAAATTTCTTCTTTTTGTTCAGCAGAAATCGGTTCTACCTTGCCATTAACTTCTATTTTAGTAACTCGTTTAAGTAATTGGTCAGGTGCTCCCTTAACAGCAACAAAATATTGTCCACCATTTTCATTAACCGTACTCATTAATTTACGGCCAGAATCAAAAGGAACTTCTTGAACCCGTTTGTGCTGGTCAAGTAGCTGATGAACATCAATCTTTTGATCTAAGGCATATTGAATAAGTGCCGTCTCAGTTGGATCTCCCAACAATCTATTTGTGTCATCAAGCTTAGAGTCGTTAGCTAAAACCATTGACAACAACGTAGGGTTATCTTCAGAAATCTTCTGGTCTGCTTGATGAGCTTCATTGTCATAGTAGACCTGCTCAACTGTCATCTTATTTTGAGTTAATGTACCAGTTTTATCTGAACAGATAATATCAGTTGCACCCAAAGTTTCAACTGCAGGTAATTTACGCACAATCGAATTGTGCTTAGCCATTACTTGCGTTCCAAGCGCCAAAATGATTGTAACAATTGCAGGTAATCCTTCTGGGATTGCCGCAACTGCTAACGAAACTGCAACTAAGAACATATCAATTGCTAATTTTTGTGTTGGCTCTGTACCCTGCTTGGTAAAGAAACCGACAACGAAAACAACCGCACAAATCAGCAAGATCATAATTGTTAATGTCTTACCTAATTGGTTAAGGTTACGCTTAAGTGGTGTATCCGTCTCATCGGTATTGTTAAGCATGGTGGCAATTTTACCGACTTCAGTATTCATCCCAATTTCAGTGACAATTCCTTCACCACGACCATAGGTAACATTGGTGTTGGCAAACGCCATATTATCCTGATCGGCTAAAGCAACTTTATCCTCATTAATTTGGTCGTGCTCTTTATCAACAGGTACTGATTCCCCAGTTAATGCAGACTCCTCAATCTTCAAGCTCTTAGTAATTGTCAAACGCAAGTCTGCTGGAACGACATCACCAGCTTCAAGTAAGACAATATCACCTTGTACTAATTCAGTACTTGGAATCTCAACCACTTGCCCATTTCTTCGCACGTGTGCATTTGGCGTGGCCATTTTTTTCAGAGCATTAATTGCTTCTTCAGAACGAGTTTCTTGGAAAACACCTAAAACAGCGTTCAGGATAACAACAACCATGATAATCGCAGCGTCTGTCCACTCTTGAGCGACAAAGCCTGATAAAAGCGCAGCAATGATCAAAACAATGATCATAAAGTCCTTAAATTGTGCAATAAAACGTTGCAACATACTGGTTTTCTTCTTACCAGCAAGACTATTAGGACCATATTTTTCCTGAAGCTGCTCTACTTGCTCCGAATTCAAACCATTTTCACAAGATGTTGAAAGCTCTTGTTCAATATCTTTAACTGACTGATTATAAAAATTTTGGGGCATTTTTTCCTCCTAAAAATAAAAAAGAGACTTATATGTTTAACACACACAAGTCTCACTAATTAAGATAAGTCCAGAAGTATATCTTCGGTTGTTGGGCTTATCGCAGGTAATTGCTGTTACTCCCTTATGATGTTTTTATTATAAATAAAAATCTTCAGATTAACAAGGAGAAAGCTAATTAAAATGAATAAAATAGACCAGCCAATGCCCCATTAAGAATGCTGACTGCTGTTGCCACCAAAAATAGTCTTAATGCATGACTTGCAATAGCTTCACCATGCTCTTCGTCAACCATTGTATGCATGATACCTAAGGTAGTACCCAAGTTTGGTAAGTTAGCAAAAGAAATCAAGAAAACACTAACGATTGCTTGCGTCTTAAGCGGAACTGCGTGCATATTAATTTGGTTTATCGCGACAAAGATATTGGTAAATGCTTTGGTAGCCAGAACTGTACCAGCACTAACAATTGAATGTGGATCTACTCCCATGATAAAAGCTACAGGAGCACAAACATAACCAATTAAGGCCGTTAAGGTTTTACCACAAACTGATTTGAAAATAATGTTGACAAAAGTAATTAACGAAACAAAACCAATAATTGAGATTGAAATGTTAATTGCCAGTTTAAATCCAAGGTTCATGCTGTCAATCAACCGCGTAATCAATGACTTTTGATTAGTGTTCTTAGTCGAAATTTCATAATTAACTTGCGAAATATCGTATGGTGCAACTATTTTAGCAACAATAATCGAAGTGAAGAGGTTAAGTATCAAAGCAACAATAATAAATTCAGATTTAATAATATGCATATATGAAGCAATCATTGTTACTGTAGTATTTGATAAAGTATAAATTGATAGTGTAAATAATTGGTTTGGTGACATGTCTTTCATTTGATCCTTAAAAGGAACAAAAACACCATTACTTACAAAAGGATAACTTAAAATCGTAAACGCATTAATTTCATCAATATGGAACAGCTTTTTCAGAACTTTACCAACATATTTAATAATAAAAGGTAAAATACGCAAATACTGCAACAATTCAATCAGTGCACAAATAAAAATCAATGGTAATAAGACATTTAAGAAAAATTGTGAAGTAGCACCAGGATTTTTTAAATCACCGAAAACGAAGTTTACACCCTTACTACTAGACTGACTGATAATGTTTAAACTACCGGATAATCCCTTAATGATCCAATTACCAATTGTTGTCTTTAAAATCAAAAACAGGATTACTAATTCTGTTACAAAAAGATAAATAAGTGATTTGTAGTCGATGTGCTTGCGATCAAAACTTACCAGATAAAGTAGACCCAACACTATAATAATTCCAATTACTCCCATTACTTTCTCCCTAATTGCGCTGCGTTAAATAGTATGAATATTCATCAAAAATATTATCAACAAATTGGTCCGTCAACCGATATTCTGGTACTTCATAAGAATTCGTCAGAACCAAAAAGTCGTGAGCATTAGAATCATAATTTTCTTGCTTAAGAGCCCAATCTTGTTGGCTGAAAACCTGATATTCTGACGAAGTCAGGCGATAAATTCTAACACCATATGGAATGGTAAAAGAATCTATTACTTGCTGCCTAGTTTTCCCTTTTAAGCTAATAAAAATTCCTAAATGCTCGCGAGCAAATTTTTGTTTTAAAAACTCTACTAAATGACTGAGATCAAAATCTTCTGCAAGCCAATTTTGATAATCTTCTTCAGAATAAAAATTACCTATTTTGGCTGGCAGAGTCTCAGTTAAGACGATTTCTTCTTGACGTTTTACAATTTCATTTTGATCGTTAAATTCAAACGTCATGTGACCAAAACAATTACCTCTGTATCCGCCTTGAACAACAAGGGTATCACCTATTTGTCCATGATTGATACGGTGCTGGTGACCACAGCTAAAACCATCAATGCCTGGTGTTTGCGATACTAATTTAAAAGTTTCGTCCTCACCAGTTGCATAGTTAGTTTCATCATGTGTCCTCAAATCACGTTCAATCCCACCGTGATAGCCGACTAAAATCAAATCGACTTGGTCGCGTAAAGCTGCTACCTGTTTTTGTAATTCAGGTAATGCTTCCTTAACGACTACTCCAGTGGTTACATCAAAGTCACTGATCATTGACATTCTACTTGTCAGTAAACCAATTACTCCCACTTTGATGCCATCAATTTCTTTAATGGTAGAAGGTGGAAAAATCCAATTTCCCTCTTCATCAAAAACATTACAACAAACATAGTCAGCATTTAAATGGCTAACCTGACGCTTTAAATAATTCAGTCCATGATCAAAATCATGGTTCCCAGGTACCATGACATCAAATCCGACCTTATTGGCATAATCTACCATTGGAGATACTTGCATTTGATCACAAAAATAAGTGGTCAAAGGATTACCAACAAAAAAGTCCCCACTATCCATTAATAGCGAGTTAGGATATTTTTCCTTTATTCCTTGCAACGCTAAGGCAGGTGGCTGCCCCTCATTAGAAATAAAACCATGGATATCTGTCGTAGTTAACACATTTACTAGTTTATTCACTGTTTCCTCCTTTTTTAAATTTGTTAAAAAATACCAACAATTTAATTTTATACTAAAGGATTTATAAATAGCAATATACTTCTAAAATGTTCTTTTTAAGTTCATTGACAATTACTATAAAGTTAAATTATAATATTGCTTATTTTTTAAAATATAATGAGATAATACAAAAGTTATTCTCATTAATTTTTATAAGTGGGAGAATGTATGAATAATATTAATGGTGAATCAGAGGCAATTTTAAAATATGTTGGAGGACCAGATAACGTCAATAATTTGGTCCATTGTGTAACTAGATTGCGCTTTGACTTAAAAGACGATAGTAAAGTCGATAAAGACAAATTGAATTCCTTGCCTTGCGTTTTAAGTGTCGTTAAAAGTGGCGGTCAAGAGCAGGTCGTAATTGGTACTAATGTGGCAGACTATTATGATGTCATTCAGAAAAAACTGAGTGATCATAAGACAGCTAACTCTAAAGAAGAAAAAACAGATAAAAAAGCTAAGTTGTCGATAACTAAAACTATTTCCGGAGCCTTTATGCCACTTCTTTCGGTGATGGCCGGGGCGGGAATGGTAAAGGCTGTTCTAACAGTTTTAGCTAATTTGCATTGGTTATCTGAAACTAGTACAGCCTATCTTGTCTTATCTGCAGCTGGCAACTCAGTCTTTTACTTCCTACCTATTTTCGTCGGTATTACTTTAGCCAAAGAATTTAAAGCAGACCCATTTGTCGGTGGGGCTTTGGGTGCAGCATTGTTAGAACCAAATTTTACTCAGTTGGTCGGAAAGCACGGTCTTAGTCTTTTTGGCATGCCATTAGACGCAATTGACTATTCCACCACAGTATTTCCAATTTTCGTCATCATTGGAGTTTACATTTTACTTGATCGTTTATTGAAAAAGATTATTCCGCAACAAATTCAGATTTTCCTGAATTCAATGATTTGTTTAATTATCTTGGTACCAGCAACTGTACTAATCTTTGGTCCATTTGGTGATACTGTAGGTAAATGGATTTCAGCTATTATCATGTGGTTATTCGGTAAAAGCAGATTAGTTGCTGGCTTGCTGCTAGGCATGGTCTATCCTTTCTTAACCGTACTTGGTTTACACTGGGGCCTAGTGCCAATCACATTGCAAAACCTCAAAATGTACGGTGGTGATGTAATTGGTGGTGTGGCAGTTGCAGCCGTTTGGGCACAAATCGGTGTTTCCCTCGGTATCTTTTTATACAGTTTACTCAAAAAGAAAGATGCCAAACTCAAGGGACTATCAGGATCTGTTACAATTACAGGTATTTTTGCCGGTGTAACTGAACCTATTTTGTACGGTTTAATTATGCCCTCAAAGAGATTAATGATCATCACAGCAATTGCAGGTGGGATTGGTGGTGCCATTAATGCCTCACTTCACGTAGTTGTTCGAGCATTCCAAATTGACAACATTTTCTCAATCTTGATGCTAATGTATAAGCCAATTGGCTTTATGATTTTAGGTTCCGCAATATCTCTAATTACGGCAGCAATATTAACCTTCTTTTGGGGAATCAATCCAAAAGATCAACAATAATTTTCAAAGCAAAAAACGTGGTTCCGGGTGGAATCACGTTTTTTATTTATAAGTAAAATGAGATGTACACTTAATTTATTTTAAGCCTGTCCATTTCCATTCTGTTACTTCTGGCATATCTTTACCATTGTCACGAATGTATTGGTGGTGCTTAGCTAATAAGCGATCCATTTCTGCAACAAAGCCGGCGCTCTTTTCAGCGTATTCTGGCATACTCAAGACTGCATCCTTTGCTAAATGGAAACGATCAAGTTCATTAACAACTCTCATGTCAAATGGAGTAGTAATGTCGCCTTCTTCTTCATAGCAGTGAATATGAACATTGCTACGATTACGACCAAACCAGATTGATTGCATCATTGCCTTGTAGCCGTGCCATGCAAAAATTACTGGCACATCAGTAGGGAATAATTCTTCAAATTCTTTGTCGGAAATTGCTTCTGGATTATCTGTTGTATTCATTAACTTCATTACATCAATGACGTTAATGTAACGAATTTTCATTTCTGGGAAATTCTTATGCAAAATATCAATAGCAGCTAAAGACTCCATAGTTGGCTCAGTTTCAGTTGAAGCAAAGACAACATCAGGCTTAGCATTTTGATCAGTTGAAGCCCAATCAATATATGATAAACCATGGTTAGCAATCTTAGTTGCTTCATCGATTGAGAACCATTGTGGACGTTCTTGCTTAGAAGTAACCAAAACGTTGATACATTCACGATCAGTAAATGCATTTTGAGATACTGCTAATAAAGAGTTCGTATCAGCTGGTAAGTACTCGTGAATCAAATCTGGACGATTCTTTTCATATAAGTGAGTTAAGATACCTGGATCTTGGTGAGTATAACCATTGTGATCTTGTTGGAAAACAGTTGAAGTTGCAACAAAGTTCAAAGATGGGTAATCCTTACGCCAATATTGTTCCTTGGCTTTTCTTAACCACTTCATGTGCTGGGTTAACATCGAGTCAACAACACGTCCAAATGATTCGTAAGTTGCAAAGAAACCATGACGACCAGATAAAACGTAGCCTTCAAGCCAACCTTCGTCTTGATGTTCGGATAATTGAGAATCAATTAAACGACCACTTGGTGCCAAGTTCTCATCGTTTGGTGTATGAACTGAACCTTCCCATTGACGCTTTTGCTCATCAATAAATTTGAACAAACGATTTGATTTAGTTTCATCAGGTCCAAAACCACGGAAATTGTCTGGGTTAAGTTCTGCAATTTCATTCAAATATTTTGCCCATTCAGTCATATCTTCTGCTTCAACTGAACCAGGTTGATCAAACTCTAAGGCATATTTACGATAATCTGGAAGGTTGAGGCGCTTAGCTTTGTCGCCACCACCATTTGTAATTGGGTTGACTGCCATTCTGCTATCACCAGTAACATTATCAGCAGTTACCAATTCAGTTGGTACACCATTTTCATCAAACAATTCTGCTGGTTTATAGCTTTCAAGCCAATCAACCAACATATCTTTATGTTCCATGTCATCTTGAGCAACAGGAATTGGAATTTGGTGTGCTCTAAATGAGTTTTCAATAGGATTACCGTCAAGATCAGTTGTAGGTCCTGTCCATCCCTTTGGAACGCGGAAGATAATCATTGGCCAATGTGGCAAAGTCTCATCATTATTTTCACGAGCATTCTTTTGAATGGCTTTAATTTCTTCAATTACAGTATCCATTAATTTTGCCATTTCTTCGTGAACTTGCATGTGATCTTTATAGCCGTCAAATTCACCACCATTATATGCAGAAATAATGTAAGGATGCCAACCCATACCTTCAAAGTATTTGGTTAGTTCTTCATCTGACATTCTTGAAACGATGGTTGGGTTAGAAATTTTAAAACCGTTGATTTGTAAAATTGGTAATACAGCACCATCTTTGATTGGGTTAATGAACTTATCACTAAACCAACTTGCAGCCAAGGGGCCAGTCTCAGCTTCACCATCACCGATTTCAACTGCTGCAATCACATCAGGATTGTCTAAAATTGCACCGGTACCATGTGAAAGTGAATAGCCAAGCTCTCCACCTTCATGCATTGAACCTGGAGTTTCAGGAGCAGCGTGAGAAGCAGAACCACCAGGAAAACTAAAGCGTTTAAATAACTTAGCCATTCCTTTTTCATTTTGTTGAATCTCAGGGTAAAGCTCACTGTATGAACCGTCAAGATATGAGTTAGAAACCATTACTTGACCACCGTGACCGGATCCTTCGATATAAAACATATCCAAGCCATACTTCTTAATGACACGGTTTAAATGTGCATAAATAAAGTTTTGTGGTGAAATTGTTCCCCAGTGTCCGATTGGTTTAGGCTTAACTTCACTTGCTTTAAGGTCATGCTTTAAAAGCGGGTTATCCATCAAAAAGAGTTGACCAACTGACAAATAGTTAGCTGCACGCCAATGGGCATCTACGCTCTTTAAAAATTCCTTTGAATCATAATCTACTGCCATATTATTTCTCCTATTTAGAAATTATTTACTTAAACTTTCTTTATACGGTTATTATACCAATTTTGTATTCAATATCAACCATTTTTAAAATTGGTTCGTTCCAATTTTAAAATAAGCATTTAAGTAAATTCCTTTTTTTAAAATATTGATTTACCAGTCTTTTCAACTTTAAACTTCAGTATAATTTTAGTTAAACACAAATAAACGCATAAAATCCAA
Source organism: Lactobacillus sp. ESL0263 (assembly GCF_003692845.1). Taxonomy (NCBI): domain Bacteria; kingdom Bacillati; phylum Bacillota; class Bacilli; order Lactobacillales; family Lactobacillaceae; genus Lactobacillus; species Lactobacillus sp. ESL0263. Next base: position 50,557 of record NZ_REHL01000004.1, on the reverse strand, counting down.
TATGAAATACTGACTATTTGATTCTTAAAAAAATAAAAAATGCTAGATTATTTTTAGGAGAAATATTATGACTCAAGAAGAACGAATTCGTGAAATAAAAAAATTACTAGAACAAAAACATCACTTAGTTACAAAAGATTTAGCAGACTACTTTAATGTTTCATTTGATACAGCCCGGCGAGATGTTCTTAGATTAACTTCCACAGGTCAGGCGATTCGAGTTCACGGTGGGTTACTGGCTAACAGTCACGACAACGTACCTAATTTTATTACCAGGAATCACATCGACTCCCCTATTAAAACGAAAATGGCACAGATGGCGCTCCGCTTTGTTCATCCAAATCAATACGATTTTATTGGTGCTTCAACTACGCTGAAAAAGCTATGCGAGTTAATTTGTGGTATGGATCTTCAGATTGTGACAAATTCAATTGACAACTCCCTGGAATTGATGCAATCAAGACTCCCCGATGTTCGTCTATTAGGTGGAAAAATCGACAAAGAACATCGCTTTAATTATTCAGTCACATCGATTGATACTTTAAAGCGAATGAGCTTTAATACAGCATTTTTTGGCACATCAAACGTCAAAGAAGATGGTGCTTATCTCACAAAGATGAGTGATGCAGAATTAACTCGTGTCGCTGCTTCAAGGGCAAAACAAGTTGTGGTAATCGCAGAGAATTATAAGTTCAACAGTCAAAATACTTCTCCGTTTATGTCAATCCCCTTGAGTCAGATTGATGTACTTATTACTGATGATCCGTTACCTCAAGAGCTAAAAGAAAAATTTGCGCCTAAAACACAAATTATTTCTGTACTAAGGAAGTGATGTAATGAGTGTTCACTTAATCGGTGCTTCATCTCCAAAAGAAAAAAAGCTGATTAATGAAACATACAAAGAATTAGATCAATTTTATCGTAGTTTTTTTAATAATATTTATAACGAATTAAATATTGCAAAATATCGGCCAATTCGCGATGCAATCGGACTAGTTATGCGAAAATTCGAGTCAAATGATCATCCGCTACAATATACTGGCAAATTGGTGCTGTATATTCAGGCTAACACTGCGCTTAATCATTTGCGCTTAACCAATTTTCAGCAAAAGCTCCTACATAGTTTAAGTAACAAAACCAAACAGATAAGTTTAAATTTTGTTTACACTAGTCCCATCACGGACATAACCCAATTTAAATTTAGCAATATTTAATTTCCTTCTTTTACATAGAATGTATCCAAAAAAGCAAGTAATCCTGGCACCTATATGGTCCACTTTTACTTGCTTTTTATCTTATATTGAAAGTTTAATTGAAATTAAATCGTATGGAGAAATTTGCTGCTCGTCACTTGGCTCTTCAAGTGCGTTAACAACTTGACCTTTATCCCTAATAAAGTCTGGTAGTATAACAACTTGATTAGTCAAATTTTCCAATCTTAGAATATAACTATTTGAATCTGTCACCGAAGGATATAGCGCTGAAACCACTATTTCTTTCGGTAAGTTCAATAGTTCAATCTGTTCAGGTATCTTAGGAGTCCTTTCTGTTGCCCAAATCTTGTTATCTAAACGATTGATAAAAACATTTAGACCTTGTAACTGGTATGAAATATTTGGCTGCAACCATTTATTTGTCAATTGATTATTTTCTTCTTCACTAAATTTGCCATCATCAAGTTTAAATGCAAATACAAATTTATTTTGTCCCTTTTCTTGAGCTGAAGGTGTTGCCATCATAATATGCCCCTGACTAGTCGTGTCACCAGATGCTCTTCCAGGCCGCCACTTTAAATTAGGTTTTCCTAATTCTCCTGTTGTCGCCATCAGCGTAACTTTAAGGCTTCCGTCTTCATATTGATACTCTTTTTGACCATATCCCCAAAAAGTGAAATGTTTATCTGCATCAATTAAGTTAAGAGATTTATCAAAATTGTATAAATTGACTGGCTTCTCAACAAACTCTTTTTGCCAATCAGAATCAATTGGCTCGTTTTTAGTTGTAACATAGCCTGCCTGAATCTCTGCTCTGACTTCATCGGTATTTATTTGTGGTGAAAAACAAACTCTTAATCGATGAGAATTAATTTGATTATCAACCAGTAATTTAACCGCAACTTGTCCCAACTCATTAAACCAAATATCCAATGAATACGATAATTTACCATATCTAGGATTTTCATCTGTATAATCAACCAAATCCAGTGGTAAACTAGCACTTCCTCTCAGAGTCATTACATCATGCTTGCCTTTACTAATACCTACACTTTGAAAAGGTAGCTCCTGTTCTTTAAAGTCTTTATAAGGGGAAAAATCATATGTATCACCATCATTGGGCTGATCTAGTAAAGAAACAAAGTTTTTGATTTTAGTGCCGTCATTAATTAAGGTAATCTCACCATCACTAAATTCAATAGCTTGCTTGCCATTAGAAATAATGCCGTAACTACCAAATTTCCCCGCAGTAATTTCTGGTAATTTTTCATTGCTATCTATCACTTTGAAAACTTTATAGCCCAAGGCTGGTAATTGAACCTTACCTCTGACTCTTAATTCATAATAACTAGGTTCGTCAGTATAATCCTCTCCATGGGGTGTTTGCATTAAAATGTGCTCTCTTGCAGGGTGATACTTACTAGAAACAATTTCTGCATCTTCCATCCCCTTAATTTTGATTTTTTTGGTTGAAGCAACAATATCTACTTCTTTATAACCGTCAAATTCATGTGGATCTGTATTAAATACTAGTAATTGCGATGAGGTTAATTTTAAGTATTGGGCAATTTTTTTCTTAACCATGTTCTCAATCCCGTCAACTAGTTCATCAACTTCTTTATATCTCTGCCAAATATCTTTTGCTACATTTTCTGAAACACTGCCACCAAGAGAATCATGTGGTTGACACTTTAATAATTTTTTCCAAGCCTTGGTCAACAAACCATTACCGATATTAACTCCTACCTTGTGACCAATTACGCATAACGGCTCCACTCGTTTCAAAAGTTTCTGCTCTAATCTAAAATTTTCTCTCTTCAATTTGCTTCTGACTGAGCCAATTGACCGATGAACACGCGCATATGTAGGTAGGCGCAATTCTCCTTGATATTCTGGCAGACTCTCAGACCTATGACGAATTAATTCGACAAATTCAGGATAAGTAGAAATTTCGGTATGATATTCACTAATACTATTAATTTGCTCAACCGTCTGATTAATATTTTTAACTATATTCATCTGATCAATTCCAGAGGGAATTAAGACATCTTCATTTTGGTCATGCTCAGATTCAAATTTAATTGCTGGATCATATTTTTGTTCAACAAATTCATTTAACTTTTGTTTTGCTTCTGGCGTAATTTGACCTGTAAAATACCCAAATGGAAAATTAAGTGCAACTATTTCTTTGTTACCTAATCCATGCCAGCGAAAATAAGTCGAACCTGCTTGTCTTTTAAAGTTAATTCCTCGCCAGAAGACCATATTATCAATACCAACTTGTTTTAATAAGGTCGGCATCTGCGCATTAAAACCAAATGAGTCAGGCAAATAGCCAATCATCATTGGCTTGCCATAGTTTCCTTCTGTATCCTTAATGCCAATAATTAAATTGCGAATAATTGATTCCGCAGTTGGCACCAGAGCATCAGTTTGAGTATACCAAGGGCCAATAAATAGCCTACCTTCATTCACTAAACGTTGAATTCTGGCCTTAGCTTCTGGATGAATTGCAACATACTCATCAACAATTGAAACTTGTCCATCCAAGCAAAAATTTGCAGTTGGATGTGCTTCCAGTTCGTCTAAAACTTCTGTAAATAATTGCTCTCCTAAAACTTGCTCATCCATAATCGAAAAATACCATTCTCGATCCCAGTGGGTATGATTTACTAAATAAGCAGTTGTCATTTTTATCTCCTTTATTATTAAAAAAGAGTGCACGTCAATTAACAAGTTGGTTAATACATGTGCACTCTTTTTAGGATTATTGTTTTAATAAATTTTTAGCTAACGCAAAGTCGCCGACTGTAGCTGAGCCATTATTAGCAATAGCTGGCATAACAATGTACTGGTCTAAATTTGGGACTTTGACATAACTATTCAGCATCTTAGCAAAATCAGATCTGACTTTCTTTAAGAATGCTTCACTAACTACGCCCCCACCAAAAACAATTTTATCAGGACGTAAAATCAATGTAACTTGTAAAACTGCTTGGGCCACGTAATAACTCAATATGTTCCAAACAGAATCAGTCAATGGTACTTCTGATCCTGGCTTGCCAACTCTTGCCTCAAATGTTGGTCCAGACACAAGTCCTTCCAAGCAATCCTGATGAAATGGACATATTCCTAGAAAATCAACATCATCGGGATGCCTTTTTAACAAAACGTGTCCCATTTCTGGGTGTCCTTGACTGCCAACTAATTGACCATCAATTATGGCTCCACCACCCACTCCAGTACCAATCGTGTAGTAGACCAAGGAATCAATGTCTTCATTCGAAAGCAATGACATAACATATTCACCATATGCAGAACCATTTACATCAGTTGTAAAAAACATTGGAACATCAATGTCTTTTTTCAAAAAGCCAAGGAAATCAGTATTTTGCCATCCCTTTTTGGGCGTGTCAGTTATGTAGCCATATTTAGAAGCCGTTTTGCGTATTTCAATTGGGCCAAAAGAGGCTATTCCAATCGCTTCTACAGGATACTTTTTAAAAAAAGCAGTTACTTGCTGAAGAGTTTCTTGCGGAGTTGTAGTAGCTATTCTAATTGAATTTTTTACTTGATAGTTTTCATTGCCAACAGCACAAACAAATTTTGTCCCGCCGGCTTCTACTGAACCTAATAACATAATTTTTACTTCTTATTTCTTTGACAAATTTCAATAGTTTCATTATTAGGACCATAAAAGTTAAAGTAACTAATTCCATGCTCCCAAAAAGGTAAGTGCATCACCTGTTGATCAATTAGCTTAAAACCTGCATTTTTAATCTTTTCGAACGCTTCATCAATTTCATCGGTATCAATAGCATAATGGTTAATTGCACCATTTACCGGGTTGGTCTCAGCTTCCCAAACTTCAAGCATTAAATCTCCTAATTGGAAAAAGCCCGTCGCACTACCATTATTATCTTCCTGATTAATTAACTTAAAGCCAATCTTTTCATATTCAGTTACACTCTTAGCAAAATCATTAGTTGGAATCCCTACATGGGAAATCCCTTTAAAAATACTCATATTCAAAACCTCATTAAATCAAATTATACTTTTGTAAACCTTTAATTATCCCTAGTTTATCATTTGTATCAGTGACATACGTAGCAGAATTTTTAATTGCATCATTTCCATTACCCATTGCAATACCATAGTCCACTGCTTCAAACATGCTTAGGTCATTGTTACCGTCTCCAAAAGCGTAAGTTGGAACATGAAGATCCTCACTTTTAATTAGGTCAGAAATTCCTTTTCCTTTTGAATTACCTTTTAGAACTGTATCAATTGAATTAGGACCTGTTATCATAAAGTTTAATTCAGGGAAATGATCACTATACTGTTGATCAGCACAATGCGCAATTACCAAAATTTGATTAACGGGGTTTGTCTGGTAAAAATCGGGTGCTACTTGAGGAAATGATGAAGCAATGTTTTGATAAAAATGCCGAGATAGCGGCTGATCTTCAGAGATAGCAATTTGATCATAATTGTAAAAACCAATGATGTCATCTCTGCTGTTTGCATAAGTCAGTACCTGATGACACAAGAGTGAGGGAATAGTTCGATTAAACTTCACTTGACCATTAAACTCTACATATTGTCCATTAGTCGCAATCAGAGAATCAATTTCACATTCCGCCATAATTTCACGAACTTCAAAAGCGGCACGACCTGTACAAACTATTGGAATATTTCCGTTAGCTTTTAAGCTTCTTACAGCAGCACTTACTTCAGGTAAAACAGTAGAATTACTCGATAGAAGAGTTCCATCCAAGTCAAAAAATACTAGAGAATTAATTTTATCTGCCATAAACAATTACTTTCTCAAAGTAATATTTGAAAACTCTGCTTTACCGTTAGATACGGCTAATGCCACATCATCACCGAATTTTTGGTACACACGAGCAATTAAACTAATACCATTTACAACAATAACAGCTATGTCATCATCAACCATCAATTTAATGTGCATTTTTTCGAATTCACTCTTTGCAAGTGGGCGATCAAGTCCCTTATTCATCATTTGGAACCATGGCCACTCCGGACTTTTATCAAAGACAAGTCTCCGATCGTCAGCTGACAGCAAATATTGATATGATTCATCAGTTTCGACATTTTTAAAGAATCGCAAAGCAATATTGCTAATGTCGTCTTGACAAGTTACATCCATATCTAAAACAAAATGTTTACCAGCGTTTTGAGCAATTATTTTTTCAGTTCTTCCAGTTTGATTATCAATTGATAAATCAGTAAGGTGTGTTTCTTCTGTAAATTGGTTGGTTAATTCATCAGGTAATTTGGTAGCTAGAGTTCCATCATTTCTTTGCACTAATTCTAATGGAACATACGTACCGCCCCATTCCCAGTTAACCTTGTCACCTTTGCCTTCTTCTCTGGTCGGGACCCAACCAAATAAAACTCTTCGTTTACCATCAAAGGCCGTTCTAGCAGCATAATATGCACGACCGTCAAAGGAATCATCTTGAGGCTTTAACCATGGACCATCAATATTCTTGCTCATCCGGTACCTAGTTTTGCTTTGCTCGCTATATTCTGTATATAGTAAGTACCACCAATCTCCCATTTTAAAGAGATCTGGCATTTCCAGCCCTGTGTACAGATTTGGCGCAAAAAAGTCGCCTTGAAATGTCCAGTCTTTAAGATTTTTGGAAGTGAAGGAAACAATTCTGCCAGTTAATTTGGATTTTGGACCTGCTAATCTTGTCCCCAAAATCAACAAATATTCTTGCTTATCCTCATTCCAAATTACCCAAGGATCTCTCCAATCTGTTTTGTCATAACCTTCTTGAGCTGGTAATAACAATTTATCAACATTTTTTTGAAAATGATCGAAATCAGTACTTACACCATGAAGTAAGACTTGGGAAGCTCGTCCTTCCTGCTCAGCTTTTTTATTATAGCCTGTGTAAAAAGCTTGTACTTTTCCATCAGCTTCAAAAACAGATCCTGCATAAATCCATTGTGCTGGATCGTCTGCGCTACCTGCAGGTATTGCATCCCCATGATCCTCATAATTAACAAAATCAGTTGTAGTTGAGAGCGACCAGCCAAACGGTTCATCATTATCAGTTAGAGGACCTGGTTTTCTAGGATCTCTTTGGTGATACAAATAAAACTTTCCGTCTTTACCAAAGGGCATAATATCGCCCATCCATTTATCTTCTGTAGGTTTATAAAAAACTTTATACATTTTTTCTCCTTTTATTTAATTTGCCGCAGCTTCTGCTGCAACTTTTTGGTCACGATGCATTAATTTCTTAAGGAAATTGCACATTACTGCTCCAACTACAACGCCAATTACGATCGATAAGCAATACAGCAAAATATTTGAGTCAAATGGGGCCGCCATAAATGTTGATAGAGCTGTTTTTTGCGTTGTACCAAAGAAAGCGTTTAATGCACTAGCTAGTCCTGAGCCAACCATACAACTAGGAATAACAGCCAGTGGATCTGAAACTGCAAACGGAATTGCACCTTCTGTTGTGGCAATAATACCCATAATTAAAGCTGTAGTAGAATTTTCTTTTTCATCTTGACTATAATACTTTTTACCCATGAAACTTGCTAAAGCCATAATTAATGGAGGAATACCAATTGCAATAAAGCAAGCTGTACTAATTGCATATCCACCTGAAGTGTATGAAGCCATACTAAATGTATATGCAACTTTGTTGATTGGACCACCCATATCTGTAGCCATCATCGCTCCAATGATTGCAGCAACTAAGATTTTGTTTGAACCACTAATACTTGCTAGCCATGAAGTTAAACCATTTTGCATTCCTCTAACAGGATCGCTGAAGACATAGAAGATTACTAAACCACCAATTAACACTGAAGTTAGTGGAATGATGAAAATTGATTTTAGCGAAATTAAACTCATAGGCATTGGTAACTTTTTCAGCCAATATACTAAATAGCCGACTAAAACACCAACTACCATTCCACCAATAAAGCCCATACCTAATTTGTTGGCAACCAAGCCAACAATAAAAGCAGGCGCAAGCCCTGGTCTATCAGCAATCGAGTATGAAATATAGGCGGCGATCATTACAGGAATAAATCCTAATCCCTGCTGACCGATCATTCTTAAAATTCCCCAAATGTTACTGGTTTGATTCCAAACTCCGTTGCCACCACCAATAACGGCAATTGAAACAATCAGTCCGGAAGCAGAAACCAATGGAATCATGTAAGACACACCTGTTTGGAAGTGGTCTACTAAGTCCTTAAAAAATTGTTTTAACTTGTCCATTTATATAACCTTTTCTTTCTGTCTTTATCAGTTGTCAATAATTTCGTGCGCTTTTTCAATCGCTTTGCTACCGTCTTTCACGACCTCTGATGTTCCCATTTTCACGATTTTTTTACCATCAAAGCGTTCTTTTTCTCTAACATTTGTATCGACCGCAAAAATGACGGCATCTGCTTCAGCAATATCCTTAGCACTAAGTTTATTTTCAAAACCCATTGCACCTTGAGTTTCAACTTTTATTTGATCACCATTTTTTTTGGCATATTTCTTCAAGTTTTGTGCTGCCATATATGTGTGTGCTACTCCTGCAATACAAGCAGTTACTGCTACGAATTTACTCATAATTTTTCTCCTAATCTTCTTCTATTTTTTTAAAGATATTAACTAACTTATCTGGATCATTTTCTGCCTTGATTTCTTTGACAAAATCGTCATCCATTAATTTTCCTGCGACTGTAGCCAACATTTTCAGATGTTCTTTACCAGTATCTTTTTCTCTAGCCGCCATCAAAAAAATTATTGAAACTTTGCTACCATCTAAGGAGTTCCACTCTAGTGGCGTGGTTGTTTTTGCAAACATTAGAGACGCTACATTGACAGTAGAACTTTTACCATGTGGAATAGCGATATTATTGCCTATTCCTGTTGTTGTCTGACTTTCACGTTCTAACACATCATCTCTAAATTTTTTTGCATCACTTACAATTTCATTTTTTTCCATTATTTTTGCTAATTGCGTGATTGCATCTTCTTTAGAAGATGCATTTAAACCAATGACAATATTATCTTTCGAGATAAAATCATTACTTTTACTATTCAAATTCTTCACTTCCTAAAAGCCTAATTATTTCCTGTTTTGATGTTAATCTGCACAAACTTTTTAACATTTTTTTATCTTCAAGAATTGCATTGAAGTAGTTATAAATTTGGTCAATTGAGCCTTTGATACTTTCGTTCATTGCCATAAAGAAAACGATATTTACCTTACCTTTATCCCAATCAATACCATGTGAATTAAGATAAATTGCAATTCGAGGAGCTTTAACATATTTAATTGGCGCATGTGGCATTGCTACAAAATCCATTTCAGTACTTGCAACTTTTTCCCTTTCAATCGCAGCCTCTGCAATTCCAGAAAGTGCATAGTGTTTATCGCATAGACGTTTGCAAACTTTTTTTATTGCTTGATCTCGATTGATTTTTTGGTTATCAACTATGATTAAATCGGGCTCAACCAATTTCATAAATTCTGTTGCTTTTTCTTGAAATTTATTCAGCTTGTCAAGAGCAGTTTGTATCTTTCCTTTAGACTGAACGTCTAGAAATGGTGGTACAACTACTACATTTTTTTGCCTAATATCTAAATCTACTGTACTTATTATTAAATCTTCAGTAATTGGTGCTGCCATTAATTCAGAAACAGATACCACCCGGTTAACTTCTAGTTCATCAGAAAAATATTTCTTAATTCTTTGCTCTAAAAGTCTGGCAGTTCCCAGTCCTGTGCTACAAACAATTACTGTCTTTACTCTTTTTTCTTCTCTCCTTTCTAAGAAACTCTCAATATGTAGGGCAATATACGCAATTTCATCATCATTGATGCTTACTGAAAATCTTTTTTCGATTTCAATACTTAAATCAACTGCTTGGTTGTATGCATAAGGAAAGTTACCTTTAATACTATCTTTGTAAGGATTTTTTATACTAAGCCCCAGTTCAAATCGATGCAAAGCTGGTACTAAATGTAAAATCAAATTATTGACAAGTACTTCATCATAGTGGGTTAAATTGCTTTTTAGAAACTGGCTTAATTCCCCATTCTTAGAGTTTTCCTTATCTTTTTTTGGACTTGAATGTGCTTTTTGATCCGATTCAGCTGCAAGAATATGAATATTAATGTACGCCTGTTCAGCTACGGGAATAGCAAAACCAAAGTTTTCTTCAAGCAAATTTGAAAGCAAAATTGTATTTTTGGATAAAGGATGACTGCTCAGTTCAGAATCAGCCTTTATAATTTCCTTGTTCTTTATTCTTTGAATTGCAATCACTAGATGGACAGCCAAAGACTGAAACTGATAATCATTGAGTTTAATTGAACTGGCCTTCTGAAACTGATTAAGTGTAGTTACAACATCTTTAAAAATCACCTGATCAAAGATACTTTTCAGTTCATCTGGAACATTGATAACCATCTTTAAATCAGTATTATGTTTGACCTTTAAGCTATCACCCCAATAAAAGCCAAGGAGCTGCGTCATTAATTTTCTTCGAATATTTTCAGAAGCCTTAATAAAAATCCCCTTTTCATCACTCTGTAACTTAGCTCCTTGCTTTTCTATTAGACTTTTAATTTGCTTTAGGTATCCTTCCAAAGTTGTTCTACTCACATAATAACGATCAGAAAGTTTTTGAATTGTTATATGTTCATTAGTTGTTAATAGCAATGAAAGTATTGCCAATTTTATTTCTTGCGGGCTTTCATTATTTGCCTTTAGTTCACCACCTTGTAAAGAAGAACGAATTTTTGCGGTATCACCAGCAAAATAAATGCCTACGCTTTGTTTTCTAATGAGTTCGACATTAAATGGCTTAATTTCTTCGGCAATTTCATTTAAATACTTATTAACAGTCTTTCTAGACATTCCAATATTATGTTCAATATTTTTGTAATGAGTTACACCTTCATCCAAGATTTGCTTTACAATTTTTACTTCATTCTCATTAATAGGATCACCTTCCTCCTGAATACGCTTTCAATTATAGGTCAAGGATATTCATTTAGATACATGGCAAAGTAAAACAATGAAAGTATACTTTTATAAACAAAAGACCGAGAAATTAATTCTCGGTCTTTAAAATATGCTCTATTTATTTAAATTTACGAACGTGTTGAACTTCATGTATTGGTAATGAATACGCATCGTTGATACCTCAAATGGTGTACCATCATCCAAAAAGAAGATACCCTCAATTACTCCAACAGGTTCTGTTTCTTTTAACTTTAATTTCTCTTGATCCTCATTACTTGAAGGCTCAACTGTGATATTAAGAAAGGCTTTAGTAACAACCTTATTCTGTGAATCCTCTAAGTAATTAAACAGCGATTTTTTCAAATGTTCAGGCTTTAATTCAGGAACAATTTTAATCGGAAGGTAGCCTGTCTCAATTAAAAATGGTTGTTTGTCAAGAAATCTTAATCTCTTAAACTCATAAACAAAATCATCTTCATTTAAAAACAGGTCTTGCCTGATTGCCTCTGGAGCTTTGATGACATTATAGTCTAGCAATTTAATGCTCTGCTTTTTGCCAGGCACTTTTAAACTATCGGTTAACCCTAAATTAGAGCCCTCATAGCGAAATAAGGATTGGTTCTTTAAATATAAAGGATTAATGAAAGTCCCACTCCCCCTTTTTTTAAAAACAATCCCTTGCTGAGATAGCAGCTCCATTGCTCGTTTCATTGAAGAACGACTAACCTGATAATGTTCAGCAAGACTTCGCTCGTCTGGGAGACGCATCCCTTCATATTTGTTATCCAATATATTTTGTTTTATATCGTGCATTACTGTGCGATAAACGAAATCTGCCATTTGTTACCTCAATTACTTTGCCTTTTTAATTGCACTAATAAACCAGTCTTCAAAAGCTTGACGATCAACTTTCACACCGACTTCTACATTAGCAGGCTGATGATAAAAATCGTCAAAATCAATTAGTGAAGCTCCATAAGAGTACATGCTTTTGGTGTCAACTGCAACATATGCAGACTTAAAGGTGTACATTTCTGGCTTGATTAACATTCCAGCTGCAAGGGCGTCGTATATTTCACGCCCATCACCTTCTGTTTCATCATGTAGATCAGTCAAGATTTGATATAGCATTTCCCCTGTCCGGTTCAACGTTTTAATTTGCTTTAGCGTATCAGGTGTAATAAAAGCTTGATGCCCTAGTTCTAGTGGTGCAAGCAAGATTTTCAATCCACTAGAAAAAACAATCTGTGCTGCTTCAGGATCACCAGCAACATTGTACTCACTATACGGACTCCAATTGCCGCGGCCTATTGCGCCACCCATTATTACCAGCTGCTCAATATTAGCTAAATCCTCTGGGTATTGTCTGAAATACAAGGCAAAATCAGTTGCTGGCCCAATTTGCATTAAAGTTACTTTTTCACTGCTATTTGCGACTACTTCATGAATGGCATCTGCCGCAATCCCAGTTTTTAATAGCGACATAGCCGGTTCAGGAAATTCATAACCACCTAGGCCGCTTTTGCCATGAACATCTGAAGCATCAATTTGTTGTCTCAGAAGTGGACATGAAGCGCCTGAAACTACAGGCACCTTTGTATTCAAAAAAGCCTCTAATTTCAATGTATTAGTCAATGTTTTTTCAAGTGGCACATTGCCCCAAGTTGCGGCAATTAGCTTAACATCAAGCATATCTGAAAACAGAGCAATTATAATTGCTGCAACATCGTCAATACCAGGATCAGTACTGATAATTAATGGTTTTTTAGTCATTAAAATCCTCTTCTTTAAAGCGAACGCAATTCATCATGCATAATATGCAGAATCCCACTACATTTACTGCTTCTTTCGATCTTCAATTTGGCCGTTTGAATGCGCAATAATCACTTCATCACACACTTCAAGGAAAAGCCCGTGTTCAACTACACCAACAACTTTATCCAGATAATCCGCTAAACCGTATGGGTCTGGAATTGGATCAATATTCAAATCAATTATGTAGTTACCATAATGAGTAACAAAGCGCTTTTCGCCATTCATACGCCATTGTGGCTTCAAGCCATCTTCTTTAAATAAACGGAAATTCTGCTCGCAAGAAATTGGCAAAACTTCGACAGGTAATGGAAAATCACCCAATTGATCAACGAGTTTTGATTCATCCACAATCCACATGTTTCTTTCCGAATTAACGGCAACGTTTTTTTCTAGTGTCAGTGCACCACCGCCGCCCTTAATTCCATCGAAATTACTTGCAAACCGGTCGGCTCCATCAATTGTTAAGTCAAGATGATCAACTTCAGCCAATTCACTAACTTTAAAACCACAGCTCTCCAATTGTTTCTTACTTCTACTGGAAGTTGTCACTACTGCGGCCAAGTCTAGGCCTTCTTGGTCCTTACGTTTCCCAAGCTCATCAATCAAAAAGGCAACAGTTGAACCTGTTCCAACGCCTAATTTCATTCCGTTCTCTACTAAACTAGCTGCCTTTTCGGCTGCTTTTTGTTTTAATTTGTCCTGTTCCTGCTTATCCATTGTTTTTGCTTTCTTTTCATCAACTATTTGTCATTGAGTAAGTTAATTTCATTATAGCAAAAATAATTTTAAAAGAAGACAACAAAAAAGGCAGTTCACAAAAACTGCCTTTTAAAACTGTTTTTTATTCGGGATCAATTTCAGGTGCCTTATTTATTTCTCCTGACATCATCCAAATCCGTTTTTCAACATCGGCAAGGAAACCTGTTAGTAAATCATTTGTCGCATAGTCGCCTTCTTCATCACTAACCTTTATTCCTTCACGATAAAGATTTTCAAGGTAGTGGTAGCCATCGATGATTTTAGCGTAACGCTCATCAATTGTTTCATCCCAGTTTCCTTTTTCATCCTTAATATTTGTTTTTGCTGCGATCTCACTCAAAGTAGATACTGGCGAACCGTCTAACGTGATTAAACGTTCAGAAACTTCATCCAGTTGATCGGCTAATTCATCCATTACCTTATCTAAATATGGGTGCAATTTCAAAAAGCGGTTGCCACGCATATACCAATGATGTTGATGAACAATCATGTGTAATTGTGTCAAATCAGCAACTAATTGATTTAAAACTTCTTTAGTCTTTGGATATTTCATATAAAAGTGCCTCCCAAATCTAATAAATTTGTTACACCTTTATTATATCGAGTGCACCTTGTTAATACTAAAATATTGATTGTAAATCGTGTTAAAGCAAAAATATTAAGCTAATTGCCTGCCATGGATACTCTTTTGAATCAAATCCAGTGCTGCCTTAGTCTTAGCAGTACAAGTTCGATTGTCATAAACCTTATCACGAGCAGATGAAATATATTCCTTTTGCCCACCATCAAGTTCCAATTCAATTCCATAAGGGTTTTTAATAACAGAAACTTTTGTCAGGAACGGTAAAGAAATAATTGGATCAAACAAAGCAACAGAAGGTAGCTTTTCTACACCACTTTTACCAAAAGTTTTTGCATCTTCAACTTGATCCATGTTTAAGCTCTTCATTGGGGTATTAGGTCCTAAAAAAATCATCTCAAACTTTTTCAGCCGAGTACTAAAGTCATAGTATCTAATTTGGTTAGCATAAATTTCATAATAACTGTAATCATATTGAAGTGCTGTTGGGTAATAAATGCCTGAAACAAATAGAAAAACTGCCACCGAAACGCCTAAAGACCAAATAACTGCATTAACGCCAATTGTCTGGAAAAGAGTTAATGCAAATGGAAATACAAAAAGTGCCCAAAAAATTGAGAAAAACAATGGCCAGTAATTCATCTTTTTACCAAAAGTGATCATATAAATCGCTCCCTTCTATTAATTTACCAGTATTCTAGTCCCTTTTAATAGAAAGTTAAAGCAGTATAGCAACTTTTTTAAAATAATCCCGATATGTTCTTCAAGGCAATTAAATTATAAACCTTGTAAACTCAGCAACAGGTTTGCGAACCTTTGGCCTTCCTTGTTCATTTGCTTTCCCAAATGGAATAATTAATATTGGCAACCAATCATCAGGAATAGATAAAAGCTGCTTAATTCCAGCAAAGTTTACACCTCTCATTGGGGCGCCATCATAGCCATATGCACGAATGGCGGATAATAAGTTCATTGAGAATAAGCCACAATCTAATTTAAGCGCTTCTGGGCCTTTTTCAATTGGGGACATTTCATAAAATTTCGTCATTTTTTCTTTGAATTTTTCTATTTCTTCAGGAGATAAATGCTCATTACGTGCTTTATAATCTGCTAAATGCTCTACATCATATTCAAGTGGATCACCAAAAACGATAAATATTGCTGCTGCATCTTCAATCTGACTTTGATTAAAGGATAGAGGTACCAATTGTTTTTGTACTTCCTTGTTCATAACTGTAACAACCTTCCAAGGCTGTGTGTTATTTCCTGACGGAGCTTTTGCCGCCAGAGATAGTATTTCTTCAATTTCATGCTTTGAAATACAATGACTAGTATCAAATTTTCTAATTGATTTTCTCTCAGCTAAAAAATCAATAAAATCTTTCTTCATAGTTTATTCTCCTTATATTATTTGATATAGTAACTTTAAACTACAGTAAAAAATAAACAAGTACTAATCTTTTTGTTACTGTAAATGGAGGTAAACTAATGAATCAAGTTTCACAGACCAGTTGTGGCATTTCCAAAGTAATGAGTCAGTTAGGTGGAAAATGGAAATTCCTAATAATCTGGCGAATTCATCAGAATGAAGGAATTAGATTTAATCAATTACAACGAGATACTAACGGAATCACTAATGTAATGCTCAATAGGTGCCTAAAAGAACTTACCCAAGACGGTTTCGTATTAAGAAAAGACTTCCATTCCGTACCACCACATGTGGAATATTACCTTACCAAACAAGGAAAGAGTTTCATTAAAATAATGGAGGCTATGAATGATTGGGGTGAAAATAATCTTTAATAGACTTTGAACTTTTTGATATATCTTTTTCCACACAAAAAACACTCTATTCATTAAATAGAGTGTTTTTACTAGTTAATATTTAATTTATTCAGCGGTAGCAGTAGCTCCTTCTTTTTCTTGTTTTAGTAAGACATTATCATAATGTTTAATGAATGGGTACCAAACAAGGAAAGCAACTATCGCGCAGACAATTGAAAGGACTCCACCTTGCCAACTAGTTGTTGCAATAAAACCACTTAAACCAACTGGTGTTGGCCATGGCTGCTGTACCCTAATTACAGGTACCAAGTGGGATGCAATTCCAAGGTAGGCCACAATTCCTGAAGCGAGTGGCGCACAGATAAATGGAATCATCAAATCAATGTTGTAAACAATTGGCAAACCAAATATTAGTGGCTCATTGATGTTGAAGATAGCAGGTACAATTTCAACTTTACCAAGTTCTTTCAATTGAGAAGATCTAGCTCTAAGAACTAACCAAATTGCAACACCAAGCATTGCTCCGGAACCACCAACAGTGATAAATGAGTTAGTTGGGTCTCCTGCGAAGAAGTGTTGTCCTCCTCTTTGAGCATTGTCAGCCATATTAGCTAAAACAATTGGTGTATAGAATGAACTGATAATTGTAGCACCATGGATTCCAAACCACCATAAGAAGTGGATTAAGAAAATAATAATCAAGAAGCCCCACCATGTGTCTGCAATATCACTAATGAATGAGAATGGAATAAATAGCAAATTGAACATGTCAGTGCCGGCCAAGACTAAAGCACCATTGATTGCAGCAACTACAACAGCTACGCAAAATGCTGGAATCAAAGCACTAAATGAGTTTGCGACTCCTGCTGGAACTGAGTCTGGCATTTTGATCTGCCAGTTATGCTTAATAGTATAACGATAAATTTGAACCGTTAGCCAAGCAATGACTAGACCTATGAAAATACCAACAGCACCAATTCTATAAACACCTGCTGTTGAAGCTTGATAACCACCGACTACCATTTTAGTCTTAGTGATGGATTGCAAAAATTGCATTTTGCCATCTTTCCAAACCAATTCAGCTACAGTGATGAAAAAGCCCATTAAGAACATCATTAATCCGTTCATTGGAACTAAATTGATCTGTTCTTCATCTCGATAAATCTTTGTGTAAGAAAATGCAAAGGTTCCTGAGAAAACTAATGCAATAATCCCCATTGTCGCGTTATAAACAGACTGAAATAAGTCAGTAAAACGCCCAATTGTATTAGCATAAAAGCTAATAAAACCATTAACACGAATAACTTGTGGTAATACCGTCAAGATTAAGAAAAATGCCCCAACAATTGAAAACGAGATAACGCTGTATCCTGCGTCCATGATTGCTCGAACAAATCTTGTAGCAGCAAATTTACCGGCAACTTCAGCAAACCGATCCT
The DNA here is from genome assembly GCF_003692845.1 of Lactobacillus sp. ESL0263. Lineage (NCBI taxonomy): Bacteria > Bacillati > Bacillota > Bacilli > Lactobacillales > Lactobacillaceae > Lactobacillus > Lactobacillus sp. ESL0263. Next base: position 32,936 of record NZ_REHL01000004.1, on the reverse strand, counting down.
TCAACGGTTTTTTTGTCGTTTCTGCCATAATAATATAACTCCCCTCTATTCTTAGTTTGTATCCTAACTAAGTCAATATTATTGTAAGCCTTTTCAGGAATAAAATAAATAACTATTTTTCTTTTTTATATGTTTCAATTAATTTTTTATATTTATCTTTCCCTATTATAATATTGTGAATTCTCCTTTCACAAAAATAAGCAAGAATAATCCCTGCAAACAGAAAGGCAAGCATCAAATAAAGCGAATCTGAATTGGTAACAAATGGAAAAAGTTGTACCCTTATTGGCACAAATAAACATATTGCTAAAATCAAATTTAAACCAATTTGTGTCCAAAAATAGTAACGTGTCACTGGAACGTCAAGCTTGCGATTATGCATCTTCGTTAGCTGCTCAATTCCAGCTGCAGCCGAAAAAAGCGTTACTAGCCCTGATAACACAATACCAACCCATGTCCGATACTGAATTAGGATTAAAAACCAAAACAAATTCACGAATAAGAATATAACTACACTATACCGTAGCATTAAATATCGACTAAAATAGAGATATTTAATGCTATCTGCGTGTTTCTTTTGCTCAACCGTTTTTGGTTGCGAATTATCTGACATTACTTTCTCCTTAGATATGCAATATATTCTGTATTATTATAACGCTAAAAAATAAAAAATGATTACATTTATAATAACTTGATTGGATTACCTTATTTGTTTAAAATATATTTGTTAAGCGCTATCAGTAAAAATATTAAAAAGGAGATTTAAATGTACTCAGCAAAAATGCCAGATGGCTTTTTATGGGGCGGCGCTGTTGCTGCTCATCAATTAGAAGGTGCTTGGGACGTTGACGGCAAAGGTATGTCAGTTGCCGATGTTATGACTGTTGGTTCAGCCACTAAGCCTCGTGAAATTACAGATGGAGTAATTCCAGGTAAAAACTATCCTAACCACAGTGCTATTGATTTTTATCACCACTACGAAGAAGATATTAAGCTAATGGCTGAAATGGGCTTCAAAGCTTTCAGAACATCAATTGCTTGGACAAGAATTTTTCCAAATGGTGACGATGAAAAGCCAAATGAAGCAGGATTGAAGTTCTATGATGATTTATTTGCTACCTGCCATCACTATGGCATCGAACCAGTAATCACGCTTTCTCACTTTGAAATTCCATACAACTTAGTAAAGAAATATCATGGCTTTACTAACCGTAAGTTGATTGATTACTTTGTACGCTTTGCAACAGTTTGCTTTAACCGCTACAAAGACAGTGTTAAGTACTGGATGACTTTTAACGAAATTGATAATCAAGCAGCTTATAATGAAGACTTCTTAATGGCTACTAACTCAGGACTTATCCTTGATGGTATGACTGATCAAGAAAAAGAAGCAGCAATGTACCAAGCAACTCATTATGAATTGGTTGCTTCAGCCTTAGCTGTCAAAATCGGACATAAGATTAATCCTGATTTCCAAATTGGCTGTATGATTAATTACTCACCAGTTCGTCCACTAACTCCTTCATCAGATGATGTATTATTAGCTGACAAGTTTGAGCAAAGACGTGACTGGTTCTCAGATGTTCATGTTTTCGGTGAATATCCAAAAGAAGTTGAAGCATACATTACTCGTAATGGTTACCGTCCAGACATCACTGATGAAGATCGTGTTGTTTTAAAAGAAGGTACAGTTGATTACGTTGGCTTCAGCTACTACCAGACAACTACTGTATCGGCCGAAAAGGTTAAACCTGATAAATTAAACGATTTATCAAAAGCAATCGCTAAGAATCCAACTTTGGAACGTAGTGACTGGGGCTGGGAAATTGACCCAGAGGGACTTAGAATTGCATTAAACCACTTAACTGATCGTTACCACATTCCACTATTCATTGTTGAAAATGGCTTGGGGGCATATGATAAAGTTGAAGAAGATGGCTCAATTCATGATGATTACCGTGTTGATTACATGAGAAAGCATATTTCCGAAATGGAAAAAGCCGTTGAAATTGACGGTGTTGACCTGATGGGCTATCTTCCTTGGGGACCAATTGACCTAGTTTCAGCAGGAACTGGACAAATGGACAAGCGTTACGGCTTTATCTATGTTGACAAAAATGATGCTGGTGAAGGAACATTGAAGCGTTCACGCAAAGATTCCTTTAACTGGTATAAAAAAGTTATTAGTTCAAATGGTGAAGATCTAGACTAGTAAATTTAAAAATCAATCAAAAAAGCGAAGTTCTTAATAACTTCGCTTTTTGTGTCTTATGAAATAGAAGAAAAATAAGGTTTTGAACTCGATTGCTGCTTAATTACAACAAAAACCAGATAACCTTCAAATAAGGGTATCTGGTTTTTAGAAGATATAAAGGTTTTGCCCTTTAGTTATCTTATTTTTTTAAAGTACCGTTTTCATACAATTTTTCGTACAAGTCAACCATTTCACCGGCTAAATCTCTGAAAGTAATTGCATTCATTAAATGGTCTTGTGAGTGAACTACTAACAAGGTGACTTTAGTATGGCCTCCCTGAGCTTCCTTGGTAAGCATACCAGTTTGAGAATTGTGAGCTTCATTTAATGACTCATCTGATTCCTTTAATTTTGCTCTAGCACCTTCAATGTCACCAGTTTTAGCCAAACGAATTGCTTCAAAAGCTAAACTCTTTGCATTACCACCATTGGCAATTAAACCCATTGCTGATTCTAAAGTAGCTTGTTCTTCTTGTTCAGGTGTCATATTTTCTGCCATCGTATTCCTCCGTTTTAACCGTTAATTAAATCTTCTGCTTGTTGTAAAACTTTTACGCCATCCATCATACCATAAGCGCGCATATCAATTACGGCAAAAGGAATATCTTTTCCATCTTTACCTTGACCCTGTACTTTGTTCTTGAAGTCACTTTCCATGTAACGAATTTGTGGCCCAAGTAAAATACAATCTGGATGATCCTGCTCAATATGTTGAGTAGCTTCTGAAGCTGGGCAAGCAAAAATATTTGCATCAATTCCTTGATCTTTAGCAGCTTGTTGCATCTTGGTTACTAGCAATGATGTACTCATTCCTGCACTACAATTCAGCATAATAGTTTGTTCTGCCATAATAATTTTTTCCTCCTAAAATGTATCCATAATTTAATTACATTATAACACTTTTAGGTTAGCGCTTACTATCAAAAAGATAATATTTAATTCTCTTTTCGTCTTTAATAAAAAATTGGTTTGCTACTTAAAAAGTAGCTACAACAACGAAAATTCCCACAACTAATAAAATCAGCCCGAAGAATAACGAAAAGGCCATCGAAGCAGGGGCGAAGCCATTGCTAGTCCCATTTTTAATTACGCCCTTGCTATATCTTAAGCTGAAAAGCAATTCAACTACACCTAAGATAATTAAAACAATTCCAACTAAGCGACCAGTAACATTGCCCTTTAATAGGGTAGCCAAACTAGAAGTTAAAAGCATGATTCTGTCCTCCTCAATTAAGTAAGTATCTTTATCTTTAGTAAAAGATTAGTAATTGAAAGTTATTAGACCTGTACTGTCTTTTTCTAAGGAGTGGTACTACATCTATTTATACTTTTATGATAGCACTTCCAGCAAATAATGGCTCATTTTTAGCAAAAAAAAGCAAAGCATTCATTAGCTTTGCTTTTTGTAATTTTAAAACTCTTCTTCACCGCCTGTTGGCACTACTTCTTGATAATGATAGACACCACTTTTGCCTGCTTCAATTACCATCTTAATCAGTTCCTTAGGTGCTAACTGGTTCCGGCTCATAAATAACTCGAGTAACATTGGAATATTGACACCTGTAATAATTTCAATAGCCGGATATTTTTCTTTTAATCCGATTAATGTATTAAAAGGAGTGCCACCTTTCAAATCGACTAAACAAATTACTGTTCCGGACAGGGAAGCAATTTTTTGGTCCATTTCTGCTTTTAGTTCTTCAAGCGCTTCGCCCATTTTAAAAGCGACTGTTTGACAATTATCTTGTTTACCACAGATCATTTCTGCTGTTTTTAATAGTTCTGAGGCAGAATTACCGTGGGTACATATTAAAACTCCTGTCATTGTCTTACACACATCTCTTTAATAGTCTAAAGCACGGTAGTAACGACGAATGTCCATTGGGTGACGATTAATATGTTCAATATGAACATCGATTCGATTATTAATTGCATGGAAAACAAATGGTGACAAAGTGCCGCGGTATTTTTCAGAAAAGCCAGGTAAAGCGTAATCCTTGGAGTCAATAATAGTATAATTGCCGCAGATTTCTGGTAAAAACTTAGCAACACGCTCACTTAATGGACGTTGACTATCTTCTCCAACATAAACTGTTACAGGAGTATCTCTGTCAACTACCTCAAACATTCCGTGGAAGAATTCACCAGCCTCAATTGCACGTGTTCTAATCCAGTGCTGCTCTTCCCAGTAGCACATTGCGTATGAATAAGTTGCTCCCCACTGGTTTCCTGCTCCAACAAAATAATGTATTTCATCATCATGGTGTTTTTCTGCGAATTCCTTAGCAAACTCATCTGAGCCTTCTTCTATATCCGCAATGTCTTGAGCAAAATGCTGGTCCATTTCTTTATAAAAGTCATCGTAATCAGGAAATTCACCGTTCAAGTACATCAAACGATCTCCTACCATGAAAAATTTTAGTTGTTCATTTTCAGGATATGAAATGCAGTAAGTTAAACTTGAAGCAAGCTTTGCTTTAGGGTCATCCATAAAGCCTAAAATAGTAGCTCCTACTTCATTTAACTTCGCAACTGCATCGACCATTTCTTTAGTATTTCCAGTTACAGAAGAAATTACCACTAATGTTTTATCGGTAATTCGTTTGTTTCCAGTAACGTTATATTCAGCTGCATTTTGATAAAAAGTTTCTAACACACTTTTTTCCTTCATATGAATGTTTGCTTGCATCCCTGAAGCGTAGGTACCACCAATTCCTAACCAACAAATGTTAGAAATGCCCTTCTTAAATAATGGGTCAATAACATCATTGATTTGACCACGCAGCTTAAGTGCACCATTCATACTATCAATTAATTTTTCTTTATTAAATTTACGCATTTTTTCTTCCTCAATTTCTTTAAAATCTCTATATCTTTGACGACGTTATTTGATCAAAATCTGGATAGGCAGAGTGCTCTAAGTCGTTCCCTTTTTCCTTAGACAAACGATAAGCCAGCAAATGAACTGGAATTGTCATATATAGGGCGGCAAATAACTCATCTGTCTCAACTTCAAGACTCAAATCATGCTCTTTTTTATTTTCCGCATCATCAGCATAAATCGTGTAAACATGCTCAACATGTTTGTTTAAAAATTTTTTTAATAAATCCTGCCGTTGTTGCAGTTTACCATTTGGTTCTATACAAATAACATAGTCACCTTGCATAAGACCTAAATATGGGCCATGCATGTACTCTTCCAGCTCTTTGCCCCATGAACTAATTCTTACTGCTTCAGTGGTCTTAGTTTCACCTTCACGGCTAACACCATAGGCTGCGCCATAACCAATAAACATAATTCTTCTTGCCTGTGAAAAAGTAGATAAATTATCTGTCACCCATTTTTCAGCGCACTCAATTACATCAGGCAATACCTTTACTATGTCCTCAAGTTGCACAAGATACTGATCATATTCTTGCTTTGAGATTTTTTGTTCTTTCTTTGCAATTACTAAAGCAATTAAAATCAAGTCTAATATTTCCACACTATAGCCTGCACTGACATAGGGCATTTCTTCAATGGGCATCCCCATAGCCAAAATATTGTCACTTACTTTTGCTACCGGGCTATCAGGTTCACTAGTAATAGTGAACACAGTATGACCATACTTTTGCAATCGTTCAACTAGTTTAACAACAGAATAACTATGTCCACCTTGAGAAATAGCCAGGCAAAGTGTATTGTCTTTTACGTTTAACAAATAGTTTTCAGAAATTGATGGTTCTTCAACTTGAACAGGCATTTGTAGAACTTTACTCATAAAAGGTAAAGCACCATAGGCAGCATTTGAACTTGAACCTGTTGCATAAATTATCACGTTATCAATTTTTTCGGTCGAAATTTGGGCCAAAGGCTTATCAAATAAGTTTTGATAATTATTTAGAACATTTTGATAATATTGCGGCTCTAATTGCACATAATCTTCTATACTTTTCACCAAATAGCTCCTTTAACGCTTTAGCCTAATAGACCAGACCACGCACCAAAAATTCCAATAGCTGCAATTAGTAACAGGATATATTGCGATTTCCAACCTTTTCGATCCAACCAAAAAATGAAAAAGGTGAATAGCAATGGTAAAATTCCTGGAACAATTCCATCACAAATTTTTTGTACCGTTGTTGCTTCATTACCACTACCAATTTTCAGCGGCATATTAATTGTCACCATTGTTGCTACCATTGCACCGACAACAGCCAATCCAAGAACAGAAGCTCCATAAGTCAACTTTTCCATTAACCCTGTTTTTTGAATTTTATCAATAAATGACGAACCAATATTGTAGCCAACAAAAAGACCATAGTAACGCACTAAGATAGCAGGAATATTAAAAATAAGTAGAAATAAAATTGGTCCAAGTATATTACCCTGTAGCGCTAAAGAGGTTCCAATACCAGTTGCAATAACGCGAAGTGTTCCCCAGAAAAATGAATCACCAATCCCACTTAATGGTCCCATTAGTGCAACTTTAATATTGTTAATTGATGCATCATCAAAATCAGGATCAAGCTCATTTTGCTCTTCCATCGCAATTGAAATTCCTAGTGGAAAAGTGCTAAGCCACGGTGTTACATTATAAAATTCTAGGTGGCGCTGATATGCTTGCTTCAGCTTTTCTTTATTATTCCCGTATATTTTGCGTAAAGCTGGAACCATTGAATATGCATAGCCCAAATTCATCTGTCGTTCATAGTTCCATGCCCATTCCATTGTGAATGAACGCCAGAAGGTTTTCATCAAGTCCTTTTTAGAAAGTAGCTTAGAATTCTTCATCTTCATAGTCGATGCCTCCATCTTCTGTATTTACTTCAGCTGTATTGTTTGACTCTGCGGATGCACCAACTAATGGTTTACCATTAAAGGCAGAATAACCAGTTAGAATTAACGCTAAACATGCACCAAAAATTGCAACTCCAGTAACTGAAATTTTTAGATAAACTGCTAATGCGAAGCCAATAATGAAAAAAGTTGCATTCTTTTTATTAATCATCATCTTCATTAACAGAGCGAATCCATATGCAGGTAATAGCCCTGTTGCAATACCTAGTCCTTTAATTATGAATTGCGGAATTACAGCCAGAACAGCCTTAATTACTGGACTACCCAAAACATAAGAAATTCCAACAACTAATCCAATTGGTAAATTAACCGAGAAAAAGCCACCAAGCACATTCATTCGGCTAACTCCACTGCCATCGCCTCTTTCCGCATACATATCTGCACGGTGCACAAAAAATGGCAGAATGAAAATAAAACATAAATTTTTAATTACTAATACTAAAGAGGCAATCGGAATCCCCAACGTTAAGGCAACTGCAGTGCTTTTACCAGCTTCAATTGCGAAAGCTGTCCCCAAAACACTACCAGAAATAATTTCAGGTGGAATTGCTCCTCCAATTGAAAATGACCCAACAAAGGCAAGTTCTAAAGTTGCCCCCATAATTATTCCTTCATGCAAATTTCCAAGAACCAACCCAGTTAGTGTACACGTAACCAAAGGTCTTGATAGCATCGATGAACCTAAAAAGTATTCGCCATTCCCCATCATTGCAATTAACGCTAGGATAATTGCTGTTAAATATACATTCATATTTATATTTCAGCTCCTAATTAACTTTTATTGATGAAATTCTTGCTTTTCATCATTTGGTATTTGTTGGATCCAAACTTCAACACCATTTTGTTGGAGATCAGTTAACTGCTCCGCTTCCTCTGGCGTTAAGTTAATTGTTTTTGAATAGTTTTTAGTGTTTTCACGTGGCTTAGTTCCACCCAAATTCAAGCCTTTAATCTTATCTCCTGTACCTTTAATTAGTTTGACTGCATCATCAACGGATTCAACAACAATTAGCATCTTGTACTTGTCCGTTACACCAGAGTTAATTGCCTTAACACTATCATCGACTGATTTCATTACTAGCTTAGAATTCTCAGGTTTCGCTAATCTAATAGCTGACTTTCGAAAATCATCCTTTGCCACATCATCGTTAACTACAAATATTGTATTAACGTCTAAACTGTTAAACCATGAAACTGCCACTTGACCATGAACTAAACGATGATCTACTCGCACAAGTTTAATCATTATTTTCCTCCATCTAAGTAAATACTACTGAATACTAAAGATTCAAGCAGACTGTGACTCGTACCCACCAGTCACAGTTTGACTACCTAAAAAACAACTATTTTGGGCATTAGTTAAAATAGTAATCACTGACATAAAGAGCATCAATAAAAAATTAAATAAAAATGACCAAATACCGTTGTTATTTTTAATTTACTATTAGAAAATACCAAAAAAGCCATATCTCGGTCAAGTACCGAAATATGGCTTTTGGATCATTTTTAAAAATAAGATTATGGTTTAATACTCAAGCAACCGATAGTAGCGTCTTGTTTTAGCAGATCTTCCCGTTTTAATTGAATACATGTTGAAGAGCGTGTCAAAGTAATGGTTTAAAGCATAAGCTTCAATGAACACCTGTAAGTCGCTATCAAATTTATTTAGTTTAAAAACCTTCATATCAATGATCAAAGGATTTTTAGCAAATTGTTTAACAAAGTTTACTACACGCATGTCTTCTTGGCGATTTGAATTACTGTTGACAACAACACTAACACTTTGGTTATTATCAATAATTTCAAAAGGTCCGTGGAAAAACTCACCTGAGTTAATTGCTTGTGCCTTAATGTGCTGAATTTCTTCCATTAAGTAATTTGCAAAGCAGCAAACTTCTCCCCAAATATTTCCTGAACCAACCCACATTTGCATCTGATTAATATCAGTATTATTGACGTGATCTAAGGCAGCAGGAACAAGTGCTTCTATCCCTTCGGCTACATTTTGTGCCATTTCTTTAAGCTGTTGTTTTTGACTTTCTTTTGTTTTATTATCTGACTCTTGTGCAAAGTTAATTAAAAACCAGCCTAGTTCAATTAAGTTTGCATCCGTATCAAACGATTTAATCCTCTCGTCAATAAGACCTTCTTCTTCTAAGGTACTGTTTTCATCCCCGATAAAACTAATAATCGTTGCCTTAGGGAAGTCCTTCCTAATATTTTCAATTGCTTCAACCAATTCTGTCGTTTCACCGGTTTTTGTACCAGCTAAAATCAAACTATCATTGGTTATATCATCATGATATAAGTCACATAATTCTTCAGGTGTAGTCACAACAAAAGGAATAGGTAATTTTTTAAACATTAATGGACGTAAGTTAACAAACTTGGTATATGAACCTCCACATCCAGTAAAGAAAATATTTTTGATATCTTTTTTTCTTAATTTTGCCAAAACTTCATCAACATGATCAAGCTCCTTCACAGCAGAATTATAATTAGTTAAAAACTCATTTTTATCGAAATACATTTATTTTTCCTTTCAATCCATTAAGGTTTTAAGAAACCACAGAATGTGCCCAAAATACTAATAGCCAAGATTGCTAGCAAGATCCACATCATTTTGACATGCTTTTTCTTTAGTAACCAAGCAATGAAAAAGGTGATTGCTAAAGGCATTAAATCGGGCATTATTGAATTAAGCAATGACTGAATTGTTTCGGGATTTTTACCACCACTAAGTTGAACTGGGATATTAATAACAACCATTGAAGCCACCATAGCACCAATGACCGTATTTCCCAAAATATTAATGGCATACGTAATTGAGTTCATCAAGCCAGATGCCATCTTATCTACAAACGTTGTTCCTAACTTGTAACCCCACATAGTGCCATAATATCTAACTAATAAATTTGGAATGTTATAAATTAGAATGAATAAGATCGGTCCTAAAATGCTTCCTTTTTGAGCAAGAGAAACACCAATACCACTCGCGATAATTCTTAGACTACCCCAGAAAATCGAATCACCAATCCCTGAAAGTGGACCCATTAATCCAGTCTTCATTGTATTAATTGAACTTGGGTCAAATTCTGGATCATTGGCATTTTTTTCTTCCATTGAGGCCAATACACCAGCAATAAATGGTGATGTGGCTGAAGTACAGTTAAAAAATTCAAGATGCCGCTTAATTGCTTGTTTTCTATCTTCTTTTTTGTCGTAAAGCTTATTAATAATTCCCGTCATAGTATAGGCAAAACCCATACTCATCATTCGTTCATAATTAAATGATGCTTCCATTGGCATGCTACGCCAAAAAATTCCTTTTAAGTCTTTTTTGGTGAGTTTCTTTTCCTGAGTATTCTCTTTAATATTAGAAGTCATCTTCTTGCACCTCCGTAGCGCTATTTGAGTTTCCACCATTACTGTTATGAATTTCTTCAGTAATTAGATACATGATGCCCGCAAAAATAGCTCCAATAATTGATGCTGCAATCATATCTAGCTTCAAATATGCCGCACAAACAAACCCAATAAAGAAGAATGGTGCAACTTTTTTAGAGAAAGTCATGTTAATTAACATTGCAAAACCAACTGCTGGCAAAATTTGCGTAGCAACAGTTATACCATCGATTAAAAACTTTGGAATCAGTTTAACGAATGCACCAACTAAGTTGCTACCAAGAGCAAAGGAAACAGTCGTTACCAGTGCCATCATAATGACTCTCGTGAATGATGCCCAAATATGCATGTTTCCTGCTTTAGTCACTTCCCCTTGGTCTGCATAATTGTCTGCTTTATGTGCCATTGCAGGAAAGATAACAACATAAAGCAAATTTTTAATTAATAACCCTAGGGTTGCAATTGGTAAAACCAACGTAAGAGCCACACTGACTCCATAACCATTTTTTAATGCTAAAGCTGTTGCCAAAATTCCTCCGATTATTTCATCAGGAGGGACGGTAGCTCCAACACCCATTAAACCAAGAAAGGCTAATTCAAGTGTTGCTCCAATAATCAATCCTTGTTGGACATTCCCAAAAATTAAGCCAATAAATAAACAAGTAACAATTGGTCGTCCAATAAAGGATGATCCAAGAAAATCTTGCATATTAGCAATTAAGGAAACAAGAAAAATACCAATAATTTGTAAAGCCATTTTTTCTTCCTCCTAGTTAATCAGTGAAGAAAATTCTGTATCAGGATCGCCTGGCGCCTGTTTTACAAGAACCTTTACTCCATCATTTTCAAGTTCAGTAAGTTGTTCAATGTCCTTCTTTGTTACATAAACTGACTTTGCAATGTTAGTTGAACCTTCTTTTTCACTCGATAATCCTAAGTCAATTAATTTTATTTCAGGAACAAGTTTAGCCAAACGGTACGCGTCATTGATGGTTTCAACCACGATAAAAACACGATATTTATCAGTTACGCCGCTTGCAATTGCTTTAGCAGAATCCTCTATTGTTTTAAATATCAACTTAGCATTCTCTGGTTTAGCCAATTGAAATGTCTTTTTACGAAAACTATCTCCTGCAACCTCATCATTTGCAATTAAAACTGCATTAGCCGATAGGTTATTGGTCCATGCAAAAGCAACCTGTCCGTGTAATAACCGATAATCAATCCTCGTCATCGCAATCATAATTTATAATCCCCTTTCAAATTAAAAATCTTCTTCTTCATTTTGCTCGTTTAATTCAACTAGCTGTAATCCTTCTCTACCTGTTTCAACTAAAGAAGCCAACTTACCTTTAATTTCTTCCAGATTGTCATCTGGATAAGCAATTGAATAATTAAGCAGTTCTAATACAAAGGGCAAATTCATACCAGAAACAAGAAACCAATTTGGTTTTTCAGCAACAAATTTAGTAAGCTCATTATTAACAGAACCACCCAGAACATCAGTAACAAAAACAATTTTTTGATTTGAAATCTTAGCAGTTGTTTCTTTCAATTGGTCGCAAAAGTTAACACTATCATCTAAATATGCAGTTATGTAGTGCAGGTTTTTTGACTTTCCCATAATAAGCGAAGCAGTATCATACATTCCACGAGCTAAAGTGGAATGGCTTGCTAATACTATTTCCATGCGACTTTCCTCCCTTCTTTTCTTCATAACTTTAATTTAGTACTTAATATTATTTTAGGCAATAGAAAAAGGAACCGCTTTCTAAAGTAGTTCCTTTTTTGCAACCAATTTTAAGACCAATTCATCTTTTTACTTTTATTTTATAGCTAATAAAATCGGGGTTATACCATGACTTTGTGTATTCAACCATCTCTTTTTTATCTGAAAAACCGCGATACTCCAAGAATAATAAATAGGCGTATTTAGATTTATCTAACTTAATTGTATCCTCTACAAACTGATTGTCACTAATTGGCCGAGCTTCAATTCTAGTCTCAAATTTTGTCGGTTTATGATTCTTAAAGTCCATATAATCGTATAAAGACATATTACTGAAATCATATCGGTGTGCATCTTCAAACAAACTAAAAGGAATATACGATTTCTGAACAGCCACAACAATATTGTCTACTATGCGTGTTCTAATTAGTTCATAAAAGTCGCTATATTTATTATCAAAAATAATAGCCAAATCTTTATTATCATAGATTAATTTAAACGACTCTACTCTGTTGACCACTTCTTGTCGATTAATTTTAACAAGCTGTGTAAATGAATTCGGGGAATCATCTCCTATTTCAAATGAGTTATTTACATTCTCATTCACTAGATACGTTCCATCTCCCCTTCTTTTTTCTAAAATATTATCTTCAACTAATGAATTAATTGCATTTTTTATAGTTGAACGTGTGTAGCCTAATTTCTGGGCAAAAACACGTTCATTCCAAATTTTAGAGTTTGGTTTAAACTCGCCGCTGGCAATTATGTCCAATATTTTTTTCTTGGCTTCTTGATATAAAAATGAACTCATAGCTACCCCTTTTGCAAACAAAAAACATCAGGTAACATCGCATCTTCCTCATACCTAATTATGTCATTATTCGCATTAACAAAAAGAGCCTTTCGTAAGATAACTTGAAACTTTTCTTGCGTTTGATCGCTTAAAAACAATTTTTCTTCGTCATTACTAGGCCAAGTAAGCATAATATCATTATAAACTTCTGTACTTTTTTGTATTTTGTCTGTTTCCTCTTCAATATCATCAATACGTGGATTGCTAATGAACTTTTGTGGGATTATTGAAGTAATTACAGAAACTATTTTTCCATTTTCAATAATTGTAAAAAGTCTTTTCCTCAATGATCCAGTTTCTCCTTTAAAAATGGAATTATAAAATCCAGAAGCCTCGATTGTAGTGTCCGAATATATTTTTACCCTAATATCTTTATCAACTACTTGAAATTCAAATGGTGTTAAATACTTCTTTAAATCAATTATTTTCATTTAGAGGCCCTCCACATTACTTCTCCTGCTGCGCAATAAAAATACTGAATCTTTTATTAGGTTGAAGTTTACCATTATTCATATTTTCTACCAAATACTATTTTATTCTTCCTGAACACAAAAAACCGATAATTTCACTTTATCAAGTTTCTCTAGCTTTAATTACTTTTTAAGCCTGTTGAGTGAAAATAAATTTTAAAAATGAGTACAAGGTCCTTATTTTTCCCTTAAGTATTGGTAATTCAAGGAAAAGTAAAGTAAAATGTTTATTGATAAAAAAGGAGTAGCTCTATGTCTAAACTTGAAAAACCTGTTGTGATTGGAATTACTGGTGGTTCTGGTAGTGGAAAAACAACAATTGCCCATAAAATTGTTGATCAAATGCAAGAAAATGAACATGTCTTGATTATGACGCAAGATTCCTACTACAAAGACAACACAGGCATCCCAATGGATATCAGACAGAACATTAATTATGATCATCCCGATGCCTTTGACGTTCCACTTCTAGAAGAGCAAATCGGTTGCTTATTAAAACATCAACCAATTGAGATGCCTGTTTATGATTTTAAGGAACATACAAGAAGCAAGAAAACAATTCATACGGAGCCGGTAGACATTATCATTTTGGAAGGCATTCTTGTACTGGCTAGCAAGGAAATCCGCGACTTAATGGATATTAAAGTATATGTTGATACTGACGACGACATTCGTTTTATTAGGCGTTTAGAGCGCGATATTAAGGAACGGGGGCGTTCAATTGATTCAGTAATTGAACAATACCTTGATACTGTTAAGCCGATGTACCACCAATTTATTGAACCAACGAAACGCTATGCGGATATTATCATCCCTGAAGGTGGCGAAAACGACGTTGCAATTGATATGTTGACTACGAAGGTCCATTCAGTCTTAAGTCAAAACACTAAATAAAAGACCAAGTTCATTCGAACTTGGTCTTTTATTTAGTCAATTGCTAGACGTTCAATTACTTCGGCATATTTTGGATATTGCGTTAGTAAGTCTTTTTTCTTAAGCATTTCAAAGTCATGATAATCAAAACCCGGTGAAACAACACAACTTACTAAGCAAAAACTGTCAGGTTTAGTTACTTCAGAAGCAAAAATCGTTTCTTTAGGTACTTTAAATTGCATCACTTCACCCTTGGTAACATCCTTACCTAGTCTAACAGCTTGATACTCTCCTTCTGGTGAAATACAGTGGATGGTGATTGGTTCCCCATCATGGTAATACCACAGTTCATCGTGATTTAAACGGTGAAAATGAGAACAACTGGTATCATCTAGTAAGAAATAAATTGAAGTGTAGTAATAGCGATCGCCTTTACTATCTTCAGCGTAAAACTGCTCATCACTAGTATAAATTTGACGAAACCAGCCACCCTCTTGGTGGGGTTCCAGCTTTAAATTCTTGATATAATCTTCGCGATTCATTTTTTCTCTTTTCTTCAAATACTATTTATTACAGGCAAAAAACTAAACTAAGTAAATCTTTTGCATCTGCTCCTTAAAATCAGCTGGCAAGTCGAGGCCTTCCACAAAGTATCGGTCAAAGTCACCATAGTTCTTTTTAACTGTTTCAAAGTAACGCTCCAAGTACTGACGTTCAACTGTTAAGGCAATCGCAACATCTTTGATATTTTTAGGATCCATTTTGTCTTTTAAGTAATCCAAAATTTCTTGGTTTGCTTTTTTACGAGCCTCAATTGTTTTCAAGTAATCTTCAAAAATTTGGTCTTCGCTAACATCCAAACTCTTCAAGATTAATGCTGCTGCAACACCAGTCCTGTCTTTTCCAGCAAAACAATGGAATGCAACTGGTACAGGATCGTTAATTAAATCCATTAAAAAGTGGTGATAACCTTCACGTGCAGAATTTGATAAGGCTAACTCTTCATATGTTTTAAGCATGTCAGATTCCACATGACTGTTAGCCGAAACAATTTCATCTACACTTGCCTGATTTGTACCTGAATCTTTTAAAACATCTAAAATCACATAATCTAGATCTGGCCAAACATAGTCTGGATATTCTTTTCGTTCATCATCACCACGTAAATCAACAAGTCTCTTAAGTTGATAATGATTTTGAACCAAATCTTTTTGCTCGTCAGTTAAATCAAATAACTGACCGCAACGAAAAAGCATCCCCTCTTTAACCTTTTTACCTTCGGCACCAACATAGCCACCCAATGAACGCCAATTTGTGATATTCTCTGACATAATTCTCCTTATAGTATCTTTGCACTCTACTTACTCATATAAACATTAATTATAATTTCTCTTCACAATTTAGTCCATGGCTTTTGTAGCATTAAAAAAAACGCTAATTATCATTAGCGTTTACCTTATTTAGTCAATCTTAGGCTTTAGTGCTCTATCAAATAAGTTGGTAATTAGTTTAACCAATACCCCATCAAAAAGCAGCGCTGATAGCATCATTGTCACAAACATAATAATTTGCAGTTTAACACTGAATTTACTCCAGCCATATAAAAAGTACGTTGGTATAAAACTACCTAGCCCTGCAAAAAAGGCACCCGTTAAAACACTTTGCCAAGAAAACTTTTGATATCTTTCTTTTTTAGGGAAAAAGCCAATTTCATTAGTAGCGCCTTGAATTAGTCCAGAAAGGACCGTTGTAGCGCCCCATTGACCACCAATCACCATTTCCACAATTGCAGCCAAAGTTTCACCAACAACACCAGAGCCTGCTGTAGGTACAAAGTACATTGCAAGTGGTCCTGCAAGTAACCAGAGACCAGAAAAGACTGCATCAGTCACTGGTGCGTAGCCTGTTGGCAATAACATCATTTTTACCAGGTTAAACGCCCAGTTAAACCCATAGGTGTAAATTACCCCTAAAATAATTCCAATTAATGCAAGTAGAATGATCGATTTAACATTCCACTTTGAAGATCTTGTAAACATAAAAAATACTCCTAACAAACTTCAACAGTCATTAGGAGTACATGAAAAATCTATTTCAACACTTCCCTAGCGCAGGTATTATCCCGTTCAGGTTCAGAGGGTATTTCTCAGCTAAATTAGCACCCCTAGTGACTTTCTTTTCTATTATAACATAGCCAAGTATGTTTGACTTAAGAGATTAGTAATCAACCTTGAATTTAAAATTGACTAAAACTAGTTAATTTCTCTTTGGTTAAATCACGGATAATAGCAACAGTTAAATCAACTGATGCCTTGAAGTCCTGATATGCACTAAAGCAGTATGGTGAGTGCTCATAACGTACAGGAATTCCAATAACAATTGTTGGTGCACCATTTTCGTAGTAAATTGCTGCACCATCTTGTCCACCACCAGTACGAACTGAACGAGTGTAAGGAATATTGTTTTTATCAGCTATATCACAGGCATATTGTTGGAATTTAGGATTAGGCAAAAACGATGTATCCATATCACGAAGCATTGGTCCACGCTTTAATCCAGTTTGAGATAACCATTCTGGAGTAAAGGTGTCATCAGCGGGACATGATTCAAGAACGATTGCCAAGTCAGGCTTAACAGCCTTAGCAGTAACATATGCTCCTCTTAAACCAACCTCTTCTTGACTAGATAGGGCAGCAACTACGTTAAAGTCAACTTTCTCACCATTTAAATTATCAAGTACGTCAGCCATTGCAGCAGCACCAAAACGATCGTCAAAATCTTTACCAAAGAAAAGACCAGTTTTTTCATTGTATTCGCATTTTACATCGACAAAGATTGGGCAGCCAGTATCAATTTGATAATCATTAATCGTTTCTTCACGTGAACTTGAACCAACGTCAATCGACATGTCTGCAACATCTGGAACATTATTACGTTCTTCTTCAGTCATAAAGTGAGGTGGCTTAGTTGCAACAACACCAGGGACATATTCACCAGCACGATTTAAAATTTTAACCCGTAAAGCTGGAATATTATATTTTACCCAACCACCAAGTGGAACAAACTTAATCATTCCGTTTGGTCGAACAGCCTGAGTAATAAAGCCAACGGAATCTGAGTGTGCATCAAGCTGAATAACTGGACGATCTGGTTGATTCTCCTTTTTTGAAGCATATACGTTCAACATTCCATCCACTTTAACATCGGCAATGTCTTTAACAGTTTCAGTAAATAATTTTACAAACTCTTCTTCAAAGCCAGAAGTTGAATTGGCATCTGAAAAAGCCTTAAGCATTTTGATTTCTTGATCTTTTTTCATACTTTTAATACCTTTCGCTTGATCTAATTACTTCTTCCATTGTAGCAAAAACTGTTAGCCCATAACCATTAAATTAAAAAGCATTTATAATAATCTTACTATTTTTCATTTAATTTAACTTTTTGTACGTAAAATAGGCAATAAACTGTGAAAAAGTCTAATTTACGGTACTTTTTTATATGAAAAATGATATAATCGATTTTATCAAGTAATTTTGAGTTTATTTAAGTGAAGGGTAGATAAATGCCAAAAAACGACAATATTGATAATATTATTGATCACAAACTATTTTCTGAAGATGATATTCATCAAATGTGTGTAAGACTAGGTCAACAACTAACTGAAGATTATGCTGGAAAGAATCCATTAATTGTTGGAGCACTAAAAGGTGCAATTTTCTTTTTAACTGATCTAGTTCGTGAAATGGACGTAAAAGAACAAATCGATTTCATGGATGTTTCAAGTTACGGTGATGGGCTTGAGTCTTCAGGCAAAGTCGAGATTGTCTCCGACTTAGCAACTGATGTAAAAGATCGCGATGTCTTAATCGTTGAAGATATTGTTGATACAGGATTAACTTTAAAATTTATGAAGGACTTACTCAAAAAGCGTGGCGCTAAAAGCGTGAAATGCTGCGTTTTACTAAACAAAGAAGCTAACCGTAAAAATGATATCGAGATTGAATACTATGGTTCCAAAGTTGGTAATGAGTTTGTAGTCGGTTATGGTCTCGATTTTATGAGCTTTTACCGTAACCTAAGTTACATTGGCGTTTTAAAGCCTGAGGTTATTAAATTAGCTCAAAAATAATTATTTTTAGCACTTAAAAAGGACTTATCTTGAAGAGATAAGTCCTTTTCTTTTATTCTTGTTTTTCTTCTGACTTTTGTTTTTTATCTAACTGCTTAACCACAAACCAGCGCATGAAACCTTGCTCAATACTCTCAAGCTTAAACTCAAAGTTTTCTAATTCAACAGTTTCATTCTTCTTTAAATCAGGATAATGTTCCATCATATATCCACCTATAGTGATGATGTCGCTGTTCTGAAAACTCTTTAAGTCCTTGTGGAAATATCGCGCAAAATCGTATAACGTGGTTTTACCGGAAACATGAATATTATCATGCTTATCCTTGATAATATAATCATCTGAAACATCGTCAATTTCATCTTTAACCGTTCCAAACAACTCTTCATAAATATCTTTATCAGTTACAATTCCACTAGTTCCACCGTATTCATCCACAATCAGCACAATTGGTGTGTGCTTCTTGATCATCAGATGCAAAATGTCTTGAATCGGCATTGATTCGGGAACAGTAATCATTGTTCTAATAATCCGCGTAACTGGAACATTTTCATCAATTTGACTTTGCTGTACCACGTCGAAGGCATAGATATAGCCCACCACTTCGTCTTTATCATTATCACGAACAACTGGAATTCGGCTAGATCCTTCATCAAGATACATTTTTAACGCTTGCTTAATCGTGTCTTTCGAATTAATGACAACTAGCCTTGTTCGGTCAGTCATAATGTCTTTGGCGACTTTATCATTTAGCTCAAAAGCGCGTTGCATGTAGGTCAAATCATTCTTATCAAGCGCACCGCCATGAACGGCCTTACGAGAAAGCTTAATAATTTCTGATTGCGAATAAACTTGATTTTCTTCATCTGCCTGATCAAAGCCAAGCAGTTTTAACAGTCCATTAGAACTGGTATTAAGTAGCCATACGAATGGATAAACCAGTGTATGGAAAAGCTGAAGTGGTGTACAAATTGCTAGTAAGATTTTTACTGGCATATCAATTGCGATATTCTTGGGAACAATTTCCGTTACTACCACTTCTAAATACGTCAAGAAAATCACTCCTAAAAGTGCACTGATAGAGCGCACAAGAGAATGATTTAATTGGGTTAAATTAAATAATCTAAAAAATAAAGCCGCAAACGTGTCAGCTGAAAACCAACCTAAAACAACACCGACAAGTGTAGTTCCCACCTGCGTTGTTGATAGATATTCATTTAGGTTGTGAGTCATATGCAAAGCACGCTTAACTTTACGCTTGCTTCCCACATTATTACTCAGCATGTCTTCAAGCTGACTTGATCTCGTTTGGACTAAAGCAAATTCTGCAGCAACAAAAAAAGCTGCAAAGACAAAAATTACTAAAGTTGCTATTAAATTAGTAACTATTTGGGTTGTACTCAAAATTTATATCACCTTTTTAAAAATCCTTTGATATATATCTTAGCATTAATAGCACTTTATTTTTATAAAAAGAAGATTTATTTTACAAGTTTATAAATCTTTTCAAATGGTAAACGATCTGGAATAAACTTTGGATCATTGACCTCCGCTGTTTTATCTTTATATCCTAAACCGATAGCCATTCCCACAATTTCGCTATTAGGAATTTCTGCATATTTCCGAACTAATTCGGGAAATGAAACCATTGAATGAGCCGGCATAACAGCCAAGCCTTCATCAACTGCTAAAAGCATAATGCTTTGAGAAAAAATGCCCAAGTCAAACACTGACCATGCTGGCGAAGCTTTTGGAATTGTTAGAAAAACAACATCCTGAGCGTTGAACATTGTTTCATTTGAATTCTTAAATAAATCCATCTTATTGTGAAAAAAATAAGGCTGAGAAGCACCAACCACAGCCAAATTTTGACTAGGATATGGATCCCAATTAAGTGCTAATATTTTAGCAAAATCTTCATGAGGCTCTACGCCTTCATCTACTTGCTTTTTAACCTCTTCTTTTAAGCAACTAAGCGGTTCACCTGTTAGAACATATGCCTTCCACGGCTGTGAATTAAGTAATGAAGGGGATTGCTGTGCTTTCTTAATAATTTTAGCAAGTAATTTTTCATTGACTTTTCTGTTAGTAAATTTACGAGTTACTCGTTCCTGGTCATATACATCATTAAATTCCATTACAATTCAATTCCTTACATACTTTACTCTATACTTAGCATACGAACAAAGTTCATTTAGTCAGACAATTATCCCTTTAAATAACAAAATTAATCATAAAAGTAAAAAAAACACAGCAAATGCAGCGCTTTTTGCATAATTTCACTATATTCAGTTATTATTGCGTCATAAATAACTCTTATCCATACTAATAATATAATAAATATCCATACATAATGCAATGCTTAACAAGAAAGATATCATAAAAAAATTAAGGTTTATTTTTATTAAATAACAGCTAACTATTATTATTTAAATCCATAATAAGTATTCATGTATCCTTATATGCTTGATTCTAAAATACCAAGTTTTTAACAACAACCATTTATATACTAAAAATAAGCTTTTTAACAAAAAAGCAGTTTAATTGGTTACCCAATTAAACTGTTCTTCTAAAATTTGTATTGTCGTCGTAATTCACGTTCCTGGTCACGTTTCTTAATCGTTTCACGTTTGTCATACTTTTTCTTTCCCTGGCCCACACCAATAAGAACCTTGGCAAAGCCATGCTTAAGATAGACTTTGAGCGGAATTATTGCAATACCACGCTCTGCTTGTTCCTTAGCCAAACGAGCAATTTCTTTTTTGTGTAAAAGTAATTGCCTTCTGCGCAGCGGTTCATGATTATAACGATTACCTTCTTTGTATTCACTAATGTGAACATTCTCTAGGTATGCAGAGCCATTAATAATTTGAACATAACCATCACGAAGATTTATTCGCCTAGCACGTACTGATTTAATTTCTGTACCAGTTAATGCAATACCTGCTTCGAATGTCTCTTTAACGAAATAGTCATGATGCGCTTTTTTGTTTTGAGCAATTAAATTTTCTTGCTTTTCTTTTTTCAATTTTCCGTCCTAATGATTATATTTACTTATATGTGGATGATTACCATTTTTCCGAAAATTGCTACGATTTCTATCATTATTGCGCCGACCGTGGTCATTGTGAAAGCCGCGACTTCCTCGACGACGATTGTTGTTACCACGATCGTGGTGTGCCTTTTTAGGTGCGTTAGGGTCATAAATTTCAAAGTCTAGCTGGTGCTGTTCAACATTTGCGTTGGTTAAAGTTACCTTGATTGGCATCCCAACGTGGTACTGCTTATGCGTACCGCGACCAGTTAATGTCATACTCTTTTCATTAAAACTGTAAAAATCATCAGTTAAATTAGAAATATGAATTAAACCTTCAACAGTGTTAGGTAATTGAATGAACATCCCAAAGCTAGTCACAGAAGAAACAACTGCATCAAAATGTTGACCAACTTGATCAGCCATATATTCGGTCATCTTCAGATCATTAGTTTCACGCTCAGTATCGATTGAGACACGTTCCTGTGTTGAAGTTTGTTCTGCAACATCAGGCAAGCAATTTGCAAAGTGATCTCTGACTTCCTTATCAGTTCCCTCTTCAGCGTATGCATGAATCATTCGATGCACCATTAAATCAGAATATCTTCTGATTGGAGAAGTAAAGTGCGTATAGAATTTAGCTGCAATACCAAAGTGTCCTAGTGGCTCTTCCGAATAATGAGCTTGCTTTAAGCTACGCAACATCATCATTTGCACAACGGCTTCTTCGGGAGTGCCTGTAGTTTTTGATACCACCTTTTGTAAATCGAGTGGCTTAACATGGTTTGGATCTGCAGTAATATTCAGACCGAATGCGCTACAAAATTCGAAGAAGCTCTTAATTCTTTCGCCGTCCGGAGTTTCGTGCACACGGTAAAGAAATGGTACATGCTTTTTATAGAAGGCTTCAGCAACTGTCTCGTTAGCAAGCAACATGAAAGATTCAATCATTTTTTCTGCTGTACCACGATCATGCAAGACAATATCGGTTGGTTTACCTTGATCGTCTACAATGATTTTTGCTTCTGGCTCTTCAAAGTCAATTGCACCACGTTGATGACGCTTTTTATAGAGTGCGTTATGCAATTCAGCCATTTCTTTTAACATTGGCGCTAACTTAACGTACTTTTCTTCCAATTCATCATTATTGTCAGGGTCTAACACCTTGTTAACATTATTATACGTCAAACGGCCATGTGAGCGCATGACTGACGGATGAATATCGTAGCTAACTCGATCACCTTCAGGAGTTAATTCCATCTCACACGAAAGTACTAGACGATCAACACCCTCATTTAATGAGCAAATACCATTTGAAAGTCGAAACGGCAACATCGGAATCACGCGATCAACTAGGTAAGTACTATTACCACGTGTATATGCTTCTTTATCCAGCGGGGTATTCTCTTTAACATAATGCGCAACATCAGCAATATGAACTCCCAAATGATAATTTCCGTTTGGCAGTTGCCATAAAACAACAGCATCGTCAAAGTCCTTAGAATCGTCCCCATCGATAGTAACAGTTGGTTGATCACGAATATCTTCGCGATTAGCCATATCCTCTGGTGTAACATGATCAGGAATATTGTTTGACTGTTCTAATGCATCTTCATTCCATTCGGTTTTAACATCATGAGCTGACACAATTGCCATTATGTCAACGCCCGGCAAACTCTTATTACCAATGACCTGAATTACCACACCGGTCATTGAATCAGGATTATCTTGGTCAGGATAATTACTAATTGAAACCTTGACCATATCACCTTTTTGCGGTTTAAGCCCGTTTTCACCAATGTAAACACGGTAATTTGCTAATTTTTTATTCGTACTTAATACGTAACCGATAAAGTGACTAGTCTTGACCTGTTCATCGCTCATTGGATGAAATTCACCAACTAGTGACGTTAAATTACGTTCGATAATTTCCTGAACTTGTCCCTCGGGACCTTTTCCATTCCAAGGATTGCCACCAGCAGTAATTTTCACGCGGACCTGATCGCCATCAACTGCGTAGGCAGTATAATCTTTGGCAACAAAAATATCATCAGTCTCTTCATCTTCAACCCTAACAAAGCCAAAACCTTTGCTATTAGACTTAAAAATTCCGTCGACTATTGTATTTTCTTGAGCCAGTTGATAATGTCCGTTACCATCCGTGATAAGTTTCTTTTCTTGCTCAAGAAATGACAGAGCCTTGACGATATCAGAAAAGTTACCTAAACGGTCTCGTTTAAGCATCCGATCAATCTGTTCTACTTGATATTGTTTTTTAGGGTTGCGGCGAAAGATCTCTAAAACATTAGCGAGAATTTTTTCGTTCTGTGCCATTCACTTAAGCTCCATTCTTTGATAAAAAGATAAAAAAAATCCTCCCATCGTTTGATCGGGAGGAACCATTACTATTTTGAAGACAAATAAGCTAATACAATAGCAAAAATGAAAAAGAGAGCTAGTAATACTGATGTCACTTTCTCCATAAATGCTTCAAAACCACGTTTCTTCGTTTGACCACTAAATACTGCACCGCCGGATAAGGCATTTAATGCATCTTGTTGCTTCTGCGGCTGCATCATTGTTGCAATGATAATTAAAATTGAAACAATAATTAGTAGCGTCATAAATAAATTGTACAATACGCTGCCTCCAATATACAGATACGATTACTGATAAATTTTAGCACAAAATATGTTTTATTTCGAGCTTTTATTTTTCTAACTCTGGCGCATCAGTTTTGAACTGCTTCTGAGTTGTTTTCTTGTGATTTTGATACCACAAAGACGTTTTAGTTTTAGAAGAGTATAGCTGTTTAAGCGCCTTTTTTTCATTATAGTCATAATCATGTGGATTTACTTTTTTGAAGCCTTTAGGCTTATAAAAACGTAGCAAATCACCCGCAATGACACGATCAGACAATGACAATTGAGTAGTTACCTTATTTGAAATTGCTACCAGCTTAGTCTTAAGCTTTTTGTCTGGTTTCTCAATCTCTTCACCGGTTTTGGTGTAGTAATAGGTACCGCCCACCTTAGCATATTCAGGAGTAATAAAGTCACCATTACGCTGGGCAACAATCTGAGGGGCCTTTGAGCTAAGCAAATCGTGCCCGAATTGAATAGTGTCCTTGTCGTTAATGCCAAGCAAGTTTAACAACGTTGGTAAAACATCTATTTCGCCGCCATAGGTGTCCTTTATGCCACCTTTTAGTCCCTTCATATGGAACATTAATGGTACTCGTTGAAACTTCAAATTGTCAAAATTTGTGAACTCTTCTTGCTTAAGTAATTCGGCACTGGCCTTATGGTGATTTCCAGAAATACCATAGTGGTCACCATAAAGAACAAGTATTGTCTTCTTATCAAGACCAGTTTTCTTCATCCATTGTAAAAATTCACCAATTGCCTGATCCAGATAATGCGCCGTTTGAACATAACCGTCAACAGTTTCATCCCCAGTGTCAGTTGGATCAATTGACTGATTCTTTTTATCCAAATCATATGGATAATGATTAGTGACAGTAATTAACTTAAGATAAAACGGTTGAGGCAAACGCTCGATGTACTTGATTGATTGCGATAAAAAGATTTTATCCTTTAGACCGTAACCAATATAGTACTTTGGCTTGTTCTCGTAATAAGACAGTGGCATAAAGTAATGGTAGCCGAATTGCTTATAGGCATTATTTCGGTTCCAAAATGATCCTGCACCACCGTGCATTACAGCAGTAGTATAACCTCCAGTTTGATTTAAAATTGCTGGTGCACTTTCAAATGTGTTTGAAGTACCATAACTCGACATTGCTGAACCTGATTGCAGCCCATATAAAGAGTTCTCTAGCATCATTTCAGCGTCAGAAGTCTTACCTTGTCCAACCTGGTTATAGAAATTGGAGAAACTCAAAGTATTCTTCGAATGATACAGCTTATTTAGGTTAGGTGTTACTTCCTTACCCTTCCATTTATAGCCAATCAAAAACTGTTGGAAACTCTCCAAGTGAATTACAATTACGTTTTTACCTTTAGCTACACCGGTATATTCAGGATTAGGTTTAACATAATTAACCTTCAAGTACTTTTTAACAGAACTTAAATCTGAAACATTTGCCTTGGCCATCTGTTCACTTGTTTGCGCGGTTTTAAAGGCATCATACACAGCATATTGATTCATCCCTAGATACTTAACAATATAGCTGTTATCAAACGTCCTAGTCAAAAGTCCTGAACGATCCTTTTGCGCCATCATCAGATTAACACCAATCAAAGCCACGGCTAATCCTTCAAGTAAAAGATTAAATTTCAGTTTTAAAGGCCTTAAATCGTATTTGATAACTTTACTTGCCATCAAACCTATAATGACTGCTACATCAAGAAAAGTTGAAAAATCACTTATTTTTGTTATGCCAACAATACTTTTACCTAGATTATCTGCAGTTGAACCAGACGTCTTAATAATTGAAAGTGACAAAAAATTTGAAAATTCACGGTAATATAAAATATTCGCAAATAACCATGTACTAAGGATTAGATCAATTGCAATAATAATCCAATATGATTTTCGTCCTTTGAAGAAAAGACCTATCCCTAGTAGCAATAGTGCAGCAGGCAGTGGGTTAATGAACAAAAGAAAGTTTTGCATCGCTCCGACTGCACCGAGATTGAATTTAGTTAAATAAATCAAATACGTTTTTAGCCAAAACGTTATCAAGACAATGGTGAAAAAACCTAGCTTATTAGTAACTAACCATTGAAAGAAAGACTTAATCCGTGTCATTCCATTCTCCTCTCACTATGATAATATAGTACCCTTTAGGCCAATTATGCATAGTGGTTTTAGTAAAAATTAATCATTTGGTGTATTAGTGATTTTCTTCGGCTTAAAAATCCAACCAAAAATTCCCAGAATCATTCCTAAGAAGTAGGTTACAAATCGCCATAAGAACATCCCCAAAACTAGCGCTCCTTTTGAAGAAACAAAAGTCGCAAACAAAGTCTGAAAGCTGTATTCAGCTCCACCAGAAGCTCCAGGAATTGGAATAATTGCCATAAACATGATAATCATAATGTTCATTTGCGTTACACTTGCCCAACTTGCAGGCACACCTAAGGTAACTAATACCATGTAAGGAACTGAGTAAAAACACAAAAGCTGTAAAATAGTCAAAAGCCCGCTAAGAAACAATTTCTTTTTCTCACGCTTGAGTTTTTGACTTTCAGTATAGAAAGTATCAATTTTATCAACTGTATTTTTTCGCCATACTTCAACGCGATCTGTTGAAATAAACTTTGCTAATAAATCCATTATCCAATTGGCAGCTTTTTTGGTCCAGTTATAGGCAAATAAAATAGCTAATAAAAAGACAATCGAGCTCACATGAATTAAAAAGCCAATTCCAATAAAGAATGCCAGACCAGCAAACTTTGTTGCAACCATCTTAAAGCCTGTGATTATTGTTACCACATAAGCGAGAAAAACCACGATTTGATAAATAATGAACTTCATTAAAAGAAGCGATGTTGCTCGGCCACCCTCAATTCCCATTTGAACCATTGCTGCAAGCTGAGAAGGCTGCCCGCCAGTTGACATTGGCGTAATAGCATTGAACAGAGCCTGAATGATAGGAATTCGAAAAAAGGACCATTTTGAACGTTTTGGTTCGTCTTTGCGATGAGCTAAAACTGCTAAAATGCTTGCTTCAAACACATAAGAAAGTATCATCAATGCAAATACTAAAATTAACGCACCGTAATTAATTCCATGAGCTGCATTAGCCAGCTGCGTAACTGGAGTGTCCTTAAGATCAACGTACAATACACCGCAGCTGATTAGTAAAACAATGGCAATGCCCCATAAATGTTTCTTATTCATTAGTGAATTTGTCCTAGTCTTCTGCCAATTTCATATTGCTCATGATAAAAATCATTCCAAATCTTGGCTAAATTATCTTCTGAATATTTTTCACTGGCCATATTTGATAAGTTAGCGTACTTATTTAGCATTGTCTTATCATACGCTACTCGACGCAGTTGCTCATTCATTTCCTCAAAGTTTTCGCCCTTCATGTAGTAGCCATCGATAATTGCTTTATATAAATCAAGATCTCTCAGTAGCACCGGCGTACCACAGCTAAAAGCTTCAAGAACTGACATCGGAAATAGTTCATCAAAAGATGGTAAAACGAATAAATCTGCAATATTTAAATAATCAACTAATTTTTGCCGATCAATTATTCCTGTAAAAATCAGGTTTTGTGGCGGATTATCAACTAGCTCTTTAAAGTGATCGTAACCATCCGTAATTTTTCCAAAAGAAAAGCCACCAGCCCAGATGAACTGAATTTCCGGATTCGCTTCAGCCATCTTTGCAAAGTCATCGACACCTTTTCTAGCTTGAACTTGACCGTCACCAAAAACAACAAATTTATCTAATGGAATTCCCAATTGATTTCGAAAGGCATTTTTTTCAGCCTGCTGTTCAGGATAAAACTCTTCTTTTGAAACGAAGTTAGGAATATATTTTACCTTTTCGCGTCTAATGCCATACTTAACTAATTTATCAATAAAAATAGGATTAACGACAACGATTTGGTCCATTCGCTTATAGAAGTCTATTACGTAATTATAAAAGACTTTTTTAGCTGGAGCGGGTAACTTGATTGAGCCTTCAAGTGTTTCAGGTAGAAAGTGAACATAACCAATTTTTCGCCCACGTGCTGGAGAAAAACTATTAGCATAATAAGTTGGGTTAATTGTATGATAGTGCGTTAAATCACTTCGACCATACTTATTATTCGTAACATAAAATTCTTCTACTAAATGCGTTCTTAATAAGCTAATTAATTCATTGTAGGCAGAACCGACTCCCTGTCCTTTAACTGAATCAGCTTGCGAAAACATATTGATTCTAATCATTGGTATCCTCTTCTTCGAGATCCTCTTGGTAATTTTCAATTACCTCTTCATAAAATTGATGAACATCACTACCAAAACGTTTAGCGGAAATTTGATCTAACTTCTTAGCTAGCTTATCAGCTGGAATTTCGCTTGAACCTTCTCTTAAGTAATCTAAAATTTCATCACGCATCTCACTTGGTCGCGTAAAAACTTCACCAAAGCATTTATCATCAAATACGCGCTCAGTGTAATCAGTATCATAAACGACGCATTTGGTGCCAGAAGCAAGAGCTTCAATATAAGTTAGTCCTTGTGTTTCAGTATCACTAGCAGAAACAAATAAGTCTGCCATTTTGTAGAATGAACCAACATCTTCATGAGGAACATCTCCTGCAAAAATGACATTATCTTCTAGTGTCAAACGCTCAACCTGTTCTTGTAGGACTTCTAAATCAGGACCGTCGCCTGCAATTACTAAACATACTTTTGGAAATTCATCTACAATTTCCGGCAAAACATTCAATATCCGGTTAATTTTCTTTTCTCCAGCAATTCTGCTTAGGGTCAAAAGTACTTGTGCGTCCGGTTCAATTCCTAAATCGTGACGAACGTCGTTAGTAATAGGCTGATTTAGGCTCTCAATGTCCACTCCCGTTGGAATTACCTTCATAGGGATAGTTACCTTATAGCGCTTTAAAAGCTTTTCTACGCGCTCGCTAGGGGCAATAACGCCATCCATATTTTTGAGGTAGACATTGGTAAATTGCTTAACATGGTATGGGCGCAAAAGATGACCATTGAGCACATAATGTAAATAGTCTTCATACATCGTATGATACGTGTGAATGGCCGGAATTTTTAATTGATGCGCAACATATTTCCCAATCATTCCCAGTGCAAACTCCGTCTGCGTGTGAACAATATCAAGTTTTACTTCACGAGCAACCTTAGTTGCTTCAAAAAAGCCTCTAAAAGCTACACGTCGATCAGTAAAAGAAATAAACGGTACACTACTGAAGCGAAAAACATTTGCTTCAACTGCTCCCTTTTGTACATGTGGATCAGTAGTCGTAAAAATAAAAACATTATGTCCCTGTTTTTCAAGGGCATCCTTTAATGTTTTGATTGATGTTGCTACACCACTAATTTGCGGAAAATACGTATCGGTAAAAATACCAATATTCATTTGAATACCTCCATAAAAGGTATTATAAAGATTACACCCTGCATGTGCAATTTTTATAAAAACAAAAGCAAAAAAATATAAAAGAAAAGCAGCTTCTAGTAAGAAGCTGCCATATAATAGCGGTGATCGGGGTCGAACCGATACGTCCTAAACGGACACCAGATTTTGAGTCTGGCGCGTCTGCCAATTCCGCCACACCGCCATAGTAAAACAAAAAATAATAGTTCAATGGACTGAACCTTTAAAGGCGGGGATCGGATTTGAACCGACGATTAAGGTTTTGCAGACCTCTGCCTTACCACTTGGCTACACCGCCATTGAATATTCTCATAATAGATTGGGATAGCTGGATTCGAACCAGCGCATAATAGAGTCAAAGTCTAGTGCCTTACCGCTTGGCTATATCCCAATGCTAGGGCGGAATATGGGATTCGAACCCATGTATGCCGGATCCACAAACCGGTGTGTTAACCCCTTCACCAATTCCGCCATGAAGTTTTAACAGGGATAGTAGGAATTGAACCCACACTAGCGGTTTTGGAGACCGATGTACTACCTTTATACGATATCCCTATTATGGAGGAGGGTGGATTCGAACCGCCGAACTCAGAGAGAGCGGTTTTACAGACCGCCGCGTTTAGCCACTTCGCTACTCCTCCAGGCTGATGGCGCGGGACGGAATCGAACCGCCGACACAAGGAGCTTCAATCCTTTGCTCTACCAACTGAGCTACCGAGCCATCCTACGGTCCATATCAGATTTGAACTGATGATCTTCTCCGTGACAGGGAGACGAGATAAACCACTGCTCCAATGGACCATATTGCGGGAGGTGGATTTGAACCACCGGCCTTCGGGTTATGAGCCCGACGAGCTACCAGACTGCTCCATCCCGCGATTATTATTAAAGGAGGATGTGGGATTTGAACCCACGCACGGCAAGACCGTCTAACGGTTTTCAAAACCGTCCCCTTAAGCCACTTGGGTAATCCTCCAAATGTAAATATACCATAAAATGTGGTAATGACCCGTACGGGATTTGAACCCATGTTACCGCCGTGAAAGGGCGATGTCTTAACCACTTGACCAACGGGTCGAATTGTTGTCTAACGTCATAAGACGCTTAATTATAATACCGAATTTGTTTGTTAAAGTCAACTACTTTTTTTATTCGTTATTACTTGAGAACTCTCAGTTCTGTCAATCACAACGCTATTAATAATACAGGATTCTACATCATCTTGCAAGTTTTTTTGTTAAAAAATTGAATATTCCACACTTCTCTTAGTCTCCCTAGACTTTATTCTTACTTCCAGTAAGTTTCTTTCCGGCATTCTATAGCGGAAAAGAGAAATTCGCTCAAACTAAACGTTAATTGTTATCATCAAACCATGTATTCAAATATCTCTTAACTTATTGAAATTACGTTTTTTAATAAGTTATTAACAGCTACATTAATCATCCACTACTAGCGGTAAGATATCTTTTCGAGTACATTTTAAAAAAATGTAATGACAAATGAGCCCCCCTATTTTTTCCAATTAAAATTCCTACCCTAAGTATGTGATTAGCCTATTCACTCTTAGATATTCTCACATTTGCTGCGACTAGTGTCACTAAAAGATAGCTATGATCGTAGCCATACGTTAAAAAATTTAGCAGCACTTTATAAAACACAAAAAAAGACTACTGACATTAATCAATAGTCTTTTATACAATACGGAGACTGAGGGATTCGAACTCTCGCACCGGAATAACCCGATCTACACCCTTAGCAGGGGCGCCTCTTCAGCCACTTGAGTAAGTCTCCATTATTTTATTATGGGCCTAAATGGACTTGAACCATCGACCTCACGCTTATCAGGCGTGCGCTCTAACCAGCTGAGCTATAGGCCCCAAAAGCGGGTAACGAGAATCGGACTCGCGACTAAAGCTTGGAAGGCTTTCGTTTTACCACTAAACCATACCCGCAAAACTTTGATAATAAAAAAATGGCGCGGGACGGAATCGAACCGCCGACACAAGGAGCTTCAATCCTTTGCTCTACCGACTGAGCTACCGAGCCATTTAACGGTCCATATCAGATTTGAACTGATGATCTTCTCCGTGACAGGGAGACGAGATAAACCACTGCTCCAATGGACCATATTGCGGGAGGTGGATTTGAACCACCGGCCTTCGGGTTATGAGCCCGACGAGCTACCAGACTGCTCCATCCCGCGATTATAATAATAAATAAATGTACAAAACCCAGTTTAATGGACCTTGTAGGACTCGAACCTACGACAGGACGGTTATGAGCCGTCTGCTCTAACCAACTGAGCTAAAGGTCCGAGCTCTAGCAAATAGCGGCGGGGGGGATCGAACCCTCGACCTCCCGGGTATGAACCGGACGCTCTAGCCAGCTGAGCTACACCGCCAACAAAATGTAATCGTCATTCAATTACAAATCGGGAAGACAGGATTCGAACCTGCGACCCCCTGGTCCCAAACCAGGTGCTCTACCAAACTGAGCCACTTCCCGGGATATGCGCCCTGAAGGATTTGAACCTTCAACCTTCTGATTCGTAGTCAGACACTCTATCCAGTTGCGCTAAGGGCGCATCATTAGATGCCGAGGACCGGAGTCGAACCGGTACGGTTGAAACCAACCGCGGGATTTTAAGTCCCGTGCGTCTGCCAATTCCGCCACCCCGGCATGTAATGAAAGCGGAAGACGGGATTCGAACCCGCGACCCCCACCATGGCAAGGTGATGTTCTACCACTGAACTACTTCCGCATAATTATGAATGCCGATTATACGATTTGAACGTACGACCCCCTGTTTACAAGACAGATGCTCTACCAACTGAGCTAAATCGGCAAAAATGTAAATATGGTATTAATAAAATTTGGCGAATACGGGTGGTGGGACTTGAACCCACACGTCCGAAAACACTAGAACCTAAATCTAGCGCGTCTGCCAATTCCGCCACACCCGCAAAATGGGGCCATGAGTCGTGACGGGCTTGAACCGTCGACCCTCTGATTAAAAGTCAGATGCTCTACCGACTGAGCTAACGACTCGGTATGGAGGATACAGGGCTCGAACCTGTGACCTCCTGCTTGTAAGGCAGATGCTCTCCCAGCTGAGCTAATCCTCCATAAAGCACGGCAGCGTCCTACCCTCGCAGGCAGTCTCCCACCAACTACTCTCGGCGTGAAGAAGCTTAACTGCTGTGTTCGGCATGGTTACAGGTGTTTCCTTCTTGCTATTGCCACCGTACTTTTTT